>JBKEBS010000039.1:0-160941 GCA_047973265.1 Oscillospiraceae bacterium
TTGGCGACCATCTTTTTACTCACCGCCGATTCAATCTATTGACACGAACGCACCGATGAAGGTGGCACTACCTGCATAAAACGAACGCTGTGAATGAGAGGATGGCTGACTGACTTTCCGACGGACGTGGTTAGTCCCTGGAGGCATACGTCAGGCCAATTGCTCTCTCATTCTACAGCTTAGGCGTGAGATAGGAAAAGGACACGGCTGGATGTCGTGTCCATAACCTAAATTTATAGTAATAGGAGGCATTATTTATGAAACGTGTTCTTTCTGTTCTTCTGGCAGTTGTAATGGTTTTAGGGCTGTCATCGGTTGCTTTTGCGATTCCAGTGACGAGGGACACGGTCTGCTTAGGCAAATCAGTCATTGGCGGTGTTGCTCAACTCAGTAACAGAGAAGTTAAGGATTACAATGTCAATCCAGGAGACAAAGCTTTTCGTGCATATTTGTATGTAGAGGATATGGGTATGCTCGAACATATAACACGGCAAGATGTAGAGGATTACAACCTGGGAATCCAAGTTCGCGCTACAGCGGGTGGGTCAGTAATTAGCAGAAATACGGCCATTCAATTTGACGAATATGATAAAGCTTATTATGTTTTCGAGTGGGTTGATCACTATCCGACAGTTGAGCCCATTTCCTATCGAGCGTTAATATACATTACAATAGATGGAAGCAGGATAGAGAACACCGAGTTTGTTTTAAGCGGAACATTTGAAAATAAAATGAATAATGTCTACGCCAATCAAAACTATCTATATTTGGGAGACTATCCAGGCGCAGTCGCTCTAGCCGATATCCCCGACATTCAGGCAGATTTGGGCAGCGGTCTCTCCATTTGGCTGAATATGAGCCAGGGTATGAAGTACTACGGGTGGGTTACGACAGAGCCAAAGGCAGATGATGCGGCGATACGCGCACAATACCCGAGCATCAATACCATTTACACCCTGAAAACAGTCAACATGAATGCACTGGAAAATCGTATTTCTTTTGACAAAGACACTCTGCAATACGTCTACGTTCTCGACCAGAATGGACAGCTGGTGTTTCTCGGCACTACAGACAGCAAGCTCCCTTATCATATTAAGTATTTCTTGTCCAGCAGGCAGCTTTCAACTACCTCTGGAGGTTCTTCCTCTTCCAGCTCCAGCAGTAAGGGTGGCGGCGGAGGCGGTGGTGGCGGAGGCGGAGACAGAACAACGGCTCCCGCCCAGACCGCCTCGCCCCTCAGCGCAGCCGCAGGAAAGACTGCCGTACAAAATGCCATCAAGGCAGCAGCACCGGGCGGCAAAAAAGCGTCCGCCTCCATCAAGAATGCATCCTCCGTTTCTCTCTCCGTGTTGAAGGAAATGGCGGCAGAGGCCCAGAAGTCGGGAACCGAGCTGACGGTCAACTTTGATCAAGTCACCGGCAGCAAGGTTATGTTGCGACTCAGCATAAACCCCGCGCTGGCAAAGAATGATATTGATGTGACAATGTCCACCGATTCGGCTCAGGCCAAAAAGGTGCAGTCCATCATGGCCAAATGGTTCTCCAACGCTACATTCGTAATATCCTGCGGTCAAAAGGGATCCTTCGGCCAATCGGTTACAATTGCAGCGGCTTTGCCGGAAAAGTTCAACACTGCAAATCTTAAGTTCTATAGTTATGACAGCGCCAAAAATAAGTACACAGAGATCACGGGGATCAAGTATTGGATAGACAATGCAGGCTATCTCCATATCACGACGGAGATGGCGGGGGATATTGTTGTAAGTGACGGCCCGTTGACGAAAAAGTAAATAGAGAAAATTCCGAAAAACAGGGCGAGGATATTTATTCCTCGCCCTGTTCTATTGTGGGATGAAAATGCCTGTACACATTTTCCGCCGCCGCCTTCGTCATTCCCTTTGCCGCCGCCAGCTCCTCCACCGAGGCCTCCTTGATGGCCGCCTGGGTCTTGAAGTGCCGGAGCAGCGCCTTGACCCTTCCCTCCCCGATGCCGGGGATTTCGGTGAGCGCAGAGGTGAAGACGCTCTTGCTCCTCCGCCCCTTCATGTGGGTGATGGTAAAGCGGTGAACCTCGTCCTGAATGGAGGAGAGAAGTGTGAAGGCGGAGCGGTTGGACTGAATGGCGATCTCGCCGCCGTCTGTGGCGATGGCTCTTGTGCGGTGCTTCTGATCCTTCACCATGCCGAAAAGGGGGATGGTGAAGCCCATATCCTCCAGCACAGGGGCGACGGCATTCACGTGGCCCTTGCCGCCGTCCAGCAGGATGAGGTCGGGCATGCGCCCGAAGCCCGTTCCTTTGGCGCTCTCCTCCTCGTAGTGGGAGAGGCGGCGGGCGATGACCTCCCGCATGGAAGCGTAGTCGTCGGTGCCCTCCACCGTCTTGATGTTGAACTTCTTATAGGCGCTGCGCAGCGGCCGGCCGTTCTCGTAGGCCACCATGCCGCCGACAACCGTATCGCTGCCCATGTTGGAGATGTCGTAGGCCTCGATGTAGACAGGGGTGGCTGACAGCCCGAGCAGGCGCTGGAGCTCATCCACGGCGGCAAGCTCCTTGCCGGTGCGCTGGCCGCCCTCGGAGAGAGTCTGGGCGGCGTTGGTGCGGGCCATCTCCACCAGGCGGAGCTTTTCCCCCCGCACCGGGACATGGAGCCCCACCTGCCGTTTTGCCTTTTCCGACAGAAAGCGGGCGACCAGCTCCTGATCCTCGCAGGGGCCATCCAGGGAGACGAGCCGGGGAATGTCGCTCTGCCCGGCGTAATAGGTCATGAGAAATTCCTGCCGGGCCTCCTCCAGACTGTCCACCTGGCCCAGTTGGTAATCCACCTTGTCCACCAGCCGCTGCTCCCGAATTTTGATCACGGCGGCGACGCATTGGTCGGCGTTCTGAACCAGAGCGATAGCGTCCTGGTTGGCGGCCTTGACGAACACAACGTTCTGGTGCTCGCCGCTCTTTTTGATCGCCCTGACCTTGTCCCGCAGGGCGGCGGCCTTTTCGTACTGCATGGCCTCGGCGGCGGCCAGCATATCCTTTTCCAGGCTTTCCAGAACCTTGCCGGCCCCGCCGGTGATGAACTGGTAGCATTGCTCAATAATCTCATTGTAGTAGCTCTGGCTGAACCGCCCCGTGCACACACCCATGCAGCGCTTGATGTGGAAGTTGAGGCAGGGGCGGGCCTTGCGGAAGTCCTCGGGAAACTTGCGCTTGCAGGTGGGCAGCTGAAAGACCTTGCCGGCCTCCTCCACTGTCTGGGTGACCACAAAGGAGGACATGTAGGGGCCGAGGTAGCGGTCGGTGGAGCCGGACTCCCGCATGCGGCAGGCCGAGATGCGGGGATAGGGCTCGTCTGTGATGCAGATGTAGCTGTAGCCCTTATCGTCTTTGAGCAGGATGTTGTAGCGGGGCTTGTACTGCTTGATCATGCTGCATTCCAGCACAAGGGCCTCGAACTCGCTGCCGGTGACAATGGTGTCGAAGTCGTTGATGTTCTCCACCAGGCGGTAGGTCTTTTCGGTATGCTTATCCAGGGCGCGGAAGTAGCTCCCCACCCGGTTGCGCAATATTTTGGCCTTACCGATGTAGATGATCTTGCCCGCCTTGTCCCGCATGATGTAGACGCCGGGCTCCAAGGGGAGGCCCTTCACCTTGTCCCGGAGAAAGGGGAGGCGGGGATTGTCCATGTTGGGGTCGGGTGTCCAGGGGTCGTGCTGCTCGTACAGGTATCTGAGGTCGGTTGCCATAATCTATCCTTTGTTGTGTAATTTTGCGGCGCTGTCTCGACAGAAATTCGCCTCCTGTGCTGGTAAACTGACAGCTAAGGAGTTGATCACTATGAATCAAAAAGCAAAAAGGGGCATTACCCTTGTTATCTGTCTCGCCGTTCCACTGCTAGTGGGCGCGCTGTCCGGCGTTTTGGCCGGAAATATCCGCGCCATCTACGAAGGGCTGAACACCCCGCCCCTGTCGCCGCCAGGCTGGCTGTTTGGGATTGTGTGGCCCATCCTGTATCTTCTGATGGGCTGGGCGTCCTACCTGGTTGTCCGGGATGGAACAGGCAAAGAGAAGATAGGCGCTCTGGCGCTCTATGTTGGCCAGCTTGCCGTGAATTTTTCCTGGAGCATTATCTTTTTCCGCGCGGACGCATTTTGGGTGGCCTTTGCGGTGATTCTGCTGCTGGACATTCTGGTCATAGGCACCATGATAGCTTTCCGCAAGATAAACAAGCTGTCGTTTTTGCTGTTTCTGCCCTACATGGTGTGGATTTCGTTCGCCACATACCTGAATGTGGGTGCCGCTTGGCTGAATTAGCAGAACCGTTTATAGACCCCGCTCCCGCAGTTCCGATACGATATCCACATAGCGGGTGGGGGCATCGAAGGGCACAGCACCATTTTTGTCTTTCGGCAGGGGCTTTCTGCGAAGGTCGATGGCGTCTCCGTGGGAGACGCCTCTTCTCGTTTTTCCCCTCCACACGCCCCTGAAATTGGTCCATTCAGCGGAGGAAACCGTAACCATGCCGTCGTTTTCGCCTTCAACCAGATCGATCACAAGGTTGGGGAAGGCCATGAATATATCGCTGAGAGGGTTTTTCATGGCTGCAGCATAGCTCTGATAGTGAATGCCCTTCACATCCGGGTTCTGCAGGTTGAATCGCTCCGTGTAGACGGTGGTGAGTTGCCCGCAGGCGGTGAAAAAGTCGGCTTCCCGGTCGCCCAGCAGGGAGAACCACAGGTTTACGGGCACTCCAATCACCCGGAACAGGAGCTTGGGAAATCGCCAGAGTTTGTCCATTGTTCGGGAGCCGTGGTGGGGGGTTGAGATTGTTGTGATGCTTGCGATTCTGTCACCGCAGCCCAGGCCGGAAGCAAGATGGCGGGCCTCCAGCCCACCCTTGGAGTGGGCGATGATGTTGACCTTTTGCACGCCGTGCTTCTCCACAAGATGCGCCAGAGTCTTGCGTATCTTGGAGGCGTTGCGGGCGACAGTGGCCCAGGCGTCCTGCCCGCCGAAAAAGACAACGGCGCCCCGATCCTCCAGCGCTTTGGGAATCCGCCCCCAGTAGCCCACGGGGAGGTCATCCCGTCCGCCTGTGCCGTGCAGGAGAAGGATGGGATATTTTGTCTCGCACTGCTTCATGGGAAATCAGCGGAAGATCGCCATATCCCAGGGGGTGTCGCTCTCGGCGTAGACCGCCGCATCGTCGATGACAACCGCCGGGATACCGATTTTCCCGTTTTCTCTGGCGTAGAGGAACACATCCGGGTGCCGGTCGCGCAGGTTCAAGAACTTTTTCAGGTGGGCGAGACCGCCCAGCACATCCACTAAGCCGTAGTGGATTCCCTCGGCATCCAGCAACTGCTTCAGCTTGATGCAACCTTCACAATCGGTCGCGCCGTATACGATAATCTTCTTTGTCATGTCAACAGCCCCTTTGGCAATTATTCGGCTGGTTCCGCCGCAACCAACTCGGTGAACATCTCGTACAGCTCGGGCAGACGCTTTTTCAGCGACACCGGGCGCTTTGTCGCGCCGTCCACATAGGCGTGGCGGCTCTCCCCGGTGGTGCGCAGCGTTCCCGTGGCGGCGTCGGTGATGGTGTAGCGAACTGTCATGCGGGAGGCGGTGAGGAGGGTGATGGAGCAGAGGATGTCCACTTCCTCCCCGAAGCGCACCATAGAGCGGTAGTCGCAGGTGATGCCAAGCACCGCGAAGTCCACGCCCTCCTCCACAGAGCGCTCGTAGCCGTAGCCCGTCTGCTCCATAAAGTCTACCCGCGCCTCCTCGAACCACTTGATGTAGTTGGAGTGGTGGATGACGGCCATTTGGTCGGTTTCGTGGTACTGCGCACGACGGTGGTAGGGCTTGATCTCCATGGGGAGACCTCCTTATACTAAATTGTATAACAAAAGGAGACTGAGCGCTATGCGCCCGCCTCCATGACGAAACAGCACGAAAAGCTCCGCGCCACCATATAAGTCAACAAACAATGCCACACCCTGCGTGGCCGGGAGGATGGGAATCGTTCGCTAGTCGGCGAAACCGGACTCCACCAATTTGACAAGGCCTTCCACTGCGGCCTGCTCGTCGGAACCGTCGGCGATAATCTTGATGTTGGTGCCGCCCACGATGCCCAGGGACAGTACGCCCAGCAGGCTCTTGGCATTGACGCGGCGCTCGTCCTTCTCGACCCAGATGGAGGATTTGTACTCATTGGCCTTCTGGATGAAAAAGGTTGCGGGACGGGCGTGAAGACCGACCTGATTTTGAACCGCTACTTCTTTGACAAACATTGCACATATTCCTTTCTGAATAAACAGAGGCGAAAAGAAAAACTGGGTTATCATCAAAAAGCTTTTTTCACCTTCTGCATATGTGTTTCACTAAAATGAATAACAGGATGAAATTAGCATTATTATAACACAAGTAAGACTAAGGTCAACGAAAAAAGGGGGCGGGAAATGCGGCAAGGGCCGATTTTCTGTCGAAATCCCAACAAAACCACCTTTTGGGCGACCTGCTTTGTGCAACTCGCCATGAATGTTAATAAATTTCTGGACACTTTAACGATTGAAAAAGGATGCGCGCCCATGATCTTTCCTTTTGAAGCCATTTTTGGCATACTGGCAGAGGCCGCATTCAAAATGCTAGGCAAGTGAATCCGGGATGGGGTAGACTTTCTTTACAGAGAGGAGGAGTGAGACGGGATGGGCTGGTTGGACAGGATGAACCGCATGCTGGACTACATAGAGGCAAACCTGAGCGGCGAGATCGACACGGAGGAGATTGGGCGGATCGCCTGCTGTTCCGCGGCGACCGCGCAACGGATGTTCTCCTATGTGGCGGAGCTGCCGCTTTCGGAGTATGTGCGCCGCCGCAGGCTGACCCAGGCCGCCTTTGAGCTGCAAAACAGTGGCATCAAGGTGGTTGACCTGGCTCTCAGGTATGGCTACGAGTCGCCGGAGGCCTTCGCGAGGGCATTCCAGGCGATCCACGGCGTGACGCCAACCTCGGCGCGCAGGGGCGGCGTGATGCTCAAGGCCTACCCCCGACTCTCCTTTTTGCTCACACTGAAAGGAGTTGTACCCATGAACTACAGAATCGAGACAAAGGAAGGCTTCCAGGTATACGGCATCGAGGGAATCTTTACGACGGAGAACGGCAAAAACCTCACCGACATCCCTGACTTTTGGACAAAGTGCAGAGACGACGGCAGTCTGGGCAGGCTGGACGCCTCCTCCGGCGGCAAAGGGCTGACAGGGGAGATGTGCGCGGTCAACGCCATCTGCGACTACGAGGAGCGGGAGGGCACAAACTTCCCCTATATGCTCTGCGCCTTCGCGGCCCCCGGCCGGGACAGCACCGGCTACAAGGTGGTGAATGTTCCCGTCTCTACCTGGGCAATCTTCAAGAGTGAGCGCCTGCCGGCAGGTGAACTGGAGAAAACCAGTGACCTCATACAGGATCTGATCAAGCGGGTGTACACCGACTGGCTGCCCACAGCGGCCTACGACAAGGTGGACGGCTGCGAGCTGGAGCTCTACTACAATGATGGCAAAGAATTTTGGACAGAGACTTGGATCAGGGTCGTGCCCAAATAAAGCAGCCGAAAAAAAGAGGACACCGTCAGGTGTCCTCTTTTTTTGGCTTTTCCCAGCCCAACCCGGCGAGGAAGGCGATATCCTCCTCGGTGAGCGCCGCGGCGGCCAGCAGGTCGGGGCGCACCCGCAGGGTCTTGAGCAGCGACTGCTCCCGCCTCCACCGCTCAATGTTGGCGTGGTGGCCGCTGACCAGCACCTCCGGCACGGTGCGGTCGTGCCAGGTGGCGGGCTTTGTGTAGTGGGGGTACTCCAGCAGCCCCTCGCTGTGGCTCTCCTCCTGCCAGCAGATGTCCTCGGCCAGAACGCCGTCGCAGAGTCTGGCCACGCAGTCTGCCAGCACCAGGGCGGGCAGCTCCCCGCCGGTGAGGACATAGTCGCCGATGGAAATCTCCTCGTCCACCACCTCGTCCAGCACCCGCTGGTCAACCCCCTCGTAGTGGCCGCAGAGAATGCAGAGATTTGGCATTTGGGAAAGCTCCACCGCCCGCTTTTGGTTCAGCAGGCTGCCCTGGGGGGTCATGTAAACGGTGTGTGGGCGGACGCCGGTCTGGAGAACAACGGAGTTCCAGGTGTTGTAGATGGGGTCGGCCTGCATGAGCATCCCCTTGCCGCCGCCGTAGGGGGTGTCGTCGGTGCGGGAGTGCTTGTCCAGAGTGTAGTCACGGATGTGGTGGCAGCGGATGTCCAGCTTGCCCGCTGCGCGGGCCCGGCCGATGATGCTGGTGGCGATGACCGGCTCGAACATTTCTGGAAAAAGGGTGAGTATGTCAATTCTCAAGAGACCGAACAGCTCCTTCTGTGGTTAATTTGCGGATTTTGAACCGGAAAGGCTTGGTCAGCCACCGTGAGAGCCGTGCCCGTGGCCGCCCTGACCTTGGCCGCTGCCCTGACCGCTGTGGTTCCCGCCGCCGGAAGAGGCTTGTTCCTCTCCGTGGGCTTCGCGGCATTCCCGCGTTCGCTGCCGGATTTGCCCGATGGAGGAATCGCTGTATTCCTCCAGCGTCGCGTCCCCGTCAACTTCCATCAGATCCTGTATTGCCAGGTATTTTGCGGCGCTCATGTGGCAGCCGTGGGCGCTTTCCCGCACCTCCTGGGTGACGGGGAAGACCTCGACATCCACCTGGCCGCCGACCGCCTGCTGGAGGGAACGGCACAGCAGCTGCTCCTTGGCGCCGTCGGCAGTCTGCACCGTCATGGTCACGAGGGCGTCGCCGGAGAGGTAGCCCTCCCGCCCCATCTCCGCGATCAGGAGGGACACCGCGTCGCTGTACCCTTTGCCCTTCAAGTCAAGCTCCAGCAGAAGGGCTTCCCCCTCCGGGTTGTAGGCGACCGCACCGATGACGGTGTCCATGGGGTTCAGGGTCAGCTCCACCGAGGGGTTGACGTCGACACTCACATAGGTCGAGGCAGTGGAGTAGACTGTGCGGTATCCGAGAATTCCAACCGCCAACATCACAGTGGCAGCCAGCGCCGCCGCCAAAGGGAGGGGTCGGATGCGGACGCGCTTTCCCCGCTTCTCCCTCTTTGCGCGCTCGGCGTTCAGGTGAGCGGCTGTGGTTTGCAGCAGGGCTTCGTCGGCCCGGATACTGTCAAACGCGCTGTAAATTCTATCCTTCAAGCAGCTCACCTCCCAGCGTCTGCCTCAATTGCTCCCTGGCCCTTGTGAGCCAGGTGTAGATTGTATTTTCTTTTTGTCCCAGAATCGCCGCGATTTCCCCGGCCTTATAGCCCTCGTAATAGTACAGGTAGATGACATCCCGGTACTTGGGGGGGACAAGCCGCAGCACGGCGTCCAGCACATCCCGGTTTTCGTCGGCGATGGCGAGGCGGCTCTCGTCAGCATCCTTCAAAGAGGAGACCTTCTGTCGCCAAAAGCTCTTGTGCAAGTCCTTGCAGGCGTTGATGGCGACCCGGAGAAGCCATGCTTTCTCGTGCTCGGCGCTCTCAAAAGCCGCCTCGTGGAGGATGTATTTCAGGAATACCTCCTGGAACACATCCTCCACGTCGCTTCGGCTGTGCAGATGCATAAAACAGATTCGCCTGATCTTGTCTCCATACGACGTCAGCGCCCTATTCAGTTCCGCTTCACTTCGCATGGCTGTCCTTTCTGTGTTAACGGCTGCTGCGGGTTCTCCCACAGCCGTGTCCCGTGCTGTGATTCTGGCAGTAGTAATAGGTGCCGTTGTGCTCGTGCAGGCCGGTTTGAGCGCAGCCCTCCACGGTGCAGACCGCATAACCGGACTGCTGGGTGGTGCGATGGCTGCTGCCGTGCCCGCCGTGGGCGAATGCGTTCACGCTCATCATGGATACCATCAGCACCGCAATCGCCAGGATAGAAAGAGTCTTTTTCATTTTTACCACCTCATAAAAGTTTTTATGCATCTATGAGGAATACGAATGGGGAGGCGGATTCCATTCAGCGAAGAAAAATATTTTTCGGCGGCTAGACTTCCTCGTCCTCGAACAGGCCTTTCAGGGGGCGAATTTTCATCGTTCCGCCGGGAATGTCGGTCTCGATTATAACATCCGGAATTACGGGGATGAGCCGCTCTGTTCCGGCGCTGTCCTTCAGCACATACACGTCGTTGGCCCCGGTGTGGATGACGTCCTTGATCGCGCCGTAGGCTCTCCCGGTGTCGATGTCACTCACCGCAAGGCCAAGCAAATCCTGGAGGAAGGGCTTGCCGTCGTCGGGGGCGTCCTCCCTATCCAGGTAGAGAATCTTTCCCCGGAGGGAACCGGCCTCTTCCGGGGTGGAGAAGCCCTCCAACAGCAGCAGGGCCATGTTCTTGTGGGGGCGTGCGGACAGCACCCGGATGGGGGTCTCCCCTTTATCCAGGTAGAGGGTGGAGAATTGCCCCAGGTAGTCGGGGGAATCCGCCCAGATCTCGGCCTTCACCTCGCCCCGCACCCCGTGGGGGGAGACGATCTTTCCGCATTCCAGGTACCGCTTTTGCATCTGGGGCCATCCTCTCATCATTTGTCGCTTAATCGATTATACAGAGTTCCGGGCTGTGAAGCAAGCGCGGTTGACGGCATCTGATTTCCAGGTGTACAATAAGCGGTATGAGTGAGCAATTGACATTGCGGGAGAGCCTCTCTCTATGGGACAGGCTGAGCGCCACAAATAAGCCCGTTGTGCTCTATGGCATGGGCAACGGCGCGGACAAGGCGCTGGACATCTGTGCGGCGAGGGGCATCCCCGTGAGGGGAGTGTTTGCCAGCCCAGGCTTTGCCCGGGGCAACCGCTTCCGGGGCTTTGCGGTGGAAGAGCTGGAGGCACTGGAGCAGCGCTTCGGCGATATGGTCGTGCTGGTCTGCTTCGGTACCGCCCGCCCCGAGGTGCTGGAGCTGATCCGCCGGGTTGCCGCCCGCCACGAGCTCTATGCCCCCGACCTGCCCCTTTACGGCAGTACAGTCTTCGATGGGGACTGGCTGGCGGCGCACCGGCGCAAGTTGGAAAAGGCCTATTCCCTGCTGGGGGACGAGCGCTCCCGCCTTACCTTCCGCTGCCTGTTGGAGTACAAGCTGTCGGGTAAGCCCGCATATTTGGAGGAGTGCGCAGCCCCGAGAGAGGAGACCTTCCGGCTGCTCTCCCTGGGGAAAGACGAGCACTTCGTGGATGCCGGAGCCTACCGTGGGGACACAGTGGAGGAGCTGCTCCGCTATACGGGCGGCGAATACGCCTCCATATTGGCGATTGAGCCCGACCGCAGGAACTATCGTCGGTTAGTGGAGGCGATTGGCGGACTGCCCCGTGTTGACTGCCGCAATGTTGGGGCTTGGAGCGGCCCGGAACAGCTATCTTTTTCCCAAACGTCAGGGCGAAATGCAGCCCTGATGAATTTCGCCCCCGGAATTTCAGCCCTGGGTGAGGGGAGTGGCGACACCTCGGTGGACAGCATCGACAACCTGCTGGCTGGAAATCCCGCGACTCTCATCAAGTACGACGTGGAGGGGGCGGAGCGCGAGGCCCTGCTGGGCAGCAGAAAGACCATCGCGAGGTGGCGCCCCCGGTTGCTGGTGAGCGCCTACCACCGCACGGAGGATATCTACGCGCTGCCCCTTTTGATGGGGGAGCTGTGCGGGGAGGATTGCAGCATCTTTTTGCGGCAGCGGGAGCACATTCCGGCGTGGGATACGGATTTGATTGTGGTGCCAAAGGAATAACAAGTAGATCAATCAGTGTGATTGCAAATGAGGTGCAGAATGAATATCACATACATGGAAAATGTTTTGACACCAGAGGCCTATCGGGATTTTCAAAGAAAAATGCATTGGAATGAGGATCCATACGAGCAAATATCGTTGTCGCTCAACAATGACCTATACGATATTGTCGCTTTGGATAATGGCGAATTAGTGGGCATGGGCAGGCTTATTGGAGATGGCGCGATCTTCTGGTACATACAAGATGTTTTTATCCTGACCGAATACCAGGGAAAAGGGATTGGCTCTGCAATTGTAAAAAAGCTAATCGATCATGCCAAAAAAAGCAGTATACCCAAGACAGAAATATCCCTTTGTCTAATGTGTGCAAAGGGCAAAGAGGGGTTTTATGAAAAACTTGGGTTTCGGTGCAGACCTCACGAATATGAGGGCCCTGGAATGGAAATGGAAATTGCGATAGACTAATCAGATTTTGATTCACAAGGAAAAGGAAGGATCATCATGAACGCTGAAATTCTCTGTGTGGGCACCGAGCTGCTGCTGGGTGACACCGTCAACACAAACGCCGCCTACATCGCCCGCGGCCTGTCGCAGCTTGGAATCAACTGCTACTGCCAGACGGTGGTGGGGGATAACCCCGGCCGCCTGGCTGACGCTCTCTCCCTGGCCTTGGGCCGCTCGGATATGGTGATCACCACCGGTGGACTCGGCCCCACCTACGACGACCTGACCAAAGAGACGGTGGCGGACTGGTTCGGGCGCAAAATGGAGCTGCATCAAGAGTCCTACGACCATTTGGTGGAGCTGTTCCGGCGCTTCGACCGCCCCATGACCGACAACAACAAGAAGCAGGCCATGATGCCCGAGGGCGCGGTGGTGTTTCCCAACGACAGGGGCACCGCCGACGGTCTTGCGGTGGAGGGCAGGTCAGAGGATGAAGCCGCGGGCCACGGCAAAACCCTGGGCAAGACGGTGATCCTGCTGCCGGGGCCGCCCCGGGAGATGACCGCCATGTTCGACAATCAGGTGAAGCCCTACCTGATGGCGAAGAGTGATCATGTGCTGCTCTCCCGCAACGTCCACTTCTTCGGCATCGGGGAATCTCAGCTGGAGCAGGATTTGCGGAACTACATGCTGGAGCACACCAATCCCACCGTCGCCCCCTACGCAAAGGAGGGGGAGGTGCTGCTTCGGGTGACAGCCTACGCTCCCACCGCGGAAGAGGCCTTCACTCTCACCGGGCCGGTGGTGGAGGACTTGCTGGGGAAATATCCCGGTCTCATCTACGGCGTGGATGTGGACAGCCTGCAAAACGCGCTGGTGCTGGAGCTGAAAGCAAAGGGCCTCACCGTTGCCACCGCGGAGAGCTGCACGGGCGGGCTGATTTCCAAGCGCATCACAGAGATCGATGGCTCCTCGGCGGTGTTCGGCTGGGGGGTGGCCAGCTACGCAAATGAAGCCAAAATGAAACTGCTGGGGGTCTCCCCCGAGACGCTGACAGCCCACGGCGCGGTGTCCAAGGAGACGGCGCTGGAGATGGCCAGGGGTGTGCGGAAGCTCTCCGGCGCAGACATCGGCGTTTCGGTTACCGGCATCGCTGGGCCGTCCGGCGGGACACCGGAAAAGCCGGTGGGGCTGGTCTACATCGCTGCCAGCCGGGAGGGCGACGAGGAGTGGCGGGAGCTACACCTGAGCCGCAGCTATGGCGGTGAGCGGGAGTTTGTTCGCTATGCGGCGTCCTCCCACGCGCTGCACCTGGCGCTGACGATGGCGAAGGGGTTCGGTGAATAGGGTAGCTTCGGGATAGAATGCGAACATTAGATAAAAATGAGGATTGGATGGTGAGAAGATGATAACAGGATACTACTGCACTAATATTTTTTCTGAGCAAGCGAAAGAAATGATTGCGTTCTATAGGCAAATATTGGAGATACCCTTTATTAAAACCGATATTGACGATTCAAATGGGGTTTATCTTGGCTTCATTGAAAACGCACCCACCATTTGCATATGGGATTGCACGGCATTTGACGCGCAGCCCACTGGATACCAATCCTTTGTGTTTCAGACAAAAAATCTTGATTCTACAATGGAACGTTTGAAGGAAAAAGGACTTTCACTGGCTGAACCCGTTCGATACGATTGGGCAAGCGAGCTTCGCTTAAACGATGTTGACGGAAACGAGATCGTGATAGCTGAGTTTGTGTAATAGCTGGTTTCTGTGCAAACCACGCCAACCTCAAATCAATTGACAGCGCCGCCAGGCCATGTTAAAATGTGCCCAGTGTAGAAAGGGGTGAACTTTGCTTTATGAATCAAATAACCGCTCATTCGGAAGCTTTGCTGTTCACCCTGGAGGGATAGGGTACGTCCTTCTTTTGTGTGCAGAAATAGCGGGCGCTTCTGGGTGACAGGAGTGCCCTTTTTTGCGGCATAACGCAAAAGGAGATAATAAAATGAACCGACTGAATAATACCGGCGGGGAAGCCCTGCCGGAAGCTTTGCGCACCCTGTTTGGCAGGGAAATCACTGACGCGGACTGGGAGTCCGTGCAGCTTCAGGGCGGCGACGTGGGCGATGTAAAGCTGCTCACCGGCGTGGCGAAGAGCGTGGATGGAGATAGCCTGCCCTTCCGGATTGTGCACAAGGTGCAGAAAAAGTGGGCCCGGCCCGGAGATGAAAATTCCTGGCGCAGGGAGTACGACCTCTACGCGTCGGCGCTGGGCGAAGTGTTTATCGAAGCCCTCCGCTGGCCGAAATGCTGCCTTGCAAAAGACAGCGGGGAGGAGACAGAACTCTGGATGGAGTACATTGAGGGGGTGTCGGGGAACAGCCTCACCCCCGATATGCTGGAGCGCACCGCCCTGGAGATGGGCCACTTTCAGGGCAAGCTGTGTGCGGAAAAGCCCCCGGTGCTGAGGAATATTTCCAATCTGAGTGCTCCGGCGTTTCTGGAAAGCGACTACACCCGGTGGAGAAGCGCGCCTGTCTACCGCTACATCCGGTCGGACGACTGCACCATTCCCACCCACTTGCGGGAGATGTATCTCCGGCTGGAGGATGACTTGCCGGAAATCATGGCCCGTATCGAAAAGCTGCCCGTCGTGCTGTGCCACCGGGATCTGTGGCTGGAAAACATCTTCTTTCGGGATGGGGAGATCGTGCTCATCGACTGGGACACCGCCGGGTGGGGGTATCTGGGCGAAGACATCGCCAGCCTCATTGCCGACGATGTGACGGTGGATCACATGACCGACTACTACTGTAGCTTCATCCCAGCATATTACCGGGGGCTTGCGGAGCATATCGATGTGTCGGGGATAAGCGACCACTGCATCCGGGAGATGATACTGCTACGATTCGGCTACCGCTTTGTCGGCGACTATTTCTACGGCGAGACGGAGGAGCAGAGAGCGGAAGCGCTGCGGGGTATGCAGGCGGTCTATGATATGAAGGAGATCGGCATCTGAACAATTCCAGTTGGGCAAGAATGGTTAAGCAGAAAAAAGCCCGGCCTGTTACAATGTCCTTGCAGCTGCGAAACAAAAACAGACGGGGGAGAGACGATGGATCGGTTTGCCAAAATCAAGGAAGCCCTCGAATACATCGACGGTCACCTGGATGAGGGGATGACCCTCGAGATGCTCGCCGATAGGTTCCACTTTTCGCCCTATTATTTCCACAGGATGTTCTCCGTCATCGTCGGCAAGCCCGTCGCCACCCACATCCGCGACCGCCGGCTGATGCGGGCCTGCGTACAGCTTTCGGCGGCAGACCGCTCCGTTCTGGAGATTGGCCTGGACAGCGGCTACAACTCCGCGCAGGCGTTTTCCCGCGCCTTCAAGGGTGTGTTCGGCCTGCCGCCCGTGGAGTACCGCAGGCAGGGCTACACACCGGTTGTGGTCACAGTGGATGAGATGATCATGAAATTTACCAACCGACTCAGAGGAGGAGTTTATTTGAACCCCAACATTATAAAACGCAGCGAGCTCATCGTCGCCGGGGTATCCGGCGACGGCTTCCAGACAGCCGAGGTCTGGGATGCGTTTGAGAAGCTGCACAAGGAAAAGCCCCTTGCAAACAGGGAGTCCGATAACGGCTACGAAGTCCGCCTGCACGACGGAAGCACCGCCACCGTGCACGTGGGCTACCTGGTTTCCGGCGACGAGGTCGACCCTGCGTACGAGGTTATCAAGCTGCCCGCCACCCAGTATGCCTCCTTCGACGTCTACGTCGCCAAGGGTTATGATAGTGAAAACAGCGCCATGAACGAGTGGCTGGCAACCAACAGTCAGGGCTACTCCGAGCGGCTGCTGGGGGATGTGCACTTCTGCGTGGAGTACTATGACGAGCGCTTCAACGGCAGCGAGGCGGGCTCTATTGTGGAGATTTGGATACCGATAGAAAAGAAGTGACAGGTGAAATAAAAGCCAAACAAAAAGAAGCTGAACACTCCGTTCAGCTTCTTTTTTCGTTCAATATTACCTTTGATTCTATTCCGCTTTGTTTAGCTCCAAAAAAGCCTCCATGACATCGGCGATCTTGTCGGCTTCCTTCGCGCTGCCCATCTCGCAGAAGATGCGCAACAGGGGCTCGGTGCCGGAAAAGCGGGCGATGATCCAGCCGCCGTTCCCAAAGGTCACCTTGCAGCCGTCCATATAGCTGATCTGGCGAACCTCCATTGGGAAGACGGGCACCATTCGGTCGCCCAGCAGCAGCTGTTCAATTTCCCGGCGCTTTTCGTGGGAGAAGCGGTAGTCCCGCTCGATCATCTCGTAGTGGCCGTAGCTCTGCTCGATCTCCTCCCACAGTTCGCTGAGCTTCCGCCCCGTGACGGCCAGCATCTCGATGAGGAGGGTGGCGGCGTAGATGCCGTCCTTGCCCTGGATATGCCCCCGCACAGTGAGGCCGCCGCTGGACTCGCCGCCGATGACCGCGCCGGTCTCCAGCATCTTGGCCGAAACGTACTTGAAGCCCACCGGCACCTCGTAGCAGGTCTCGCCGAACTCGGAGGCGATGCGGTCCAGCAGGTGGGTGGTGGCGAGATTGCGCACCACGGGGCCCTTCCAGCCCTTGTAGCGCAGCAGGTAGTAGTAGAGCAGGGCGAGTATCTTGTTGGGGTGCAGGAACTCCGCCTTGTCGTCGATAACGCCCAAGCGGTCGGCGTCGCCGTCGGTGGCGATGCCGATGTCGCAGCCGTTTTCCTCCACATAGTTGGTCAGGCCCGCCAGAGTCTTGACATTGGGGGCGGGGAGACGCCCGCCGAAGAGGGTGTCCCTGCGCTCGTGGATGACGTCAACGTCGCAGCGGGTGGTGAAGAGGATGGTCTGCAGCGCGGTGCGGGAGACACCGTACATGGGGTCGAGCACCACTCTCAGCCGCCCCCCGCGGATGGCGCTCACGTCCACCGCGGACAGGATGCTGTCAATGTAGTCGTTCATGGGGTCGATAAGCTCGATGAGGCCCCGCTCCACACCCTTTTCAAAGGGAACGGTCTCCACATCCTCGGGGTCGACCCCCGCGATATAGCGCTCGAAATCCTGGGTGGCCTGCTCGTCGGCATCCCTGCCGCCGTCCATGAACACCTTGACGCCGTTGTAGACGGCGGGGTTGTGGCTGGCGGTCACCGCCATGCCGTAGGGGAGGTTGTACCAGTTCACCGCGAACATGATCAGCGGCGTGGGGCTGGCCTTGTTGATCACCCGGCAGTGGATATCGTGGGCCGCGAAGACTTCAGCCGCCCAGCGGGTCGCCTCCTCGCTGAGAAAGCGGCGGTCGTAGCCGATGACAAAGCCCGCCTCCGCCAGCTGCTCGTGCTCCATCTTGTGGGCGATGGCGGTTGCCAGAATCTGCACATTGGCTTTGGTGAAGCCGTCGCCGATGACCGCTCGCCAGCCGCCGGTTCCGAATTGTATCATGTTATCTGCATCCTTTCCGGCGGCGGCCCTGCGTTCCAGTGCGGGCACAACCGCCTGCTCGGTGGACGGGGATTTGCCGAACAGCTTATCCAGCCAGCTCTGCCCCTTTTCCTTTTCCGCCGAACATCCTGCCGCTTTTCTTTTACCCGCACCGGCTAAATCAACATACATTATCCTAGTATTACCTTCACGCTGTGGCTGTTCCCGTCCGCCAGCACAGCGAGTTTGTCAACTGATTCCCCATCCAACAGGATTTCCTTCACGCCGCGGCAGCGATGGTCGGGGTTCTCCACCGCGATGTGGTATGTCGTGCCCCTGATCTTGCGGACTGCCCGGAAGCCATCCCAGGCCGCGGGAATGCAGGGGTCAATGATGAGCTCGTCGAAGCCGGGCCGGATGCCCAGCATGTAGTGGGTTGCAGCGTAATAGGCCCAGCCGCCGCTGCCGGTCATAAAGGGGTGCCGGGCACGGCCAAAGGCGCTGTGCTCCCTGCCGCAGATGAACTGGCAGTAGCTGTAGGGCTCGCTCTGGCGAACCTCTATGATGTCGTTTTGGTTGGCGGGGCAGAGGGAATCGTAGAACTCCATGGCCCGCTCGCCCCTGCCCAGCATGCACTCGGCCACCCAGGCCCAGGGGTTGGGGTGGCTGAACACCGAGCTGTTCTCTTTGAGGCCGGGGTAAACTCTCGTGACAAAGCCGATGCTGTCGTCCGGCACGGTGTAGGCAGGGGCGTTGAGCAGCAGGCCGTAGGGGGTGTGGAGGTACTCGTACACGGAATCCATGCAGCGAATACCCCGCTCTTCTGTGGCGGCGCCGGACACCACCGCCCAGGTGTTGGACTCCATGTGAACCTTGCCCTCCAGGTCATGGTCGGTGCCGATGGCCCTGCCCTCCTTGGTAAAGCCGCGGAGGTACCAGCGGCCGTCCCACAGGACATCCTCACAGAGGGCGGAGACCTTGTCGGCGGTCTCGCTGTATTTCGCAGCGTCCTCCTCCCGGCCCAGGTAGCGGGCCAGGTCGCAGAAGTTCCGCAGCGCCCAGACATGGAGGAAGCTGACCATGGCGCTCTCGCCGCCGCCCAGGTTGAGGCAGTCGTTCCAGTCGGCCCGAAGCCCCTGGCAGATGCCGTGGCGGCCCACCATGCGGGTGGAGAAGTCAAGGATGGTCTTCATGTGGTCGTATACGGTGTCCTCCCCGCCATCGGCGTAGGAGGCCGGCATGTCAACGAGGGCTTTGTCCCCCGTCTCCTTCACGTACTCCACGATGGTGGAGACCAGCCAGAGGGCGTCGTCGCTGCAGGCGTCTTTGATGGAGTGAATCATGCTCTGCTTGTCGGGGGTGGGGATGACGGTGGGGCTCTTGAAGCTCTGCTGTTCCTGGTGGGGCTCGAACCACTCGGGCTCGAACAGGTGGAGGCCGTAGCCCTCACGGGTGAGTCCCCTCAGCAGCTGAAGAATACGCTCCCGGCATTTTTCCGGGTTGGAGTGGATGACCATCATGGCGTCCTGGGCGGTATCCCGATACCCCAGGCCCACGCGGCCGCCCACCTCGATAAAACTTGCGAAGCGGGAGAACATGACGTTGATCTCGCTCTGGTAGAGGTTCCAGCAGTTGAGCATGGTGTTCATGCTGTCGTTGGGGGTATCCACCTGTTGGGCGGAGAGCTTTTCCTCCCAGAAAGCGGCCAATCCGGCGAGGGCTGCATCGCGGCTTTCGGGGGATGAGAACTTCTCCCGCACGCGGGTTCCCTCCGCCCTGCGCCCCATGCCCAGGAAAAAGGCGCGGCGAAGCGTTTGGCCGTCGGTTAGCTGGAACTTGCCGTGAAGGGCCGTGCACTGGTTGCCGCCGTTTTCGGCGGAGGAGGAGAGGAAACCCCTCTCCACTCCAACAGGGTTGGATTCGGTATGGTAGGGGCCGATGAAGCTCTCACGCACGGTGTCGAAGCCCACGGGCTCAAAGTCGGCTGTAAACCACTGGTAGCCCTTCTCCTCGTAGTGGAGATCCTGCTCAATGACGCCGTCGGCATAGTCAGCCCCAGCGGCGTAAAGACTCATCTGGAAGTTTTTGTTGTCCATGTCGATGAGGTGGAAGGAGAGCTCGGCGTAGGAGAAGACCGAGATGCTGCGGGGTCGCCCGCTGTGGTTTTCCAAGGTGAGATCCCAGATTTCCACGTCTTCACCCCGGGGGATGAAGAGGGTCTGGGTGGCTGTGATGCCGCTGTAGTCACAGATGTACTTGGAGTAGGACAGGCCGTGACGGCAGGTGTAGCTGGCCTCCTCCAAAGGCTTGCCCACGGGCTGCCAGCTCACCGACCAGAATTCCCCGGTGTCGTCGTCCCGCAGGTAGATGTAGTGGCCGGGCCTGTCCATGGGGATGGCGTTGGCCCGAAAGCGTGTGATGCGGTGGTATTCGGCGTTTTTGTAAAAGGCATAGCCCCCCGCCGTCTGGTTGACGACGGCCACCATCCCCTCGGTGCCGAGGTAGTTCGTCCAGCTCACCGGGGTGTCCACCCTGGTGACAACGTACTCCCGCGCGGGGTTGTCGAAGTATCCGTAATTCACAAGCAAGCTCCTCCCTTGAGCACTGATCTTCCATTTCCAATATCTATCTATCCTGCAACGACAGTTTGCCGCAAAACAGTTTCCCCCAATATGTTGTCAATGCCGCCGCAGTGTCTAATATTGGACACACGCCGGGGGAGTTCGTCGTTCGGGATAATCCACCGCTTTCATTTTACTCCATGAAAGCGACAGAGGGTAGAAGACAAGTTGGCAAATCTTGGCAAAATTTGGGAACCCGGGGCGAACAAAATAAAACAGCTTGAACAGGAAGCGCTCCCGGTGTATGATTAGGGTAACAATTATGCAGGTGCCCCGAAAGTGCAAAGCCGCCGCACGGGCGAATCCCCATGAATTGTCAATTTATTAACAACCGAAAGATTGTACGAAAACATAATAAATATTTTTCAGCCGGGAGTTGCCGCCTCTTCACAAAAAAGGTAAACGGAGGGGACTCCGAACATTCCGGCATTTGAAAAAGGAGGTCACACAGCATGAAGATAGCTTTTTTTGACACAAAACCCTATGACCGCACCTGGTTTGACCGGCTTGCAGGTGAATACGGCTACGAGATACGCTACTACGAGTACAAGCTCAACCCCGAGACCGCCTACCTGTCCAAAGGATACGATGCGGTCTGCGCCTTTGTCAACGACGACCTTTCCGCACCCACCATCGACCAGCTGGTGGAAAATGGCGTAAAGCTCATCGCCCTGCGGGCTGCGGGCTACAACAACGTGGATTTGAAGGCGGCCTACGGCCGCATCAAGATTGTCCGGGTACCGGCCTACTCCCCCTCCGCGGTGGCGGAGCACGCGGCGGCGCTACTGCTTTCGGTGAACCGCCGCACCTACCGGGCCTACATCCGCACCAGGGACTACAACTTCTCCATCAACGGCCTCATGGGCTTCGACCTGCGGGACAAGGTGGCCGGAGTGGTGGGAACGGGCCGCATCGGCAGGCTGTTCGCCGAGATCATGAAGGGCTTCGGCATGCGGGTCATCGCCTATGACGCCTTCCCCAGCCCCGATGCAGGGTTGGAGTATGTGACGCTGGATGAGCTGCTCTCTCTCTCCGACGTGATCTCGCTTCACTGCCCCCTCACCAACGACACCTTCCACATGATCAACAAGGAGAGCCTGGCTCGAATGAAGGATGGGGTCGTCCTCATCAACACCTCCCGCGGCGCGCTCATCGACACCGAGGCGCTGATTGAGGGGCTGCGCTCTAAGAAGATCGGCGGCGCGGGGCTGGACGTCTACGAGGAAGAGGAGCACTACTTCTTTGAGGATTTGTCCAACGATATCCTGGACGACGACGAGCTATCCAGGCTGATCAGCTTTCCCAATGTGCTGGTCACCTCCCACCAGGCTTTTTTCACCAAGGAGGCCATGCAGGCCATCGCCATGGTGACGATGGAGAACATCTATGCCTTTGAGCACGCCCAGGAATTGGCAAACGAAGTCTGCCTCAAGTGCCCCGTACACTGAATTAAAGGGGGAAAGCTGCCGTTGCAGTACCAGAATATCGCGCCCGCCATCTTTCTTTCCCGGCCCAACCGCTTCATAGCCAATGTGTTAGTGGAGGGAAGCGCACAGGTGGCGCACGTAAAAAATACCGGCCGCTGCCGGGAGCTTCTGCTGCCCGGGGCGGCCGTCTGGTTGGAAAAGAGCGAAAATCCCGTCCGCAAAACGCTGTGGGACCTTGTGGCGGTGGAGAAGCAAATCCCCGGAGGGAAGCTGCTGATCAACATGGACAGCCAGGCCCCCAACTGTGTGGTGGGGGAGGCCCTGGCAAACGGGCAGCCTATTCCCGGGCTTCCCTTTCCGGTGCGGAGCTTTCGGCGGGAGTACACCTACGGGGCCAGCAGGCTGGACTTTCTGCTGGAGACGGATGGCGGCCAAGTGCTGCTGGAGGTGAAGGGGGTGACGCTGGAGGAGGACGGCGCCGCCCTGTTCCCTGACGCGCCCACCCTGCGGGGCGTCAAGCATTTGGAGGAGCTCTCCGCCGCCGTGGGAAAAGGCCTTGGCGCAGCGGTGCTGTTCGTCGTGCAGATGGGGGGAATGAAGCAGTTTTCCCCCAACGACCGCACCCATCCCGCATTCGGCGACGCACTGCGGGAGGCGAAGGCCGCCGGGGTGATTGTGTCGGCGGTGGGCTGCCGGGTGGAGCCGGACGGGCTATGGCTGGAGGACGCCGTGCCGGTGGAGTTGTAGCGAATGGCAAATATCTATTTTTGATATACGACGCAATAGGCAGTGCCGTTCAAAATGGTCACAGCGTTTACAGAAAATCCGGCAGCTACACCGGCGCTCGTGAGCTGTTCCAGGTCAAATCGCTTATAGCCATATTTTGTGTGTGAAAACCGGGAGAGAGTCTCATCCGAATAGAGGGTGTTGATGAAAAGCCCGTTCGGCTTCAGCACACGATGGATTTCGGACATTGCATCACCAACGTTTTCCCAGAAGTACACCGTGTTAATTGTATAGGTTTTATCAAAAGAATGATCGGGAAAGGACATCGCGCTCACATCCTGGCACAGGAGTGCCATTCTTCCCTCTTTTACATACCGGCTGCAGCGCCGGGACGCCGCCTTGACAATGCTTTCCGAAGGGTCTATGCCCGTAGAGGAGCACTTGCTTTGGCGTGCAAGCATCTTGAGGACATAGCCGTTTCCACAGCCGATATCCAGAACGCTGTCGCTGTCAGAAGGTGCGAGCAATCGAATCGTCTCCTCGTACAGAGGGCGGTTTTGCTTGTTCATAATCAGAGAAATAATCCCGCCGCCCATCCCTGCTGGATTGCTGAACTGCTTTGCGATATAGCGTTCTAAATTCATGGATGGGCTCCACCTCAAAATATCAATTCTTTTCGTTGCCTGTTACTGCAAATCGTCGAACTTATACACGTTGCCGATGGGGAGCGAGAACATAAAGCCAGCGCCCTGCCTCGCGTCTTTTCCCAGGACTTCCTTTACCAGGGCGACGACCGCTTCCGTCTGCTCTTCGCTTTCGAGCACGGTAAATATGGTCTTGTTATAGGGCTTGCAATCATCGATGAAATGCTTGAGCAAATTGAACGCGACTGAGCTTTCCTGGGCGCCCGCAATGGCTCCGGCCATTCCCTGGCTGTCAACAACGGTGGCCCCTTCGACACCGGCTTCCACAAATTTGATGAAAATTTCGTCAAGATAATCTACCAGATTTAGGACGATGAACAGCACATACATAGATTAGCCCTCCTTTGTCAGCGTTTTTCCACTTCTTTTTTTATCCATACCGCCGATTTCACCGGCTTTTTGAATCGCTATTTTTGCAAAAATCGGCCCAAGCGTTTCAAAAACAAGCACGCTAAACATGATGGTAGTAGTGATGGGAACCGCATAGGCCGGCAGTTGCTGACGTACCAGAACCGAAAGGCCAATGGAAATCCCCCCTTGGGGAAGCAGGGCAAGGCCGAGATTTCGCTGCACGGTGCGCTCTGATTTCATAACTTTCGCACCGGCCCAAGCCCCCAGCATTTTGCCTGCGGCGCGGGCAAGAATATAGGCAATGCCAAGCAGCCCGACCTGTGCCAATATTTTCAAATCCAAGCTGGCCCCCGCAAGGGTGAAGAACAGCAGATAAATTGGCGGCGTGAAGTCGTCTATCGCGGAGGAAATGCGGACGGGATGGCTGTGTAAATTAAACAAGACACTGCCCACCATAATGCAGGCCAACAGGGAGGACAGTCCCAGCCAGGTGCAGAGGCCTGTAGTCAATACAATCGCTGCAACGATCAACAATAGCAGCTCTTCTTTATTTTTGGCCCGCTTGCTGACAAACGCCAAAGCGAATCCCAGAACAGCGCCCAGAAGAATAGAACCGGCTATCTCGGCAAAGGGCTGCAAAAACGTCCATGCCGTAAAGCCCTGCGCGCCCCCTTCGGAAATTTTGGCCGCAGCGATGGCGATTCCAAAAACGATAATCCCAAAGATATCGTCCAATGCGACGACCGGCAGAATTGTCTTGGTCAGCGGCCCGGACGCCCGATACTGCTGGATAACCATCAGCGTTGCGGCGGGCGCTGTGGCGGCTGACATGGAGGCGATGACAATGCTGAACGCGAATGGCTGTCTGAACACATAATACATAATCGAAAATACAACTAATACAGCGCCAACCACTTCCAGCAAGGTGATGATTACGATGGACTTTCCCAGTTTTTTCATGTTTTTGATCAAAAACTCGCTACCTATGCTAAAGGCGATGGCGGAAAGTGCAACGTCATTGATGATGGACAGCGACTCCGAATCCTGCACGGTGACCAGGTTAATCAAAGACGGCCCCAAAAGCAAGCCGGCCAGCAAATATCCGGTGACATTTGGTAACTTTACGAGACTGGCCAGCTTTCCCCCGATATATCCGGTTATCATGATCAGGCCCAATTTGAGTAAAAGGTTCAATTTTATCCTCCATACCAATTTGAAATAGCCGACAGAAATTGCCCCGCTAACAGCAATATTCGCCCACGCAAAAACGCAGACGAATGCATGCCAATGATATCAGAATGGACTGGAATGTCAAGGTGTGGGTATTTGGGCTGCACGAAACTAAACCCCGACCACAACCCCGCTGCACCCCTCCCCATCCTCCTCCACAGAGGTGATGGCGACGGGTAGAATCTTCCCCTCCGGCGACTCCTGAGCGATCACCCGCACAGGGGTGTAGTTCTCACTGTAGCCCTCCCAGCGGCCATCGGCGGTGGGGGTCTCGAACAGTACCTGCACGGTGCGCCCCACCTGGCTTTCCAGGAAGGCGCGCCTTGTTTCATTTGTGGCCTCGATCATTTTTCTGCTGCGGGCGGCCTTTTCCTGCTCGGGGATTTGATCGGGCATGTCGGCGGCAGCGGTGCCGGGGCGGCGGGAATAGGCGAACACATGGGCCCGGGCCAATCCGATTTTGGCCGCGAAGTCCACCGATTCCTGGAACTCCTCCTCCGTTTCACCGGGAAAACCCACCATGATGTCGGTGGTGATCGCGCAGTTCGGGAAGGCGGCGCGCAGCTCCGCCACAATGCGGCTGTACTCTGCCGTGTCATAGGGGCGGCGCATCCTGCGAAGGGTCGCGTCGCAGCCGCTCTGGAGGGAGAGGTGGAACTGGGGGCAGAATTTTGGCTGCGCGGCCATGCGGTGAATATCCTCCCCGCTGAGCAGCTCCGGCTCCAGGGAACCAAGGCGGACGCGGTCGATGACCTTCACCCCGCAGGCGGTCTCCACTGCGGAGAGGAGGCGGCGTCCCGTATCTCTGCCGTAGCTGGAGAGGTTGATGCCCACCAGCACGGCCTCCCGGTGCCCCGCGGCGGCCAGCGCCTCCAGTTCCTCGGCTATTTGCGGGAGGGGCTTGGAGCGCACCGGCCCCCTTGCCGTGGGGATGATGCAGTAGGCGCAGCGGCGCTCGCAGCCGTCCTGAATCTTTACAAAGGCGCGGGTGTGGGCGGCGAAGGCGGAGAGCTTCATCTCCTCAAATTCCTCCCCCTTTTCGTGGGGGGTGATGTCGACAATCCGATCCCCCCCGGCCAGCCTCGCCTTGACGGCGGCGAGCAGCCTTCCCCGGCCCCTGGCCCCCATGAGGATATCGGCCTCGGGCAGCCGTTCCGCGGCATCCGGAAAGGCCTGGGGGAAGCAGCCCACCAGGGCCACCACGGCGGAGGGGTTCTGGCGGCGGAAGCGCCGCAGCATCTGGCGGCCCTTGCGGTCGGAGCCCGCCGTGACTGTGCAGGAGTTGAGGATGTAGACGTCCGCCTCGTCCTCGTGGGGGACGATCTCAAAGCCGTCACGGGCGAAGTGCTCGATGAGCACGGAGGTCTCGTACTGGTTGACCTTGCAGCCAAGGGTAAAAAAAGCCGCTCGCAAAAGGGAATCCCTCTCTCTCAAAAGATGACTGTCGCTATAAACAAAAATTATCTGAAAATTCTATAGGATGTTACAGTTTATTAACGTGTTCCTGCCGGAAAATCTGGGAGGAATGTGGTTATTATAGTAAAAATCTGGCTGAAATTCAAATACCGGTTGACGGGGTGGCGCATAGACTGATATATTGTATGTTAGAACAAGGTGTACGGCGGTTGGCGGACTCTTGGAAGGTTCCAAACTGAGTGAATCGGCGCACACCCGGGACAACAACATAAAAAGGAAAGGATTGTTTTATTATTATGAGAACTATCAATGTTTTGCTCGGGACAATCAACGACGTGAAGGAATTTGTGAACATCGTCTCCAAGTACGATTTCGACGTGGATCTTGTCTCCGGACGCTACGCCGTCGACGCCAAATCCATCATGGGTATTTTCAGCCTCGACCTCTCCAAGCCCATCCAGGTCAACGTTCACTCCGACGATGCCGGCGAGTTCATGGCCGCCATCCAGAAGTTCGAAGTCAAATAAGGTATCGCCAATCAAGGGGCCGTCAAGCAAAGGGAAACTTTTTGCTTTGCGGTCTCTTTTTATTTCAGAAAGGATGAGCGCAATGGCGGAGAAAACCACATTTGCTACAATAGACGACTATATTGCCGCCCAGCCGGAGGCGGTTCGGCCGCTGCTGGTCAAGCTGCGGAAGGTCATCCGGGAGGCCGCCCCGGAGGCGGAGGAGCGAATGAGCTGGCAGATGCCCACCTTCTGGCAGAAGCACAACCTCGTGCACTTCGCGGCCCAGAAGCACCACATCGGCTTTTACCCCACCCCTGAGGCGATAGTGACCTTCGCGGAGGAGCTCAAAGAATACAAGACCACCAAGGGCGGGGTGCAGCTTCCCCTTTCAAAGCCCATTCCCTATGAGCTGGTGGGAAAGATTACCCGCTGGCGGGTGGAAAAGGAGACCGGGGCGGAGGCAGAGGTAGAGGTGGGGAAATGACAATCGGCGAAGTGAGTTTGGAGACCAACGACGTTGTCCGCCTGGCTAACTTTTACAGGGCGCTGCTGGGGCTGGAGGCGGGCCCCGACACGGACGATCCCGTCCACCAGGTTCTCATCGCGGAGGGGACGGGCCTCACCGTCTACAACAACGGTACCCCTAAAAGCGGGGAGAACGACCGGATCGCCCTCGCCTTCACGGTTGACGATGTGGATGCGGAGTACGTGCGGCTGCTTGCAATGGGCGTCACGGTGCTGGAGCCTCCCACCACCCGGCCCTGGGGAGCGCGGAACATGCAATTCCTGGACTTAGACGGGAACCACATCTACTTTCGGAGTCTGCAGAAAGAATAGAGGAGGAAATAATGTGAGGAAAATAGCGCTCTCGATTGCTATGTGCATGCTCTTGGTATCCGGGCTTTGCTTGCTTGGCAACGGAGAGCCAAAAGAAGCTCCAGAGGAATCTACTTTTGGTATGCTCAATGGAAATATTATCTATATAAATGATCCATACAGCGAACCGAACCTTGGCTTAGAAACGGGCATTTATACAAGTCTGAATCCTCCCATGCTAGTATATGAGTTCAAAATATATCACAGGTTTTCATGTTGCTCACTTGTTTTCTGGTGATGCGATGTACCGGGTGGATGAGTACTACGGCTCCGAACCGTACGACTTCGAAAGCACCTACACGGAAATTAGGGGAGATTTCCCCGGGCTATATTTCTATCACAAGGACAAGCTGCTGAAAAAGTATGATATCAGTGAATTGATCGTCGGCAAACTGCTGGAGGGGGAATACGAGTACACGACAGACGGTGTGTTTTGGATTGAAGACAGCTTTATCGACTATGCCAACAGCCTGTATTACCTCCGGACAAAGGACGACATTTATATGGTATTCGACATGACCGGGGGCGAGATGATTTACCGCAGTAAAACACCGATTTTTGGCGCTGACAACTTTCAACCGGGAGATCCGGTGGTAATAGCAGGGAAATATTCCAGCTATATAGTAGCAGGGGAAGAGTCTTTTTTATCCGTACCGCTCAGCGTAAGAGCCGTGCCCCACACCGTTTCGCAAGTCAGTGGCGACTATGTCCTGCTTGGCGCGGGAAACGGTATTAACAGTTGGGTTTTGAAGAGTGATCTCATTTACAACAGGACAGCGGACAACTACGTCTCGACACAGCGAAAGGATAAGGTCTCACAATGAACGCTCTTGCAGTCACCAGCCCCGCCTTTGAGGACGGCGGTAAAATTCCCGTCAAATACACCGGAAGGGGGGAGGATATCTCCCCTGAGCTGCGCCTGTCCGGCATCGACGAAAACGCCCGGACTCTGGCCGTTGTCATGAATGATATTGACCATCCCATTCCAGCCTACAACCATTGGCTGCTCTGGAATATCCCTGTGATGGAGGTCATCCCGGAAGACATCCCCCACGGAGAGACTGTCACCGGACTGGGCGGCGCCATGCAGGGGAGAGGCTACGGGAAGAACCGCTACCGCGGGCCAAAGCCGCCCTTCAACTGGTCTCACCGCTACCAGTTCGACGTCTATGTCCTGGACAGCGCGCTGAACCTGCCCGGCAGCGCCAAAAAGCGCGACTTGCTGGCCGCCATGCAGGGGCATATTTTGCAGCAGGGATCGTTGACCGGGCGGTTTCGCACAGAAAGAAAACACAGCGTGACGGAATCGTGAACAATCTCCCCGTTTATGGCAAAACAATTTCCGCCATGTTATACTTGAATGAGATTTTTTCGGTAAAGGAATGAGTATTGGTATGAGCCATCCGCTAAAACGTGTTTCCCTGGGCGGGGAAGTGCACTTCAACAGCATTTCCGACCCCAAGTTCAAGCTCAACCGGCTGGCGGTCTACTGCATCCTCCCCCTTCGGGAGGAGACAGCCTCCGAGAACGCCGTTCTGCCCTTTCTGCTGCGCAAAGGCAGTAAGAATATCCCCGACTTCACCGCCCTCAACGCCACCCTGAACGATCTGTATGGGGCGACGCTGGGCGGTGACGTGGGCAAGTTTAACGGCTACCAGATGATCAATCTCTCCATCGCCTCGGTGGACAACCGCTTCGCCCTGGACGGGGAGGACATCACTGCCCGCTGCGCCGCGCTGCTCAGCGACCTGCTCCTCGATCCCAACCTGGATGCCGACGGCGCATTCCCGGCCACCGATGTGGAGCTGGAGCGCCAGTATCTCATTGACAGCATCGAGGCGGAGATCAACGATAAACGCTCCTACGCCGTCACCCGCTGTGTGGAGGTGATGTGCGAGGGAGAGCCGGTGGCCGTGAACCGCTACGGCGACGTGGAGCGCGCGGCTGCAATCACCCCGTCTTCCGCCGGAAAGGCCTGGCGGCGCATGATCGAAACCGCCGTGGTGGAGATATTCTTCACCGGCTCCGGCAGCCCGGACAGCGCACTGGAGACCTTCCGCAGCCGCTTTGCGAGCCC
Source organism: Oscillospiraceae bacterium (assembly GCA_047973265.1). GTDB lineage: Bacteria > Bacillota > Clostridia > Oscillospirales > Ruminococcaceae > WRAV01. The sequence goes on from JBKEBS010000039.1 coordinate 29,601, forward strand.
GCGACGCAACCCGGTCGACTTTGCCATCCTGCCCATGAAGGAAGTGGCGGAGAGCGTGCGGGAGCTGGAGGAGCGCATGGAGCTCACCCAGGCTAAGCTTGTGATGGGCCTGCGGGTAAAGGGGCTGGACTCCATGGAGAAAAAGTCCGCCGCCCGCATCTTTTCCGCCCTCTACGGCGGAACGACTTTCTCCAAGCTGTTCCTCAACGTGCGGGAGAAGCTGAGCCTCTGCTACTACTGCGGCGCGCAGATGGATGTTGTGAATCGCATGATGCTCATCAACAGCGGCATCGAGGCCGCCAACCGTGACAAGGCCGAGGCGGAGATTCTCCACCAGCTGGAACTGGTACAGCAGGGGGACTTCATCGACGAGGAGCTCCAGAACACCAAGCTGGTGGTGGAGGGCGGCCTCAATACCGTGGGGGACAGCCTCTCCGGCCTGGAGAGCTGGTATCTGAGCCAGACACTGCGGGGACAGGAGCTCACCCCCGCCGAGGATATCGAATCCCTCCGGGCGGTCACCCGGGAGCAGGTGATCGAGGCGGCGAAGTCTGTCAGCCTGGACACTGTCTACTTCCTCACGGGCAACGATGACGAAAAGGAGGAAGCGTAATGGCTACTATCCAATCCCCCCGCCTGGGCGAGGGTTACCAGAAAATCACCCATTCCTCCGGGCTGGAGGTTCTGCTCTGCCCCATGGAGGGCTTCCGCAGTGCCTACGCCCTGTTTGCCACCAAGTACGGCTCCATCGACACCACCTTCAAAACCGGGAAGGACGCGGACTTTGTCACGGTGCCCGAGGGCATTGCCCACTTTCTGGAGCATAAGCTGTTCGAGAGTGAGGACGGCGACGCCTTTTCCCGTTACGCCAAGACGGGGGCCAGCGCCAACGCCTACACCTCCTTTGACCGCACCGCCTACCTCTTCTCCTGCACCGACAAGTTCGACGAATCCATCGAGATTCTGCTGGACTTCGTCACCCACCCCTACTTCACCCAGCAGACGGTGGAGAAGGAGCAGGGCATCATCGGCCAGGAGATCAACATGTATCTGGACGACCCGGAGTGGAGGGTCTTTTTCAACATGCTGGCGGGGATGTACCACAACAACCCCATGCGCATCGACATAGCGGGCACAGTGGAATCCATTGCAAAAATCGACGCCGACCTCCTCTACCGCTGCTACAACACCTTCTACAACCTGCGCAACATGGTACTGGTTGTGGCGGGCAACTTTGAACCCCAGGTGGTGCTGGACGCCTGCGACCGCATCCTGAAAGCCGCCCCCGCCTTTGAGGTGGAGAGCATCGTGCCAGAGGAGCCGGAGAGTGTCTTCAAGCCCCTGGTGGAGCAGAAGCTGCCCGTGGCGCTGCCGCTGTTCAACATCGGATTCAAGCACCGCCCCATGCCGGAGGGAGAGGCGTTTTTGAAAAGCGCCACCCACGACATCCTCATGGACATTCTCATCGGCGAGGCTTCGCCTCTCTACCGCCGCCTCTACGACCAGGGGCTGATCAACGCGACCTTCTCCTCGGGCGCGGAATATGGCCGGGGCCACGCCTATTCGCTGTTCAGCGGGGAGAGCCGGGAGCCGGAAAAGGTGCACGAGGCGATTGTGGAGGAGATTGCCCGCCTGCAAAAGGAGGGCTTTGTCCCCGAGGACTTCGAGAGCTGCAAAAAATCCGCCTACGGCCGCTTCATCGGCATGTTCGGCGGCGTGACCGCCATGGCCAGGATGCTGCTGTCCTCCCACTTTGCCGGAAAGGACGCCTACGATATTCTGGAGGCGGTGGCGAACGTCACCCCCGAGGAGCTGCAACGGCACCTTGTGGAGGAGTTCGATCCCGAAAAGTGCACAGTGTCGATTGTGCGCAGCGGGGAGTAGGATATGGAAAAAGAATCCGTATACCAGATCAACAGCGCCTATTGGGATTCGCAGGGGAACGACGTTCTGGGGGCGATTGTGCTGCCCCTTTACGGGGCGTTTGTCACGGAGGATCGCTGTCGGCTGTTTGGAGATGTCACAGGGAAAAAGCTGCTGGAGATCGGCTGCGGAAACGGTGAATCCCTGCAATATCAGGGGGAACGCGGTGCAGCTGAACTGTGGGGCATGGACATCTCGCAGAATCAGCTGGAGAGGGCGAGACAAAATCTGGAGGCATGCGGCCTCTCAGCGAAGCTGATCTGCTCCCCTATGGAGGAAAGCTGCGGCGTACCCGAGGACTATTTTGACTTTGTCTATTCGATCTACGCTATCGGTTGGACAACCGATCTCGATGGCACTTTCCGCCGTGTCGCTTCCTACCTGAAAAAGGGCGGCGTATTTATCTTCAGCTGGTCGCACCCCATACACAAGTGCGTCGCCACAGGAGAAACCGGGTTTCAGTTTGAGAAATGCTATTTCGATGAATCCCTGTACACGGTGCCCCTCGATTTCAGCAACGGTGAGCTGCGGCTGTCTGACCGCAAGCTGTCGACCTATATAAATGCACTGATAAAAGCAGGATTCGCCATCGAGCAGTTGGTGGAAGAGACCGACAGCGAATTGGTGCAGGCCGCGGACGAAAACAGCAGCTTTGTCAAAAGAGCGAAGATGTTCCCATTGTCCTTTGTGATCAAGGCGAGAAAGATTTAGAGGGCAAAAGGCGGCTTCATTTATAAACCGATTCCCGAAAGGAGGCACGGTCTGCTACCAGACCGGACGGCCATTGAAAAAATCGATCCCATTGACAGCTATTTTACTTTCTGTTGGGCTTTTGCTCTCGACTTTGCTGACAGGCTGCGAAACCCGCACCCCGCCCTCTTCCTCGGAGGAGAGCGCCCCCACTGTGGAGGAGGCCCTCTCCGACCCGGAGGTTCCCCTGGGCAGCGGTGACAGTGAGGGCTCCGCAGGTGAAAGTTCCGCGGGCGGAGATTCCACGGGCGGAGATTCCGCCTCTTCCCTTCCTCCCCAGGATATCACCGACCCGGCCAAGGTGGCGGACGCCACCGTCATAGTCAGCAATGCGCTGAAGCGGGCGGCGGTCAGCTTGCCACCGACCCGGACACCGTCTTCTCCGACCCGGAAACGGGCACCCTCTACTATCTGGTGGAGGAGGAGCAGTTCCCCACGGTGGAGGATGTGCAGTTCTATTGGGCCGCCACCTTTGCATCGGAGACAACTGCCGATGCCCGTTACGAGACCATCCGGCAGGATGAGCTGTACCGCAGTGTGAACGATGCCCTCTACCTGCGCACCGATCTCTCCCGAGATCCCCTCACCATGGGGAAGTGGAAGATCGGCACCCTGCGTCTGCTGACCTTTGGAAGCGGCGTCATTCAGGTGGGGATGGAGACCACCCTTGTGGGCCAGGAAAACGGCGAACAGATGCTGGAGCTGCGATTGCAGGGCGAGCACTGGCTGCTCACCGACAGCTACTTTTTGGGCGGCATGTAACCGGCTGAAAATCAACACAAATAAGTCCCCTATTTATATTGGGGGCTTTTCTTTTCCGGCAAATTCGCTTTGTACAATAGGGCTTCCTGTGCTATAATGATGATCGAATCGGCGATGCCGACAATTTGGAAATAATTACTTCTTTTCAGAGGGGATGATTGACTTTATGGAACAAACCTTATCCTTTCCCGGATTGGGGCTGACTTTGGAGCTGGATCGGGTCGCCTTTCAGATCGGGGGCTTTGCGGTCTACTGGTATGGCATCATTATCGCGCTGGCCTTTGTGGTGGGTATCGTCTATGTCATGAGCAGGGTGAAGAGCTTTGGCCTTGACAGCGACCGGGTGTTCGATGTGCTGCTCATCGCTGTCATCTGCGGCGTGATCGGTGCGCGGCTCTACTACGTCGTGTTCACCTGGCAGGACTACAAGGATAATCTGCTGGACATCTTCAACGTGCGGCGGGGGGGCCTCGCCATCTACGGCGGCATCATCTTCGGCGTGCTGGGTGGATGGCTGGGCGCAAAGCTGCGGAAGGTCAAGTTCCTCCCCATGCTGGATCTCGCCCTGGGCGGCATCATGCTGGGCCAGGCCGTGGGCCGGTGGGGCAACTTTATCAATATTGAGGCCTTCGGCGGCAATACCACCCTCCCTTGGGGGATGACCAGCCCGGCCATCGTCTCCTATCTCACCGCAAACAAAGAGTCGCTGGGCGCGCTGGGCATGAACATCGACCCCACCATGCCCGTGCATCCCACCTTCCTCTATGAATCGGTCTGGTGCCTGCTGGGCTTCCTGTTGATCGCCTTTCTGACAAAACGCCGCCGCTTCGACGGCGAGCTCTCCCTTATCTACCTGGGCTGGTACGGCCTTGGCCGCTTCTTTATCGAGGGGCTTCGCACCGACAGCCTGCTCATGGGCAGCGTGCGGGTTTCCCAGCTGGTGGCGCTGCTCTGCTTCCTGTTTGCGGTGGTGGCGCTCATCGCCATCTTCTCCCGCATCCGCCGGGAGGCCGACCCCGACTACCTCAAGCTGTATGTGGACACTGAGGAGGGGCAGGCCGTACTGGCAGGCACCTTCTACCCTGACAAGAAGAAAGATAAGGACAGCGAAAAGGACGAGAAGGATTCCGACAGCGATAAAAAGAAATCGGATGACTCCGACGACGAGTCCGATGAAGAGCTGATAGAAGAAGAGAATGAGGACGCCGCCCACCAGGCCGAGGAAGAGGATTTGGCCGAGGAGGAGGCTCTTGGCGAAGCCGCTGGGGAGAAGATGGAGGAAACCGACGAGGAGCCCTCCGACCTGCTTCCCGACACCGCAGCGGAGGAAGAAGCCGTCGAAACCGCGGAGGAAGCGGCTGTACTGGAGGAGGAGTCGCCCGATGGCAAAGCTGATTGACGGCAAAGCAGTGGCGGCGGCCTACCGCGAGGGGCTGAAAACCGAAATTGAGGCACTGAAGGCAAAGGGAATCACCCCTGGCCTCGCCGTGGTGCTGGTTGGCGACAACCAGGCCTCCAAGGCCTATGTGGGCAGGAAAGCCAAGGCCAGCGCCGAGCTGGGCATTCACTCCGAGCAGTACGACCTGCCCGAGAGCACCTCTCAGGAGGAGCTGATCGCCCTCATCGACGAGCTCAACAGCAAGCCCGACATCCACGGCATTCTGGTGCAGCTTCCCCTGCCCGGCCAGATCGACGAGGCAGCTGTCATCGCCGCCATCGACCCGGACAAGGACGTGGACGCCTTTTCTGAGCGCAATGTGGGCGCTATCATGATCGGCGACTACAACTATCTGCCCTGCACCCCTGCCGGAGTGATGGAGCTGATCGACTCCACCGGCGTTGGAATAGAGGGCAAGGAGTGCGTGGTGATCGGCCGCAGCAACATTGTGGGAAAGCCCATGGCCATGCTGCTGCTCCACCGCAGCGGTACCGTGACCATCTGCCACAGCCGCACCAAAGACCTGGCAGCTCACACCCGCCGGGCGGATATCCTGGTGGCGGCCATCGGCAAGGCGAAGTTCATCACCGCAGACATGGTCAAGCCCGGTGCGGTGGTGATAGACGTGGGCATGAACAGGGACGAAAACGGCAAGCTCTGCGGCGATGTGGATTTCGACGCGGTCTCGGAGGTGGCGGGCTGGATTACCCCTGTGCCAGGTGGCGTGGGACCCATGACCATCACAATGCTGATGCACAATACGGTGAAATCGGCGCAGCGAGCTTAGTTTACTGACCGATATAAATGAATCAGGAGGCCGTCGTCGGCGAGACCGACTTCGGCCTTCTTGCTGTTGTTTTGTGCGGGCGTTTTGTGATATACTAACATATATGTAATTTTGCGGAGGAGGTGGCGCTGTGAACAAGAGCTACAAGCTTTTTACTCCCCTGGTAATTCTGTTGATGGCGCTGTGCGTCCTGCTCTGCGGCATTGTTTTTGCAGCCGATCCCAAGTTTTTTGTGGCCGCGGCCATCCTCACCGCGCTGATCTTCCTGCTGGTGGTCGTGCTGCTGCGGAGCGCGCTGCGCAAATCCAGCGACCTGCTGGGCGACATCGCCGAGGGCGTGCGCTACGCCGGAACGGACTCCTTCATCGATACCGACGTCCCCACCATCACGGTGTACGACGGCGAGATTGTCTGGTACAACGACACCTGCCGGGACAGGGTGCTGGAGGGCCGGGAAATGCGGGGGGAGCTCCTCTCTGAGCTGTTTCCGGGCCTGGATATCTCCAAATCCAGCGGCCCCGCGGGGGAAAATGTCAGCCTGAACGAGCGGAATTACACCGCCTTTGTCACACTGGGCCGCAGAAATGGCGGAGACATTGCCCTGATCAACCTGGTGGACGACACCGAGCTCAAGCACTACACCGAGGAATACTATCAGACCCAGCCCTCCATCGCCCTTGTGTTGGTGGATAACTACGACGAGATCATGCAGGACTACAAGGACGTGGAGAGGGCCCAGCTCATGGGCCAGATCGAGCGGATTGTAGAGGGATATTTCAACAAAAACAGCGGCTTTATCACCCGCATCGAGCGGGATCGCTTCATGGTCGTCATCCAGGAGCGGGGCATCCGAAAGATTATCGACAGCAAGTTTAATATTCTCGACGCCGTGCGGGAAATTGAGGTGACAGGCCGTCTCCAGCCCACCCTCTCCATCGGCCTGGGACGGGAAGCTGCCGACCTGGCCGACTCGGAGTCGATGGCATCCCAGGCGCTGGACATGTGCCTGGGCCGCGGCGGCGACCAGGCGGCTGTCCGCACCCAGAACGGCTACGACTTCTACGGCGGCGTCTCCAAGGGCGTGGAAAAGCGCACCAAGGTCAAGACCCGCATCATAGCCTCCGCCCTGGGTGAGCTGATCCAGGGCGCCAGCAACGTTATCGTCATGGGCCACCGCTTCGCCGACCTGGACGCCCTGGGCGCCGCGGTGGGCATGCTGGCGGCGGTGCGGGCGATGAACAAGCCCTCCTTCATCTGCATTGACCCCCAGCGCAACCTGGTGGGCCAGCTGATTCAAACCCTGCGGGAGGGCGGCTACAGCGACCAGGATTTCCGTCCCCCGGCCGAGGCCATCAAGGCGGTCAACCAAAACACAGTGCTCATTATCGTGGACGCTCACGTGCCGAATATACTGGAGTCGGAGGAGCTCTACCGGGCCTGCAAGAACGTGGTGGTCATCGACCATCACCGCAAGTTGGTGGGCTTTATCGACAATGCGGTCATCTTCTACCACGAGCCCTACGCCTCCTCCGCTTCGGAGATGGTCACCGAGCTGATTCAGTATCTGCCCGAGCGGCCCCAGATCGGCAAGCTGGAGGCGGAGGCACTGCTCTCCGGCATCACGCTTGACACCAAAAACTTTATCATGCGCACCGGCGTGCGCACCTTTGAGGCCGCGGCCTGGCTGCGCAAGATGGGGGCGGACACCATTGCGGTGCGCTCCATGTTCACCTCCTCCATCGAGAGCTATCAGCAGAAGGCGGCCATTGTGGCGGAGGCGGAGACCTTCTTCCACTGCGCTATCGCCGTCACCGACCGGCAGTTCGAGGGCATGCGCATCGTGGCGAGTCAGGCTGCGGACGACCTGATGAACATCAGCGGGATCAGCGCCTCCTTCGTCATCTACTACTACGACGGTTTGATCAATGTGTCCGCCCGCTCTATGGGGGCGCTGAATGTTCAGGTCATCATGGAGCAGCTGGGCGGCGGCGGTCACCCCACCATGGCGGCGGCGCAGTTTACAGACGGCACCACAGACGAGATCAAGGCGCGGGTGCAGGGGGCGATCCGGCACTACTATGAGTCTCTGCCGCCGGAGCAGAGACCCACCGATTTTGACAGCGACTTCGTCTCCGCCGACGCAACCCCCACCGATGTGGCCTCCGAGGCCGCGGAGCTGGTGGAAAAGACAGCGGCGGTCAAGGAGATCGAAGAGGAATAGACGCGATTGCGACGCAACAGAAAGGAGATTCTATCATGAAGGTAATTCTCATGCAGGATGTACAGGGGAGCGGCAAGGCCGGGGATTTGGTCAATGTTTCGGACGGCTACGCCAAGAACTTCCTGATCAAAAAGGGATTGGCCAAAGTGGCGGACGCCCAGGCCATGGCGGAGTTCAAAAACAAGGAGGATTCCGCCAAGCGCAAAAAGCAGTCGGAGCTGGATGACGCCAATGCTCTGGCCGAGAAGCTCAAGGGCAAGACGATCAAGATCACAGCCAAGGCGGGCCAGGGCGGCAAGCTGTTCGGCTCGGTCACCGCGAAGGAGATCGCCGACGAGGTGAAGAAGCAGCTGGGCGTGGAGCTGGACAAGCGCAAGATCGGTCTGGAGGAGGATATCAAGTCCTTCGGCACCTTCACGGCGGAGATCAAGCTGTACGCGGGGATCACCACGCAGCTCTATGTGATGGTGGGCGAAGAAGGGTAAGCCTGACTGCCGATGTATCTTCCTATTTCGCTTGAATGATTGAGGGAAACGCAAATGAAATGCTTCGTTGTTGCAATGTCAATTCTTTTGGCATTCTCATTGTCGGCATGCAGTGGGCAGAACAATGGCAGCGAGCAAAGTGAAGCGGAACTGTCGCAGAGCTCAGTCTCCAGTGAGCAGAGCGAAAGCGAGCCTTCCCGGAGCAGTGCTTCCAGCAGGCAAAGTGAAGCGGAATCCTCCCAAAGTGACATCTCTGGTAATGCAGAATCTTCTCAGAGTGTCGCTTCCAGCGAACAAAGCGGAACGGAGCCTCCCGAAAGCGCTGCCTCCAGCGGACAGAGCGATGTGTCAGGTGAGCAAAGCGAAAGTGAGTCCATGCAAAATGGCATCCCAAATGTTACCGTATCATTTTATGATGTCGATGCTTTGCAATTGACGCCAACATTGCTGGCAAGCGATGCGGATGCATCAAATCTTGTCAATGCAACCGGGAAACCCAAAACATATATGAGATACTGGACTGGTTTCTTTATCAGCGGCATTGATGCGGAAACAATAAAAATAACAGACTACATGGATGATTACATATCAAATTTACTTCTGTTTGAAACCGAAATAAGTAAAGGGTCAGACAGTACGTTTTACTATGAAATAAAGGAATCACATGAATCCCCCAATAATGCTTTTGGAAGTGTAAATGAAGTGGAAGACAGAATATACCTGATTACATTTTCGATTGATGGTCAGAAATATGGGTGCAGTTTTTCTATTTCCCACGATGGAACTCATTTATAACAAATAGTCTGTCTTTCCAAAGACAACGAAATAAAAGGAAGAAAAAATGGCACAATCCGATTTTTCTTACAGCCCGGAGCTCCTCGCGCAGGAGCTCCCCTATAGCCTGGAGGCCGAGCAGTCTGTGCTGGGCGCTGTGCTGGTGGATTCCGGCTGCCTGGCACTGGTGCTGGATCAGCTGCGCCCCGAGAGCTTTTACCGCCAGGAAAACGGCCGCATCTTCGAGATTATGACAAATCTGTTCACCACTGCCCAGCCCGTGGATCACGTCACGGTGCTGGATCACGTCGTGGTTGAGCGGGTGTTCGAGCAGGAGGCCGACGCCCGCATCTACCTGGCACAACTCATTCAAATCGTGCCCTCCACCAAAAACGTGGAGGCCTATGCCCGCATTGTGCGGGAGAAGCACTATGTGCGCAGCCTCATCTCAGCGGCCAGGGACATCATCGACAACTCCCGCGACCCCGGCAACGATGCACAGATGCTCATGGACGCGGCGGAGCAGCGCATTTTTGATATTCGCCAGGGCAGGGAGAGCTCCAGCCTTCAGCGCATCGACAGCATCATCCTGGGCATCTACGACCGGCTCCAGCGCCTTTCCGGCGACGAGCGGGAGCGCTATGTGGGCCTGCCCACCGGCTTTGCCGGGCTGGACAAGCTGCTCACCGGGCTCAACCGCTCCGACCTGATATTGGTGGCGGCCCGCCCCGGTATGGGCAAGACCTCCTTCGCCCTCAACATCGCCACCAGCGTGGCGGTGAAGACGGGCAAAAAGGTGGCGGTCTTTTCACTGGAGATGAGCCGGGAACAGCTGGTGGAGCGCATCCTCTCCAGCGACGCCCTGGTGCAGGGCAACAAGATGCGCACCGGGGAGCTGAGCACCCAGGATTGGGTCAAGCTGGCGGCCTCCGCCCAGCAGGTGGCCCAGGCCCCCATCTACGTGGACGACAGTGCGGGCATCACGGTGCCCGAAATGAAGGCCCGGCTCCGCAGAATGAAGGATTTGGGTCTTGTGATCATCGACTACCTCCAGCTGATGAGCGGCACGGGCCGCTCGGACAACCGGGTGCAGGTGGTCTCCGAGATCACCCGCTCCCTCAAGATTATGGCCAAGGATTTGGACGTGCCTGTCATCGTGCTGTCCCAGCTCTCCCGCGGGCCGGAATCCCGCACCGACCACCGGCCCATGCTCTCCGACCTCCGCGAGTCCGGCTCCATCGAGCAGGATGCGGACAGCGTCATGTTCCTCTACCGGGACGCTTACTACAACCGGGAGAGCGAGGAGCAGAACGTGGCGGAGTGCATCGTCGCGAAGAACCGCCACGGCGAGACCGGCACGGTGCAGATGGCCTGGGACGGAGAACACACGAAATTTTCCAGTCTGGAGCTGTACCGGAATGATCGGTAAGGGAAAGGACGCCATTCAAAAATACAATATGCTCACAGTGGGTGACGAGGTCGCAGTCGGATTGTCCGGCGGGGCGGACTCCGTCGCCCTGCTGTTTCTTTTGCGCCAAATGGCGGGGGAGAAGCGTCTTACCTTGAGGGCACTCCACCTCAACCACCTGCTGCGGGGGGAGGAGAGCGAGAGGGATGAGGCGTTTGTACGAACCCTCTGCAAAAAGCTGGACATCCCCCTCACCGTGGAGCGCGTCGATATCGCCGCCCTCGCCAAAAAGCGGAGGCAGTCGGTGGAGCTCTGCGCCAGGGAGGAGCGCTACGCCTTCTTTGACCGGGCTTGCCCCAAGGGCAGTTTGCCCCTGGGCAAAATCGCCACCGCCCACACCCTCTCCGACAGCGTGGAGACCACCCTGCTCAACCTCACCAGAGGGACGGGCCTGCGGGGCCTGACCGGCATCCCGCCCGTCAACGGCAGAATCGTGCGGCCCCTGATCGGCTGCACCCGCCGGGAGGTGGAGGCCTTCTGCCGGGAAAACGGCCTCGATTGGATCACAGATTCCAGCAATCTGTCGGACGACTACAGCCGCAACCGCATCCGCCACCAGGTTATTCCCGCTTTGGAGGAACTGAACTGCAATCTACCCCACACAGTGGAGAGAATGCAGGAGCTGCTGGCGGAGGACGCCGCCTACCTGGACAGCCTGGCAGCCGACTCTCTGACTTCGCTGGAGCTCCCCCTTTCCCCCGGCAGCTGGAACAGGCAGGCTTTTTTGGCCTTGCCGGAGCCTGTGTCGGGGAGGGTGCTCCGGGATATTCTCCGCAACCGGGACATTCCCTACAGCAGGGAGCGGATCGACCTGCTCCGGGAGACAATCCGGAGGGGCAGCGGCGGCGTTCAGCTGGGGGAGGCGCTGTTCTTTTCTGTGGAGGAGGACGTTTTCTCCCTCTCGACCCACGCCGAAGAAGAGGAGCGGGCCTACTTTGAGCGGATACTGGCGTGGGAAGTGACCGCATTTCCGGTGGAAATAGAGCTGTTTCCGGGCAAAGTTGTACAACTGGCGCTGCTGGAATATGAAGAAATTGAAAACATTGTAAAAAAGCACGGGGGCGTCTTAAAAAATGCCCTGGATTGTGATAAAATAGATTCGTGTATAAAATTCCGCCAGCGGCTTCCCGGCGACAGGCTGAGGCCCACGGGGAGAGGCTGCACCAAAAAGCTGAAGCAGCTTTTCGGCGAGGCGAATCTCCCGGCTTCCCGGCGGGACGAGCTGGCAGTGCTGGAGGAGGAGAGCGGCGGAAGGCTTCTCTGGGCGGAGGGCTTCGGGGCGGACGAGCGCGCCGCCGTAAGCGCAGAGACCCGGCGGGCAATTCTGCTGACACCAAACAAATTAGGATAAAGGACTGATCCGGAATGACAGGCGACATCGAGCGGATTCTGGTGACCGAGGAGGAGCTTGCCGCCCGCATCGCCCAGCTGGGAGCGGAGGTCAGCGACTACTACAGGGATAAAAAGCTGCTGATGGTCAGCGTACTCAAGGGCTCGGTGGTCTTTATGGCCGACCTGATGCGGGCCATCACCATTCCGGTGCGTATCGACTTCATGTCTGTGTCCAGCTACGGCTCGGGCACCAAGACGACCGGCGTCGTGCGCATTATCAAGGATTTGGAGATCGATATCACCGGCTACGACCTGCTGATCGTCGAGGATATCCTGGACAGCGGCATGACCCTGGATTACCTCATCGACATTCTCAAGCAGCGGGAGCCCCAGAGCATCCGCATCATGACGCTGCTGGACAAGCCGGATCGCCGCCAGGCGGATGTCCGCGCCGACTACACCGGGTTCACCATCCCCGACGACTTCGTGGTTGGCTACGGGCTGGACTACAACGAAAAATACCGCAACCTTCCCTACGTGGGTATTTTGAAGCCTGAAGTATACGAATAGAAACCGCATATCATTTACTGCGCCCGGCTCTGTCCGGCGCTGCGAACAGGAGTGAAATCTTTGCCCAACAAATCCAGCGGAATCGGAATCTACGTGGTGATTCTGCTTTTGGCCGTCCTTGTGATGGCGCTGTTCTTTAACTTTCAGGTGGAGGTGTCCACCACAAGCTACTCCACCGTGGTGGGCTACTTCCAGCAGGATGAAGTGGAGGAGTTCTCCCTCAACCTGGGCAACGGGGAGCTGACCTACCGGCTCAAGGGGAAGGAAGCGCCCGAGTCGACCTACAAGGTGCCCAACCTGGGGCTGTTTGTGGAAGACGTCTCCGGCTATGTGCGTGACTACAACGAAAAGAATCCCGACGCCCCAATCAAGTTTGATTACATCGCGGCCCGCAATGTCCCCGAATGGGTGGGCCTTGCACTGGTATCCCTGCTGGGCATCGGCATCGTGGTCGTGTTCTGGTTTATCATGATGCGCCAGACCCGCGGCGCCAGCGGCGGCAATGTCTCCGGCTTCGGCAAGGCCAAGGCCCGCAGCGCTCAGGACGGGCGCAAGGTGACCTTTGCCGATGTGGCGGGCGCCGACGAGGAAAAGCAGGAGTTGGTGGAGGTTGTGGAGTTTCTCCGCAGCCCCGGCAAGTTCAATTCCCTGGGCGCGCGCATCCCCAAGGGCGTGCTGCTGGTGGGCCCTCCCGGAACCGGTAAAACCCTGCTTGCCAGGGCGGTTGCGGGCGAGGCGGACGTGCAGTTCTTCTCCATCTCCGGCTCCGACTTTGTAGAGATGTTCGTGGGTGTCGGCGCAAGCCGTGTCCGCGACCTGTTCGAGCAGGCCAAGAAGAGCGCGCCCAGCGTGGTCTTCATCGACGAGATCGACGCCGTGGGCCGCCAGAGAGGCGCTGGCCTTGGCGGCGGACACGACGAGCGCGAGCAGACATTGAACCAGCTTCTGGTGGAGATGGACGGCTTCGGCGCAAACACGGGCGTCATCGTGATGGCGGCCACCAACCGCAGCGACATTCTCGACCCCGCGCTGCTGCGTCCCGGCCGCTTTGACCGCCAGATTTATGTGGGCTACCCCGACGTGAAGGGCCGTGAGGAAATCCTCCGGGTGCACTCCCGCAACAAGCCCCTGGCTCCCGATGTGGACTTGAAGAGTGTGGCGAGGGGTACTGTGGGCTTCACGGGCGCAGACCTGGAAAACCTCATGAACGAGGCCGCCCTGCTGGCGGCGCGCCGCAACCTCAAGGCCATCACAAAACTGGAAATTGAGGAATCTACCGTCAAGGTGGTCATGGGGCCCGAAAAGAAATCTCATGTGGTCACCGAGAAGGACAAGAAGATCACGGCGTACCACGAGGCGGGCCATGCGGTTTGCACCTTCTACTGCCCGACGATGGATCCTGTCCATGAGGTGTCCATCATTCCCCGGGGCATGGCGGGCGGCTACACCATGTTCCGCCCGGCGGAAGACCGTCTGCACATGACCAAGACAATGATGTTTGAAAACATTGTGGTGAGCATGGGCGGCCGTGTAGCCGAGCAGATTGTGCTGGACGACATCTCCACCGGCGCGTCGGGCGACCTGAAACAGGCGACTTCCACCGCGAGGGATATGGTGACGCGCTACGGCTTCAGCGACAAGGTGGGGCCTGTGGTCTACGGCAGTGATCAGAGTGCAGTTTTCCTTGGCAGAGATTACGGCCAAAACTGGCACACCTCCCCTGCGGTTTCCAATGAGATTGACCGGGAAGTGCAGGCGATTCTGGAATCCGCCTACCAGCAGACAACGGATATCCTGACCAAGTATGTGGATAAGCTGCACCTCGTTGCAAAGACCCTCTTCGAGAGGGAGAAGATCGACGGCGACGAGTTCCGCGAACTGATGGAGAGTGCGCCGACCGGTGATGACACCCCAGGTGATTTCCCCACACAGAATTGGCCCGGATTCGGCGGCGACGCACCGGCTCCCCAGGCGACATAATCGTTTTGAACGTAGAACAGCTCCCCGAAATGGGGAGCTGTTTTTTTTACGGTTGTTTTGCCCGTATCCGCTTCCGGTACTCCGTGGGGGTGCAGCTTTCCAGCTTGCGAAAGACGGTGGAGAAGTGCTGGCTGGAGGAGAAGCCCAGCTCCAGGGCGATGGACAGCACCGGCAGATCGGTGTACCGCAGCATGTCTTTGGCGTAAGAGGTTTTTGCCCGCAGGGCGTACAGGTGCGGGGGGAGACCAAGGAAGCGCTTGAACTTCTTCTTGAAGTAGACGGGGGAGAGCTTCGCCTGCTGTGCGAGCTCCTCCATGGAAAAGCTCAGGTGGGGGCTCTCGTCCAGCAGGGCGGCGATCTCCTCCACATCTTGTGGAATGGGTAGCGGGGAGCCGCTGTCCCCTCGCTTTTCCAGGAACCGGCAGAGAATCTCCACCAGCAGGGAGCGCATCCGCGCCTCCCGGAGGGGGTGGCCGGAGTGGTAGAGCGTCATCATCTCCCGGAACAGCCCCTCCATGGAGGGGACATCCCCCGCAATGTGGCCGCCAGGCGCTAGGAGGGCGTCCAGCAGGTATCGGGCGGCCTCCCCCTCCAATCCAAGGAAAGAGGGAGCCTTTCGGTCGCAGAGAAAGGTGACATAGTAGAACTTGGATATTTCCTGCTGGTGGACGCCTGTGCTGTGGGGCTGGCCGGGGAGGGCGAGAAAGGCCGTTCCCGGCTTTATTTCGTAGGCGGTGTTTTCAATATAGTAGGTCTGATTGCCCTCGCAGTGATAGGTGAGCTCGAAGCAGTCCTGGTGAATGTGGGGGCCGATGCCGGGCTGGGCGTCACGGTAAGAGCCTCTCCCCACATAGATAATCTCCCGGATGGCGGTGCCCCCGAAATAGAGGACGGTCTTTTCCGGGGAGTATTCGTTTTCCCTGTCCCGGTAGTCAGGGGTTTCGATCCATACAGCCATAGAGATTCCTCTTCGTACAGAATTGTAGCTCTCACTTCTGTGGACGCGGTGGGGAGGAGAAAGAAGTAGAATAGCAATATCCCCATTGTAACACGAAAAAGAAAGGGTGCAAGCTTTCTATGGCGAATACCGACGAGCTCATCATTAAGACATTTTCATGGCAGTATCCGGAGCAGATTCCCGTCTCCATCGGATTCCTGCCCGCCGCCATCAAAAAGAATTACGAGGAGATCGCCGCTTTGGTGGAGGAGCACGCCGACCTGTTCGGCTACAGCCTGCGAGACTACGACTACGAGAAGAGCCTTCCGGCCAGCTACCACTATGGCAGCTTCACAGACGCCTGGGGCTGCGTGTGGAGCAACGAGCAGGAGGGCATGGAGTCCTATGTCACGGGCCACCCCATCCCCAACCGGGAGGATATCCTGACGCTGAAGGCGCCGGCGGAGGATATGGGGCTGCCCCACGGCTTCATGTACCTGCGCCTGCTGGATTTGCGCGGCTTCGAGGAGGCCATGATGGACTTCGCCGAGGAGTGCGACGAGCTGCAAATGCTCATCGGCATCGTCCGGGACTATAACATCCGCCAGATGAAGCTGGTGTGCGAAAAGAGCGAGAGTAAGATCGTGTGGGCGGGGGACGACCTCGGCATGCAGATTGGCCTTGCCGTGGGCGCCGAGAAGTGGCGCAAGTACCTGAAGCCCGCCTTCAAGGCGATCTACGATGTGGCCCACGCCTGCGGGAAGTACGTCTACATGCACACCGACGGCGACATCATCGAGATCATGCCCGACCTGATGGAGTGCGGGGTGGACATCCTCAACCCCCAATTCCGGGCCAACGGGCTGGACAGGCTGGAGGCGACCTGCAAGGGGAAAATTCCCATCATGTTGGATCTCGACCGCCAGCTGTTCCCCTTTGCGACGCCCGACGAGCTGCGGGCACATGTCCGGGAGGCGGTGGAGAGGCTCTACCTTCCCCAGGGAGGGCTCGGCCTCAACGTGGAAATCGGCATGGAGGTGCCCATGGAGAATGTCCGCGCCCTGGTGGAGGAAGTGGACAGGATGCGGTTCTACAAAGGCTAAGTATGCCCAAAAAGCTCCGGCGCGGTATTGCGCCGGAGCTTTTTGATGTGCCATTTTATTATTCGCTGTCTGGGGAGGGTTCCTCTTCCGGTTCGGGGAGCACCTCCACCAGTACCGAGCCGACCCTCTTGCGATCCATTGCCTCCACCGTGACCCGGAGCCCCGCGTAGTCGAAGGTCTCTCCGGGCTCGGGGATGTGGCCCAGCTGCTCCGACACCCAGCCGCCCACGGTATTGCTGCCGGAATCGCTGGTGAGGCCGAAGCGCTCCATCAGATCGTCGGTTTCAGTGAGACCCACAACCCGGAGGCGGCCGTCGGGGAGCTCGGTGATCTCCTCCTGGGCGTCGTCGTACTCGTCCCAGATTTCACCCACCAGCTCCTCAATGATATCCTCCATGGTGATGATGCCCTGGGTGCCACCGTACTCATCCTCTACAACAGCCATGTGGGTCTTGGCCTGCTGAAGATCCCGCAGCAGCTTGGAAATTTTGAGGTTCTCGGTGACGTGGAGCACGGGCCGGATGATGCTGGAGATGGGCTTGCCCTGTGTCTCCACATGGTAGTGGAAGTCTTTGTGGAGCAGCATGCCGATGATGTTGTCCACGCTGCCCTCGTAGACGGGTAGGCGGGAGAAGCCGGTTTCGTGGAACAACTCCGCCACTTTTTTGGGGTCGTCCTCCATCGAAACGGCGTCGATATCAACGCGGGGGGTGGATATCTCGGACACATGGACGTCGTCAAATTCGATGAGGGTGCGGATCATGTCCTCCTCCTCCTCGCTGATGGCGCCGTCCTCCCGCACCTCCTCCACGTAGGTGAGCAGCTCCTGCTCGGTGAGGCCGGGGGCGGGTTTGACCTTGATGATCCGCAGGGCGAGATTCTTCGTGGCGGTGAAAAAGGCATTGAGGGGGGTGAATACCTTCATGAGCACGCTGAGGATGGAGGAAACGGCGACGGCAAAGGAGTCGGGGGTTTCCTTTGCCACCGCCTTTGGCACAATTTCGCCGAAAATCAGCACCAGCACGGTGGTGACGACGGTGGCCAGCGTGACGCCCAGATTACCGAACCAGCCCACAAAGAGCACAGTGGCAAGGGAGGAGGACAGAATGTTGACAATGTTGTTGCCAATGAGGATGGTCGAGATCAGCTTGTCATAGCTGTCGGCGAGCAAAAGGGCCTTCTCCGCCTTCTTGTTGCCCTCTGCGGCGAGGCTCTTCATGCGGATGCGATTGAAGGTGGAATAGGCGGTTTCACTGGCGGAAAAGAACGCGGACAGCGCGAGAAGAATCGCGTACACTACAATAATCCATATACTGCCGGAATCCATTTACATCTCCCTCGTTTTTTTACTTAGTATAACACAGGCGCACAAGCGGCAATCGCGTTGTTCCAGGCCGCCATGTAGGCGGCAATGTCCGGGAAGCGTCCCGCCCGGTTGGGCAGCGTGGCCTTGGCCGCCACGTCGTAGAGCGGGGCTGGGGCATTCCACACCCCGGCGGAGCGATCTTCCCCCGCGTTGCCGAACAGGAAGAAGGCCATAGCCCCCATGCAGAAGACATTGCTGCGCTCGTCAATTGCCGCGCCGAAGGTGAACTCCTCCGGGGACATGAAGCGCCCGGAGCCCCACAGTCTGCCCATCTCGTTGATATAGGGCATCCTGGAGTAGAACTCGATGTCGCAGATGCGGGTTTCCCTTGTGGCGAAGTTGTACAGGACGCTGCCGTCGTAGAAGTCGACGGCGACATAGCCGCTGTCGTTGACGTGGCGGTGAAAGTCAAGGATGGCGCTATAAAGCTCCAGCTTTTTGCCGACGGGAAGCGCCAGAAACCGCTCTATCTGGCCGTACATGCGGCCCATGCAGGCGCCGTCGAACCAATCGAAGGCCAGCAGATAGCCGCCGGGGATGGGCCCGTGCACCTCCAGGTTCACCAGGACGGGGTGGCGCAAATCCCCGTAGACGGGGACGGTGCTCTTGAGCCTTGCAACCGCATCCCTGGGGGAGACTGTTCCCCTCACGGTTCGGGGCCCCACGATCTTGAGAAAGCGCCTGCAGCCCTCCTTTTCCACCCCGAGGCAGAAATTGCCGGAATCCTGATCGTCGAACACGGCGAAGGGCTCTCCCCATTCGGCGAGAAAGGAGAAGTCGAAGGGCTCTTTCAGGCGGGCGGTGAGGCTTCCCAGTGATTGGGTAATCATGGCGCGATCTCCTTGAAAATCCTTTCCAAAGCGGCGATACTGTTAATAATATAGCACATAACAGAAAAAAAGACGAGGTAGAAACCTCGTCTTTTTTGCATTAGATTAGTGTTATGCGCCAGCCTTTTGTGCGGCGCCGCGCTTCTTGCCACTGCCGTTGGTGCCGGGGCGGAAGAGGAGGTACAGGATGGCCAGAACCAGCAGAATGGCAATCACGGGGCCAACGCCGAAGGCCATGGTGCCCATGAACACAGAGCCCAGCTGGTAGACGATAAAGGAGAGCGCATAGGCCAGCAGGCACTGATAACCGACACAGATGAACATCCACTTGGTGCCCAGCTCCTGCTTGGCGGCGCCGATAGCGGCGAAGCAGGGGGCGCAGAGCAGATTGAAGATCATGAAGGAGAGCGCTGAAATAGCGGTGAATATCTCGCCGATTTTCAGCAGCAGGGTGGGGTCGTCCTCGGCCAGCTCACCCAAGCCGAACAGTACGCCGAAGGTTGCAACAACAGTTTCCTTTGCCAGCAGACCGGTGATGGTCGCCACCGCCGCCTGCCAGTTGCCGAAGCCCAAGGGGGCGAAGACAGGGGCGATGAAGTTGCCCACTGCAGCCAGCATGCTGGCGTCCTGATCCATCATGCCGAAGCCGTCGGGCCCGAAGCCGAAGTTGGAGAGGAACCAGATGACACCTGCCGCCAGGAAAATGATGGTACCGGCTTTGATGATGAACGCCTTACTGCGTTCCCACATGTGGATCAGCATTCCCTTGACAGAGGGCAGGCGGTACTGGGGAAGCTCCATGACAAAGGGGGCGGGATCGCCGGCGAACAGCTTAGTCTTTTTAAGGATAATGCCGGAGATAATGACGGCGAAGACGCCCAGGAAGTACATGGCCGGGGCAATCCAGGGGCTGCCGCCGAACATCGCGCCGCCGATGAGGGCGATGATGGGCAATTTTGCGCCGCAGGGGATGAAGGTTGTGACCATGACGGTCATGCGGCGGTCTTTTTCGTTTTCAATGGTGCGGGAGGCCATGATGCCGGGGACTCCGCAGCCGGAGGAGATCAGCATGGGGATGAATGATTTGCCGGAGAGGCCGAACTTGCGGAAGATGCGATCCATGATGAAGGCGACGCGGGCCATGTAGCCGCAGTCCTCCAGAAAGGCGAGGAAGAGGAAGAGGATCATCATCTGGGGCACAAAGCCAAGCACTGCGCCAACACCGCCGATGAAGCCGTCCACAATGAGGCCCACCACCCACTCGGAGGCGCCTGCGCCCTCCAGCAAACCGGTCACGCCGGGCTGAATCCACTCGCCGAAGAGGGTGTCGTTTGTCCAGTCGGTGACAATGGCACCCAGCCAGGACACCGACACAAAGTAGACGATGAACATGACAGCCGCGAAGATGGGCAGAGCCAGCCAGCGGTTGGTGACAATGCGGTCGATCTTGTCGGAGGTTGTCATGCCGACAGCCTTTTTCTTCACTGAACCGGCCACTACGCCGCCGATGAAGTCGTACCGCTCGGAGGTGATGATGCTCTCGGCGTCATCCTCCTGGGTTTCCTCGCAGGCGGCGACGATTGCAGCAATCTCTGTTGTGGCGTTCGTGCTCAGGCCGAGACCCTCTGTGGCCTTGCCGTCGCCCTCAAACAGCTTGACGGAGAACCAGCGGCGCTGATTCTGGGGCACAGAGCTGGGCAAACGGCCGTCGATCTCCGCCAACGCCTTTTCCACTTCTCCGTGGAACTGGGCGGGAACGGGAGGGGCGGCGTGCTTTTCGGCCAGGGCAACGGCTTTCTCAGCCAGCTCTTTGAGGCCCTCGCCCTTGACGGCGGCGGTTTCCACAATCTGGCAGCCCAGGCGGTGGGAGAGCTCCTTCACATTGATGGTGTCGCCATTCTTCTTGACCACGTCCATCATGTTTAGGGCGATGATGACCGGCAGGCCCATCTCCATGAGCTGGGTGGTCAGGTAGAGGTTGCGCTCGATGTTGGAGGCGTCCACCAGGTTGATGATGACGTCGGGCTGCTCTTTGATGAGATAGTCCCGGGTGACGACCTCCTCCAGGGTGTAGGGGGAGAGGGAGTAGATGCCGGGCAAGTCCATGACCGAGACTTCCTTGTAGCCCCGGAGCTTGCCCTCCTTTTTCTCCACCGTGACACCGGGCCAGTTGCCCACGTATTGGGAGGAGCCGGTGAGGTCGTTGAACATGGTTGTCTTGCCGCTGTTGGGGTTGCCCGCCAGTGCAATGGTAATCGGCATGATCTTCATCCTTCCTATCTGAAAGCGTCTTCAGACTAATTAGCCTTGGTTAACTAAGTCGGAAAAAGAAAGGGAATATCCCAAATTCCCCGTCTACCTAGTCTACCAGGATATTTTCCGCATCCTGTTTGCGCAGGGAGAGCTCATACCCGCGCACTGTGATCTCCACGGGGTCGCCAAAGGGGGCAACCTTGCGGACATACACGCTCACGCCCTTTGTTACGCCCATGTCCATGATACGGCGCTTGACCGGGCCGTCGCCTTCCAGTTTCCGCACCGTGACGGTCTGGCCGATGGCGACATCCTTGAGTGTCTTCATTGCTGGTCATCCATCCTTTCAAATAAGTCTGGCAAAAGATCCGGACAGAAAAACAAACTCCCCGGAGCAACTGCGTTGCGCCTGTGCAACCACGTCGCTTCTGTGGTGCGGGAGTCTGCTTAAAAAGCACACAAAATGAAGCATCAAACCATAATGCGGTTGGCCATGCTTTTACTGATGGCGATGCGGGAATCCTTTACGCTGACGATCAGATTTCCGCCCATCTCGTTGATCACAGTGACAGGACAGCCCACCACAAATCCCAAATTCTCCAGAAAGCGGCGGGTGTCGTCCTTCCCCGAAATCTTCTTGATGGAGTTCTGAGAGCCCATTGCAGCCATAGAAAGTGGCATATCCATTCTCCTTTTTTCGCTTTGCCGTGGAGAGGGTTTCATAATTCCAGAAAACCCAAAGTGTAAACCTAAACTAACATTTATCTACATTCATAGTTTACCATTGGCAACATGGATTGTCAACAGATTTTTCACCGTTTCATCACAGAAAAGCCAAATTTATACCATCTGCAACAGAACGGCACGAATTGTGTGGTTCCTCTTTGTAATGTAAGACGGAGAAAACATCCCGAACAGCTCATAAAATCATCACCAGGGTGCCCGCCGTGATGAGGATTCCCCCAATGACCGATTTCACTGTCAGGGCTTCTTTCAGGATTACGAAGGCCAGCACCATGCTGATGACCACGCTGAACTTGTCGATGGGCGCGACCTTGGAGACATCCGCTATCTGGAGTGCTTTGTAGTAAAACAGCCAGGAGAGGCCGGTGGCGCAGCCGGACAGAACCAGAAACAGCCAGCTGCGCTTGCTGATATCGGCGATCTCCGCATGCTTGCCGGTTGCAAAGACAATGCCCCAGGCCATGACGAGCACCACGGCGGTGCGGATGGCTGTGGCGAGGTTGGAGTTGACGTTCTGAATGCCGATTTTCGCCAGGATAGAGGTAGCTGCCGCAAAGAGGGCGGACAACAGGGCATAGACGATCCACATGAATAGAAACCCCTTTCGGATGGAGCCATGAAAAACAGCGATCTATTACCGGCCAGTGTAACCTGTCTCAATATCGCGGACAATGCGCGCCACGGTCTCCTCAGCACTCTGTCCGGCGGTCACAATCTGCTCCGGGATGTCGGAGAGGCAATCCTTTTCCCGCCACCAGCGGCGCATCTCGCTCTCGCCGAACTCCCCGGCGAGGCTCCGCTGGCTGTGGCGACTGAGCGTCTCCTCGAAGGAGATGTCGAAGTAATAGGCGAACACCCGGCTGCCGAAGCACTCCCGCACGGTGCGAAACAGCTCCCCATACAATTCCGTGTAGAGGATGCCCTCCAATATGGTGATCTCGCGGCTGCGGCTCCCATACTCCACCAGCAGCTGTAACAGGCCGATGGCCTGATTGCCGGGGGTATCCTTCACGCGCAGCATTTCCCTGCGCACCACGTCCTGGGAAATCAGCAGGGCTCTCCCCACATAATTGTCTTGCAGCAGCTTGGCCACGGTGGTCTTTCCGCTGCCGGAGTTGCCGCGCAGGAGGACGAGGGTCTTCATTCCACCGCCCGCCCTTCTTCGCTGCTCTCTCTTAGGGAAAACGCGCACCCGCAGTATTCCTGTCGGTAGAGCCCGTGTTCCCGGGAAAGCTGGATGCTGCGCTGGTAGCCCCCCCGCTTTTTGAAGTCGGCGGGCAGGTGGGGGATGCCGTGGGCCTCCTCCATCTCGCAGCAGAGCGCCTCCAGCAGGACAGCGTCCTTGTGGGGGCTCACCGAAAGGGTGGTGCAGAAATAATCGGCGCCGATCCGGGCGGCGGTTTTGGCGGTCTCCTCCAGCCGCAGGCGGAAGCACAGCTCGCAGCGCTCGCCCCCCTCCGGCTTATCCTCCAGGCCTTTGACAGCCTCCGCGAAGCGCGCCGGGTCATAGGTGCTCTCCAGCAGTTTGACCGGGCGGGGAAACCGCTTTTCCGCCAATAGCCGTTTCTGCTCCGACAGCCTGTGGAGGTATTCCTCCTCCGGGGAGATGTTGGGGTTGTAGTAGAGCAGGGTGATGTCGAGGTAGCGGGAGAGGTACTCCAGCACATAGCTGGAGCAGGGGCCGCAGCAGCTGTGAAGCAGCAGGGAGCCGCCCTCTATCTCCGGCAGCAGGGCGTCCAGATTTTTTTGTAGGTTTTCCATGGCGGCGAAGCCTCCCAAAGTTTGCTGTTTCTATCCTAACGCCGGGAAGGCGATTTGTAAAGACGGCAAAGGGAGAAGCCCGGCGTTCAGGCTTCTCCCTTTGAAAAGGTTTGGATATTTTACCCGCGCCGCCCATACCCCAAATCCTGGAGCTTGTTCGCAATGAGGTGGAGGCGCTCGCTGAGCAGCTCGTCGTTTTCGGCGAAGGCGTCTGTAAACAGCTTGATGTCCTCGTCGATCATGGGGTTGTCGGTGCAGACCTCGGCAGTCATGGCGTCGCCCTGCAGCCCGATGCGGTCGATGACCGGCTTCTCCGGGTCATAGAGCTTGGGATAGCGGTAGGATTCCCGCATGTGCTCCTGGGCGCTGAGCAGCAGGAGTGTGAGGTCAAGCACCCGGTGGAGGGGGAGCTCCTCCGACTGCCGTGACCATTTCTCCCCGGTGTAGCGCCAGACCTTGGCGGACAAATCCAGCTTGCCCCGGTCGTTCCACTGAGCGAGGCCAAGAGAGAGACCCTTTGCGTCGCTGTTGTAGGCGCTGCGGCCGTCGATCTTTTCGTAGTCCTCGGCAACGAAGACGGGTTTGTGTTTGAGTGTGGTTGGGATTTTCATTTGATTCATTCCTTTGGGGTCGGGAAGCAGATGCTTCGTTAGTAGACTAGTAATGTTAGTATAACTAGTAATTTAGTAAATGTCAAGGGGCCGCATTTTGAGCTTCTTTTTTATGCGGCTCCTTGCTATAATGGGAGAAATTGGCATTGGGCAAAGTGACATGTGAGCATGTGAGATGGGGAGGAAATAAATGGAACTGAGAAAAGTGGACTCCGGCAATATCTGGAAGATCATCAAGCTTGCAGTAAACGATGATCAGCAGGGCTTCGTCGCAACGAATACCCAGAGTATTCTGGAAGCGTACACCACCATCACCTCGGGCGGCGTCGCGCTGCCCTTCGGCCTCTACGAGGGCGACACCCCGGTGGGTTTTGTCATGTTTGGCTACGGCAACAGCGGCGAGGAGACCGAGCCCTCTGTCGCGAAAGGCAATTACTGCATCTGGCGCTTCATGATTGACAAAGCGTATCAGGGCCGGGGACACGGGAAACAGGCCATGGCGGAATGCCTTACCTATCTGCGCACCGCACCCTGTGGAGAGGCGGAATACTGCTGGCTCTCCTACGAGCCGGAAAATGTCGGCGCAAAGGCGCTCTACACCTCTTTTGGCTTTCGGGAAAGCGGGGAAGTGTGCGGAGGGGAGATTGTATCTGTGGTGAAGCTGTAGGCAATCCGGAATGGATAACGAAAAGGGAACGCGAGTATCACTCGCGTTCCCTTTTGCTTCGTGCCGTCAGGCAGGTCTACATCTCCTGCAGCTGTGAGGTGTAGAGCTTGTAGTAGTCGCCCTTCATGGCCATCAGCTCGTCGTGGCTGCCGCATTCGCTGATGCCCTGATCCCGCACGTACATGATCTTGTCGCAGTTTTTGATGGTGGACAGGCGGTGGGCGATGATGAAGGAGGTTCTGCCCTTGAGCAGGTGGTTGATGCTGTCCTGGACATACTGTTCGGTCTTGGTGTCGATGGAGGAGGTGGCCTCGTCCAGAATGAGAATCTTGGGGTCGGAGATCACGGTTCTCGCGAAGGAGAGCAGCTGCTTCTGCCCCTGGGAAAGCCCCGCACCCCCCTCCTTGACCTCGGTGTCGTAGCCCTTGGGCAGCGGGTCGACGAACTCGTCCACATGCACCACGTGGCCCGCGGCGGCGATTTCGTCGTCGGTGGCGTCCAGCTTGCCGTAGCGGATATTGTCCCCCAGCGTGCCGGAGAAGATGAAGCTGTCCTGCAGCATGATGCCCATCTGCCCCCGCAGGGAGTGGAGGGACACCTTGCAGATGTCGTGCCCGTCGATGAGGATTCTGCCCCCCGTGACATCGTAGAAGCGGGAGAGCAGGTTGACCACCGTGGTCTTGCCCGCACCGGTAGGCCCCACCAGGGCGATGCTCTGGCCCGGCTCTATGGTGAAGCTCAGGTTTTTGAGGATGATCTTTTCCGGCTCGTAGCCGAAGGTGACGTTTTCAAAGGTGACCTTGCCGGTCATTTCGGGGATGGGATAGGCGTCGGCGCAGTCGTCGATGACTACGGGCTCGTCCATCATTTCAAAGATGCGCTCCAGATAGGCGATGGTGTTGATGAAGTCGTTGTAAATCTGAGAGAGGCGGTTGATGGGCTGCCAGAAGCGCCAGGAGTAGTTGCCCATGGCGAAGATGGTGCCGAAGGAGACAGCGGGGAACGTCCACAGCACGCCGACGATGTAGAGGAAGCCGGTGACGATCTGGGAGATATTGTCCGCCGACACCCAGACAAAGTTGGAGATAAAAGCCGCCTTCACCCAGGATTTCCGGGCGTTTTCGGACAGTGTCCCCATGATCTCCGCGTTCTTCTCCTCCCGGGTGAAGCTCTGGGTGACCAACATGCCGTTGATGCTCTCGCTGATGTAGGCGTTGAGGTTGGAACCCTTGTTGGACACCTGCTGCCACGCTTTGCGCTGGGGCCGCCTGATGAGGAACAGAACCCCCATGAGGATGGGCAGTCCCGCCAGCACCACCAGCGCCAGCCGCACATCGGTACCCAGCATAAAGACCGCAATGAAGATCAGATTGAAGATGTCCAGCAGAAAGTCGATGATGCCGTTGGAAAGCATGTTGGAGACGTTGTTGACATATTGTACAACCCGCACCAGAATCTTGCCGTGGGGGCGGTCGTCGTAGTAGCTGAAGGGCAGCTTCTGCATGTGGGCGAACAGGTCGCTGCGGATGTCGTAGACCATCGCCTGCCCGGCGACGGCCAGCTTTCTGGCCTTTACCCTCACCAGCAGGATGGAGATGACGATGATGACCGCTGTCAGGGCCGCGAGCAGCAGCAGTTGGGTGTAGTCTTTGTTGGGCACGGTGACATCCAGCACATACTCGGCGATTTTGGGGACGAGCAGCGAGAGGATGGAGGCGAGGAAGTTGACGAGGAACGCCACTGCCATGGGCTTCTTGTGCCGCTTGATGTACACCCAGCTGCGTTTGAGATGTTCAAAACTAAACGGGGTTTCCAGGGTTTCGTCGATGTCGTACTTGTTGCGCTTAGCCATGGACGATCACCTCCCCTTCGGCGCTGTCCAGTAGGGCGGCGAGGGCATCCTCGGTGGAGGCCTCTGCGGTAGTATTCTTGCGGGCAGCCAGCAGCCGTTCCAGCTGATCCTCGGGCAAACCGCTCTGGATGCGGTAGATATCGTAATAGTAGCCCCGCTTGTCCAGCAGCTCCTCGTGGGAGCCCATCTCCACGATCTTGTGGTCGGCGAGAATGACAATCTTGTCGGCATTCCGCACCGAGGAGATGCGCTGGGCGATGATGAGCTTGGTGCAGTCGAAATCCAGCTCTGCCAGCTGCTCCTGGATGTACTTTTCGGTCTCCATGTCCACGGCGGAGGTGGTGTCGTCTAGAATGAGGATGGAGGGCCTTGTCGCCAGCGCCCTCGCCAGGGAGATGCGCTGCTTTTGCCCGCCGGAGAGGCCCACGCCCCGCTCACCCACAATGGTGTCGTAGCCGTCGGTCATGTTCTCGATGAACTGGGCCGCCGCCGTGACGGCAAACTTCTTCACGTCCTCTTCCGGGAGGTCGGGGTCGCCGTAGGCGATGTTGCCGTCTACCGTGTCGGAGAAGAGGAAGACGTCCTGCATAGCCATGCCGATGCTGCCGCGCAGGGTGTGGAGATCCCAGTTCTTCACGTCGGTGCCGTCCACCCGCACAGAACCATCTTTTACGTCGTAGAAGCGGGTGATGAGGTTGGCAATGGTGGTCTTGCCCGTGCCGGTCTCACCCATAAAGGCGACGGTTTCTCCCGGGGCGGCCTTGAAGGAGACCCCTTCCAGAACGGGCTTGTCGCCGTAGCCGAAGTCCACGTCGCGGAATTCGATCTCGCCGCGAATCTTGCCTTTGCCGGTGTAGGGCTCCTTTTTGTTCTTGATGCGGGGCTCCACCATCTGCATCTCGATGAGCTTGGAGGAGGAGGCGAAGAAGCGTTGGAGGTCGTTGAGCAGGGGGCCCAGCTGGCGGAAGGGATCGGTGATCGCCCAGGAGAGGGAGTTGATGGCCATGAACTCGCCGAAGCTGAGCTGCCCCCACATGATAAACAGGCCGCCGAACAGCATGGTGGTGATGGTCATGGACTGGGCCAGCACCTCCAGATAGGGGAAAAACTTCAGCCATGTGAAGGAAGCGGTGAGGTTCTGGGCCTGGAAGGCCTTGTTGCGGTCGTCGAAGCGGCCGATCTCGAAGGCCTCATTGGCAAAGGCCTTGACCACCCGGTTGCCCTCGATGTTTTCCTGGGCCACGGTGTTCAGCTCGGAGAGGCGCTCCCGCAGCTCCACGTAGATTTCCCGCACGCTGCGGATGTAGTGCCGGGAAACGAGGAGGATGAAGGGCGCAACGGCGATGAGCGCCAGGGTGAACTTCCAGTTGATGGTGAAGAAGTAGATGGTGGCGCCGAGAAACATCACCGAGCTGGAGAGCAGGGTGCGGAAGATGTAGTTGACGTTGTGGCGCACCATGTCGATGTCGCTGGTCATGGCGGTCATCAAATCGCCTGTGCGGTAGCGGTTGAAGAAGCCCCTGTCCAGCCGTTGCAGCTGGCGGTACATGCCGGTGCGCAGGTTGTAGATGAGCCCCTGGGAGGAAGTTTCGCACAGCATGACCATAATGAAGCCTATTATGGTGCGGCACAGCGTGACAATGCACATTGTGACAACCAGGGGGATGAGCTTTTCGTGCTGCCCGCCGATGAGGACATCGTCCACCAGTTGGCGGGAATAGTTGGGGTTGATCAGCGCGGTGAGGGGGAAGATCGTCGCCAGGATCACTCCCACAATGTATCGCTTGCTGTACTGCCCCAGATGCTCTCTGATCCAGGAAAATTGTAGCATGGGGATACCTTTCCCTTTCAAACCATTGGGTGTTCTCTCGCGTCTTCGAGGATGGCGCTTATGGGGATTACATCGGGTTCAGCTCCCTTGCTGTTTTTCTGTGTAAAATACGGCAAAAGTGCAAAAAAAGCCTGCAACCACGCGAAGGTTTCCGCAATTTGCTAGAGCAAACTGAAAAAGGAGAGACATCCTCTTTCTCGGTCTTTTTGCTCCCTACAAAACCGATTGAAAACGGTTCTGTTATTTCGCTGTCGCAGGTGCTTCTTCCGGGTCGTCAAGCTTTTAGGATACATCTATTATAAAGTGCGCCCCAAAGCGGGCTCCAAAGCGCTATGTTTCGTTCCAATGCCTGTCTAACTTACACCAACGCCGGACATTTGTCAAGGATTAATCCCAACTTTACAAAGCGCCAGATTTTCCTTTTGACAAGGGGATTTCAGGGGATTTTATCCTGCTTTTCCGTCCTGTTCCGCCTGCAAAAAAGCAGGTTGTTCGACAGGGCGGCGGCGGAAGGCTGTTTTTTGGTGTTTCTGACGATAGAAGAAAGCATGCGGGAAACCTTTAACTTTTTGTAAACAGGCTTGCTTTTTGACGCGGTGTGCATTACAATAAGGGGAGATATTGGCACTCTGTTATTTCGAGTGCCAGACATTAAGAACGAAAACCACCAACAAATCAATCATCAACTCATAGCTCGATTTCTTTGGGTGTTTTTGTCATTCTTAATGACTACTCTATATTAATACGAAAGGAATGTGAATAATGCGCAAATTCAAAGCGGAATCCCAGCGCCTGCTGGATTTAATGATCAATTCTATCTACACCCACAAGGAGATTTTCCTTCGTGAGCTGATCTCCAACGCCAGCGACGCCACAGACAAACGTTACTACAACGCCCTCACCGGGGGCGGCGAGGCCCTGGGCAGGGACGATCTGCCCATCGAGATCAGCCTGGACAAGGAGAACCGCATCCTCCGCCTCAGCGATAAGGGTGTTGGCATGACCAAGGAGGAGTTGGAGGCCAATCTTGGCACCATCGCCCACAGCGGCTCCCTGGACTTCAAGAAGGATATTGAGAACGGCGAGGACGTCGACATCATCGGCCAGTTCGGCGTGGGCTTCTACTCCGCCTTTATGGTGGCCGACCGGGTGGAGGTGCTCACCCGTCCCCAGGACAGCGAGGAGGCCTGGAGCTGGAAGAGCGCCGGGGTGGAGGGCTACACCGTCGACCCCGCCGAGAAGGCCGACCCCGGCACCGAGGTCATCCTCCACATCAAGGAGGACACCGAGGACGAGAGCTACGGCGAATTCCTGGACACCTACCGCATTCGTGGCATCGTGAAGAAATATTCCGATTACATCCGCTACCCCATCCGCATGGAGGTGGAGAAGTCCCGCAAAAAGGAGGACTCCCCCGACGACAAGCCGGAGTATGAGAGCTACACTGAGATTGAGACCCTCAACAGCATGACCCCCATCTGGAAGAAGGGGAAGGGCGAGGTCAGCGACGAGGAGCTGAACGGCTTCTACAAGGACAAATTCAACGACTACCAGGATCCCATGAAGGTGATCCACTCCAGCACGGAGGGCGCCGCCACCTACACCGCCCTGCTGTTCATCCCCGCCCATGCTCCCATGAACTACTTCTCAAAGGATTATCAGAAGGGGCTCCAGCTCTACGCCAGCGGCGTGATGATCATGGACAAGTGCGCCGACCTGCTGCCCGATTACTTCGGCTTTGTCCGCGGCCTTGTGGACAGCCAGGATCTCTCGCTGAACATCTCCCGGGAGACACTTCAGCACGACCGGCAGCTCAAGGTGATCGAGTCCCGGCTGGAAAAGAAGATCAAATCCGAACTGATGGCCATGAAGGAGCAGGACAGGGAGAAGTACGAGGAGTTCTTCACGAATTTCGGGCTCTCCCTCAAGTACGGCGTCTACGAGAACTACGGCATGAACAAGGAGCTGCTCCAGGATCTGCTGATCTACAAATCCTCCTTCGAGGGCAAGATGACCGACCTTGAGAGCTATGTCTCCCGCATGAAGGAGGATCAGAAGTACATCTACTACGCCGCGGGCGACAGCGTCGCCCAGCTGGAAAAGCTGCCCGCCGCCGAGCTTGTGAAGGATAAGGGCTACGAAATCCTCTACATGACCGATGACATCGACGAGTTCTGCATGCGCATGCTGAACGCCTACAACGAGAAGGAGTTCCGCTCCATCGCCGACGGCGACCTGGGCATCGAGAGCGAGGAGGAAAAGCAGGAGAAGGAGAAGCAGGCGGAGGAAAACAAAGACCTGCTGGGCTTTCTCAAGGAGACGCTGGAGGGCAAGGTGGAGGATGTCCGCCTGTCCAACCGCCTCAAGAGCTACCCCGTCTGGCTTTCCAGCGAGGGCGGTCTCTCGTTGGAGATGGAGAAGGTGCTCAATGCTATGCCTGTTCCGGACGATCAGAAGGTGAAGGCTCAGCGTGTGCTGGAGCTCAACGGCGACCACCCCATCTTCCAGACTCTCACCCGCCTCTACGATGAGGACAAGGACAAGGTGAAGACCTACGCGGGCATCCTGTATAACCAGGCGCTGCTCATGGGCGGAATTGCCATAGAAGACCCGGTGGCATACTCCAACGATGTGCTGAGCCTGATGGAATAATCAAAAAAGAACCGCAGCCATGGCTGCGGTTCTTTTTTGTCTTACGCGAGCCCGTCGGCATTTTGCACCATATCGACCTTGCAGACCAACTGCATGGTGTCGCTGCCATACTGCCCGGCCAACCAGTCCAGCTTCTCCTGCAAGGATTCTTTCAGGCTGTCTGACTGCGCGGCTTCCTCGGTGAGCTCCACAAAAGCATCCTGCATCCCGATTCGCACGCCGTCGATGGCCTCGTCCCGCTCCGCCACAGTGATCGCGCTGGGGTCGGGGATGATGTTCTCGATGGTATAGTAGAGGGAGATATAGAGCTCGCTATCCTCTAAATGATTATTGAAATACTCGTTCCAGCCTTCGGTGCCCATCTCTCGTTTTTTGTCCAGCACTTCGGCGGCGGTCATGCCCTTCATTGTCATGTAATCAGCGCTGGTGGAGAGGACGGGCTCCCCGAAAATTTCCTGGCTGGAATAGGAGAGGGTGGTGTCTATGAATGCCTCCATCGCCGGGTCGGCAAAGACGATGCCGGCGAAGTTGCTCTCGTCATCGTAGGTGGTGTAGTGGTCGTAGCTGTCGGACATGGCGGCGAAAATGCTGGTGCCCTCCGCCTCGCACATCTGCGTGATCTTGCTGTTGAAATCGGCCACCGTCATGCTCTGGTAGTCCAGCGCCATGATCTCCCGGATCAGCTTCACGCCGGTGGGCAGCGGCCGTGTATCCTCCACCGCGGCGCTGCTCTCCGAACTGACCGAGTCAGTGTCGCCGCCCGGCTGCTCCTGATTTGTGCAGCCCGTGATTACAAGCAGGCAGAGCAGCGCGGCCAGTGCATATAAGTAAGCTCTCTTCATTCTTGTCCCTCCGATTACTGTTTGGTCTGAAAAAAGTAAACTCTGTCCCCGTTTCCGGAATCCCTGCCGATCTCGCCCCCGCACTTCTCATACAGTGCACAGGCCTTGTGGTTGTCCGGATGGGTGAAGAGGAAGAAGCGGCAGATGCCGCTGAGTGCGCAGAGAGTGCGCACCCCTTCGAGAATGCGGGTTGCGATGCCTTGCCGCCAATACGCCTCCGCAACACCCACTTCGTGGAGGTAGAGCATATTGCCTGCGCCGTCCAGCCGCGCCAGCTCGTAGCCGCAGGCGAAGCCGACGATTTTATCCTCGGAGCAAAAAGAAGTAAGCTTATTTTCACCTGCTGGACTTATCTTTTGCTCTAGGCAGGCGAAAATCCAATTCTTGGGGTCTGTGAGGAACTGCCGGGCATTTTCCCGGACGATGAAGCCCTCCCGGAAGGTGTCGTTCATGCCCAGAACCGCGTCCAGGTCGGACAATCCCAGCTTTCGATAGATTCGTTGTTGCCTGTCCATCCCGCAGCCTCCCCATTGCTACATAATATTGCCGCCTCTGCCGAATGTTATTGATCCGGCAAAGAGCGATTGTCACTCCGTTGCCGGTATAGTATAATCGAAAACAGGAGCAGCCGCAAGGCTATTAAGGAAAAGATAAGCAAAAGTGAAGGGAATGGTAAGACATGAAACAGCTGCCCATCGGCGTACTGCTGGAGTCCTTCCGCACCGACATCCGCACCGGGCTGGGGAAAGCCCAGGCGCTCGGTCTGCAGGGGGTACAGATTTACGCGACCTCCGGGGAGGCCGCCCCCGAAAACCTCTCCGCCACGGCCCGCAGGGAACTGCTGGACATGGTAAAGAGTCATGGTCTGGTGGTTTCCGCCCTCTGCGGGGACTTCGGCCACGGCTTCGGTGATCCCGCAAAGAACCCCGAGCTCATCGAGAAGTCCAAGCGGGTGCTTGACCTTGCCAAGGAGCTGGAGAGCGACGTTGTCACCACCCACATCGGCGTTGTGCCCCCCGACAAATCCCACCCGCGCTACGCAATTTTGCAGGAGGCCTGCGGTGAATTGAGCCGCTACGCCGACAGCATGAACGCCCACTTCGCCATTGAGACCGGCCCCGAGACCGCCGTCGTGCTAAAGGGCTTTCTGGACAGCCTCGGTTCCCGGGGAGTGGCCGTCAACCTCGACCCCGCCAACTTCGTGATGGTGACCGGAGACGACCCCGTGAAGGCCGTGCACACCCTGAAAGACTACATTGTCCACACCCACGCCAAGGACGGCCGCAGGCTCCGCGTGGTTGATCCCGAGATCGTCTACGGCAGAATCGAGGAGGCCCTCACCGAGGGGCAGGTCTTCATCGAGGAGCCTCTGGGCAAGGGCGAGGTGGATTTCCCCTCTTATCTGGCCGCGTTGGAGGAGATCGGCTACACAGGCTTCCTCACCATCGAGCGGGAGGTGGGCGACGACCCCGAGGGGGATATCCGCATGGCGGTGGACTTCCTGCGGAATTTAATGGGATAAAGGAGATCGCCCAATATGGATATATCAGTATCCACCTACAGCTTTGAGAAGCTGATGGCGGCGGGGGAATACACCCAGCGGGACTGCATCCGCAAAGCGGCGGAGATGGGCTTCGACGGCGTGGAGATCGTGGAGCTTCGCCCGGAGGAGGGCATGGGCCGGGAGGAGTATGCCCGATTGCTGCGAAAGACCGCCGACGAGGTGAATCTCCCCGTCACCTCCTATACCTTCGGGGCGGACATGCTCACCGGCAGCGGCGGCGACCTGGAGGTGGAGGTCGCCCGCGTGGGCGGCCAGCTGGAAATTGCCGCCATTCTGGGCGCGCCCCGGGTGCGCCACGACGCCACAAGCGGCTGGGGGACAGGCGAAAACGCCAGGAAAACCTTCGGAGAGGCCCTGCCCCGCGTGGCGGAGGGCTGCCGCAGGATTGCGGCCCTGGGGGAGAAGCTGGGCATTCGCACCACCATCGAGAACCACGGCTTCTTCTGCCAGGAGAGCCGCCGGGTGGAGGCGTTGTTCCAGGCGGTGGATCACCCCAACTTCGGCCTGCTGGCCGACATGGGCAACTTCCTCTGCGCCGACGAGAACCCCGCCGAGGCGGTGGGCAGGCTGGCCCCCTTCGTCATATACGCCCACGCCAAGGACTTTCATATCAAGAGCGGCATGGAGCCGAACCCCGGCGAAGGGTTCTTCCGCTCCCGGGCGGGCAGCTGGCTGCGGGGGGCGGTCATAGGCCATGGCGTTGTCCCTGTGAGGCAGTGCCTGACTATCCTCAAGGCTGCGGGCTACGACGGCCCTGTGGCCATCGAATTCGAGGGGCTGGAGCACCCGCTGGACGGCATCCGCATCGGCTTGGACAATCTCCGCCGCTATGCCGCGGAGGCCTGACGAGTGGCAAGGATAGCGGAAAAAAAAGAGCAGCATGAGTTTGACGCTGTCATCCAGAAGGTGCCCGACCTGGACGGCGCCTATGTGGAGATTCCCTTCGACGTGAAGGCGGTCTTCGGCAAGGGGCGGGTTCCCGTTCACGCCACTTTCGATGGCGAGCCCTACGACGGCAGCATTGTGCGCATGGGAACACCCGGCCACATTCTCGGCATCCGCAAGGATATCCGGGCGAAGATCGGCAAGCAGCCCGGCGACACTGTGCACGTGACGGTGCGGGAACGGGAGCGGGAAAAGTAGCCCGACAATATGGCAGATTGACGAAGCATCACCGGTTGCGGTAGTGCTTCGTTTCTTTTTGTCGCCGCCAAAATCATTATTTGTCTGCTCAGTGCATACCAACAGCATTTTTTCAGCCCTATACTGTAGACATAGCAATACCGTTTTCGCGGTAAAAATATGAGGAGGAAGCTATGAATAATCTAGGCGGAAAGATATTGGGGCTATTGGTGAGCATAGGGCTTATTATCGGCGGCCTGAGCGGTGAAATGGTGCTTAGAGGAACAGACAGCAGCGGGGCGCTGGTAGCCGTGGGCTTTCTTTTTCTTATCTATGACATCTACCTGCTGGCAACCCACAACAAGGTGAAGGAGCAGCAGGAGGCAGAAGTGGATGAGCGCATGAAAGAAATTTTCAGGCAAGAGGCCATTCGGCTGCAAACCACGGAAAGGCTGCCCAGCGCAAGCAAAATTGTGATAACGCGGCCCAAGCTGCTTCGCAACGGAACAATTCACAACAACAGAAGGATCAATGTGTATCTAAACGGCAAGGATGTGGGGTCGCTGGTTGCGGGGGAATCGCTGCAACTGCTTACAGATGTTGCGGAAAACAATCTGATGACCAGCGACAGTCAAAAACCCCCGATGCTATACAGAGCGCAGCCCGGCGGCGAAGAGCATTTTGCCATAAACGGCCAAACGGGTACGTTTGAGATTTCATACGTCCCCACACCCGCCCCGATCGCCATGGCGTAAAAGGGATAAGGAGAGAAGCGAAATGAAGAAGTGGATTGCACTTGTACTCGCGCTGGCTTTGGCGCTGTCATTCATCGCCTGCAGTGAGAAACTTGTATCGGACACATGCGCCTTTTGCGGAGAAGCGTCTGAGAAGAACTATACCAGCCCGCAAGAAATTGATGTAAACATCAGCAGTGAGGGCAGAGGCGCTTTCACACTGAAGGGAAATGAAACAGTTTCGCTGTGTAAAGAGTGTTATGGCATTGTGGAACTCACGAATGGGAAATCGGCATAATCTGTAATAGAAAGGTTGGCAAAGAAAATGGGGTTGTTCAAAAATCTATTCAAGAAGAAGGATGCGCAAAGCAATAATAACTCTTCTATCGGGTTTAGTTCTTCCGGCTCGACGACAGATATGTGGAACAGCTTGGGCTTTAAGGTGAATGACTACCGGTCGGAAACCGAAAAGAACGCCGAAAAGAGTGCAAGCCAGCCCTTGGAAGCACCGCTTGAGCAGTACGCCAACGATATTGTTGCCGCTTTTGCCGGTTATGACGGAAACAGCACGGCTTCCGATCAGGCGACAAAAGCAAAGGTAAGGCCGATTGGCGAAAAGCTGAATGACAATACAAAACAGCTTCAAGTTTTCCACCGGGCCGTTTTTCTTGCCGGGAACAAAGGCATAAGAATCAGCACCTCGTCAATGGAGAGATTTTGGGAAGGCTGCGGCGGCTGGCAAGTGTAAACGATTCCTACGTCCCCGCGCCAACGCCGATGGCGTAAAGGCGCAGTGGAGGGAGGCGAAAAAATGCTCTTTTTTTGGTGGAAAAAGTATGATGGTGATTGGTTGGCCACGGGCATATCTATGCTTGGCACGATAATCCTGACACTTGGTTCAATAGGTCTAGTTGTAACGTTACTCTCTCTTTTGGGTGAAAGCACCATCTTTGTGATCTTAAGTGTTGTCGTTGGAATTGCTGCTTTTTTAGCATTAAAATTTTTGCTTAATAAACTGACAGATAAGATAGACAAAAAATACAATGCGTTGTCTTATAATGTCGGCAAACAAATGGACGATCGAAAAAAGTCTAAGCAGATGGCCGTTATTAACGAGGGAAGCGATCAACAGAAAATCTTTGCTATCATAAAAAAAGAAGTTCTGGATGAAGATATCGTGATTGCGGGGATTAGAAAGTTGACAGATCAATCTCTAATTGAAAGTACAATAAGGTATTATGTCGAGAGCTTTCCAAACTATACCAAAGACTCACACATAAATAGAATCATAATAGAAGCGGCTAAGCAATTGCAAGATGAAAATAAACGAAGCTATTATTTGGAAAAATTCCAGGTATAGCTGCTACGCGTGAAAAAGATTAGC
Organism: Oscillospiraceae bacterium; assembly: GCA_047973265.1. Classification (GTDB taxonomy): domain Bacteria; phylum Bacillota; class Clostridia; order Oscillospirales; family Ruminococcaceae; genus WRAV01. The sequence goes on from JBKEBS010000039.1 coordinate 66,344, forward strand.
ATAAAAAACAAACCCGGATGGAAGCATCACTGCTCCCACCCGGGTTTGTTTTAGAAGAAGGCCTATGCCATCAGCAGCTCCACGTCGCCGCCAACACTGTCAATGCCTGCGATGCCGAACTTCTCCACCAGCACGTTTGCCACATTGGGGGAGAGGAATCCCGGCAGTGTGGGGCCGAGGTGGATGTTCTTCACCCCCAGGTAGAGCAGCGCCAGCAGCACGATGACCGCTTTCTGCTCGTACCAGGCAATATTATAGGAGATGGGCAGGTCGTTGATGTCGTCCAGCCCCAGCACCTCTTTGAGCTTTAGGGCGATGACCGCTAGGGAGTAGGAGTCGTTGCACTGCCCGGCGTCCAGCACCCGGGGGATGCCCCCGATCTCGCCCAAATCCAGCTTGTTGTAGCGGTATTTGGCGCAGCCCGCTGTCAGGATAACGGCGTTGTCGGGCAGGGCCTGGGCGAACTGTGAGTAGTAGTCCCGGCTGGGCATGCGGCCGTCGCAGCCCGCCATGACGATGAATTTTTTGATGTAGCCGTGATTGATCGCCTCGATAATATTGTCCGCCAGGGCGAGCACCTGGTCGTGGGCAAAGCCGCCTGTGATCTCCCCGGTTTCGATTTCCTCCGGGGCGGGGAGGGTCTTGGCCAGCTCGATAATCTGGCGAAAATCTTTGTAGCCCTTCTCATCCGGCTCGATGTGCACGCATCCCTCGTAGCCGGTGGAGCCGGTGGTGAAGATGCGGCCGCGCACCTCCTCGCTCTTGGGGGGGACGATGCAGTTGGAGGTGAAGAGGATGGGGCCGTGGAAGCTCTCGAACTCCGTGATCTGCTTCCACCAGGCGTTGCCGTAGTTGCCTACCAGGTTGTCGTACTTCTTGAAGAAGGGGTAGTAGTGAGCGGGCAGCATCTCGCTGTGGGTGTAGACGTCAACGCCGGTGCCCTTGGTCTGCTCCAGCAGGGCTTCCAGGTCGGTGAGGTCGTGGCCGGAAATGAGGATAGCGGGGTTGTTCCGCACACCCAGCTGCACCTTTGTGATGCTGGGCGTGCCGTACCTGCCGGTGTTGGCGGCGTCCAGCAGGGCCATCACCTTCACGCCGTATTCCCCGGTTTTCAGGGTGAGGGCCACCAGGTCGTCGGCGGTCTTGGAGTTGTCCCGAACGGCATCCAGCGCCTCGTAGACAAAGGCGTAGATGTCGTCCTCCTCCTTGCCCGCGTTGCGGGCGTGCTCGCCGTAGGCGGCGATTCCCTTGAGGCCGTAGGTGATCATCTGCTGGAGGGAGCGGATGTCCTCGTTTTCGGTTGCCAGCACGCCGATGGTCTCGGCCTTGGCCAGCATGTCCTCCCGGGTGACCACCTGGAAGGTGGCCGCGTCGAAGAGCCCCTGGGCCTTGGTCTGCTCCCGCAGCTTATCCCGCAGAGCCAGCATCCTGCGAATCTGCCCCTCGATGGAGGCCGCGTCGAAGTCGGCGTTGGTGATGGTGTGGAACAGGCTGTTCATCATCTCCCGGTTGACCTCGGGGATGGCGGCGACCTGAATACCGCTGCGCCGCACGATCTGAGCGATCCCCTTGAGGGTGTAAATCAGAAGATCCTGTAGCTTCGCGACCTCCTCGGTTTTGCCGCAGACGCCCCGGACGTTGCAGCCGGTGCCGCGGGCGGTTTCCTGACACTGATAACAGAACATGCTCATTGTAGTCAATCCTCTCTCTCAAAATTGGATTTCTGCATACAGTTTGACACTGGAACAAAGAAGAAAAAACGGAAATTTGTCGAATCGGATCGATGAGCCGATCTATCCGAAGAATAACAAAAAAAGCCACCCGGCTCCGTAACATTGGTTACGAAACCGGGCGGCGGCATTATATTTAATTCATCAGTGACCGCACTGCCTCAAGAACGCGCTCTTCGTCGGGGAAAGCTGCCTGCTCCAGCCCCGGGCTGAACGGCACCGGTGAGAAACCTCCGCCCAGCCGTTTGATGGGGGTTTTGAGCTGCCGGGAGACCTCGCTCTCCGCGATGGTCGCGGCGATTTCCCCTCCAAAGCCGCCGAACTGCACGGCCTCGTGGAGCACCAGCACCCGCCCGGTTTTGGCTGCTGTGGTGAGGATTGCCTCGCTGTCCAGCGGGGAGAGGCTGCGCAAATCCAGCACCTCCGCGTCGATGCCCTCGGCCGCGAGTGTTTCCGCCGCTGCGAGGGCGGTCTGCACCATTCTGCCGTAGGTGATGACCGAGACGTCCCCTCCGGGCCGCTTGATGTCGGCAACTCCAAAGGGGATGCTGTATTCCCCCTCCGGCACCGGGCCGGTGAGGGGGTAGAGCAGCTTCTGCTCCAGAAAAATCACGGGATTGTCGTCCAGGATGGCGCTGTGGAGCAGCCCCTTTGCGTCATAGGGGGTGGAGGGAGCCACAACCTTGAGCCCCGGCACGTTGCAGTACATGGCCTCCAGGGACTGGGAGTGCTGCGCAGCCGCCCCCGTGCCGCCGCCCGCCGGGGTGCGGATCACCATGGGTACCCGCAGATGTCCCCCCGACATATAGTGCAGCTTTGCCGCCTGGTTGATGATCTGGTCGTAGCAAACCGCCATGAAGTCGGAGAACATCAGCTCCACAATGGGGCGCAGGCCCGCAAGGGCAGCGCCAACGGCGGCCCCCACGAAGCCAGTCTCGGAAATGGGGGTGTCCCTGACCCGCTCGGGGCCGAACTCCTCCAGCAGCCCGGCGGTTACTCCAAAGGCTCCGCCGTAGACGCCCAGATCCTCCCCCAGAAGAAAGACGCCGGGGTCGCGGATAAGTGCCTCCCGCATGGCCTCCCGGATGGCTTCCGTATAGGTGATGAATCTGTCCGTCATATATCGCAAATCCTTTTTGAGATCAGTTTTATACCAAAACATACTCCAGCAGGCTGTCCTGCGGCGGAAAGGGGGAGGACAGCGCGAACTCCGCCGCCCGCTCTATGCGCTCCGCCGCCGAGGCATGGATTGCCGCGATATCCTCTTGCGGGAGAAGGCCCCTGCTTTGCAGAAAATTTTCAAAGCGAAGGATGGGCCCTGCCGCCTCCCAGGCGGCGATCTCCTCCTCGCTGCGGTAGGCGTTTTCGTCGTTCTTGGAGTGGCCCGAAACACGATAGGTGTGTTCCACCAGCAATACAGGCCCCTTCTCCCGGGCAGTGCGCCGGGCCTTGCGGGCGGTCTCATAGACCTCCAGCACGTCGTTGCCGTCGCACTCGGCGAAGTCCATGCCGTAGGCCTCCGCCCGGCGGGCAAGATCGGTCTCGCCCACAGCAGACTCGATGGAGGTGGAGAGGCCGTAGCCGTTGTTGATGAGGCAGAAGATCACGGGCAGCTTCCAGGCGGCGGCCAGATTCATGGCCTCGTGGATGGCCCCCTGGTTGGAGGCCCCGTCGCCGAAAAAGACGATGGCGACCCGATCCTCTCCCCGCGTTTTGGCGGCCAGGGCCGCGCCGCAGGCGTGAGGGGCGCCCGCGCCCAGAATGCCGTTGGTGCTCATAGCGCCCACCTCGGGGGCGGACAGGTGCATGGAGCCACCCCGTCCCCGGCAGAGCCCGGTTTCCCGGCCCAGCATCTCGGCCATGGCGGCGTCTATATCCGCGCCCTTTGCCAGCATGTGGCCGTGTCCCCGGTGAGTGGAAAAGAGGTAGTCCTCCCGGCGAAGGGCAAAGGCCGTGCCCACGGCGGTGGCCTCCTCGCCCACACAGAGGTGGGTGGTGCCGTGGAGGTGACCGTCGGCCAGCAGCGCCATGATCTTGTCCTCAAAGCAGCGGATGAGCAGCATGGTCTCCAGCATGCGCCGGAGCAGGGGCTGATCCGCCAGCAGAGAGGGGTCTGTGCTGGCGCAGGTATTGTTTGAAAGGGCGGATTGCAGCATATTGGCATCCTAACTTTATTGATTTGATGGGGTGAGGAAAGAGAAGCCTCTAGCCTTCTCCCCCAATGATCCAACTTATTATAACATCATCGCCGGGGTCTGTCATTGAAAAAAAGTGAACGGATGGTTACGTTATAGTTTTCACAAAGAAAAGCCTCCGACACAGGGCCGGAGGCCGACAGTTTGCCGTGTGATGCGAGTCTTCGCTTAAAGCAGCGGGGCCACCAGTTTGAGCACCAGCCTCGCCAGCCGGATGTGCAGCGGCGCCTCTTTTGCCTCTTCCAGCGTCACCTGGTGGGACACTGCCTGGCACTCCAGAATATCCTGCTTGACTGTCCCCACGGTGGAGGAGCCATACATCAAAACCGAGCACTCGAAGTGTAGGTAAAAGCTGCGGAAATCCATGTTGCAGGTGCCCACCATGCAGAGCCTGTCGTCGGCCACAAACATCTTGCCGTGGAGAAAGCCGGGGGTGTACTCGTAGATTTTCACCCCGGCCTCGATGAGCACGGCGTAGTGGGAACGGGTGAGCACATGGACGTACCATTTGTCGTAGTGGAAGGGGGTGTTGATGCGCACATCCACCCCCCGCAGCGCAGCGTTCCGCAGAGCGTTCTGCATGGCGTTGCTGATGACAAGGTAGGGGGTGTTGATGTAGATGTAGTCGGTTGCATTGTTGATGGCGTCCATATAGACGGTCTCGGTGACGTTTTCGCCGTCCAGGGGGGTGTCGCCGAACACCTGGACAAGCCCGTCGCTGACCGGCTCGCCGTCGGGGCCGTTGTCGGCCTCCTCGCAGCGGTAATCGGTGAGAGTGGCCCTCTCCCCGGTGGCGAAGTGCCACTGGAGCAGGTACATCACCACAAAGCTCCAGACCGCCCTGCCCCGAAGCAGCACGCCGGTGTCCTTCCAGTGGCCGAAGCGCTCCAGCTTGTTGATGTATTCATCCGCCAGATTGATGCCGCCGCAGAAAGCCACCTTTCCGTCGATCACCAGCATCTTGCGGTGATCCCGGTGGTTGAGCATGGCGTTGACGTGGGGGCGGAAGGAGTTGAAGATGCAGAGCTTGATCCCCGCCTCCCGAAAGATTTTGTCGTAGCCCGGGGGAAGGGTGAAGATGGAGCCCAAATCGTCGTACATCAGGCGAACCTCCACCCCCTGGGCCACCTTGCGCCGGAGCAGCTCCAGCACGGTATCCAGCATGATGCCGGGGCGGATGATGAAAAATTCCAGGAAGATGTACTTCTCCGCCTTTTCCAGCTCCTCCACCATGCGCACAAACATCTCATCCCCCAAGGGATAGTATTCCAGCGCTGTGCGGTCGGTGACGGGATAGCCGGAAAGAGCCCGGATATAGCGGCTCTGCATGGCGCTGTAGGGGTCATCGGGCGCGAGGCCGTCGTCGGGGATGAGACCCTCCACGTTTTGCGGGGCCTCCTGCATGCGCCTCTCCAGCTTGGCGGGCACCCGGCGGTTGGCGAGCATCAGGTAGAACAGGCCCCCGATGAGAGGGAAGAAGAGGATGAAGCAAATCCAGGTGATCTTGCTTTCCGGGTTCTCATCCCTGGAGACGAGGCCCACTACAACAAGTATGCTGATGATGTGGAAAAAGAGGTACACCCAAAAATAGTATTGGGAAAAGACGTAGACCAGAGCGACAATCAGAACCACCTGCAGGGCGATCATGGCGCCCACAATAAAGACCCGGCTGAAGAGCAGGCGGGAAATCTTTTTGATGGAGAAGCCCTTCGCCTTTTCACCACGCTTGATCTTTTGGGTGTCGGCGTTCCATTCGGTTTCTTTCTTTGAGTGAGCCATAGGCATGCTCCCATTTCTTTGTCACTGAAGCTGCTGTGGCGGGGTCACTCCCCTCAGCTAGCTTCGGTGCTTCTGCACGAACCGCCAGGAGTCCGCGCACATCTCATCCAAGTCCCGCTTTGCCTCCCAGCCGTAGAGCCTCTTTGCCTTGGAGGGGTCGGCGTAGCAGACGGCGATATCGCCGGGGCGGCGGGGGGAAAGGCGCTTGGGCAGCTCCCTGCCGCAGGCCCTCTCGTAGGCGTGGATGACATCCAGCACGCTGTAGCCCTTGCCCGTGCCGAGGTTGACGGTCTCCAGGCCCTCGTGGCCGGTGATGTAGTCCAAGGCCTTCACATGGCCGATGGCCAAATCCACCACATGGAGGTAGTCCCGCACGCCGGTGCCGTCGGGGGTGTCGTAGTCGTTGCCTGTGATCTGCACCTCGGGAAGCTCTCCCGCGGCCACCTTGGCCACATAGGGGACAAGGTTGTTGGGAATGCCGTTGGGGTCTTCGCCCAGCAGGCCGCTGGGATGGGCCCCGATGGGGTTGAAGTAGCGGAGCAGCGCGATGCGCCAGCTGTTGTCGGAGGTGTACAGGTCGCGGAGAATCTGCTCATTCATCACCTTCGTCCAGCCGTAGGGGTTGGTGGCGGAGGTGGGCATCTCCTCCCGGAAGGGCACATCCTGGCTGGTGCCATAGACGGTGGCCGAGGAGGAGAAGACAAAGCGTTTGCAGCCTGCCGCCCGCATGGCGGAGAGCAGGTTCAGGGTGCCGGTGATGTTGGTGTGGTAATATTCCAGGGGCATGCTCACCGATTCCCCAACTGCCTTGAGGGCCGCAAAGTGGATGACTGCGTCGATCTTCTGCTCCGCAAAGAGCTTGCCGAGAGCGGCCTCGTCCAGGACATCGGCCTGATAGAAGGGGAAGTCCTTGCCCGTGAGCTGCCGGATGGAATCCAGCGCCTCCGGTTTGGAGTTTGAGAAATTATCCAGCACGACAATGTCGTAGCCCGCGTCCAACAACTCGACGCAGGTGTGGCTGCCGATGTACCCGGCGCCCCCCGTTACCAAAACAGACATATGCATCTTCCTTTCCCGGTATGAAAGCGCACTTTCACACCCTCTCTGCAAGGCCCAAACGGAGTCCCGGACAGGAAGAGGGGCTCCGGCCGTGTGCAGATCAGGCATCCTGCCCGACCTCCACGACATCCAGCCTACAGTATACCCTCTGCGGCTTTTTCTTGTCAAGAAGCGGACGGTTTGTTATACTGACGTTTAGAAGAAAGCACACATAGTGTTGGAAAAGGAATGGTCACAGCAATGTTTTCGTTTTTGATGGGTGTCCTGGTGCTGGCAGTGGGGATATTTTACCTGGCAATCGACTACCTCCCGATGATCGGGTGGCTCCAGGTGGCGCTTGGGGTGCTGGGTATTACCATGCACCTCCTGCGGGTGCGGGCGGAGAAAAAGGGCCGGGGTGTCACGTGGCCCGGCGAGGAATAAATGCAAGGCATTTATTCTATCGAGTTGCACATTTCGGCCGGAGGGGCCGAAAACCGCTGCTGCGGTACAGCGCAACTTCGCGACAGCGTGGTATAGCATATTGGGAAGGAATCTAAAACTCATATGATCACATTCGAGCAGGTGAAACAGGACGAGGCAGTGCGCACCTACATTCAAAAGGCGGACGACACCCTCGGCGTAATCGGCTACACCGAGCACGCCTTCGCCCATGTCGGCCGCTGCGCGGAAACCGTGCGGGAACTGCTGACCCGCCTGGGCTACGACAGCCGCACGGTAGAGCTGGGGCAGATCGCCGCCTACCTCCACGACATCGGCAACATGATTAACCGCACGGGCCACGCCCAGAGCGGCGCGCTGCTGGCCTTTCGCATTTTGGATAAGATGGGCATGCAGCCCGGGGAGATCACCCAGGTGGTCACGGCCATCGGCCATCACGATGAGGAGACCGCCTATCCTGTCACGGCCATCACAAGCGCCCTGATTCTGGCGGACAAGAGCGACGTGCGCTACACCCGGGTGCGCCTCTACGACCCGGCGACACAGGACATGCATGACCGCGTCAACTATGCGGTGAAGCGCTCCGAGTTGGCGCTGGACGAGGAGACGGGCACCGTCACGCTGGTGCTGGAGATCGATGCGGAGGTGAGCACCGTCACCGAGTACTTTGAAATCTTCTTGGGCAGGATGCTCCTTTGCCGAAAGGCCGCCGCTTTCTTCGGTCTGGAATTCAAGCTGAGCATCAACGGGGCGAACATGCTGTAAGCGGAAGGGCTGGGTTTTCCCACCGGCCCTTCCTTTTTTTGCGCTTTTTCGGATGCAGTTGTCGGGCGTAAGCCCGCCCCTTCAGTTCGACCTTTTTCCCCCTCCTGAAAGTCTATGATGATGCCAGAGAGCAGTTCAGACACGATATAAAACCACTTCGTGTTTCTGGTGAAGTCGCTCCCGTAACATGACATTTCATTCATTTACTATTTAGGAGGCACATCATGGATATCAGAGAAACATTTGACAAAGCCCGCGACAACATCGAAGACAAAGCCCACGACGGCGTTGACGCCATCAAAGACAAGATCAACCAGGTCTTTGGACAGAACAGCGCAATCCACAACGGCGTGGATCAGGCAGGCGAAAAAACCGGCGAGATCATTGACAAGGCAGGCAAAAAGATTGACGAGTACGCCGACAAGGCCGAGGATAAGGTTGAGGGTATTCTGAACAAGCAGGAGAATAAAGCTGACGCCGATGCCCTGAACGGCAACTTTGAGAAGGCCGGCCGCGAACTGGACAAGGCCGAAAAGAAGGTTGCCAACGAAGTTGACAAGTACGGCCAGAAAGCCGCACAGACCGCCGATAAGGCGGGCGACAAGGTGACAAAGGAACTCAACAAGGTTCAGGAAGACCGCGTCTGGTAACCGAATCCCACAATAAAAAAGACCTGCCTCAGTGAGGCAGGTCTTTTTGAGTGAAACTAACTTATTTGATGATCTTGATGCTGCCGATGAGGGGAAGCTCTTTTGCTTTGCCGGTGACAGCATTGACAATGCCGAGAATCGCGAGGATGCCCAGGCAGAGGCTTGCGAGCCAGGAAATGATGGAGATGATGGTGCCAATAACAGGAATACCGCCGAGGATCAGGCCAAGGATAAAGAAGACCACAGACACGATGATTTCAAGGATGAAGAGATTAGCGCCCTGCTTTGCGTGGAACTGTGCATAGGGGGATTCCTTCTTGGCCAGCATGGGAACCAGGAACAAAAATCCAATGTAGGACAGCAGAGCCATTACCTTGTTTTCCTCAATGTCTTTGGGGTCGAAGTTGGCGGTGGAGTCCGGTGTGTTGTTCAGGTTGTTGAGATCGTTCATAGTTGCATTCTCCTCAAAGTTTTTTCTATTCCCACGGCCACATAACCATGAAAGGCAAAAAACTGTCTTTTAGTATTCCAAGACACTCCGTTTTTGCATTTGTATGGGCCGCGGCCACAACAGATTGGCTACAGTATATCACACCTGTTACAAATACGTCAATGGAAAAAGGGCTGAAAATCGTCGATTTGGCAGGATTTAATCAGCTTTTCACCTGTCTTTCATAAAGGCCGGGCTGCTCGATCCGCTATGGGAAATGCCGCGAAACGGCATAGTAAAAGGAAAAGGTATACATTCTGTAGGCCTAAGGCCAATGTCGAAGCTTACCGGGTCAGCAGCCAGATCGTCTCGGATTCGTGGCGTTTGGGGCGGGCCATCAGTGCGCGGATGCCCTCCAGCGGGGCGGTATCCCGGTAGAGAACGCGGTAGGCCTGCTCCACAATCGGCATGTCGATGCGGTGGCGCTCCGCCAGCTCCCAGGCGGTCTTGGTGCAGGGATAGCCCTCCACTGTCATGCCGATTTCCTTCACGGCCTCCGCCGGGGACTTCCCCTGGCCGATGAGAATGCCGCAGCGCCGGTTGCGGCTGTGCATACTGGAGCAGGTGACGATTAAATCCCCCATGCCGGAAAGGCCGCCGAAGGTCTCGCTCTTGGCCCCCAGGGCGATGCCCAGCCGAGCGATCTCGGTAATGCCGCGGGTCATGAGGGCGGCCTTGGTGTTGTCGCCGCCGATGCCCAGGCCATCCACAATGCCCGCCGCAAGGGCGATGATGTTTTTGAGCGCGCCGCCCAACTCCACCCCAAGCAGGTCGTCGTTCACATAGATGCGAAACGTTTCGTTCATGAGGAAGTCCTGGACAAACTCCGCCGCCTGGCGCTGCCTTGCCGCCGCGACCACGGTGGTGGGGACGCCCCTTGCCACCTCTTCGGCGTGGGAGGGGCCGGAGAGGGCCGCTGCGGGGTTGCGGGGCAGCTCCTCCTCCAAAATTTGGGCCAGGGTCTTGTAACTGTCCGCCTCCAGCCCCTTGGCCACACAGGCCACCGGAATGCTGTCGGGCAGGAATGGCGCGATGCGCCGGGCAGTCTCCCGCACAGCGGAGGAGGGCGTCGCCACCAGCGCCAAATCAGCAACCGACAGCATTTCAAGGCTTGTGGTGACGGCAATGTCCTCCGGGATGGGGATGCCCGGCAGCAGCTTTGTGTGCTCCCGGCTTTGGGCGAGAGTCTTCGCCTCCTCCTCAAAGGGAGTCCAAAGGGTGACGGACGCGCCGCAGTAGTTTCTGGCCATGACGGCCAGGGCGGTGCCGAAGCCCCCCGCGCCCAGAATAAATAGATTAGCCATGATTACCTCTTTTATTTACTTCTTAGAGCCAAACCGGTTTTCCGTCCCCTTGAGCAGCCGCCCGATATTCTCCCGGTGCATGAACAGCACCAGCGCCGCGATCACAGCCGCGCAGACGGTGTCGTAGGCGGGATTCCGCCCTTGGATGAGCCGCCAAATGAAGGTGAAGATCGGCAGCAGAATCGCTCCCGTGACTGAGCCGAGGGACACCATGCGGGAAATAAAGACGATGGGCAGGCAGATGACGAGGATTGCGAGAAAGACAATGGGGTCGAGCACCGCCAGCACGCCCAGCGAGCTCATGACCCCCTTGCCCCCCTTAAAGTGGAAGAAGAGGGGAAAGATGTGGCCGATGAGCACAAAGAAGCCCGCCACATAGCCGGGGTCGATGCCGTCGATGTTCTGTCCCGGCAAGCCGAAAACCAGGGGAAAGATGACAAAGCGGGCCAGACAGATGGCGACCACCGCCTTGGCGAAGTCCCCCGCAGCGGTGAGGATGGCGGGTGTCTTGCCATAGGTGCGCAGCATGTTGGTCATGCCCGCGTTGCCGCTGCCGTGCTTGCGCACATCGTCCCCGGCGTAAATCCGCGAGATGATGACGGCGAAGTTGATGCTGCCCAGCAGGTAGGAAACGAGGGCGACCACTGCAAGGGGGAAAAGCATTTCGACGGACATACGGTCAAGTCATCCTTTCAGATATAGGGTCTCAATAGCCAAAGGAAAGACCAATTATAGCCAGGGCGCCATAAAAGACCACATAGCCGACGCCCAGCCAGATCAGCAGACGCAGACCAGTGGCAAGCAGCACGGCAGCAGGCCTTTTACCATCTTCGAGGTTCCGTCTCACCGCGCGGTAGATATTAATCCCCGCCACGACCAAGTATAATGCGGCTAAAGCCAGGCAAATTACAAACAGAGAATTTAGTACGGTTTCTCGGCTCATAGAATTTTTCCCCTTAAGCTTTGCGTTATCCCCGTTCCCGCGTAATCATCCGGATAGGGGTGCCCTCCAGTCCGAAGGTCTCCCGAATCTGATTTTCCAGGTAGCGCTGGTAGGAGAAGTGGAACAAATCCGCCCGGTTGACGAAGCAGACGAAGGTGGGGGGCCTGGTGGAGGCCTGGGTCATGTAGTAGATTTTCAGCCGCTTGCCCTTGTCGGAGGGGGGCTGCACCCGGGCGGTGGCAACCGCCAGCAGGTCGTTGAGCCTGCCGGTGGAGATGCGGATGGCGTTCTGGTTCGCCACGTAATCGATGAGCTCGTAAAGCTTGTCCACCCGCTGGCCGGTCAGCGCGGAGATGAAAATAAAAGGCACGTAGCTCATGAAGGCGAAGTCGGTTTCCAACTTTTTGCGGTATTCGTGCATGGTGTGGTCGTCCTTGTCCACCGCGTCCCACTTGTTGACCACCACAATGCAGCCCTTGCCCGCCTCGTGGGCGTAACCCGCAATCTTGGAATCCTGCTCAGTGAAGCCCTCCACCGCGTCGATGAGAATGAGGCAGACGTCAGAGCGGTCAACCGCCATGTAAGCCCTGAGAACACTGTAGCGCTCGATGTTCTCGTCCACCTTGGACTTCCGCCGTATGCCCGCCGTGTCGATAAAGACATACTTGCCGTGGCTGTTTTCGATGATGGTGTCGGTTGCGTCACGGGTGGTGCCCGCAATGTCGGAGACGATCACCCTGTTTTCCCCCGCCATGCGGTTGACCAGGGAGGACTTGCCCACGTTGGGCTTGCCGATGATGGCAACCTTGACGTATTCCTCGTTGTAGTCGGAATCCTTGTCGAAGTCCAGATGCTCAAAGACGGCGTCCAGCAGATCGCCGGTGCCGTGGCCGTGAACGGAGGAGACGGGATAGGGGTCGCCCAGCCCCAGGTTGTAGAATTCGTATAGCTCGGGAGGGGGATCGCCGATGGTATCCACTTTGTTGACGCAGAGCACGATGGGCTTGCCGCTCTTTTGCAGCATGTTCGCCACGTCGATGTCGTTGGCCGTGACGCCGCTTCGCAGGTCGGTGACAAAGATGATGGCGTCGGCGCTGTCGATGGCAATCTGAGCCTGATGACGCATCTCGGAGAGCATGGGCGCGTTGGTGTTGGGCTCAATACCGCCGGTGTCCACCAGCATGACTTCCTTGTTCAGCCATTCGGCAGGGGCGTAGATGCGGTCGCGGGTGACGCCGGGGGTGTCGTCCACAATGGACATTCGCTTGCCAACCAGCTTGTTGAAGAGAGTGGATTTTCCCACATTGGGCCGCCCCACAATGGCGACAATTGGCCTTGCCATGGGGCAGGCCTCCTTTCACAATGCGATCCTCCGTTAAAAACCTTTCAATCAATCATCACTCAGAACGCGTATTTCTCATGAATACGCATCGCTTGATTTCTTGAGTTTTTAATCGGAGTTTCGCTCTATCGCTTCGCGTTACTTTGTCGCTTCGCTGTCCGTCCTGCCCAGCAGGGCGTCCAGCAGCACGAAGCCGTCGTTGTCCACCATGCGGATGGGAACGCCCAGCGACTGCTCCACATCCTCCAGGGCGGTGTTGTCCAAAAATAAATCCCGCTCCCTGCGCAACATGACCGAGGGCAGGAGGAGCTGATCCCCCAGGTTCCGGTCCGCGAGCTGCGCGGTCAAATCCCGGCCCGCAACCAGGCCCGCCACGGTGATGGAGTGGCCCCAGACATCGTTGCGGATGGGAAGCACTGTCACATGGAGGCCGGGAAAGGCCTCCATGGCGGTTTGGGCGAGTTTTTTCATCAGGGGGGCGGCGGCTGTGCCGGTGGCTATCGTAACCCTGCGGTCAACGGGGTGGTGATCGGTGAGCTGAATGGCCTGCTGAAATTCGTAGTCCAGCAGGGTCATGAGGCCCACGCCGTTTTCCAGCTGGAAGTAATCGTCGTAATAATCGTCCTGGGGAAGGGGTTCGTCCGCCAGCAGGAAGAACTCGTCGGCGGGGTAGCAGGTGCGGCTGTCGAAGCGGCGCTTCATTTGGCCGCCATGGCGGCTGACGGTTTCGATAACCGCGGCGGCCTCCTCCTTTGTGAAGGGGCGGAGATCGGGGAGTCCCTCCCGGTATTTCGTGATGCCCACGGGCACAACGGAGATGCTCTGGAGGTTGGGGGCCAGGGCGCAGAGGTCGCGGAGGCTGCGTTCCAGCTCCGCACCGTCGTTCCAGCCGGGGCAGAGCACCAGTTGGGTCTTCACCTTGATTCCAGCGCCGGTGAGGGCAGGAATCCATTCCAGCACCTTGCCCGCCTGGGGATTTTTCATCATCTTTACCCGCAGCTCGGGGTTGGTGGTGTGCACCGAGATGTTGATGGGGCTGATGTGCATTTGCAGGATGCGGTCGATGTCCTTCTGCTGCAGGTTGGTGAGGGTGATGTAGTTGCCGAAGAGAAAGGACATGCGGTCGTCGTCGTCCTTAAAGTAGAGACTTTCCCGCAGGCCGGGAGGAGTCTGGTCGACAAAGCAGAAGATGCACTTGTTGCGGCAGCTGTGCTGCTTGTCCATGAGGTATGTTTCAAAGAGGAGCCCGAGCTCCTCGTATTCCCCCTTGCGCACCTTGACGCTGTAGAGGGGCTCTCCCGGCCTCGAGAGAGTGAGTTCCAGGTGCTCCTCCATCATGTAAAAGCGGTAGTCCAGGACGTCGCCGATCTCCCGGTCGCCGATGGTGTGTAGAACAAGGCCTGGCGCGAGGCCGGCCTGATCCGCCGGGGAGCCCGGCTCGATTCCTGTAATGGTGACGGCCAGGGGGATTCACCTCCCGAAGATGAAGGCAAGGCCTTCACCTAGTGGTTTTGTGGCTTTACTGTGTGGATGATGACAGTAATTTTGCTCTGCAAAATCGCCACAAATTCCATGGCGTTCAAGAGGCTACATATGCGTAACATGCAAAACAGGGGTGGAACATATCCACCCCCACTGCCAGACCGAACTGCTTCTTATGCTTCCTTTGCGACAACGAGTCTGCCTTTGTAATAGCCGCAGTTGTCACACACGCGGTGTGGCATTTTCAGCTCCCCGCACTGGGTGCAGGTGGAAAGCGCAGGCATATCGAGCTTCCATACGTTGTTCCTTCTCTTGTCCCGCCGCGCGCTGGAATGTTTTCTTTTGGGTTCCGCCATGCTGGCACCTCCTTCTCTTGGGATGACACGGCCTTAACCGCCGTTGTTCATCAGATCCCGCAGTGCGTCAAAGCGAGGATCGGGTTCCGACCTTTCGCACTTGCAGTCGATATCGTTCCTGTTCCCGCCGCAGATGGGGCACAGCCCCAGGCAGTCGGGAGAGCAGAGGGCTATGCCCTCCATCTCCAGCAGCAAATCGGAGGCGGCCATGCGGCCGACATCCAGCCTGCCCCGCTGGAGGGGTATGAATTCGTCCTCCTCCTCGGGGTCGATGTCCGACTCCCGCAGTGTGTGGACAAACCTTTCGCGGAACTCCTCGCGGACTGGAGCCAGGCACCTTGCACAGGACATGGTGCGAACAGACTCCGCCGTGTATTCCGTCTCCAACTCGCCGTATTCGCCGCGCTCCACCTTGCCGGTAACCCGAACCGGCGCGGAAAAGGGATGGCTTCCGAAGAAAGCCACATGGGAGAGATCCAGCTCCTGGGAAAAGGAGATGCTGTTCTTGGAGGAGTCTCCAAGCAGTTCCCTCAGCTCCAGATACATCGGAATCCTCCACACCTTGGGTGAAACGCTCAGGGTATACGATCTGCCTTGAATACAACAGTGGCCAAGCCAACCGCTAACCGAAAGCTCGATCAACAGTTGGCCCGAAAGTCACGGAGTTATTATAATGCATGGGGTGGAGGATGTCAACCTTTTTCGCCAGCCAAAGCGCAGGGGACTACTGCAGGGGCTGGTCGCCGGGAATCTCCACACCGGAGGAAGATGCGGGCTGAACGGGCTGCTGAATGGGAGCGGCCTGTACGGGAGGTGCAAAGCCCTGAGAATCAGGCTGCTGGGGAATCGGGGCGGACTGGGCGGGGGGCGCGTAGCCCTGGGGTGCGGTCTGCTGGGGCTGGCTGTAGGGCTGGACAGGCTGCTGGGGGGCGCTCATGCCGTGAGCGGCCTTGAGCTCCTGAAGGCGCTTTTTGTGGGTGCTGCGGATGGAGCTGCTGGCGATGATAATGCCCAGCAGGCCGAACAAGCCGATCTGTGCCATGAGAACGATGAAGTCGGAATCGCTCCAAAGCAGGCCGCTGGTGACAATACCCCAAAAGGCCCCCACGGGAAAGACGCCTCCCATGTCGATGCTGAGCGCCACGTAGAAATACAGGAAGTAGACCATGGCGATGTCGATGAGGGATGCGATGATGACGCTGAGCGTCATGAACCAGTTCTGCTTGCCCTTGCCCAGCTTGTAGCCGAACAGCGCCGCCAAGGGAATGAGGGCGAACAGCCAGCCCGAAATATAGCCGAGGTACAAGGACGATAATGGAGGGAATACCGCCCACAATACCGCCCACAATGGCCATGATGAAGCCCAGCACATAGTTGCCGTTGGCCAGGTTGTCCTCAATGTCGGCAATCTCCTTGCCCACCTGCTGCTGCTGGCAGGCTCTGTGGGCGGGGTAGACAGTCCCCAGGTTTTCCACGCCGGAGTCGCTGCCGGTCTGTCCGCAGTAGAAGCAGCCCATCTTGGGGGCGACGCCCTGTGCGCGAAGCTGGAAGGGCAGTGTCTGGATAGCAGCGTCGGGGTATTCGGCGACCTTCTTCTTGTTGTTCGACTTGTAGATCACCTGCACAACGCCCTTCGCCTTGTCGAAAACCACGTTGCCGATGCCGTTCATCGCCGACTTGATATTTTTCTGAGCGTCCTTCGTCCAGGTGGAGGCCTCCACCGGAACGCTGGCCACGAACCGCGCCGATGTCGCCAGATAGCCGACTGAGATGCAGTAACCCTCCTGGTTTACCATCACGGCGCCGTCATAGGGGGTGGGGATGCCTCTGGAAAGAGCCCACTCCTCCACCGGTCTGTTTACTTTGTTCATGCTCTACCTTCCTTTTCCTCAATCACGTTTTATCTCTGCCGCAAAGCAATAGACAGATCAATCATTAAATTGTACTTGTACATTATACCGCTGCATTGTCTTTTTCGCAACCAGATTTTTTACCCCGGTGCGGGAGGAGTACCTACTTTGCGCGCCTGGGGCGGAGCATGGGCAGCTCGCTGTCCAGCGCCCAGGGGAGCGTATTCTTGGGCCGCATGAGAAACAGCGCGATGAGGATGTTGAGGACGACGACGGCGGTCACGGCAAGGCCGCCCTCGGGGCCGAAGGCGCCGCCTGTCCACCACCAGGGGCCGGTGATTTCCGACTGGAGGATGGAGATGTTTTCCGTGCCGCTGACATTCATGCCCAGCACGTTGCCCTGCACGAAATTCCACAGAAAGTGGAAGCCAATGGGCACCCACAGTCTGCCGGTCTGGATAAACTGGAGGGCGAAGACGACCCCGATGAGGGCGATGTTGAACAGCCCAAGACCCGAAAGGTTGGGGTTAAAGAGGTGTAGGAGCGAGAAGATGATAGAAGAGATGAAAATAATTGCGGCCCTGCTGCGGGTGGTTTTGAGCGCGGTCATCATGTAGCCCCGGCAGAGCATCTCCTCGTTGAAGGCGACCAGGATGTACATGAGGAAGGACGCCCAGAACAAGGGGTTGCCCAATGCATTCCACTGGATGGAGACAATGTTGAGGCTGCCGGTGACCAGCAGCAGGACAAAGGCCAGGGCGATGGAGACAGCCCCCAGCAGACAGCCGCCCAACAACTGGGGGAAGCAGCTTTTAGGGGAGAGGCCCATCTGGGAGAGGGGGCGCTTGCCGTAGACCATCCGAAATGCCAGCAGGGTGGCGAGGATGCACAGCACCAGCGCCCCGCAGTTGAAGAGGGGGTTGGAGGCGATGGCAGTAGCTGTCTCCTGGATGGCGGCGGGGTCGATGGCGGGCAGGCTGCCGGTAGCGCCGTATTCCATCCCGGCCTGGAAACCCAGGAACACCCCCAAGCCAACACTGAGCAGGCCGGAGGCGAAGAGCCAAAGCAGAAGGCCGATGAATATGCCCCAGCCGGAACGGACTTCACCGTATTTGTTTTTGAACATGTGCAGCATCCTTTCTTTTCTGTGTCATGTTTCATCTTGTGTTGATACTGTGTGGCCGCGGTGCAGCAAATCTTCCGCGATTTCATCGATGCTCCCAATAAATTGCCTTACCTGTGGCAGCCAGTAAAAGGTGGAGGTATTGTCGCCGCACCTGAAATAGGCATCGTCGGTATGGCAGAGGTAGATGATTTTATTGAGGGCGATTGCCATTCCAAATTCGGTGTGGGTGCCTCTGCCCCCCGGTGCCAGCACAATCAGAATATCGGCGTTCTTCACGCCGTCAAATTCCTGCTGCCCGATGGACATCAGGGTGCGGCTGTCCGACGGGTCGACTGAACCCAATTTAGTCCAGTCAAAGGTGTGCACCCACCCGGAGGCTTTCAGTTTATCCGCGAGAGACTGCACCTGTTCACGGTTTCCCAGCTTCGATGCGATATAGAATTTCATTTGGCTCTAATCCCATTCAATTTCGTTTCCCTCTTCCCGCACAATGCGGTACAGCTCTTCTTCGTTTTCAATGAGCGCGCGGATAATTTCCACAAACTTTTGAGCCTTTCCCTCATTTTCGGGGGACGGCTTGTAGTAGGCGACATAAGAACCGGCTTCGGGGTCGGATTCCAGACCGTCAAGCAAATCGGGAGCATGCTTTGCAAGGTAATAGTTAAAGAGCGCATCCCAGTTGTAACCGTTCATGTAGGCATCCTGGTTCAGCTCATACATTTTTTCACCAATGGCGAACGGCTTGTCCATTTCGTTTTGAAAATACACGCGAATATACTTGTCGTCCTGGTTCATGCTTACGTAATCATTCATTGTGATCACTCTCCTTTATGTGTATTCTATCCCAAAGTGTCCCCTTGCCTGATCTTGCGCGCCCTTTTCCAAAGCGGGCCGTCCTTCTTGGTCACCTTCCGCCGGGACAGGCCGTGGTTGCCGCAGAGTGCAAGCTCGATAAACCCGCTGTTGATCACGGGGTGGCGCAGCACCCGACCCTCGTCCTCCGCAGGGCGCGGGGGGCGGCGGGAGAGGGCGAGATAGGCGAATTTTTCATCCTCGTAGGGGGCGTCGCCGCCCTTGAGCTGGCGGTGGAGGCGGCTGCGTGCAACCCGGCAGCTGAAGTGGCACCAATCCCCCTCCGGCATGGGGCAGGGGACAGAGCCGGAAGCTGCTGCCACCGGGCAGGGTGCGACGATGTGGGCCCCTGCGGCAGTAAGGGGCTCCCGCAGGCCGCGCAGCAGGGCGAAGCCCGCTGGGGTGCCGGGCTCTACCAGCAGCAGGAGCTCCTCCGTGGCCTCCCAGAGGGAGAGGGCGGCCCTTTCCCGCAGCTTTTCCGGCAGCTCGTTGAGGACATAGGCTGCGGTGACAAGGGAGGCTTTCTCCGGCAGAGCACCCGCGGTGAGGTCGAAGGACTGCCACCGGGCGGCGCGCAAGGGGAGAGGGCCGGTCTCCATCAGCTTTTGGCCCAGCCGGGTCATCTCCCGCTCCCGCTCCAGGCAGAGGATGTGATTTGGCTGCACCAGGGTGTCGGCCGCCCAGACAGCGGCTCCCGTTCCAGCCCCCACATCGAGTAGGGAGTCGAAGAGGGAACTGAGGGGTGTGTCCTGGGGGATGTCCAGGCAATCCAGCGCCCAGGCGAGGGCGCTGTACACCGCGCCGTAGGTGGCGGGCATCCTGGCCGCCGCGTAGGCCGCGGCCTCTCCCGCCGTTCCGGCCAGCGGCCCCGACGGAGCGGTATTCCGCTCCCGGTAGCGCTGACTGATCGCCTGTGCATCCCTGGCAAGGGCGCGGGTGTCCCGCCCGGCGAGCTCTTTTTCCAGGGCTTCGCGCAGTTCCTCGGGCAGCTCCATGGAGAAAACCTCCTTCCTTTTGCGTTTAACTGTGTTCAAGTATAGTCAGTTCCTGCGGAAAGTGCAAGAAACGGGGAAATGATCCGCCCAAAAGAAAATTTGCGGCTGGGGGAACAGAAGAAGCGAAAGTGTCCTGTTGGAGCGGCTGCGCGGCTTTCAACCCCTGTGGGAAAGTAGTACAATGCAGGTGAAAAGCGATTCTCTCATGAATATTGCAGAAGGGAGTGGGAGAGGTGGCTTCGAGTAACCCGCTGCGGGTTCTGTTTTTGGATATCGAGAACGGGGACAGGGCGGTGCTGCGCGCAGCGCTGAACGAGTGGAAACATGGGGAGTACCGCATTTGGGAGGAAAGCCTCGACCTGGCCGACACCGGAGAGCTGACAGGCTATGCCCCCGACCTGGTCTTTGTGGACATCACCCGGCACGGCTCTCACTGGGAGGAGGTGCGGGCGGTGCTCAGCGTGGCCTTTGCCCCCAGCACGGTGGTGGTGTTGGGGGAAGAGGGGTTGAGGCAGCGGTTTATGCGCTCGGTCTTCCACCTGTGCATCAAGGCGTGGCTTGCAAAGCCCCTGACAAAGGAGGGCCTGGAGGAACTGGATCCCCGGCTGTTGCAGAGCCGCTCCGGCGAGATGGAGGCGCTGCGCAGGGAGATGTCTGACCCCATGCGGAACATCTGGCAGCTTTTTCGCAGTCACTGGATGCTCACCAACCTCTTCAAAGGCACGGCGGACGGGGAGGAGGAGCACACGCTCCGGGACTATTTTGGAGAGAGCGGGGACAAGGCGCTCTATGTCTTTGCGGTGCAGACAAAGGCCACCGTCATTGACCCGCTGCCCTCAAACTTCAGCCTGTTCGCGCTGATTGACCGGACAATCGCCACAAGGCATCTGGTGGTCTGTACCGCGCCCACTCAGCTGGTGGGGATTGTGCAGACCGGCATTAGAAGCTGGCCGGAGCTTCGCCCGGAGCTCCGGGTGGTGGACAGCTGGCTCGAGAGCAGCCTCCGGTTTCCCACGCCGCTGTTTGTTTCTGTCGGCATCGGCGTGGGCGATGTGGGCAGGCTGCGGGAGTCCTATCAGTGCGCAATGACGGGACTGGGCAAAATCTTCTACCTTGGCTACCGGACGCTGGGCACCAATCCCCAGGCCTTTTACCAGGAGAGGCCCCACCCCCGGGCGAAAGAATACATGGAGCTGTTCGGCGAGCTGCTGGACGGGGGGGACAGGCAGGCGATGGCGGACTGGCTGGAGGAGATGTACCGGGACTTCCGGGGCAGCGGCCTCGCCTACATCGCCTCGATCCGCCAGGTCTACACGCAGCTGCTCTACCTGCTGACCAGGGAGGAGGACAGGCGGGAAGGGCGGCAGAGAGACAGGGAGGAAATGCTCTTTCTCTGCTGGCACACAGTGGAGGGGATGCAGACGCTGCCGGAGCTGCAGGCCTACCTCCTCAGCCGCCTGTACGGCGTGCTTGCGTCAGAGGAAAGGGAAGGGGCGAAGGGGGAAGACCACAACCGGCAGGTGGCCAAGGCCAAGGCCTATCTGCGCAGCCACTACGCAGACCCGGCCCTTTCCCTTCACAGCCTGGCAGATCAGATCGCTTCCTCCCCCTCCCATCTGGCGGCGCTGTTTAAGAAGGAGACCGGCGCCACAGTGGGGCAGTATCTGCAAAACATTCGCATAGAGAAGAGCAAGAAGCTGCTGGGAGAGCCCGGACACAAGCTGGCGGATGTGGCCAGAGCGGTGGGCTTTGTGAACCCGGAGCACTTTTCCAAAACCTTCAAGAAGCTGACCGGGATTCCCCCCTCCGCCTTTAACAAGGGGAAGAACAGCTGAAAGCCATAAAAAGAGGGCCCGAGGCCGCGTTGCCCGGGCCTTTTTTCTTATGACTTTCTTTACAGTTTTATTTATGCTTTCTAAAGACTGGGGCGATACAATAGGCACAACGAATCAAACAAAAGGCATATCAAATCAAACAAAAAACGGAGGAATCAACAATGGAACTGTTCTTTGAAAGAATGATCGAAAATGCAGCAAACGCCCCCCACATGATCTTCGTCAGTTTTGCCATGGCGGTGGCATTCGTGATCGGTGGAATCGTCCTGTACGTAAAGCGGGACAAGCTGAAGGGCTGGCGCTGGCCCGGCATCACCTGTGCAGTGCTCGGATGCGCCTCCCTGGTCACGACCAGCATTCAGTATTTCGCCTAAACAAAAAGAGGACAGCGGCATCGCCGCTGTCCTCTTTTTGTTGGTATCACAACTTGATATTCATCCATTTGCCGCCCCGGAACCGGAGATAGGTGAGCAGGAAGCGGAGGTACTGGTCGGCGAGGAAGGAAATCCATGCGCCCATCAGACCGATTTCCAGCGGGTAGATGAGCAGCCAGGCAAGGCCGGGCCGCAGTATCATGATGGACAGCATCGAGACCACCGCGGTGTAGCGGGTATCCCCCGCGCCGCGCAGGGAGCCCATATAGACAAGCTGCATGGCCTGGCCCATGACGATAATGCTGCCGATCACCATGATTGGCTCCGCCATGGCCAGCACGGCGGCATCCTTGACCGGGTCGCTGATGAAGAGGGAGAAGATCCCACGGCCAAAGACCACGAAGACGATAAAGATCAGCACACATAGCACGGCGGCGATGCGCTGGCAGACCTTGACGTACAGGGTGGAGAGATCGGGCCGCTTTCGGCCCAGGTTTTGACCCACCAGGGTGGAAGCCCCCACCCCCAGGCCGTCGCCGATGGAAAAGCTCAGCGACATGATGTTCATGCCAATGGTGTTGGCGGCCAGCAGTGTGGTGCCAAGGCCCGCCACCAGCACGTTGTAGACCAGGAAGCCGATGCGCATAAAAATTTGCTCGATAAATGCGCCGGAGGCAACGCCGTACAGGGATTTGAGTATCTTCTTTTCGGGCAGCCAGCCCTCCCTGGAGCGGAGAGAGAGGAAATTGGCGTGTTTGTGAAACACGCTGAACAGTGCCATGACTAAGCCCACCATCCAGCCGATGACGGTCGCGATGGCAGCACCCGTCACCTCCAGGCGGGGGAAGCCGAGGTTGCCGCCGATGAGCAGGTAGTTGAACACGATGTTGACCAGGTTTGCGGTGATGTTGACCCGCATGGCCACTTTGGTTGCGCCAATGCCCCTCTGGGCGGCGCAGATGGTCATGGAGACGCAGGAACCGGGCACGCCGAGAAGCAGGACGCCGAAGTAGTCGGCCGCCATGCCGATGGTGTCGTGCTGCGCCCCCACCGCCCACATGATGGGCTCGACAAAGGACAGGGCGATGACTGTCGCGACCGTGGAGAGCACAAAGCTGAGCAGGACACTCTGGCGCAGGGTGCGAGAGGCGGACTCCGCGTCGTTTTCCCCCTTGCGCCTTGCCACCACCGAGGTGACCGCTACATTAAGGGCGATGACCAGCGTCATGATGATAAAGCGGGGCTGGGTGCACAGCGCGACCGCGGCGATGGCCTCGGTGCCCAGAAAGCTGACCATCATGGTGTCCACCATGGAGACCAGCGCCACCAGGAAGGATTCCGACATGGAGGGCAACGCGACCCCAAGGGCGGTGCGGTATGCCTTTTTTGTCGGGGGAATCTCACCAAGGCGCTTTTCCTTGGGCACCATGAACTCGGTGTCGTACAGCTTGCGCAGGGCCGCGAAGGCCATGTTGCTCTCAACTCCTTTGCAGGCTGAGCCTGCACCCACTCGCGTTTTAACATTTTTCGAGGGTTTTGCTGCATTCCTCGCGAACAGAAGCGGCAAAACCCATGCGTTATTTTTATTCTAGCACGTTCTCCCTGCTGGGGCAAGGGCGGAGCTCACATTCCCTGCACCCGCCGCTTGTAGCTGCCCGGCGTCTCGCCGTAATTCTGCCGGAAGGCCCGGTAGAAGGTGCTGAGGCTGTCGAAGCCCGAGGCAAAGCAGACCTCGGTGACGGATGCGTCGGGGGCGGAGAGCAGCATGCTCTCGGCATAGCGGGCCCGCAGCGCCCCAAGGTAGACGCTGAGACTGCACCCCACGCTGCGCACAAAGCCCCGGGAGAGGTGGTAGCGGCTCACGCCGAGGGCCTTTGCCACATCCTCCAAGGTGATATTTTCCCGGAAGTGCTCGTCGATGTAGCCGAGCTGCTGCTGGAGCAGGCTGTCCTCCCGATGGCGGGAGAGCCTCTCCAGCTCCAGCGACTCCAAAATGCGCCCTGTGAGGAGGATGAGATAGCCCCGCAGCAGGCGGTCGTCCTCCCGCCAGCCCTCCAGGGCGTTCATGACATAGCGAACCTCCGGATGGAGGCGCTCCGCCGAAATGAAGGGGGAGGAGGGGCGCATGGCGGTGAGGGTGCGGCTGTATTCCCCCACCAGCGTGGGGGAATAGATGGCGAACAGGGCGCTGCTCTCCCCATCTGACCGGTAGCTGTGCACGGTGTTGGGGAAGATAGCGGCAAGCTCCCCCGGCCCCAGAGACTGCTCCTGCCCCTCCACCTGGATGGTGAGGGAGCCCTTTTGCACCAGCACCATCTCCGCCTGCTGGTGGATGTGGGGGTAGAAGCTGAGGTTGTTGGAGACAAAGAGGTCGAAGGAGCCCTGCCTAGCCTCGTAAAATGCCCGGATATTCATATGCCGTTTTCTCCAAACGCAATATTTGACAAGTAATTGCTGCGATCTGACAAGCATTATAGCATTCCCGGTGATAAGATGCAATCAAGAGGAAGAGCTGTTTCCGCCCTGCGGGAACAGGCAACAATTGACAATAAAGGAATGATTATTATGACAACAGGAAAGGTACTCGTTTTGCAGGGAGGGTGGGACGGTCACGAGCCGCAGCTCACCTCGAAGCGCTTTGCGGGACTGATGGAGAAGAACGGCTACAGCTGCACCATCAGCGACAATCTGGATGTGCTGGCGGACGCCGAGGCACTCATGGAGCTCGACCTCATCGTGGCCTGCTGGACGATGGGCGAGATCAACAACGACTATGTGATCAACATCTCCAAGGCGGTGGGCGCGGGCGTTGGCCTGGCAGGCTGCCATGGCGGGATGTGCGATTCCTTCCGGCAGAACACCGAGTGGCAGTTCATGACCGGCGGCCAGTGGGTGAGCCACCCCGGCGGAGACGGCATCGACTACACCGTCAACATCTGCAAGGGCTCCAGCCCCATTGTGGAGGGCCTGGAGGATTTCCCTGTGAGCAGCGAGCACTATTATCTCCACGTCGACCCCGCCATCGAGGTGCTGGCTACCACACGCTTTCCCAGCGTGCACTACTACCACATCTCCAACAAACCGGTGGACATGCCGGTGGCCTGGACAAAGTTCTGGGGCAACGGCCGTATCTTCTACAACTCCCTGGGGCATCACGATGATGTCTTTGCAAACTCCCCCACCGCCGAGGTGCTGATGGAGCGGGGCATGCTGTGGGCGGCCGAGGGCAAGGAATACGCCGTGAAGCACGGCTTGACCACCGAGCGGTTTGAGAACGCGGCGAAGATGTACTAGGTCAAAATTTAGCTGAGCTTGCTTGTTTCGAGCCCAGCTGTTTTGACCAATGGAGAAAATCGCTTTGCCACCAGAGGGGCGGCAATTCCGCTGTGCGGAACCGCGATTTCTCCGGTGCGGTGCGCAATATAGCAAACCTGCGTCTACGTCTACGGCAGTTTTTTGCAAAAAGAGAAAGGGCAATGAAAGAAAGGGAAAAGGAGTTGCGTCCAATGAACAAACCAGTTAAAATCGCCATGATCGGCGTCGGTGATATCAGCGGCATCTACCTGCAAAACATTCACGAGGTGTTCTCTGAGCTCCAATTGGTCGGCGTCTGCGACCTGATCCGGGAGCGGGCGGAGGCAGCCCAGGAGAAATACAACATCCCCAAAATCTACGACAGGATGGAGGACGCCTTCGCCGACCCGGAGGTGGAACTCATCCTCAACCTCACCCGCCCCTCCGAGCACTTCGCGGTCTCCAAGGGCGCGTTGGAGGCGGGCAAGCACGTCTATTCCGAGAAGCCCCTTGGGGCGGATTGGGACGAGGGCAAGGCGCTGGTCAAGCTGGCGGAGGAGAAGGGCCTGTTCCTGGGCGGCGCGCCGGACACCTTCCTGGGTGCTGGCATCCAGACCTGCCGCAGGCTGATCGACGACGGCTTCATCGGTGACCCGGTGGGCGCGGCGGCCTTCATGATCTGCCGCGGGCACGAGGGCTGGCACCACGACCCCGAGTTCTACTACAAGCGGGGCGGCGGCCCCATGATGGACATGGGCCCCTACTACATCACGGCCCTTGTCAACCTGTTGGGCGGCGTCTCCGGCGTGATGGGCGTGGCAAAGACGACCTTTGCCCAGCGCATGGTCACCAGCCAGCCCAAGCGGGGCCAGGTCGTGGATGTGGATGTGCCCACCTTCGTCACCGGCATCCTGGATTTTGAAAACGGCGCGACGGGAACAATCTTCACCACCTTCGACGTCTACTACGAGAGCCAGGCGAGGCTGGAGATCTACGGCTCCAAGGGCACCTTGATTGTACCCGACCCCAACACCTTTGGCGGCCCCATAAAGTTGCTGCGCCCCGAGGATGGCACTGTGAAGGAAATCCCGCTTCTCTACGGCTACGCGGAAAACAGCCGCGCATTGGGCCTTGCCGACATGGCAAAGGCGCTGCGCACCGGAAGGGATGCGAGGGCGGATTACCACCTGACCTCCCACGTGCTGGAGATTCTATACTCTTTGCAGACGGCGGACCGCAGCTACAAGGAGCTCACTACCAAATATCAGCGGCGCGCCCCCATGGCGAACCCGGTCATTCCCGGCGTGTTGGATTAGCGAAAAAAAGAAGCGGCCTCTCCCAGGAGAGGCCGCTTTTGATTGTCCGGACTGGTGCGGTTATTCAAACCTGTCTTCGGTGACCTTGCCGTCAGTGATGGTGAGCAGCACGGTTTTCTGATCGTCCGCATCCAGGAGGTGAAGGGTGACGGAAACATCCCCGCCCGCGGCGGACTTCACGGCGTCCTGAATGGTGTCGCAGAGGAAGATCATAGCATCGGTCAGGGTTTTCCATGCGCTTTTTTCATCGGCGCCCCAGGTGTAGGCGGTGAGCACGGAGAGGGTGACATCATCCTGCCAGACGGAGGCTGTGACAGTGGCCTTGTCCGCGTCGTACTCCACCTTCACGTTGTTGTCGCCAAAGCCGGATTTGAGGGCTGTCTCCACGATCTGGATGACCGTGTCGGTTTCCAGGGTGATGCCGGAGCTGCTGCCGGAAGAGGAGGAAGAGCTGCTCTCGTCATCCATTGCATCCAGCTGCTCCTGAAGCTCCTCTTTTTCCAGCTCCAGAACCGCAACCTGGGCCTCCAGGGCGTCCCGCTCGGTCTCGGCCTCAGCCAGGGCTTTTTCCTGGCGCGTCTTTGCCTTTTCCTGATCGGAGACGGCCTTGTCGCGCTCGGAAACAGCGGTGTCCCGCTCCGCCACAACGGCGTCGTACTGCTCCTGTGTGATGCCGGAGCAGCCTGTGAACAGCAGGGCGGCGGCAAGCAATACCGCAAACAGTTTCGTTTTCATTTTCTACCTAATCCTTTCGTTTCCTCAAAGTTTATTGATACAGAAAACAGAAGAAACCTCTGAAAAGAGGGTTTGTCTGCTTTCCATGGAGCCAAAAGCGGATTCTCATCTCTTTGGGGTGGTTGTGACCAGCAGCAACCCGGAGCGGAAGAGGATTTTCACATCCCCTTCGAGAAACTCGTTGCTCACCGCGCGGGCCTCGTCGCTGCGCAGGTCGTAATTGTCCAACGGATACATTCCCCCAAGTATTGTAACACTTTGGCACACATGTGTCCAGGCCAGCAGGGAAAAATAACAGCCCTCCCTGCGGGGCAGCAGCAGATGGGTTTCGCCTGTTTCCGCCGCCTTGGCGGCGAAGATGTGGGTGATGCCGTCCGAGATGCGGGCGCCCACACCGCTGTTTACGCAGCCCGCCATGGTCTGGAGATTCGCGGCGGAGTGATCAAAGCGCCCCCCCAGCATTCCGGCCAGCAATAAAGAGCGGCAGCCCCTCTCCACCGCTGCTTCCACCGCAAGGGCGGAGTCGGTATAGTTTTTGTAGGGGGACAGCGGGATGGTGGGGATATCCGGCGGGAGAACGCCGCCCGGCAGGTCGATGGAGTCGAAGTCCCCCACCAGCAGGCCCGGCGTGAGGCCGAGGGGCCCGCAGTGCCGGTAGCCGCTGTCGGCGCAGACGATAAGGGCGGAGGAAGGAATCAGCTCTGCTAATGCCGGGTAGTCGGCGATCTCGCCGCCCGCCAGCACCACGCCGTCTATGCCCTCAAAATCCAGCGCTATTTCGCGGAGTTGCTCTCCCGTTTCTGTTCCCAAGCCTTCACGTCCTTTATCTCCTCGTAGATTTGCAGGTAGCTCTGGTAGCGGCTGGGGGCGATTTCTCCGTTTTCCGCGGCCTCCTTCACCACGCAGCCCTCTTCGGCCAGATGGCGGCAGTCCCGGAATTTACAGTGGGGGGCAAACAGGGCGAAATCGGGGAAACAATGGGCCAGTGTTTCCGGGGTGATGTCCCCCAGCTGAACGAGATCGAGGGAGGAAAACCCGGGCGTATCCGCCACCTCGAAGCCCTGGGCGAGCGCGTGCATCTCTACGTGGCGGGTGGTGTGGCGGCCTCTGCCCAGCTTCTTGCTGGTATCCCCCACCTCCAGGCCGAGGGAGGGGTCGAGCGCGTTGAGCAGGGTAGATTTGCCAACCCCGCTGTTGCCCGCAAAGGCACAGAAGGAGCCGGAAAGCAGCTGGGTCAGTTCCTTCATGCCCTGCCCGGTTTGGCTGTTCACCTCGCAGACAGGATAGCCCGCCAGGCTGTAGGTGGCGGACAGCCGTTCCGCGGGGGCGAGATCGGTCTTGGTGATGGCCAGCATGGCCGGGATATCGTGAAAGGCAAGCGTTGCCAGGAATTTGTCCAGCGTGAGGTAGTTGGGCGCGGGGTCGACGGTGGAGACCACCGCCACCATGTAGTCCAGGTTGGCGAGGGGGGGCCGTACCAAGGAGTTTTTCCGGGGCTGGATAAAGTCCACCGAGCCCTCGCCCTGGGGGGTGATCGCGATGTCCACCATGTCCCCCACCAGCGGGGATTGGCGGTTTTGCGGAAGATGCCCCTTGCGCGGCACTCCACTACCCGATCACCCGTTTCGACATAGTAGAATCCGCCGGTGGCCTTGACAATCCTGCCGGTGGCGCTGGTCATCATACTGGAATCGTCCTTTCGGCATAGGTTCCGGTGCAGTTTACAGGCTTGCACCGCGACTGTATAATAGCAGAAAAAGGAGGGTAACACAAATGGTACTATTGCAGGAAAGCTGCTACCCATCACTGATTGAAATGATAGACGGCATGGAACTCAACACCCTTTTCGCCCGATCTGTGCTGACGAAGGATGTGGAGGGCACAGTGTATGCCGATGACGGCGAGCGGCCCACATCCTACTACATTGCGCATTCCTACGGGATGACACTTCTGTTCGGCGACAGCGGAAACGAGCGGTTTTGCACTGACCTGAGGGATCACTTCAAAGACCTCAAAAAGGACGAGTGGCTGCAGGCGTATCCTGACTCCTGGTATCCCTTTCTGAGGGAGCTGGCGGCAGAGGGAATTGCGGAGGAGTACTCCCGGCTCAACTTCACCTTTGACCCGGCACGCTTTCAGGCGGGGAACGGCGAGGTCGACCCGGCTGCCTGCGGTGTGGAGAGAACGCCTGTGGAGCTGGTCGGCAGCCTGGAGGGGACGGTGATCCCCCGGGATTTTTGGGCGGAGGGAAGCTATTCCAAGTGTGTGGGCTTTACGGCATTTGTCGACGGGGAGCCCGCTTCCACAGCGTTTGCCGCCTACCTGCACGGGGATAAACTGGAGATGGGGATTGAGACGGCGGAGCGGTACAGGGGAAAAGGCCTTGCGAAGGCAGTGTCTGTGGCGCTGATCCGCTACTGCCTCGCAAACGGGCTGACCCCGGACTGGTCTTGCCGCTATGAGAATACGGGCTCAGTGAGACTGGCGGAAAAGCTGGGATTTGTACAAAGCAGGAAGCTTCCCTATTTCCATATTGCGGCGAAATAATCTGGAGCTTAGCGGCGACAGGGCCAAGGGGAAATCCCTTGGCCCTGTTTTGTCTGTGAAATGGCGCTACTGCTGGAATTCAGCTTCATCCCGGCGATCCCGGATGATGACGGCCTCGCCGGTGGCGAAGTCGAGCTGGTAGCGGATGTAGAGGCGCTTCTCGACATAGATCGAGACGATCTCCACCCCTTCCTCCTGCCCGGTGAAGGCGGGTGTCCAGTAGGCGCTGGCGGAGGCTGCCGGGTTGATGGTCTCATCGTGAACCATCGTCTGGGTGCCCTCGGGGTCTCCGACGTAGGCGCGGACAGACACATCCCGATTGATCGAGGTGGGCAGCGGAACAGAGAGGGAGTAGCGCTTCATGCCCGCCTTGCTGATCACCACCGTGACGGTGGTGCCCTCCTCTACCGGGGAACCGGCGAAGGGCGTCTGGGAGATGACCGTGCCCGCAGGCATGTCGCTGACCTCCTCGACGGAACCGCCGTAGACAAAGTTGGAGTCTGTGATCAGCCGCTTGGCGTCCGATTCGCTCATGCCATAGAGGTCGGGGACGTTGACGATGGGAATCTCCGAGCCGTAGCTGACCCATACAGTGAGCTGGGAACCGGAAGAAAGAGTTGTCCCAGCGGCGGGGTCGGTGCGGATGACGCTGCCCATGGGAACGTCGTCATTGTAATCCCGCTCCTCCACCGGCTCCAAGCCCAGCTCCCGCAGCTCCTGAATGGCCTGGGAGGCGGGGCGGTTGGTGTAGTCCTCCAACGTCACGGTCGCCTGGCCGGTGCTCACCCAGATGCGCACGGTGCTGTCCACCTTGACTTTCATATCCCCTTTGGGCTTCTGGTCAAAGATCACACCGTTGGCGTAGCTGTCGTTGGGAACCTCCTCCACAATCTCGAACTCGAAGGGGTAGTGCTCCTTGAGCACGTCCTCGTACCGCTGGCCCACCAGTGCAGGGAGAAAATCCTCGTCGGTCTGCTCAAAGGGGTTGTTCATATAGACCATCAGGCCCATGAAGCCCAGGGAGCCCAGGCCGATGGCCAGGGTAAAGATGAGCAGCAGCCGCAGAAACGGCGTGCGGTGCTTGCGCTTGACCAGGTGCTGCTCGGGCGGCGGGGTACGCCTTCGGGGAGGCTGCCCGCCACGGGTTCCGCCGCCACCGCCGGTTCTGCGGGGGGGCTGCTCCCGAACCACGTCGGGATAGGTATAGCCGAACTGGATGGCAGGATTATCCATAAAGCGCTCCAAGTCTGCAATCATTTCCGCCGCGGAGATGTAGCGGCTGCGGGGCTCTTTCTGCATGGCGCGGAGGGTGATTTCCTCCAGCCCTTCGGGAATATTGGGATTGATAGACCGGGGACTGACCGCCTGAACCTGGATTTGCTTGATGGCCACGGAGACAGCGGAATCGGCCTCGAAGGGGAGCTGGCCGGTGAGCATCTCGAAGAGCATGACGCCCACCGAGTAGATATCCGACTTCTCGTCGGTGTTCTCCCCCTTGGCCTGCTCGGGGCTGATGTAGTGGACGGAGCCGATGGCCCGGTCTGTGATGGTGCGCACCTCGCTGCGGGCGAAGCGGGCGATGCCGAAGTCTGTCACCTTGATCTCGCCATCCGAGGTGAGCATGATGTTCTGGGGCTTGATGTCCCGGTGGACGATGCCCTTGTCGTGGGCGTGCTGGAGAGCACGGAGAATTTGAAGGGTAAAGTGGACGGCGTCCCGGTAGGGGAGAGAGCCGCGCCGCCGGATATAGTCCTTGAGGGTCATGCCGTCGATGTACTCCATGACGATGGAGTGGATGCTGTTGTTGAAGCTGACGTCGTGAACCCGGACAATATTGGGGTGATTCAGCAGCGCGATAGCCTTGGATTCGTTTTTGAAGCGGCGCAGGAATTCGATGTTGTCCACGTATTCATCCCGGAGGATTTTCACCGCCACCGTGCGCTGGTCGATGTTGTCGTAGCCGCGGTAGACATTGGACATCCCCCCGGAGCCGATGAGCTCCAGGATGTCGTAGCGCCCTTCCAGGCGTTTTCCCAGGTATTTATCCATATGGGTTTGGGGCCGTCTGCCGGTGGCGGGAGCAGCGCTCCTGCCGTCGGGGTCTGCGGCGCTCCGCCTTTCATAGTTTTGAGCCATGGGCAACAGATTCCTTTACTGGTTGTTATGATAAAATGACGGCGGTCACGTTGTCTTCGCCGCCGCAGTCCAGGGCAAGGTCAATGAGTGGCTGTGCGCTGTCCAGTTCCAGGCAGCTGCGCAGCAGCCAGGGGAGCTGGCCGGGCTGGAGGTAGTTGTAGAGGCCGTCGGAGCAGAGGAGCACGATTTGCCCCGGGACAAGCTCCACGACAGAGAAATCGGGCTCCGCGTCGGGGGAGACCCCCACCACACGGGTGATATAGTGGCGCTTGGGGTGGATGGCGGCGTCTTCTTTTGTGATTTCGCCGTTGTCCACCATCATCTGCACCACGGTGTGATCCTTTGTGAGCTGCTGCTCCTCGTCGCCGGGGCCGGTCAGGTAGACGCGGCTGTCCCCCACCGAGGAGACGTAGAGGGTGTCGCCGAGGATGGCCGCCAGGATCATGGTGGTGCCCATTCTCCGCAGCTCCTCGTCCTCCTGGGCTTTGTCAAAGATCAGGGCGTTGGCCCCGGCAATAGCGGAGGCAAAGACGGAACGCACCTGCATTTCGCCCATATCGGGGGCCAAATCCCTCTCCAGGGCCTGCTTCGCAAAATCGACCGCGAGCCGGGAGGCGATGCTGCCGCCGTTTTCCCCGCCCATGCCGTCGCAGAGCACAGCGTAGCAGAGGCCGTCAGACAAAATCCCGACCTCATAGCTATCCTGATTGTCGCTGCGCACCAGTCCGCGGTCGGTGCTACCAAACACTTTTCTCAAAACGGTGCATCCTCTCAGATAGATAGGTTCTTATTGCGGAGCTGTCCGCAGGCGGCGCTGATATCCTGGCCCAGAGACCGCCGCAGGGTGGCGGGCACGCCGCTGCGCTCCAGAATATCGCGAAAGCGCTGCATGGAGCTGTCCCGGCTTTTGCGGTAGGGCCCGCCGTCCACGGGGTTGAGGGGGATGAGGTTCACGTGGCAGTTTTGCCCCCGAAGAAGGGCGGCCAGGGCCTCGGCGTGGCGGGGGGAATCGTTGACTCCCTCCATCAGGGCGTATTCATAGGTGACACGGCGTCCGGTGGCCGAAAAATAGGCGTTGCAGGCCTCCATCAGCTCCGCGATCTTCCAGCGGTGGGCCACCGGCATCAGCTTTGCCCGTTCCCGGTCTGTGACCGCGTGAAGGGAGATGGAGAGTGTGATGGGCAGTTTCTTCTCCGCCAGCAGCGCTATTTTATCCACAAGGCCGCAGGTGGAGAGTGTGAGGTGGCGCAGGCCGAGGCCGAGTCCCAGAGGCGCTTTCGTTGAGATGATCTCCATGAAATCCAGCACGTTGTCCAGATTGTCCAGCGGCTCGCCGATGCCCATCAGGACGATGCTGCCGATGCGCTTGCCGCTGTCGGCGCCTGAGGCATAGACCTGCCCCAGCATTTCGGCGGCGGTGAGATTCCGAACCAGGCCGCCCTTGGTGGAGGCGCAGAAGGAGCAGCCCATCCGGCAGCCCACCTGGGTGGAGATACAGAGGCTGGTTCCGTGGCGGTAGTCCATGAGGACAGTCTCCACCGAGCTGCCGTCGGAAAGGCCGTAGAGATACTTGACGGTGCCGTCCGCCGAGACCTGCTTGCGCAAAATGTCCGGCGTGTGGAGCAGGCAGCGCGTCTCCAGACTTTCCCTGAGAGAGAGGGGGAGGTTGGTCATCTCCCCGAAAGAAGCGGCCTGCTTGCCGTGGAGCCACTCGAAAACCTGTGCGCCCCGGAAAGCGGGCTGATGTCCCGCGACAAACCATTCGGTGAGCTTTGGCAGCGGGTAGGACTGTATGTCTTCCTTGTCCAAGGCAGGCCATCCTTTGTCAACGGATTCGGGTAAAGGCAGACAGGTAAAAGCCGTCTCCGCCGTCCTCCCCGGGCAGAATGGTGCGTTCCCGGTTCCCGTCTGGGAGGGAGAAATCCGGGTGCTCCGCCAGGAAGCGGCTTGTGAGCATGCCGTTCTCGGCGGAAAAGAGCGTACAGGTGGAGTATACCAGCAAACCGCCCTCTTTGCAATATTTTGCCGCCTCACAGAGGATGCGGTATTGCAGCTCCGGCAGCTCCCGGAAGCGCTCCGGGTCTTTGTATTTGATCTCGGGGCGTCGTCGGATCGTCCCCAGGCCGGAGCAGGGGACGTCGCACAGGACTCTGTCAAACAGCCCCAGCTCCGGGTGGGGCTCTGCCATGTCCAGAGTGTGGGGCTCCAGGATGGATATGCCAAGGGAATGCGAGCGCTCCGTCATCCGGTCGGCCCTGTGGCCGTGAAGGTCGCAGGAGACCAGTCTGCCCCTATTTTCCATAGCGATTGCCATGGAAAAGCTCTTGCCGCCGGGGGCCGCGCAGCAGTCCAGCACGGCATCGCCGGGCCGTGCGCCGACGGTGTGGGCGCAGAGCTGACTGGAGCGATCCTGGAGGAAGAAAAGACCCTCCCGGAAAGCGTCCGTGCCCGAGGGATTGCCCTCCAGCCGCAGGCAGCCGGGCAAAACGGGGTCAGCCAGGGCGGAAAGGCCCTCTTTTTCAAATGACGCGATCAGCGCCTCGGGGGAGATTTTCAGCTCGTTGACCCGCGCGAAGGCAGGGGGCGTTTCCAGCCCCGCGGTGAGGATATTCCTCGCGGTGTCCTCCCCCCAGTCGAAGAGGAGGAGCCGCGCCATTTCCGGCGGGCAGGAGCAGTCGATAGCCAGCTGCTCCAAAGGGGTTTTTGCGACGGGGAGCTTCTTGCCGTCCCGCAGGAAAGCCCGCATGACGGCGTTGACCAAGCCCGCGGCGGAGGTGCGGCCCATGACGCGGGCCAGGTTCACGGTCTCGCTCACGGCTGCGCGGTCGGGGACGCCGTCCATCCACAGCAACTGGTAGAAACCGCAGCGCAGCAGGCTGCGCACCCGCTCATCCAGCTTTGGCACCGGGGTTTTGGAGTAGACGGCGAGGCAGGCGTCCAGGGTGTAGCGGCGCGCCACCACGCCATAAAAGAGGGCGGAACAGAAGGCTTTGTCCCGAGAGGGAAGGCCGGAGCGCTCCAGGGCGCTGTCCAGCACGGCGGAGGACCAGCCGTCCTCCCGTTCCATTTTTGCCAGCGCTTCGGCTGCGACCTGACGGGCGGTTTTCAAGAGCATGCCTCCCAGCTTTAATTTACGGATAAACAGCCAAAAAGGAGGTGATTCTTCCTTCGGGGTGACAGCTGCTTAGCAGGCCGAACTCGGGGTCGTAATATTTTCCGTCCCGATAGACAACCCAGTGGGTGTAGGTGGGCATGTGCACGGTGAGAATAGAGCAGTTGGCGGGCTCGGGGTTTTTCTTTGAGATGCGCAAATTCTTTTCGGCATGCTTTACACCGCAGTGATCCAGAGCGGATATGAGCTGCCCGATGGAGGTGGGGCCGTCTGTATTCATGAGATCGATTACTTCGGCGATCGGCTTATCTGTGAGCATGGCAATGCACGCCTGGCCGCAGGCGCAGGGATTGGGCTGCATGACCAGTTCCATGGATCAGTCCTCCCTTTTCTATAAGAGCTACCTTCTCCTTCTGCCCGCCAGCGACAGCAGTCGCAGCAGCTGGGCAAGGGCCGAGATCAGCGCCGCCACATAGGTGAGGGCGGCAGCCTGGAGCACTTTCTTCGCCCCATTGTATTCCTCGCCGACCAGCAGTTGATCTTGATTGATGACAGCCAAGGCGCGGCTGCTTGCGTTGAACTCCACCGGAAGGGTGAGCAGCTGGAAGAGGGCCATGAGGGCATAGCCGATGCATCCCACCAGGATCAGCACCTGGGAATTCAGAAAAAGGCCGATCAGCAGAATCGGGATGGACAGCTTGGAGCCGATGTTGGTCACCGGCACAATGGCGTTGCGGAATTTGAGGGGGGTGTAGCCAGTGGCGTGCTGCACGGCGTGGCCGCACTCGTGGGCCGCCACCCCCACCGCCGCGATGGAGTTGGAGCCGTATACCCCCTCCGACAGGCGAACCGCGTTGGAGCGGGGGTCGTAGTGGTCGGACAGGGTGCCCGACACCTGCTCCACCACCACGCCGTAGAGGCCGTTGCTGTCCAGGATATGCCGGGCGACCTGGGCCCCGGTGTAGCCCCTGGAGGAGTAGACCTGGCTGTAGCGGTTATAGGTGGACTGCACCTTGAACTGGGCGTAAATCGCCAGAATCAGGGCGGGGAGCAGTATCAAGATAGAAGCGTCGTAGTAATAGCCAAACATGAGAATCGTCCTTTCGCACTTTATGACAGGATTCGTCAAATTAAGACTATTCTAAGGGATAAAAATCACCGTGATGTGAATAAGGTCAAAATATTTATTTTGACCTTATTCCGGCATGTCGAAGCGCTCGCCGCCCTGGAGCCGTCTTCCGTTGGCGAAGGCCGCCGCATCCATCACCTTTTTGCCCTGGGGCTGGACACGGAGCAGCTGGATGGCGCCGTTGCCGCAGCCAACGATCAGGCGCTTGGCGTCGCCAATGACGCCGGGCGGAGGAGGAAAGCC
This sequence comes from Oscillospiraceae bacterium, assembly GCA_047973265.1. Taxonomy (GTDB): domain Bacteria; phylum Bacillota; class Clostridia; order Oscillospirales; family Ruminococcaceae; genus WRAV01. The sequence continues at coordinate 102,424 of JBKEBS010000039.1, forward strand.
CATCACATCCGCCACCTGGGCGGCGTGGAGAAGCACCCTCTCCCCGTTGAGCTGAGCGTAGGCCAGGGGGGAGGGGTTCATCCCCCTGATCTGGTTGACCACATCCTTAGGGGCTTTGCGGAAGTCCACGGCGGCATCCTCTTTTAGGATGCGGGGCGCGAAGGTGACGGAGTGCTCGTCCTGGGGGATGCGGGGGGCCTTGCCCCCGATGATGAGGGGGATGGTCTCCGCCAGAAGCTCGCCCCCCAGCAGGGCAAGCCGTTGGGAAAGTTCCCCTGCCGTCTCCGCCGGGGCGATGGGGGTGGCGCGGCTGAGAATCATGTCGCCGGTGTCCATCCCCTCCGCCATATACATAGAGGTGACCCCGGTCACGGTGTCCCCGTTCATCACCGACCACTGGATGGGGGCGGCTCCCCGCAGCTTTGGCAGCAGGGAGGCGTGGAGGTTGATGCAGCCCAGGGGCGGCAGCTCGAGGATTTCCTTGGGCAGAAGGCGGCCGTAGGCCACCACCACGATCAGGTCTGGCTTCATGATGGTGAGCGCCTCCAGCGCTTTGCCGTCCCGCAGGCTGTCGGGCTGAAAGACGGGGATGCTGCACTGCTCGGCCAGCTCCTTCACAGGGGTTGGCGTCACCTTCTGGCCCCTGCCCTTGGGCCGGTCGGGCTGGGAAAAGACCCCGCAAAAGGTATAGCCCTTGTTCAGGATGCCCTTCAGGCAGGTGGCTGCGAACTCCGGCGTTCCCATAAATACAATGTTGAGCGGCATGGCTGTCAACCTCCTTCAAATAGGTGATATCAAGAAAAACAAAAACCGGGCCAGCCGGGATTCTCTCCGGTCGGCCCGGCTAAAGGCAAACATCGCTTCGTACAATTCTATAAGGCTGCGGGCATCTCGGGGTCGGGGAGCTCGATTCGCTTGATCGACGCGCCCAGGGCGTTGAATTTGTCCAGCACATCGGCGTAGCCCCGCTCGATGTGGTAGATGTCCTCGATCTCGGTGACGCCGTGGGCCATCAGGGCCGCGATCATCAGGGCGACGCCCGCCCGCAGGTCGGTTGCCCGGATGGGGGCGGCGGTGAGCCTGTCCACCCCCTGCACAACAGCGATCTTGCCGTCCACCTGGATATTTGCGCCCATGCGGGAGAGCTCCTCCACATAGCGGAAGCGGCTGTCAAAGACACCCTCCGTGATGACGCTGGTTCCCTTAGCCATGGTGAGCATGGCGGTGATCTGGGGCTGCATGTCGGTGGGGTAGCCGGGGTGGGGCATGGTCTTGATGTTGACGGGCTCCACGGGGCCCTGAGGGCCGATCACGCGGATGCAGTCGTCCCCCTCCTCGATGGTCGCCCCCGCCCGCACCAGCTTGCTGGAGACGCTCTCCATGTGCTTGGGAATGATGTTCCGCACCAGCACGTTGCCGCTGGTGGCCGCCGCCGCGACCATGTAGGTGCCCGCCTCGATCTGGTCGGGGATGATAGAGTATTCCGTGCCGCGGAGGATGTCCACACCATGAATTTTGATGACATCGGTGCCTGCGCCGCGGATATCCGCCCCCATGGAGTTGAGGAAGTTGGCCAAATCCACGATGTGGGGCTCTTTCGCGGCGTTTTCCAACACTGTGAGGCCCTTGGCCTTGACAGCTGCCAGCATGACGTTGATGGTGGCGCCAACTGTGACCACGTCGAAGTCCACATGGGCACCGACGAGGTGCTCCTCGACGCTGGCGTTGATCATGCCGTGGTCGATGGCGATATCTGCGCCGAGGCTCTCGAAGCCCTTGATGTGTTGGTCAATGGGGCGGACGCCGAAGTTGCAGCCGCCCGGCATCGAAACGCTGGCTCTGCCGTAGCGGCCCAGCAGGGAGCCCAGGAAGTAGTAGGAGCCCCGCATGTGGCGGGCAAGGTCGTAGGGGACGACAGGCTCGCCCAGGTAGGTGGTGTCGATCTCCACCGTGGTTTTGTTGTGGTAAAGGACAGTGGCGCCCATTTCGCTCAGCGCCTTGAACAGGATGCCCACATCGCTGATATTGGGGATATTTTCCAGCACACAGCGGCCCTGGGCCAGAATGGTTGCCGGAATGATGGCGACGGCGGCGTTCTTCGCTCCGCCGATGTCCACCGCTCCCTCCAGACGGGTTTCTCCCCTGATCAGAAACTTTTCCAAGATGATGCGCTCCCTTTATATATTATGTATTGGACGCGGGCAAAAAGAGAACCTGTGCCCGAAAACAGACAGATAAATAGTAACTGGTGTTACATTTTCAAAAGTTGCTAATTTATTATAGCATTCGGCGGGGGAAAAGGAAAGTGACAAAAGGATATCAAATCGACGAAAGAGCTCATTCAGAACGGAAAAAAATGAGTTACACTTTACAGAACTTTTAGCGATAATGTGACTAAAAACTACTGCACCCGACTGCAGTGTATGATATACTGGCCAAAACGGCGAAAAATCAGCCCACGGTTTTGTTTCGTTTCAATTATAAGTACGGATTTGCAGGCAATAAGTTGCACAAAATGGGAGGATATGTTTAATATGAGCAAACCTTACATCCGATACACGCAGCGGGAGCCCTCCGCCTCCGGTCTGCTGTTCAGCCGCATCGCCCAGCTGAACGGCCAGGTGATGCGCTCCCGCACGGTGGAAGAGCGTCGCCGCGTGCAGCTGGTGGTGGCGGAAGTGCGCATCATACCGCCCACCATCATCTGCGAGGAGATCACCTGCGACGACGTTCCCTGCGAGTGGGTTTACCCCCGCAGGCGGCAGGGCCTCTCCGCTATAGAGGAACGCGTGATCATCTACCTGCACGGGGGGAGCTGGGCCTTCGGCAGTCTGGAGAGTGCGCGCCCGGTGAGCGTGCTGCTGGCGGAGCGCACGGGCTACGGCGTGCTGATGGCCTCCTACCGCCTCTCCCCCGAGAACCCCTACCCCGCGGGCCTGGAGGACTGCTATAAGGTATACAAGTGGCTGCTGCGCCAGGGCTACCGCCCGGAGCAGATCGGTCTGATGGGGGACAGCGCGGGGGGAAACCTGGCGCTCTGCCTGATGAACAGGCTGAAGGCGGAGGGGGAGACCCTTCCCGCCTGCATGGCCGGGGCCTCCCCCGTGACCGACATGCGGGAGAGCAGCGCGATCATCAGCAGCGGGGACGATCTGATCTACACCACCTACGAGGGGGAGCAGAAGGACATCTTTTCCCTTTACCTGGCAGAGGAGTGGGGGGACAAGCGGGACGACCCGCTGATTTCCCCCATTATGGGAGATTTGAAGGCCTTTCCGCCCATTCTCATCCACGCGGGCGGGGACGAGCCCATCGCGGAGGACAACATCGCGTTTGTAGAGGAGGCGGTGTCCCAGGGAGTGGATGCGCGCATCAAAATATGGAAGGGAATGTTCCACGATTTTTCCATTGTGGGCAACACCCTGCGGGAGAGCAGGGAGTCCATGCGGGAGATCGCGGTGTTCTTCCAGAAGCACATGGGAAAATAAACGGGACACAGGGCGCTGCGGCTAAAATAGAGAGTGGGGCGGGGGAACTCGCCCCACTTTTTATGCTAATTTGACGGATGCGGTATAAAAAGCGTCGTTTATTATTGTTTATCTTGTAAAAATATGTGTTTTCTGCAAGTTTTTATTGATAAGTTGCAGATTTTCTGCTATAATGAAGCACACGAAAAGTGAATGTCCGACATTTTAGGGGGAATCAGTAATGGCGCTGACAAACGCATATCTCAAGAAAGTTTTGCAGCAGGCAACCGACCGCGACCCGGCACAGCCGGAGTTCCTGCAGGCGCTCACAGAGGTTTTGGAAACCCTAGAGCCCGTTGTTGAGCGGCACCCCGAATACGAAAAGGCAGCCCTGATCGAGCGGATGGTGGAGCCAGAGCGAGCCATTCAGTTCCGGGTGCCCTGGGTGGACGACAACGGCGCAGTTCAGGTGAACCGCGGCTTCCGCGTACAGTATAACAGCGCGTTGGGCCCCTACAAGGGCGGCCTGCGCCTGCACCCCTCCGTCACCCTGTCCGTCATCAAGTTCCTGGGCTTTGAGCAGGTGTTCAAGAACTCCCTGACAGGCCTTCCCATGGGCGGCGGCAAGGGCGGCTCCGACTTCAACCCCAAGGGCAAATCGGACGGTGAGGTCATGCGTTTCTGCCAGAGCTTCATGACAGAGCTGTACCGCCACATCGGCGCAGACACGGATGTTCCCGCCGGCGATATCGGCGTGGGCGGCCGGGAGATCGGCTACATGTACGGCCAGTACAAGCGCATCACGGGGCTCAGCGTGGGCGTACTCACCGGCAAAAACCTCACCACCGGCGGCTCGCTGGTGCGCACCGAGGCCACCGGCTACGGCCTGCTCTACCTGACCCAAGAGATGGTCAAGGTCATGAAGGGCGAGATCATGCAGGGCAAAATCTGCGCGGTTTCTGGCTCGGGAAACGTGGCTATCTACGCCATCGAAAAGGCCCACCAGATGGGTGCAAAGTGCGTGACCGCCTCTGACTCCGCCGGGTATATCTACGACCCGAACGGCATCAATCTGGAGGTGCTCAAGCAGATTAAGGAAGTGGAGAGGGGCCGCATCAGCGAGTACGCCAAGCGCGTGCCGGGCTCTGAGTATCACGAGGGCTGTTCCGATGTGTGGAGCGTGAAGTGCGACATCGCTCTGCCCTGCGCAACCCAGAACGAGCTGGATGCGAAATCCGCACAGCTGCTGGTCGCGAACGGCTGCATCGCGGTGGCTGAAGGCGCCAACATGCCCACCACCAACGACGGTATCGAGATTCTCAAGAAGAACGGCGTGCTCTACGCTCCCGGCAAGGCCGCCAACGCGGGCGGTGTGGCCACAAGCGGTCTGGAGATGTCCCAGAACTCCCAGCGCCTCAGCTGGACCTTTGAGGAGGTCGATGCGAAGCTCCAGGGCATCATGGTGAACATCTTCCACAACGCCCACGATGCCGCCGAGGAATACGGCATGAAGGGCGACATCCAGGCGGGCGCGAACATCGCGGGCTTCCTGAAGGTGGCGGAGTCCATGCTTTGGCAGGGCGTCGCCTACTAATAAAAGTTAAAAAAAGCCTCCCGCTTGTGCAAATAAGCAGGAGGCTTTCTTTTCGTTATTCTTCGGCTGTGATGATCTGATAATCCAGGTAGGAGCGCAGCGTCAGGCCGTCGCCGAAGCCGAGAGTATAGCTCCTTTCACCCAGCATATTGCGGTAACTGGTCTGACAGATATCGAGATAATTCATGAGGGAGAGGCCCTTGGTCTGCCCGCAGCTTCGCAGGATGTCCTCCAGCTGCTTCCAAGATTCCTCGATTTTGGCGTCCATCGCGCGGATATCGGAATCGTTAGTCAGCCAGGCGTCGCGCTCGTCAAGCCGGGATTTTGTGTACTCTTTGAAGTCTAAGATTGCGTCTTGATTCATAAATAGATACCCCTTTTTGATTTCATGATACACTTCTTAGACACATAATTCAACTAATAAATAGTACTATTTATAGATATACTTATTTATAAATGACTTTTTTCAGCAAGCATATGAGTGTACGATTACCTAAAGGGGTGATCGTATGGCTGGGAGACCGGAAAAGATACCGGAAGTCACTGAAAAAGTATACGGCAATATGATCGTCGTGTTTAAGCTGAAGAAATGCTTGCGAGAACACAATACTACGCCATATCGTTTCAAGATGGATGTGCAGACGAGCCAAAAGACATATGCGAATTACGCGACAGGGGAAAGCCACCAGATAGATTTTGAACTGCTTGACAAGTGGTGTCAGTATTTAGACTGTAAACTGACAGATATTATAGAGTTCAAAGAAAAAGAATAAAGGAGCCTTCGCAAGGCTCTTTTTCTTTCAAATGGTTATTTGAGATATGGAGATACTGAGCAGTGATCATTTCAAAAACGGCCCTCGACGCCAGAAAAGACAATCCCCACCGGAGGCTCCCCTATTATGGAATTCAAATCCGGATGCGCTTCGACCCATCCCCCGATAAGGACTGGTATGGCTTTCAGCCGGATGTGCAGTGCATGCCGGTTTACTGCGGTAAATGCGGGCGGACACTGTCAGACCTCTACTGCCATTGCGGCTCCCGCTACGGACATGTGGGGGAGGTGAAGTGTGACCACTGCGGGCACGAGATTGCCGTCACGGATGGCGACAACATTGTGGATCGAATCCGCTTTGATGGGGAGGAGTACCACTTCAACAGCCTCTACAAGCTGCACTGGCGGTATCTTTCGCAGGTGGAGAAGAACAGGGGAGTGAATATCAGGGAGATGTTTGCCGATGTCTCCCGCCAGATACCGCTGGAGGATGTCACCAAACGGCTGGAACAGGCGGTGGGTGAGACGACCACGGGGCGGTGGCGCTACATCACCCACAGCCGCTTCGACAAGCTGCCGGACGAGGTGAACCGCTGGATTGAGCTGCTGGAGCTGTGCGGGGTCTCGGGAATCTATCTGGATAAAAAAGAGTGCGAGTGTCCAAGTGTCGGCAAGGCAAAAAAACTCCCCGGATATCCCCCTTTTTATTGAGGAATGCCCGGGGTGATTCTATTCGCTGTTACTGTGCTTCCGCGTAGCTCTTCCGGTGTTTTTTCAGCTTCTTCATCGCCCAGTCGTAGTGGCTGGAGGTGTTGCTGACGAAGTACGCGCCCAGGGTGGAGGTCTTTGTCCACTTGTAGACGCCCCTGTCGAACAGTTCCCCGTCGCTGTGGGATTCGATCAGCGCAAGGGCGTTCGCGTGGCTCTCTTTGAGCAGCTTTTTCGCATCCTCCAGAGAGGTATCCTGGTATTTCTTCCAGATTTCCAGGTTGAGGGCGGGGAGGGTCTTCCAGGTATAGCCCTCTCCCGGCACGGCGGGGGAGCCCCCCTCCAGGGTGCCGATGCGGTGCCAGGATTCCAGCATGTTGTGCCACTCATAAAGGTGAACCAGCACGTCCCGCAGGTTCTTGTCCCTGTCCTCAAAGGCGAAGGCGGCGTTCTGTTCGTCCTCCGGCATGGCGTCTACCAGGGCCCAAAGCTTGTCAAATTGGGTATTGGCGGCCGCAACAAGTTCCGCTTTGTTTGTGGGTCTAGGCATATGGATCCTCTCCTCTGTTTCCATTACTGCGACCATCATACCATCGAATACCTGACAATATACGTCATATTAAAAAATAAAGATTGCCTACATGGGTGCGAGGTTTTGGTTCAGGCGGTCGATGATCTTTTCCAGCCGTTTTTGCCGGGTCTCCTCCGACTTGGGCTCCAGGGAGAAGCCGGTGTAGTTTTTCCGCACCGAGGGGGACATGGCCATCAGGTTGGTATAGGCGGGCTCGTGGCCCCGCACCTTTTCCTCGAACTCGTGAATCAGCTCGGGGGTGATCTCCATCCGCTTCTTGGGCTGAAAGCGGCCCGCGGTCTTGTCCGCGTCAATTTTGGCCCGGCCCGGCTCAGCGATACGGCCCGCCTTCTCCAGCTGTTCCACCAGGGCGATGTTTTTTGCAGACCACTCCGAACCGTCCCGGCGGCGGGCGAAGTATTTGCGATAGGTCTGCTCGTCCAGCTTTTTCATCTGGCCATCAATCCAGCCGAAGCAGAGGGCTTCCTCCAGCGCCTCCTGGGCGGAGAGGGTCTGGGGCCCGCCGGCCTTGCCAAAGAGGAGCCAGACGCCCTCTGAGGTAGCGGCGTTCTCCTCCAGCCAGGCGCGGAAGTGGATGGAAGTCTCGAATGTGAGTTCTTTTGCCATGGGAAATCCTCCTCGTCAAATTATAAATAGATAGGGAAAGGGGCAGTTTATGAGTACAGCAATTACCGGAACTGATCTTGCGAACGGATTGGAGGAACTAGGAGTTCGGCCCGGAATGGCGCTGGAGGTTCACTGCTCCCTGAGCAGCTTCGGCCATGTAGAGGGCGGAGCGGAAACGGTGATCGACACCCTGATGCGGCGGGTGGGGGAGGGCGGCGCGGTTGTGATGCCCTCTTTTCGCCTCTCCCCGAATCTGCCGCTGACTGAAGAAGATGAGCGGATGGGCCTGACCGCAAAGATTCGCATTCTGCCCGAAGACGAAACCCGTAGCGCCATGGGAATTGTCGCGGATACCTTTCGCCAAAGGCCGGATGTTGTGACCGGGAACGGCATCTTCCGGGTGTCCGCCTGGGGGCGGGACGCCGGCAAAAACGGGAGTGGGCTGCAAAACCTGATCGACACCGGCGGTTGCGCCCTTCTTCTTGGGGTGGACATCTACCGGTTGTCCGCCATGCACTATGTCGAGGACGCGATGCCCGCTGAAATCAGCGACAGATTTGCCCCTTCGGCTGAAGCCAGGGCGAAATACCCCGAGGATCAGTGGATGATTGAGGCTTGGTCGCCGGAGGTGAAGCCCTGGTACGCCATTCAGGAGGAAGCCTACGCCAAAGGGCTGATTACAGATGGCTATATCGGGGACGCCAAGTGCATGTTCTTTGAGGTGCGCCCGGTGATCGAGCTGTACCGCAAGGCTCTCTTAGAGCGCCCCTTCGAGCTCTACGGGCTGCGCTGACGGCAGTTCCTCGACAAGTGCGGCGAAGGCGCCGGGCGGCTCCATCTTTTCCAGTGCCTGCACAATTGCAGCCGCGCACGCCCCGGTTGTGTGGGTAAAGGTGTTCACGGCGAGGTCGTAGGGCTCTTTCGGGTAGAGCTTGTCCCATTGCCAAGCCGCTGTGCCGTCCCGGTCGCCCCTGTCCTTTTCCCGGCGGAGCAGCTCCTCCAGGGGGCAGTCTACCCGCACAAAAAGCACAGGGTAGCCAGCCAGACGGGCCGCGCACTCCCGCAGCAGCCTGTCCTGATAGCTGGCGGGGTGGGCTATGATGCAGTCGTCCACCACCACGTTCAGCCCCAAATCGGCGTAGAGGCCGACTGTGTGGTACATGGCGTTGATGGAGTTGTGCCAAAGGCCAAAGGGTTCGTCCTCGGCATGGTTTCCGGTATGCCAGGGGGAGATGAGATCGGTAAAGACATCCTGGGCGATGCAGTAGAAGGGAGCGGGCAGCTGCCGCTGGAGCTCCGCCGCCAGGCTGGACTTCCCGGCGCTGGAGACGCCGTTGAGCCAGATGATGGCGCCTTTTTCCATGGCCAAATCCCCCTTTTGACGGTTTTTACATGCTCAGATTATAGCATTTGATGCCGGTATCGACAACCGGGAAAGATGTGACTTGCAACTTGGAGCCCAAAGTCTTGCAAAACCTACGGGAAAATGCTAGTATAGTGGGAAATCTACAACAGAACACAGTGGAAAGGAAGAGTGGAAATGGGTGCGCTGAAGGTAATCCCCCGCACAGAGCTGAAACAGAAACCCACCGACGAGAGCAAGCTGGGTTTCGGGAAAATCACCACCGACTACATGCTCAAGATCGACTACAGCCCGGCTGAGGGGTGGCACGACGTACGCATCGAGCCTTACGGCCCCCTTGCCATGGATCCCGCCAACACCAGCCTGCACTATGGCCAGCTGATCTTTGAGGGCCTCAAGGCCTACAAGGACAAGAACGGCGAGATCGTCATGTTCCGCCCGAAGGACAACATCAAGCGGCTCAATCTCAGTGCCAGCCGCTTCTGCATTCCCGAAATCGACGTGGACTCCACTGTTGAGGCTATCGCCCAGCTGGTCAAGATGGAAGAGGCCTGGATTCCCACCGGAGCGGGAACCTCCCTCTACATTAGGCCATTCACCATCGCCATGGACAACTTCCTGGGCGTTCATCCCGCGGCGGACTATCTCTTTATGACGATTCTTTCTCCGGTGGGCAGTTACTATAAAGAGGGGCTTTCCCCCATCGGCATCTACGTGGAAAACGAGTACGTCCGCTCCGCCGCAAGGGGCGGCACGGGCTTTACCAAGTGCGCGGGTAACTACGCGGCTTCCCTGATCGCCCAGGGTAAGGCTGCGGAGGAGGGCTTCGCCCAGGTGCTCTGGCTGGACAGCATTGAGAACAAGTATGTCGAGGAGATCGGCACCACCAACGCCTTCTTCGTCATCGACGGCGAGGTGATCACCCCCTCCCTCAACGGCAGCATTCTCCCCGGCATCACCCGGGACAGCGCATTGCAGCTGCTGAAGCACTGGGGCATCCCGGCCAGCGAGCGGCGCATCACCATCGACGAGGTGGTGGAGGCCCAGCACAGCGGCAAGCTCCAGGAGATGTTTGCTACAGGCACCGCAGCGGTTGTTTCCCCGGTTGGCAGGCTGCGCTACAAGGGTGAGGATATGATCATTGGCGGCGGCAAAATCGGCGAGATATCCCAGAAGCTTTACGACGGCATCACGGGCATTCAGCACAGGGCTTTGGACGATCCCTTCGGCTGGGTTTACCCGGTAAAATAACAAGATATTGTATATTCTTCCCCCATCGTCGAGCCTGGCGATGGGGGCCTTTTTAGAGGAGGAAGCGGACATGAACACTCTGGAGCAGATTATGGAAAAGGCCGGTGTCCACGAATTCGGCATTGTCCCCACGGCGGATATCCGCTTTATGAGCGAGGTTCGCGCCATGTGTGAGGTGAACACCTGCCGCAGCTACGGCAAATACTGGACCTGCCCTCCCGGCGTGGGCACGGTGGAGGAGTGCCGCGACCGCTGCCGGGCCTTCGACACCATGCTGGTATTCACCGGCAAGTACGACCTGGAGGATTCCTTCGACTTCGAGGGGATGACGGCGGGGATGGCTGCCTTCAAGGACATCGCCAGAGTCATCGACGCCGAGATGAAGGAACTGGGCGGAGAGTACCTGCTCCTCTCCAACGAGGGCTGCGACTTCTGCGGCGGCTCCTGCACCTACCCCGATGCCCCCTGCCGCCACCCGGACAGGGCCAAGGGTTCCCTGGAGGGCTACGGCATCATGGTGAGTGAGCTGGCGAAGCAAGCGGGGATTAAGTACATCAACGGGCCCAACACGGTGACGTATTTTGGGGCATTGATGATTTGACGTCGTGCTCGGAGGATCAGCCACTAGAAAACTATAAGGGGTGGACGCATGCTAAAAAAATGCAAAGAAATAAAAGAAATATTAGTTGTTGTAGGCAGTGGGATTGAAAATGCCAACACAGATACTTTGGCAGAGGCTTTCACACAGGGGGCCATTGAAGCAGGGCACACTGTATCCAAGGTGTTTTTGGGTGATGCAAACATATCTCCCTGCAAAGGCTGCAATGCTTGCCAGCATGGAAATCCATGCGTGGTGCATGATGATATGCAAGCACTCTATCCATTATTTAACAAATGTGACATGCTTGTGCTCGCATCGCCTTTATATTTTTGGACTGTCAGCGCCAGAACCAAAGCATTTATCGAGCGGTTGTATGCTGCTGTGCAGACAGAGCCTGGGAAATATGCCAAAACCGTGGGGAAGGAATGCGCTTTACTGATGACGGCAGCAGAAAATTCGTTTAATACTTTTGAAAATGCAGTGAGCTTTTACAGGCTCACATCGAATTACCTTGGCTGGATAGACAAAGGCATGGTACTTGCTGGGTGGTGTGGAGGCACGGATGCACCGCGAAGGGTATCGGAAGACCATTTAAAAGCAGCATACATGTTAGGAAAGGGTCTTTGATACGGTTAAAAAGTACCGGAGAAATGTTAATACTACTTCCGTAGAATGTGATATAGTAGGTCTTTGAAACACGAGGCAAAGCAAAAGACACCCCGGACATTGTCCGGGGTGTCTTTGTCGATGGGCAAACTCTCTCAAATAAATGCCAAGATTTAGGTCACGATCTGCAAGAAGCTGGGAATCATCTCGCCCTCGTAGTAGAACAGGCCGCGGCCCAGCTCCTCGGAGTTCCAGACGCGCTGCGGATTGTCGGGATAGGCGGTGTAGCCGCCCGCATAGACCTCGATGCGGTTGCCGGAGGGCTCCCAGAAGTAGATGGTCTGTCCCCGGGTGATGGCGTGGCGGGTGGGGCCGACGTCCCTCTTGAGCTTGTGAATGGCCATCCAGTCGGCGGCGTTGCCCACGTCCATCCAATCCTGCAGATAGAAGCCCACATGGTGAATCTTGCCGGGCTTCGGGTATTCCACAAAAGCCAGGTCGTGGGGCTTGTTGGAGCCTGTAATCCAGGAGGCCAGGCGGTTGCCGTCAGGGGTGTTGCAGACCTCAGGGACGAACATGCCAAGGACTTCCTTGCAGAAGCGCTCGGCTTCGGCGATGTTGGGCCCGTACAGCAGGAAGTGGTCGAGGCGCTGGGCGCGCATGCCGCGGGGAGGCTCTGTCCAGATATTGGGGTTCTGGATTTCAGGATGCTGGCTGGACATCTGCACGTCGGCGTAGAGCTCAAGGCGGTGACCGGTGGAGATGGTGAAGCCGATGCGGCGGCCAAAGCCGGGCTGGTTGCTGTTGGCGGGAACCTCGTCGATCTCGTAGCCGAAGGCCACAACATCGCGGGCCATGCGGTCAAGGGTCTCGTTGCTGTCCACTTTGAAAGCGGCGTAGTCGAAGCCGGGCTCGTCGGCAAGGCGCAGGGTGACCGAGTGGTGATCGAACTCGTCAAAGCCCTTGAGACAGACCCGTCCGTCGGTTGTGCGGCAGACCTCGTTGAGGCCCAGGATGTTCTTGTAGAAGTTCAGGGTTTGATCCATGTCCAATACGCGGAGCTGAATGAGGCCGGGGCGCAAGGTTTTGTTAAGTGCCATGGTTCTACATCCTTTCTCTTACCTTTTGTTGTTTTGTCCGCTATTTGAGCCTGCCTATACTAATCTTTCGAGTAGTATCAGGCTTATGGATGGGTATGGGGAGGGTAGATGCCCTCTATTGTCATGTCGCTGCGGGGGGAGATACAGCAGCCCAGCACGATGCCGTCCCGCTGCTCTGCCTCGGTGATATGTGCCCGGCTCATCCGCCGGAAGGGGTGGTACTCCCCGGACACAACCCGGAGCTTGCACACCCCGCAGCCGCCGCCATAGCAGCCATAGTGGTAGGGGCCGCAGCCCTCCCGGTGCATGGCGTCCAGTATGCTTTGATCTTCCCGGCAGCGGAAGGTGCTGCCGCTCTCTCTCACTGTGATGCAGAAGCTTTCCATTGCTATTTTCCCTGTTTCAGTTGGTAGGCCACGTCGATAATCATATCTTCTTGTCCGCCGACCATCTTCCGGTTGCCCAGCTCCACCAGAATGTCCCGGGGCTCCAGCTCGTACTTCTCCGCCGCCGCATAGACATGGAGCAGGAAGCTGGAGTAGACGCCCGCGTAGCCCAGCATGAGGGAGCCGTTGTCGATGACCTGGGGCCGCAGCATGACGGGTGCGACCACATCTTCGGCCAAATCCATCAGGCCGTAGAAATCCAGGCCAGTCTCAACTCCCTTGCGCTGGAGGACACCCGCCAGCACCTCGATCTGGGTGTTGCCCGCCCCTGCTCCGAGGCCACGCAGGGTGGCGTCGATGTACTCCGCGCCCGAATCCACCGCGGCAAGGGAATTGGCGACTGCAAGGCTCAGGTTGTTGTGGGCGTGGAAACCCACCGGAATGTCGACCGCCGTCTTCACGGCCTCGATGCGGGCGCTGACATCCTCGGGGAGGAGGTAGCCCGCGGAGTCGGCCAGGTTGATGTAATCAGCGCCGTAGCTCTCCATCTTTTTGGCTTCTTCGGCGATGGCCTCCGGGGGGGACATGTGGGCCATCATGAGGAAGCCCACCGCGAACATGCCCATGGCCTTGGCGGCTTTGATGTGCTGCTCACTCACGTCCGCCTCGGTGATGTGGGTTGCGACCCGAACCGCCCTGGCCCCACAGTCGTAGGCCTCTTTTAGATCCTCGATGGTGCCAATGCCGGGGAGGAGGAGCACTGCAAGCTTTCCCTTTTTGATCTTGGCGGACGCCGCCCGCAGCAACTCGAACTCGCTGACCTTGGAGAAACCGTAGGTGTAGCTTGAGCCGCCCAGCCCGTCGCCGTGGGAAAGCTCGATGAGGGGGACGCCGCAGTTGTCCAGGCCCTCCGCGATGGCGGAGACCAGCTCGGCGGTGTAGGAGTGGCGCAGGGCGTGGCTGCCGTCCCGCATGGTGGTGTCGACGACGGTGATTTTCCTGTTGTTCATGCGCCTGCACCTCCGCTTAGCATATTTTCTGCGATGCGCTCGGCCGCCGCAATCGCCGCCGCGTTGATGATGTCCAGGTTGCCGGAGAACTTGGGGAGGAAATCCCCCTGGCCCTCCACCTGTACGATGGTCGTGACCTTGTCGCCCTCCATGGTGGGGGGGACTCTCAAACGGTAGCCGGGGACATATTTTTCAACCTCCGCCACCATGGCGAGGATGGAATCCCGGATGGCGTCGAAGCCTACTGACGCATCCTTCACCTTTACCAGGATGGTGTTGGTCATCATGACGGGGGGCTCGGCGGGGTTGAGGACGATGATGGCCTTGCCCCTGTCCGCGCCGCCCACCGCCTCCAATGCCTTGGAGGTGGTCTCGGTGAACTCGTCCATGTTGGCTCTGGTGCCGGGGCCCGCGCTCTTGGAGGAGATGCAGGCCACAATCTCGGCGTATTCCGCCCCCGCCACACGGGAGATGGAGTGGACGATGGGGATGGTTGCCTGGCCCCCGCAGGTGACCATGTTGATGTTGGGCTCGTGCTGCAGAGCGTCCAAATTGACGCTGGGTACGCAGTAGGGGCCGACCGCCGCCGGGGTCAGGTCAATTGCCACAATGCCCGCTTCCCCCAGGGCCGGGGCGTTGAATCTCTGGTGGGCGGAGGCGCTGGTGGCGTCAAAGGCGATCTTGATGCCCGGCGTTGCCGCCACCGCCTTGACCCCTTCGGTGGAGGTTGGGATGCCCAGACCGGCGGCACGCTTGATGCCCTCCGACTCCACAATGCCCGCCATCATGGCCATCTCCAGGTTTTTGCTGCGAAAGATTTTATACATCAGGTCGCTGCCGATGTTGCCCGGCCCTATGACCGCTACCTTGATTTTGTCCAAAAGCGGATTCCTCCTTTATACAAATTCCGCGGTTACCGTTCCCAGTGTGGAGAACTCCGCGGTGAAGCGGTCTCCCCGAACGGCGAGGGGCGCTGCGGTGAAGGCGCCGGAGAGGATGACCTCCCCCTTTTTGAGGGCGACGCCGTAGCCCCACAGCCGGTTTGCCAGCCAGGCCACTGCGGTGCAGGGGTCACCCAGCACGGCTGCTCCCGTTCCCTCCGCCTCCAGCACACCGTTTTTGTACAGCTTCATGGTGACGGCGGGGAGGTCGACTTCCTCCAGCTTGACCTTTTTGCTTCCCAGCACATATCGCCCGGAGGAGGCGTTGTCTGCCACGGTGTCCACCAGCTTGATCCTCCAGTCGGCGACGCGGCTGTCAACGATCTCGAAGGCTGCAACCACGTAGTCGGTGGCTTTTCTCACATCCTCGGCAGTCACCTCGCCGCCGGTGAGGTCGCCTTTCAGGATGAAGGCGATTTCTCCCTCGATCTTGGGCTGGAGGAGTTGACTGATGTCAATTTTGCCGTCGGGGCAGTCCATGGAGGCAAAGAGGTGGCCGTAGTCCGGCTCGGCCACTCCCAGCTGTTTCTGAATGCCCTCGGATGTGAGGCCGATCTTCTTGCCGGAGATCACCTGCCCCTTCGCCGTGACCGCCCCCACATTCTCCATCTGGATGGCGTAGGCGTCGTCGACGGTGAGGGAGGGGTCGGTTTCGGTGAGGGGCGGAACCGAGCTGCGGCTTCGCTCCGCCTCCCGCAGCTGCCGGGCGAAGTCCTTGATTTTGTCCATAAGCATCCCCCTAAAAACGCATCTTACCAGGGCATCTGATTTGATCAGATACCAAATGTTGTTTGCTTGCGAGTGTTTATGCGATGGGCGGGTCGATATTCAGGAAGTTCTGCACCAGGCGGGCGAATTCCTCTGAGCGTTCAATCTGTGTCCAGTGGCCGCACTTGCCGAAGATGTGAAGCTGTGCGTTTTCCAGCAGATTGATCAGCTTGTAGGAGGTCTCGATGGGGATGACCCTGTCCTCTCTGCCATGGATGATCAGGGTGTGGTGGCGGAGCTCCCGCAGGTAGATTTCGTATTTCGCCATGGCCTCCACGCTGTTTTGGCGAGGGAAGGGGAACATAGAGGAGAAGCTCTCCTGGAAGCCGGGCTGGATGCTGCCCTCGTAGCGGCCCTGGGCCAGCTCGGGGGGGACAAGACTGCGGTTGTAGGCGAAGAGACCCATCAGCTCCTGCATGTTTTCAAGGGAGGGGGTATAGCCCCAGACCCGGTCTAGGCCATAGCTGATGGGGAAGGTGACCCCCATGCTGCCCATGAGCACCAGCCTGCGCACCCGCTTCGGGTGGGTGACTGCCACAGCCAGGGCCAGCGCGCCGCCGAAGGAGTTGCCCACAAGGTCGGCCTGCTCAATTCCCAGGGCGTCGAAAAAGTCGATCGTCTGCTTCACCCACACGTCCATGCCGTAGACGATGCCCTCGGGGCGGTCGGTGTAGCCGAAGCCCGCCATGTCGGGGGCGAGCACCCGGCGGTTTTCACTGAGGATGGGGAACACCTTGTTCCAGTTCGCCCAGGTGGAGACG
The DNA here is from genome assembly GCA_047973265.1 of Oscillospiraceae bacterium. Classification (GTDB taxonomy): domain Bacteria; phylum Bacillota; class Clostridia; order Oscillospirales; family Ruminococcaceae; genus WRAV01. Next base: position 118,950 of record JBKEBS010000039.1, read on the forward strand.
CCGGGGCCGGAGCCGTGGAGCAGTATCAGCGGGAAGCCCTCACCGATGTCGTGATAGTTGGTGTTAAAGTCTCCTGTGCGGATGGAGTTCGCAATTTCCGGTCTGGTTGCCATGGTCGCATTCATCCTTTCTAAACAATTCAATGTATCATTCCGTATATTCACAGTGCTGGTTCGTGGGGTTTCAACTGAATATTTTGCTGCACTGGGCGCGCGATTAGGTGCAGGCTTAGCCTGCTTGGTAGCCCATGTTGCGGGAGATGCCCGCAGCAGCGTCCTTGACAGCCTCGGCGATTTCGTCCAGCCGCTCGCCGGTCATGTTGTTGTACATGCCCGATACGCTGATGGCGTACTTCACCTGGCCGTTCTCGATAAAGATGGGCGCTGCCACACAGCGCAAACCCTCCATGATCTCCCGGTCGTCCAGAGCGTAGCCCCGCTTCCGGACAGTGGCCAGCTCCTTTTCCAGCTCTGGCAGGGTGGTGATGGTGTGGGCGGTCATCCGCTCCATGCCGTGGCGTGCCGTGATGCGCTTGACATCCCCCCAGGAGAGATAGGCCAACATCGCCTTACCCAGGCCGCTGCAGTGCATGGGCAGCCGCCGGCCAATCTCGGAGACGATGCGGATGAGGTGATTGGAATCGACCTTGTCCAGGTAGAGCACCTCGCCTTTGTCCTCGGTGCCCAGCTGCACCATCTCGCCCAGGCGGCTGTTCAAATCCTGCATGTAGGGCATTGCCACCTGGCGGATGTCCCAGGAGCGGGCGACGATGTTGCCCACCTCGAAGAAGCGAACACCCAGCCGGTAAGAGCCGTTCAGCTCGGATTGGTCGATGTAGTGGTAGTCCCGCAGGGTGGAGAGTAGGCCGTGGACAGTGCTCTTGGGCCAGCCCGATTTCTGGGAGATTTCAGTGAGGGTGAGCTCCCGGTTTTCCCCGGCAAGCAGTTCGATGAGGAGCAGAGCCTTTTCCACCGATTGGACATGGGAGCTTGTCCCCTTGGGCTTTTTGCCGGTGGGAATGTCCATTTCGCCGCCCTCCTCTCCATACAGGGTAATGATGAATAAAAAGACAAGAAAATGTAGATTTTTTTAGTCCAGTTTTGTAGCTTCAGTATACCACCGGGAGAAATGAAAAAGCAATACTTTTGTTCGGACAATTCGCATAGTTGTTCCCATATGCCGAATAGTTCGGTGGTGAAGTTGGATACTGCGCTTTTGGCCGAACCTCTGTGCAGAGGAGCCGGGGCTTGCATTTTGAATGGGGAGGTGCTATAATTTCCAGAACATACAATAAAACCCGGTAATCAGGCAAAGTAGGCTGGCCATAGGATGCGTAAAGAGAGTGGAGTCATCGGCTGAAAGCTCCATTGCATCCGGCAAGCTGAAATTTCACCTGATTGGGCAAGGGGCGGTTCGCGTCCGATTTGCCCGGGGGCGCATTTGAAGGGGAAACCTCTAGAATGCGACGGAATCACACTCCGTTACAGATGTGCTGAGTTGTCCGGGCGAAGGCTGTCCGGGAATTTTGGGTGGTACCGCGGAATGGCACGGCATTTCGTCCCAATTTGGGATGATCGCCGTGTTTTTGTTTTGCCTCAAATGGATGAGATAGATGAAAGGAAGGAATACTATGGAACTGAAAGCAGCGCTGGAGGCCATCGGCGCCCAAGCGGCCGAGGCTCTTGTATCGGCGGGAGACCTCGCCCAGCTGGATGAGCTGCGGGTGAAGTACCTGGGCAAAAAGGGAGAGCTGACCGCCATCCTCAAGCAGATGGGCGGGCTGAGCGCCGAGGAGCGCCCTGTGGTGGGCGCCGTCGCCAACCAGGTGCGGGAGAAGATCGAGGCCGCCCTGGCGGAGCGCCAGAGCTCTCTGAAAGCAGGGGAGCTGGAGGGCCGTCTCAAAGGCGAATCCATCGACGTGACCATGCCCGGCAAAGCCGCGCCCATGGGGCACAGGCACCCCCTCACCATCGTGCTGGACGAGATCAAGGAGATTTTCCTGGGCATGGGCTTCAACGTGGTGGAGGGCCCCGAGGTGGAGACCCAATACTACAACTTCGACGCCCTCAACATCCCCGCCGACCACCCCGCGAGGGAGGAGCAGGATTCCTTCTACATCAGCGACAACCTCATGCTGCGCACCCAGACCTCCACGGTGCAGATACACACCATGGAGAAGCAGAAGCCCCCATTGCGGGTCATAGCCCCCGGCAGGGTCTACCGCTCCGACGCGGTGGACGCAACCCACTCACCACTATTCCACCAGGTGGAGGGGCTTGTGGTGGATAAGGGTATCACTATGGCCGACTTAAAAGGTACGCTGGAGGTGTTCGCCAAGGCCCTCTACGGCGAGGACGCCGTGGTGCGCTTCCGCCCCCACCACTTCCAGTTCACGGAGCCCAGCGCCGAGATGGACACCCAGTGCTATGTCTGCCACGGCAGCGGCTGCCGGGTCTGCAAGGGCGAGGGCTGGATTGAACTGCTGGGCTGCGGAATGGTGCACCCCAAGGTGCTGGAATACGGCGGCATCGACCCCGAGGAGTACAGCGGATTCGCCTTCGGCATGGGGCTGGATCGCGTGACCATGCGCCGTTACGGCATCGACGACCTGCGCCTCCTCTTTGAAAACGATATGCGCTTTTTGGAACAATTCTAACCGTGCGACTGTGTCGTATTGTGATGCTGGACTCAATTCGCGCGCTAGGTGCTGCAAGCAGGGAAGCAATCGGCACGCGTCAGGGGTTTTCTGCTTAATACAGTGAAGGGGATATGTTTTATGAACTTATCAATGCGATGGCTGGGCGACTACATTCAGGTGGATGCGCCCATCCGGGATTATGTGGCTGATATGACCATGTCCGGCTCCAAGGTGGAGGCATATGACCGGGAAGATGACGGCATCGAGAATGTCATTGTTGGAAAGGTGCTGTCCGTGGACAAGCACCCCAATGCCGACAGCCTCGTGATCTGCCAGATCGATGTTGGCCGTACTGATCCGGTACAAATCGTCACCGGTGCAGACAATGTGACACCCGGCGTGCTGGTGCCGGTGGCGATGGACAACTCCACCCTGCCCGGCGGAAAGACAATTAAAAAGGGCAAGCTGCGTGGAGAGGTATCCGAGGGGATGCTCTGTTCCCTCTCCGAGCTGGGGCTCACCGTGAACGACTTCCCTTACGCCATCGAGGACGGCATCTTCCTTTTGGAGGAGGACTGCCAGCCCGGCGACAAGGCGACCGACGCCATCGGTCTCAACGACACGGTGGTGGAGTTCGAGATCACCTCCAACCGGCCCGACTGCCTGTCGGTGCTGGGCCTCGCCCGGGAGACCGCCGCCACCTACGACAAGGCCTTCCGGATGCCGGAGATCAAGGTGCAGGGCGGGGGAAGCGACATCAAGGGAATTCTCTCCTTGACGGTGGAGAACAAGGAGCTCTGCTCCCGGTACTGCGCTGCCGCGGTGGAAAACGTGAAGATCGGGCACTCCCCCCGTTGGCTGCGGGAGAGGCTGCGGGCCAGCGGTGTGCGGCCCATCAACAACATCGTGGACATCACCAACTACGTGATGCTGGAATACGGCCACCCCATGCACGCCTTCGACCTGCGCCATGTAGCGGGGGCGAAGATCATCGTGCGCAATGCAAAAGAGGGGGAGACTATTACCACCCTGGACGGCGTGGAGCGCCCCCTCTCCCCCGAGATGCTGGTTATCGCCGACGAGAAAGCCCCCACCGCTGTAGCGGGCGTAATGGGCGGCGAGTGGAGCGGCGTGTACGACGACACCGCAACGGTTATCTTCGAGGCCGCCTGCTTTGACGGCGCGGGGGTTCGCAGAACCGCCAAGAAGCTGGGCATGCGCACCGAGAGCTCCGGGCGCTTTGAAAAGGGACTGGACTCCCGCGCCTGCATGCCCGCCCTGAAGCGCGCCTGCGAGCTGGTGGAGCTGCTGGGGGCGGGGACGGTCGCAGACGGCTTTCTGGATGCGGACAGCGGCGAGAAACCGCCTGTCACTCTGCTGCTGGAGCCAGAGAAGATCAGCGCCCACATCGGCGTGGAGATTCCCCGGGAGCAGATGGTGCACAACCTGGAGCTGCTGGGCTTTGCGGTGGAGGGGGACAGCGTGATCGTCCCCTCCTTCCGCATGGATATCGCCTGCATGGCGGACTTGGCCGAGGAGATCGTGCGCATCTACGGCTATAACAATATCCCAACCACGGTGCCAAAGGGGGAGAGCAGAGGGCTGGTCACGGAAGACGAGCGCTTCCAGACAGGTATGACCGAGGTGCTGGTGGCCCAGGGCTACAGCGAGATCAAGACCTACTCCTTCTTCAGCCCCAAAAACTACGACAAAATACGGCTGCCCCAAAACAGCGCCCTGCGGAACAGCGTGGTCATCCGCAACCCCCTGGGCGAGGACACCAGCGTGATGCGCACCACTGCCCTGCCCTCCCTGCTGGGGGTGCTGGGACACAACTACAAAAACCGCAGAAAGAGCGCGGCCCTCTTCGAGTTGGCCACAGAGTACCTGCCGAACCAAAACGATGAGCAACCGGTCGAATTAAAGCAGCTGCTTGTCGGCTGCTACGGCGAGGAGCAGGACTTCTTCACCCTCAAGGGCGCGGTGGAAACGCTGCTGAACCGCATCGGCGTGCAGAAATGGGAGTGGAAAGCCCTCACGGACGACCCCACCTACCATCCCGGCCGCTGCGCGGTGCTGGAAATTGACGGGGATATGGCCGGCGTGATGGGCGAGATGCACCCCCTGACCGCGGAAAACTACGAGATCGGCGCGCGGGTTTGCGCCGCCCGGCTGGACTACAACACCCTCTACCGCCACGGCGACAGGGAGATCAGATTCCGGGCGCTGCCCCGCTTCCCGGCCTCCACCCGCGATTTGGCGCTGGTCTGCACCGAAAGCCTGCCGGTGGGCGAGATCGAGAAGGCCCTGTGGGAGGCTGTGGGCTCCATTCTGGAAAAGGTGGAGTTGTTCGATGTCTACCGCGGCGCCCAGGTGGGGGAGGGCAGCAAGAGCGTGGCCTATTCCCTGACGCTGCGGGCCTCCGACCGCACCCTCACCGACGAGGAGTGCGACGCGGCGGTAAAGAGGGCGCTGAAGGCGCTGAACGCAATCGGTGTGACGATCAGAAGCTGACACAGTGATGAAAGTTTAGATAGGGGAGGTGCTTCGGGATGAAAAAGGCAGTTGTGATTGGCGGCAGGGGCAAGGTCGGCAGTTATCTTGTGCCCATGCTGGTGCGGGAGGGCTACGCGGTCACCAGTGTGAGCAGGGGTAAGACGGAGCCCGCCGTGAAGAGCCCGGAGTGGGCCCAGGTGGAAACCCTGCTGCTGGATCGCGGCGGAGAGGGCTTCGAGGACGCCATTGCCGCCCAGAAGGCCGATGTCGTCGTGGACATGATCTGCTTCAAGAGCAGCGACATGCTTGCGCTGACCGGGGCGCTGAGCGGCGGGGTGGGGCACTTCCGGGAAGTGGAACACTTCCTTGCTTGCGGCAGCGCCTGGATGCACGGCCCCAGCGGCGCGGTGCCTGTGCGGGAGGAAGAGTGCCGCTCCCCCCTGGATGAGTACGGCCGCCAGAAGGACGCCATGGATCGCGAGATTCAGCGCCTCTGGGCGGAGGATGGCTTCCCCGGCACCATGGTGCACCCCGGGCACATTGTCTGTGCGGGGGATGTGCCGGTGGGGCCCCAGGGCTTCAAATCCCTGGGCAGCTTCGAGGCGCTGCGGGACGGGAAAGAGCTCTGGCTCCCCAACTTCGGCATGGAGACCCTGCACCATGTCCACGCCGAGGATGTGGCCGGGGTATTCATCGCCGCTATCCGGGCGGGGAAGCCCGCCTTCGGCCAGGGCTTTCACGCGGTATCCCCCCGGGCTGTGACTATGCGGGGCTACGCCGAGGAGGCGGCTTCCTGGTTCGGGCGGGAGGCGAAGCTCCAGTTCGAGCCATTTGAGCAGTGGGGGAAAAGGTTTACCCCACAGGAGGTGGCGATGGCGTCGGATCACATGCTGCACAGTCCCAGCTGCTCCATGGAAAAGGCGGAGAAGGTCTTGGGCTTCACACCCGCGCACAGCTCCTACAGCGCCATTCGGGAATGTCTGGAATCATTTGATCTGTGAACGGATTTTTGCGGAAGTTTAACTTTTTCTCCTCTTCCGCTACTTCTGCTTGCGAAAATAAGTCTTTTGTAGTATGATGGTTGTACGGTTACAAAATGATGACAAATGCAGATTGGTTTAGTCGTCATCCCTGTGAAAGGAGTTGACAGCATGCAACACGAGCCCACCATTAGCTTCTCCATCCACGACGACAAGGACGGCCAGATGAAGGAGATTCTCACACAGGTGTTCACGGCCCTTCAGCAAAAGGGCTACAATCCCATCAATCAGATTGTGGGCTACCTGCTGTCCGAAGACCCCACCTACATCACAACATACAACAACGCCCGCAGCCTGATCCGCAAGCTTGACCGGGATGAGCTGCTCCAGGCCATGGTGCGCAGCTATTTGGGTGAGTAGTACGCGTTCGGCGAATCAAAAGGAGCGGCTTTGCCGCTCCTTTTTCTGTGCCTGTAATGCCGCGCTGTAATCCCACACCAAGGAGGCTCTGTAATGGAATACCGAAGCCTGGGCAAAACCGGCATCTCCGTCTCCCGCCTCTGCATGGGTACCCTCACCGTGGGGCCCGTGCAGGGAAAGCTTACGGTGGAACGCGGGGGAGAGGTGATTGCCCACGCCATCCGGCGGGGCGTCAATTTCTTCGACACCGCTCAGCTCTACGAGACCTACCCCTACCTGCGGGAGGCCATGCACCGCAGCGGGAGGGATGACATCGTCATCTGCTCCAAGACCTATGCTTACACGGCGGAGCTCGCCCGCGAGGCGGTGGAACAGGCTCGGCGGGAGCTGGACAGGGACTATATCGACATCTTCCTCCTCCACGAGCAGGAGAGCATCCACACCCTGCGGGGCCACCGGGAGGCATTGGAGGTGCTGTACGACTACAAGGCGAAGGGGGTCATCCGGGCGGTGGGGGCCTCCATGCACCACGTCGCCGCAGTGGAGGGGGCGGTTGAAACCGGCCTGGATGTCATTCACCCGCTGCTCAATGTGGAGGGGCTGGGCATCGTCGACGGCGGCAGACTGGAGATGGAGGCAGCTGTCGAAAAGGCTCACGATGCAGGTATCGGGGTGTTCGGCATGAAAGCCCTGGGCGGGGGGAACCTGTTCCGCCGGGGAGAGGAGTGCCTGCGCTACGCCTTCGGCCTGTCCTTTTTGGACAGTGTCGCCCTGGGTATGCAGAGCGAGGAGGAGGTGGACGCCGACGTGGAATTCGCGGAGCGGGGAAGCTTTTCCGCCGGTGCGGCGGACTACCTCGCAGGCCGGGAACGGCGGCTCCACATCGACGACTGGTGCACGGGCTGCGGAAGCTGCGCGGCCCGCTGCGGCCAGGGGGCCCTACGGGTGGAGGGGGGAATGGCACGGTGTGAGCACAGCCGCTGCGTGCTGTGCGGTTACTGCGCCACTGTCTGCCCCGAATGGGCAATCAAAGTGATATAAACCCTTTCGGATTCATATGATTTTGATTGCTTGGTGGAGAATGCCTGCCATCTGCTTTCCATTCCCCCCAACTTGTGATATACTGCAAAAGGAAGAAATTGCGCGGAGGTGTGAACGCACCCTTCGCTTGCCAGAATGGAAAGGACTGATTGACCATGCCGGATAAGGCGAAGAGCAAGAAGCAGAAGCTGCTGACCTTCCGCGGCAAGCCTCTGGTGCGCAGTGAGAACACCCTCTACTACGGGGATATGACCGATCCCTATGTGGTGGTGCTGCAGGTGATCGACAACCGGGCCTTCGAGGATATGCAGCTGCCCACCAAGGTGTCCATCCAGCTGCTCTCCACCGATGAGAGCCTGCCGCTGCTGAAGAGAATCAAGAAGAACAGCGAGAAAAACAACCTCTACGACGCCATCAACATCGCCTCCATTTGGTTGGAGCGCATTTTGGAGGACGGCGACGAGGAAGATGAGAAAGAAAAGAAATAGGAAAAGCGCCGGGTTCATCCGGCGCTTTTTTTGTTTAGCCTATTTTCTGGTTGCGGTACTCGTTGGCGCTGATGCCCTCCTGTTTTTTGAAAATGCGGGAGAAGTGGGTGGCGTCTGTAAAGCCGACCCGCTCGCTGATCTCCCAGATTTTGAGGGAGGGGTCTTCCAGCAGCTCCTTGGCCTTCGTGATGCGCACCGTATTGAGAATATCGTTGAAGTTGTGGCCGGTGGTGCGGGAGATGAGCTTGCTCAGGTGCCACTGGCTCACATAGGTTTTCTCCGCCACCTCGGGCAGGGTGAGCTTTTCAGCGTAGTGATCCTCCATGTATTTGATGGCGTTTTTTACGATGAAGTTCTGGGCGTGCTCGCCGCTCTCGGACAGGGGAAGGTCTTCCCCTTCTTCTTCCTCTTCGGCGGTGGGGTGCACTTCACCCAGCAGCTTGCGCTGCTCCACCATATAGGCCAGCGCCTCCTCCAGCTCGTGCATCTTGCTGGGCTTGAGGATGTAGCGGCTCACGCCCAGCTGCACGGCCTTTTGGGCGTACTCGAAGTCCGGGTGGCCGCTGAGGATGCTCACCTGCATGTTGGGGTATTCGCTGCGCAGGGCGGCGATCAGGGCGAGGCCGTCCATGCCCGGCATGCGGATGTCGGTAAAGAGGATGTCGGGGGGATTCTTGCGAATTTGATCCAGGGCCTCCAGGCCGCTGCTGGCGGTGGCAACTACCTCGCAGTTGTACTTATCCCAGGGCAAAACTTGCTTGAGGCCCTCCACAATGCGGTCCTCGTCATCGACTATCATCACTCGGTACATGGTCTCATCCTCTCCTCACAGCTCAAAAATAATCTAGAGTTATCTTACAGGAAATCATGAGCACATTATACCACATTTTGTCGTTTTGTGTATTGCTAAGGGTGGGAAATGATGCGCGATTTTGGCATTCTGCCATATTTTGATAAGTCCGGGAATTGCGCCGGTGTCGCTGTGGCGACATTTCCGCCCTCTGCGGGAAAAGCGCAAAACCGGTCAAAGGATAAAAATGCCGTTTTTTATCCTTTGATTGCTCCTGCGGTCATACCCTTGATGATGTGGTTTTGCAGGAAAATGTAGACGATGAGCACCGGAACGACCACCATGACCACCGCCGCGACCATCAGGCCATAGTTGACGCCCGCCTGGCTGGAAATCTCATTGAGCAGCCGGGTGATGGTGAACACCTTTTTGCTGCGCAGGAAAAACATCTGGGTGAACAGGTCGTTGTAGCTCCACAGGAAGGTGAAGATGCCCACGGTGGCGAAGCTGGGGCGGGACAGGGGCATGATGATGCGCAGGAAGATTTGCGGGGCGCTGTAGCCCTCCAGGAAGGCGGCCTCCTCCATATCCACCGGGAGGCTGCGGATGTAGCCGGAGAGGATGACGATGGCGAAGGAGAGATTGCCCGCAATCTGCGGCAGTATGACGCTGAGCTGGCTGAGAAACACCTTGCCGGTGTTGGCGATGCCCCAGGCGTACTCCATGCGGAACACCGGAATGATGGTGGAGAAGACGGGGAACATCATGCTGGCGACAACCAGGCTCTGCAGGATGCGCTTGCCGGGGAACTTGTAGCGCACCAGCCCATAGGAGGCCATTCCGGCCAGCAGCATGACGACCACGGTGACCACACCGGAGATGACGATGCTGTTGCGGTAGGCCACGCCGATGTCCACCCTTTGCAGGGCGACGGTGTAGTTCTCCATGGTGAAGGCGTCGCCGAAGGGCAGGGAGAACGCCTGTGTGCGGATGAGGCGGTTGGGCTTGAAGGAGTTGACGATGACCCAAAGGAAGGGGAAGATAGTTGTGACCGCCCAGAGGCTCAGCCCCAGGTAAATAAAGATTTTACTGATGGGGAAGCGCTTGCCGGGCTGTTTTGTTGCAGCTGTGTTTGTCATATTCAGCGCCTCCTTTTAATAGTCTTTTTCTTTGAAGATGAAGTTTGCGATCTGGCTGATGACCACGCCCAGTACGACGATGGCGACGGCGATGGTGCTGCCGTAGTCCACATTGCCCATCTCCATGGTCTGGTAGTACATGTAGGTGCCGGTGAGCCAGCTTTTGTCGAGGGGAAGGCCGCCGGGGAACATTGTCCAGGGCAGGTCGAACACCTTGAGGGCGCCGGTGATGGCCAGGGTTAGGCAGGTGCAGAGGGTGTTGAACAGCAGCGGAAGGGTGATGTAACGCACCCGCTTGATGCCCCCCGCTCCGTCGATCTCGGCGGCCTCGTAGATGTCGGTGGAGATGTTGTTGAGGCCGGTGACGATGATGACGAAGTAGAAGCCAACATACTGCCACATGATGGGGGTCATCATAGTGAACAGGAAGTTGGATTCGCTTTTCCAGTCGATGTTCTTGGATATGACGCCCAGGGCCATAAGCAGCTGGTTGATGACGCCGCCGTCGTAGAGGAAGATGATGTTAAACAGCAGGCCCAGGGCGGTGGCGCTGATGACGATGGGGAAGAAGTAGACGGTGCGGAAAAACTTTGAGCCCTTTTTGATGTTGTCCACCAGCAGGGCGAGCAGCAGGGCGATGCCCACCTGGAAAACGATGGTGCCCAGCATAAGAATCATCGTGTTCTTAAAGGCCGTGAACATCTTGGGGTCGTTGAACAGCTGCGCGTAGTTGGTGTACCAGGGATCATTGATGCCCCGGGAGGCCTCGCCCATGCCGCCGATAATCTGAAAGCTGTTGTAGATGTTCATGAGAAAGGGGTAGTAGAGAAACACCGTCATAAAGATGAAGGCGGGGATGAGAAAGACAGCCAGCGGCGCTTTCTTTTTGTATATCATGGATTCCATGTATATTGAGTGGGGTGAAAAACTGCCCCACACCCTCCTCTCTTTCAAAATAAGTCAATTTGGAGAAGAAGCCGGAGAATCTTGGGACGACTCTCCGGCTCTCCGCGAAGGATTAGGCTGTTATTCGAGTGGGGTGTCCAGAGCGGTCTGGATTGCGTCGGCGGGGGTGGTGCTGCCGGTGACGATATCCTTGATGCTGGCGAACAGGACTGCGCGGGCAGTGGCGTTAAGGCCGTCCTGCACGGCGGGGGAGGTTCCGGTGACGCCCTTGTTCATGTCGATGACGGACTGGGAGAGAGGATCGATGTCATCGCCCAGGTCAACGCCGTTTTTCAGGGCGGTGACGGCCAGGCCGCTGAACTGGCTGACCACTTCGTCTGTGGTCATGTGCTCGATAAACTTGATGGCGGCTTCCCGCTTCTCGGGGTCGTCCCAGGCCTTGCGGGTGATGTAGTAGCCCATGGAGATGCCGCTGATGATGTCGGTGGATTTGCGCTCGCCCATGCCGGGTACGTAGGTGACGGTGTAGTCTTCCAGGTTGTCCACGTTGCCGGAGGTGTCCTCGGAGCCTGTGAACCAGCCCACTTTCCAGGAGCCGTCGATGGCGAAGGCGGCTTTGTCATCGGCCATCATCTGGAAGGTCTCGGAGTCGGTGGCGGTGAGGGTGTTCTCGGGGAAGAAGCCGCGCTCATACATTTCCTTGATGACGTCGAGGCCCTTTGTCCAGCGCTCGCCTGCGGCGTCGGTGGGATTGGCGGGGAGCTCGGCGTGGTTCTGGTTGTTGCCCTCGTTAAAGATGGTGTACTCGAACCAGTAGTGGGGGACCTCCTGCAGGGAGGCGGCGATTGGGGTGTAGCCCTTATCCTTGATGGTCTGGCACATGGTCATGAATTCTTCCCAGGTGGTGTTTGCGCCGGGAACCTCAAGGCCCGCATCCGCCAGGACGCGCTTGTTGACGAACATGGCCTCCCAGTAGCCGTTGACAGGGACAGTGTACTTTTTGCCGTCGGCGGGAGAAGCCTGGAGCAGCTCGTCCTTCATGTTGGAGGCGTATTCGGGATAGACTTCACGAATTTCGTCGATGGTGACAACCTTGCCCGCCTTGACGATGTCGTCCGCGTCCACGCCGGAAAAGAAGAAGAGGACGTCGGGCTCGGAGCCGGTCTGGAAGTCGGTCTTGATCTGGGCCTTCCACTGCTCGTTGGAGGTGCCGGACTCGTCGGAGACGGTGTTGCCGGTGGCCTCTTCATAAGCGGCGACCGCGTTCTCGTAGTTGATGCGGTTGCCGTCGTCGCCGCCGTAAGAGGTGACCACGCGGATTTCCACTTTCTTGCCGCTGGTGGAGGACTCGGCGGGTGCGGTGGACTCCTCTGTGGAGCCTGCGGACTCGGAGGGGGTGGCAGCGGGGGAAGCGGAAGAGGTGTCGGAGCTGGTGCCTCCCTGACAGCCTGCGAACACAGTCACAGTCATGAGCATAACCAAAATCAGAGCAAGTGCCTTTTTCATTCCAAAATCATCCTTTCTGGGATTGTGCCGGAAAAAGAAGGGGCCGACCTCCTTTTTTATCCGGTGGATTCCCCTGCAACGGCAGGTGGTTGAAGCCGAAAAGGGGCGGTTCGCTGGTGTTCACCATGCGAACCGCCCAACTGACAGTTCAATAATAGCCTTAAATTAGGAAATATTACATAAATTCGTTTGGCATATTTTGATTACTTTTGCCATCGTCGATCAGGGAAAGGCGGATTTTGGAAATAGTTGTCCCGTGGCCGGAGTCAAATATTGACAGGCCGCTCTCCGATCCATAGAGGATTTGCAGACGCAAATGAACATTTCGTATTCCAATGTTGCGCGCCCGCTGTCCCTCGGAGTCTTCCCCGGTGTCCAGCAGCATTTTGATGCGCTGGGCGTCCTCCTCGCTGAGGGCGCCGTCGTTCTCCACCTCCAGGATCATCCAGACGTCCTCCTCCCGGTAGGCGCGGATGACAACCGTACCCTGCTGCACCACCGAGATGCCGTGCTCGACGGCGTTTTCAATGACGGGCTGCAGGATCAGCCGCGGGACATACTCGGAGAGGAGGTTGTCGTCAATCTCTTTTTTCACAGTGAGTCGCTTGCCCATGCGCTGCTGGATGATGGTGAGGTAGGCGTTGGAGTACATGAGCGCCTCGGAGAGGTGGATAACCGGCCTGTGGCGGCGGTCATTCACCGCTTCCAGCATGGTGGAGAGAGCCTCCAGCATGGCGGAAACCTGGGTATTCCCCGCCATGCGGGCCTCCCAGTTGATGATCTCCAGCGTGTTGCCGAGGAAGTGGGGGTTGATCTGGCTCTGCAGCGCCTTGATCTGGGCGTCGCGCAGGGCGAGCTCCTCCTTGTAGATGCGCTCAAACTGGTATTGGAGCTGGATGGACATGTTGTTCACATTCTGGCCGAGAGTATAGAACTCCTGGCTGGTGTAGCTTTCGGGGTCGATGCGGATGCCGTATCGGCCCTGCTGCACCTCTTTGGCCACCAGGCTGAGCTCGTCGGAGGGCTCCGTGACGTTGCGGCGGAAGAAGAACAGCGTGATTGCGCACTGGATGAAGAGGCAGAAGATAATGCACAGCGCCACAGCCCACAAAACATTGGACTCCTGGTGAATGATGTGGGATTCCGCCACCACAAGGTAGGGCATTTTGTAGTGGGTGTTCTCGACAGTGCCGTAGATGCCGATGACATCCCCGTTGTCCACAAATCCGTCGGCGCCGCCCAGAATTTCATGGCTATACGCTTCATTTTGCATGATTGTATCCGATATATTGTCGGGCCGCCGCAGGACTGGGATCATGTCCCCTCCCAGCCAGACAGTGACGCCGGGATCCCAGCCGACCTTTGTGAGCGGCTCGAAGATTCGCTCCTGGTTCAGTTCCATGACCAGCACGCCGTAGGTCTCGAAGTGTTCGTTTACCAGGTTGCGCACCATGTAGAGGCGGTTGTCCGCTTCGCAGCGGTAAAAGCCCATATAGGTGCCCAGAGTTTTCGCATATTCCGTCACGCCTGTGCGGCAGCATTCCTCGTAATCCCAAACCGCCTGCAGGGCAGAGTGCTTCTGGTCGTAGGTGTGGAGGGTTTGCTCGACGCCGTCCATGTGGAGCATGACGGCCAAAAAGCTGCTGTCGTAGCGGTACTGGATGGCGAGAAAGGTGGAGATGCGGTTGCTCATGGAGATATCGTCCCCGGTGCGGCGGTAGCTGTCGTAGGCCTGTGGGATGGTGGTGTCGTAGCTGGGGAAAAGGCAGGAGGACACCGCGCGGTTCAGCCGCTCCTGGGTGAGGCTGACCGCGTTTTCCACCGAGGTGGACATCAGGCCGCTCATCTGCTCGGACAGTCGGTAGTCGATGTAGGAACCCAGGGAGAGCACGATCAGCAACAAGGGAATTACCCAGCAGAGGATCGCGAGAAGAAGCGTCTTGACCCAGAGTGTCAGGCGCTTTTTTGGTTTGTTGGGGGAATCCAGGTCGGACATGAGCTGCAGAGCCATTGGAACAGCCTCCATCAGATAAAATTACGAATGCAGAGAAAATTAATATAGTATGATGAGTATACTAAAAGTAACGAAAAAAGGCAATATTTTGCAACTTGTGACCGTTTTGTGACGAAAAAAGATGAAAAACCGCAAATGTAAGGAATTGTTCACAAAAAGCCACTCGCTTTTCCGGACATCTGTGTTATTATAGTAATATTAGGCGACCGGGTTTCGAAAAGCCATTGTTGATGGGCTCTGACACTATAGTGTCATTTGTAGCCGAAATTGCTGCCTGCAGCGCCAAATCAAGTGACTGCGCTGTGACCGGAGCGCCTGTTTCCAGTAATATAGTCGCGAAGTCGGCTACAACAAGAAAGGAAGTAGTGTGTCCATGAAATTCAAGATGCGTGTCCTCTACCACTCTGCGGTAGGCAATGGGGAGAATGTTGCAATGCAGGTTTCCCGCACCCAGAAGACCACAATGGATAAGATTCCCCCCGCCTATCCCATTGAGAACGAGAAGCTGGTGTTCCTGATCGTCGAGATGAAGGGTTCCGCCGACAAGACAGTGGTGGCGCTCTGCAAGGATCTCACTCCCGCCAGGACAAAGAATGTCGCGATCATTGGTCTCGGCAGCAAGTTCGAGGGCATCGGCGAGCTGAAAACAATTATTGAGGGCAACGGCATCAACGTGGTTGACACCTACGAATGCGAAATTGGTGGTCTCTTCAAGCAGGGCAAGATCAAGGACGAGGATGTCACAAAGATTGACAAGTGGGCGGACGGCATCGTGGAAAAGTTGGCCCAGGCATAGAATTGATCAGCGATAAAAAAGAGACGGCATCTGCACAGATGCCGTCTCTTTTTTGACGTTTTGGATCAGAGACTATACATTTGGATGATGTCCTCCGCCACCGCGCCCTTGGTGCGGCGGGAATCCATCGCCTCCTTTTCAATGTAGCGGTGGGCGAGGGTTTCGTTGAGGCCCCGGTGCTGGATGAGAAGCATTTTGGCTTTGTCCACCAGCCGCAGCTCCTCCAAGTTGCGCTGGAGCTTGTCCCGCTGGGTTTCCAGTCCCTGGAGCCTGTGGGTGGAGGCGGCGAGGAGCCGCAGCGCCTGAAAGAACAGTCCCCGGTTGACGGGCTTTTCCACCACGAATACCCCGTGCTCCTCCACTTTCGGGGAGACTGTCTGCGCAATATCCGTCTTGACGAGGAGGACGACGCCCAAGCTGGGATCGGAGGCGGCTTCGGTGGCGAGGCGCAGGCCGTTCTCATCCTGGAGGGGGGCGCTGAGCAGGAGGGCGTCGAAGCGCTGTTCCTGCAGCAGCCTGCGCACCCTGGCGCCACCGGTGGCCGCCCGGGTGCGCACACCGGGGTACTGCTCCCGCACGAGGCCTTCCAGCAGCTGGGCGGCGCTGTCGCTGCCCGCCGCTATGAGGACGTTGTCCACCGTGCTCTCCCTCCCTCCGGATAAAGTTGCGGTCAGCAGGCTACCGGATATCCGCCAGGGCGGACTTGGCCTGCTGTTTCTTCCAGCGGCTGTACTCCGCCTCTTTTTTCGAGCAAATCTGCTCCAGCGCCTTGGGGGGGATCACCCGGGCGACGAAATCGCTTTCCCTGGCGGCCTGCACCGCCCTCTTTAGATCAGAGGGGAGCTGATTGGCCTCCTCTATTGTATCTTCGGGGGGGAGCTTTGCGCTCTCCCGCACGCCCTCCAGCCCCGCTTCGATGAGGAGGGCGAAGGCGAAATAGGGGTTCAGGCTGGGGTCGGGGGAGCGCAGCTCCATGCGGCCGGAGTAGCCCTGGGCGCCGGGGATGCGCACCACCTGCGCCCTGTTGCTGCGGGAGAGGGTGATGGCCCTGGGGATATCGCTGTCGAAGCGGGCGTAGGAGCTGGCGAGGGGGTTGAGGAACAGGGTGAGCTCCCGCAGGCGGCGATAGACCCCCGCCATGAAGCCCTCCGCTTCGGGCAGGTCGGTGCCGGAGAGAAAGAGATTTTTGCCCTCTTTTTCCAGGGACAGGCTGGTGTGGAGGCTGCTGCCGTCCTTTTCCGGCAGGGGCTTTGGCAGGAAGGAGGCGGAGAGCCCCGCCATGGACGCGGTGATCTCGCTCACCGATTTGAGGGTGATGAGGTTGTCGGCGGCCTCCAGGGCATCCACATACTTGCAGACAATCTCATTTTGGCCGGGGCCACGCTCGTGGTGGGAGCTCTCCTGGGGGATGCGCATCTCCGCCAGGGCGAGGCAGATTTCCCGGCGGATGTTTTCGCCCCTGTCCAGGGGGGCGATGTCGCAGTAGCCCGCGTTGTCGTGGGGCCTGCGGGTGGGCTGGCCCATATCGTCCAGCTCAAAGAGGTAGAATTCGCACTCGGTGCCGATTTTGACGGAGTAGCCCATCTCGCCCGCGTGGGCCTGCGCCTGCTGGAGAAGGCTGCGGCCATCCCCTTGGCAGGGGGAGCCGTCGGAGCGGCGCATGCGGCAGAACAGCCGAACCACTCCGCTGTGGGAGGGCCGCCAGGGCAACACCGACAGGGTGGAGGGGTCGGGGAAGAGGAGAATGTCGGCGTCCTCCTCCACCACAAAGTCGTCGAAGGCGGCCATGTCCACCCGCACACCGTGCTCAAAGGCGCGGGCGAGTTCCCCGCTGTGCAGGGAAATGTGCTTCTGCACACCGAAGAGGTCGCAGAAGGCAAGGCGCACAAAGTGCACGTCGTTTTGCGCCACAAACTCCAATACTTCCGTGATGCTGGGGCCCATCATAAGATTCATCCCTTTCTAGGAAGATTAGTAGCATTATACCGCCAGGCGGCTCGAAATGCAATTTGAGCCCCTGTCCTGAAACCAACGTGGTTGACAACCTTCGCCGGGAAAGGTATACTATCCACATCGACAGCAATGGCGCTGAACCCGAATGGGTTTGCAGCGCCATTTTTTATTTGATGATTTACTGAAGGGGGATAACTGTTAAAATGGTAGAGATGCCGAGCAGTCCACTGAGCAACTTTGGCGAGCTGGTCTTCAACAACCGCGTCATGCAGGAGCGGCTGCCAAAGGACGTCTACAAGCGGATGCGCAAGACGATGGAGGAGGGCAAGAGCCTGGACGCCAACCTGGCGGGCATTGTGGCCAACGCCATGAAGGACTGGGCGCTGAGCAAGGGGGTCACCCACTACACCCACTGGTTCCAGCCCATGACCGGCATCACGGCCGAGAAGCACGACAGCTTTATCGCCCCCACGGGCGACGGCGGTATCATCATGGAATTTTCCGGCAAGGAGCTCATCCAGGGCGAGCCGGACGCGTCCAGCTTTCCCTCCGGCGGCCTGCGGGCCACCTTCGAGGCCAGGGGCTACACGGCCTGGGATCCCACCTCCCCCGCGTTTATCAAGGAGGGCACTCTCTGCATTCCCACCGCATTCTGCTCCTACGGCGGAGACGCTTTGGATAAAAAGGTGCCGCTGCTGCGCTCGATGGAAGCCATCGGCCGCACCGCCTCCCGGCTGCTCGCTATCCTGGAGGGGGACGGCTGCGAGCCTGTCCGGGTGGTTCCCACGGTGGGCCCGGAGCAGGAATACTTTCTGGTGGACAAGGAGCTTTGGGCGAAGCGGGACGACCTCAAGTTCTGCGGTCGCACCCTCTTTGGGACTAAGCCCCCCAAGGGACAGGATTTGGAGGATCACTACTACGGCGCCATCAAGGCCAGGGTGCACACCTTCATGAAGGATTTGGACGACGAGCTGTGGAAGCTGGGCATATTGGCAAAGACCGAGCACAACGAGGTGGCCCCCGCCCAGCACGAGATGGCGCCCATCTTTTCCACTGTCAACATCGCCACCGACCACAACCAGCTGACCATGGAGATGATGAAAAAGGTGGCGGAGCGCCACGGGCTCATCTGCCTGCTCCACGAGAAGCCTTTTGCGGGTGTCAACGGCTCGGGCAAGCACAACAACTGGTCGCTGTCTACCAGCCGGGGGGAGAACCTGCTGAACCCCGGCGACAACCCGGCGGAAAACCACCGCTTCCTGCTGTTTTTGGCCGCCGTCATCAAGGCGGTGGATGACTACCAGGATCTGCTGCGCCTTTCGGTTGCGACCGCGGGCAACGACCACCGCCTGGGGGCGAATGAGGCTCCCCCCGCCATTATATCGGTGTTCCTGGGCGACGACCTCACCAATATACTGACGGCAATTCTGGAGGGCCGCGACCCCAAGCTGCCGCCTAAAGAGATCATCAAAAACAAGGTGCACACCTTGGCCCGGCTGGAAAAGGACACCACCGACCGCAACCGCACCTCTCCCTTTGCCTTCACCGGGAATAAATTCGAGTTCCGCATGGTGGGTTCGGCTCTGTCCATTGCGGGCCCCAATTTTGTGCTGAACACCATTGTGGCCGAAAGCCTGGAGCAGTTCGCGAATCAGCTGGAGGGCAAGGCTGACATAAAAGCCGCTGTCATGGAGCTGGTGAAGGAGACCGTAGAGAAGCACCGGCGCATCATTTTTAACGGCAACAACTACTCCGAGGAGTGGGTGGAGGAGGCCGAGCGCCGGGGGCTGCTCAATCTGAAATCCGCAGTGGACGCCCTGCCCTACTTTATAAAGGAGAAAAACGTGGAGGTGTTCACCAGGCACAAGGTGCTCACCGAGACGGAAATTCACTCCCGCTACGAGATTCTGCTGGAAAACTACTGCAAGGTGCTGCACATAGAGGCCCTCACCATGCTGGACATGGCCAAAACCCAATTCGCCCCTGCGGTGAGCACCTTTGTGGGAAGAGTCTGCCGGGATGCCCTGGGCGTGCAGCAGTTCTGCCCGGATGCCTCCTGCGCCATGGAAAAGGCGCTGGTGGGCAAGCTGAGCGGCCTGTCCGACAAGCTGGCTGCGGCGATTGACGCCCTGGAGGACGCTCTGCTGCAAAAAGAGGAGAGCGAGGGGGATATATTGGCGGAGGCGGCCTACTACCACGACAATGTGCTTCCGGCTATGGGCGCGCTCCGCGCTGTGGTGGACGACATGGAGCCGCTGGTAGAGAAGAGCGCCTGGCCGGTGCCCACCTACAGCGAGCTGCTGTTTAGTATTTGAGCGGAGGAAGGCCCTGCATGAAATATCTTGCTATTGCTGTCACCCTATTGATGGCGATTACGCTCTGTGGATGCGCCCAATTTGACAAGACTGAAAATTACGAACCGCTGCCGGATACGATTGCGATTGATGGCCTCACAATTACATTGGGCGAAACAACCCTTGATGATCTTCTCGATGCAGGCTACGCAATTAACACTGTTGAAGAAGCGGGGTCATATAGTGCATATGGCTTTTTCTATCATTATGTTCTGCAGAAAGAGCGATCACTTATTACAGTGTGCGGCACCGGATTATCCCAGATGGACATAATATCTGTAATGCTGCAATATGAGACGATGCCGCCGAACTGCCTGTACAATGGCGTTGCTGTGGACAAAATTGATAGTACAATGATAGAGGGCTGGAACAGTTATCCGGAAGAATACCGAATGCTCAAGAAGATAGAAGTGATCAATTTTCACGAGTATCTTCAATTTAAGTTGAATACTGACACAAATAGTTTTACCTTTGGTTGGCTATTCCCTGGAATAGATGACAGTCAACTCCTACAGCCGGCTTAGAATAGGGCTGTGGCGGAAACAAGGTGAAAAGAAGGCGGGGAGCTCCTTGGAGCTCCCCGCCTTCTTTTGCGCTATTTCAGGAAGCCGTTTACAATTTGGGCTTCCGCCTGTTCCTCGGAGAGGCCCAGGGTCATGAGCTTGACGATCTGCTCCCCGGCAATTTTGCCGATGGCGGCCTCGTGGATGAGGGAGGCGTCCACGTGATTGGCGGTGACCACTGGAATGGCCTTGACCACGCCGTGATCCATGATGATGGCGTCGCATTCGGAGTGGGACATGCAGCGGTTGTTGCCGTTCATGTTGGAGTAGAACTCCTGGTAGGAATCCCCCTTGGCGACAGAGCGGGAGATGAGGTGGGACTTGGAGTCCTCGCCGTCCAGGTCGACCTCATACTCGGTGGTGGCAATCTGTTTGCCGTGGGTCATGAGCTTTTCCTTGACGATGAAGGTCGCGCCGTCGCCCACCTTACCCTTGGTGACCCGCTTGGTGCTGTCCACCCCGGCGATCTGGACAGTCTCCATCTCCATAAAGGAATTAGGCTCAAGATAGACCTCGGTGACGGGATTGAGTATCTTCTCGCCGGTGCCGTCGCCCTCGCCGTAGTGCTTTTCCTCGTAGCGGACGACAGAATTTTCGCCGATGTGAAAGACATGGATGCCGTCGTGCTGGGCAAGGGCGTCTCCGTCATTGTGAATGCCACAGCCCGCTATGATGGTGACCTCGCTGTCCTTGCCGATGTAGAAGTCGTTGTAGACGAGCTCCTGGATGCCGGATTGGCTGATCACCACGGGGATGTGGATGGTCTCGTTCTTGGTGCCGGGCTTGACAATGACGTCGATGCCCGAGACCTCCGCCTTGGGGGTGATGGTAGTATTTTCGCTGCTGGAACAGCCGATGCTTCCACCGTCCAGCCGGATGTTGTAGGCGCCGGAGGGGAAGCTCTCCAGGCCGGAAACCTGCTGGAGGATGCCCAGTTGGATCGTGTCCATCGAAATAGGATTTCGCTGGACACTGTTCATGTTGGTGGGGGTGCTCATGGGTAAACTCTCTCCTTTGCTATGCTTGCGCCTGAGACCGCTGGGATCCTGTAGCTTTGTAGAATTTACATTCGGTGGAGTCGCAGAGCAGGTCGGGGAGGATTTCCTCCCGGGTGCCCTGGGCTGTCAGGCGGCCGTCGGCGATGACGACGACTTTGTCGGCGATCTCCAAAATGCGCTCCTGGTGGGAGATGATGATCACGGAGCCCTGGGTGGTGTCCCGCATTTTCTCAAAGACCCGGATGAGATTCTGGAAGCTCCATAGGTCGATGCCCGCCTCGGGCTCGTCGAAGACCGAGAGGGTGGTGCCCCGGGCGATGACCATGGCGATCTCGATGCGCTTGAGCTCGCCGCCGGAGAGGCTGGCGTTCAGCTCGCGGCCTATGTAGTCCAGTGCGCAGAGGCCCACCTCGGAGAGGTAGACGCAGGCGTCGTCCAGGGAGAGCTCCCGTCCGGCCGAGAGGTTGAGCATGTCGTGGACGGTGAGGCCTTTGAATCGTACTGGCTGCTGGAAGGCGAAGCCAATTCCCATTTTTGCCCGCTCGGTGATGTCCAGGTCTGTGATGTCCTCTCCGTCAAAGAGGATTTTACCGCTGGTGGGAATTTCCACCCCCATGATCAGCTTGGCGAGGGTGGACTTGCCGCCGCCGTTGGGCCCTGTGATGACCACGAAGCTCTCGTCATCAACCACGAGACTGACATCCCGCAGGATTTCTTTTGTGTTGCCGATGTCTCCATTCTCCGCCTGAACCTCGAAGGAGACGTTTTTTAGTTCTAACACGAGTCTCTCCCATCCTTTCGCTGTTCTACCTATAAAGAGAGAGGCCTCCGCCCGGGAACTCCAGGGCAAAGACCTCTCACCTTCCTTCATTTTCGTAACTTATGATACCATAATTGAGAGATGATGTCAACACGGGGAGAGAATGTTGCAATATTGTCAACCAAATGATGACAAGTGGTTGACAATGTGATGGCGGGAGGGTATTCTACTAAGAGAAAAACTGAGAAGGGCCGGGAGAATATGCTAAAGGATGAAATTCTGCACCTGCTGGAGAGGCGCAGGGGAGAGGTGGTCAGCGGCGGCGAGCTGGCCAAAGAACTGGGCGTTAGCCGCACGGCGGTGTGGAAGGCCATTCACACTCTGGAGCAGTCCGGCGCGGCCATTGAGACGCTGCAGGGGGCGGGCTACCGGCTGGCGGAGCACAGCGACGCCCTTTCCCCGACCATGCTGCAGGAATCCCTTTCCACCCGATTTGTGGGCAGGAGCCTGGAGTTGCTGCCCGAGGTGGACTCCACCAGCAATTATCTGAAGAGAAACGCCTCCGAGCCGCCCAACGGCCATGTCGCGGTGGCGGACAGACAGACGGGCGGGCGGGGCAGGCTAGGCCGCAGTTTTGTCTCGCCGGAGGGGAGCGTCTACCTGAGCGTGCTGCTCAAGCCGGAGGGGAGAGGCGAAGGGAAAAGCTCCTTCCTCGGCGACCTGTCCCCGGCGGAGACGCAGTTCCTCACCATCTGCGCCGCGGTGGCGGTCTGCCGGGCGCTGAAGAGGGCGGCGGATATGGACTGCGACATCAAGTGGGTGAATGATGTCTTTTGGGGCGGGAAAAAGATTTGCGGCATTCTCACCGAGGCGTCGATCAATGCAGAGCTCCAGAGCCTGGAGTACGCCGTGGTGGGAATCGGGATCAATATGGGGGAGGTGCCGGAGGAAATTGCCGGGATCGCCACCTCTGTCTGGGAGGCCACCGGCAGGCGGGGGCTACGGGCCGCTGTCACAGCCGCCCTGCTGGAGGAGTTCGAGAAGGTTTGCCTGGACTTTGTGGAGGGGAACAAGAAGGAGGAAATCCTTCGCGCCTACGAGGACAGGCTGTTTGTTCAGGGCCGGGAAGTGCTGGTGACCACGGCGAAGGAGCAGTACCGGGCCGTGGTGGCCGGAGTGGACGCGGACGCCGCCCTATTGGTAAAGAGGGACGGAGCGGACATCACGCGGCTGGTTTCGGGTGAGATCACACTACTATAGAGCGGGAGAGGGCAACCATGAAAAAATCAATATTGTCTGTGCGGGAGCTCTGCACAGTGGGAATTATTACCGCTCTGAACGCCGTGCTGGCGCAGATTGCGATCCCCCTGCCGTTTACGCCAATCCCCTTCTCGCTGGGGATGATGGCCGTGTTTATCGCGGGGATTCTGCTGGCGCCATTGCCCGCGCTGTTCTCTCAGCTGTGCTACCTGCTGCTGGGCATTGTGGGGCTGCCGGTGTTCGGCAACTTTACCGGCGGGCTGGGGGTCTTTCTGGGGCCGAAGGGCGGCTACCTGATGGCTTACCCTCTGATGGCGCTGGTGATCTCTCTCGCCGTGCGGTGGGGCAAGCAGAGCGGGGCGATTCGGGTTGTGAGAACTGCCGTGGCCATGGTGCTGTCGACCTTCCTATTGCTGTACCTGCTGGGGACGTTATGGCTCTGCTTCGTGATGCAGACCGGCTTTGTGGAGGGACTTGCGATGGCGGTGTTCCCCTTTATCCCCCTGGACATGGTGAAGATCGCCTTCTGCGCCGCCGTGATGCTGCCGCTGCGGGACAGGCTGGCAAAACAGGGGCTGCTGGGGAGCAAAACGGTCTGATGTTCGCTGCAAATCGTCGTTAATCCTGTGTATGTAGAGATGCCAATCAAGATAAAGATGCTTTTCACCTGCTTTTAATCCGTGCTATCTTCGCGTTTCATCTTGACGGGTATAATAAATATCAGAGAGGCGGGGACACCGCCACACAGGAAAGGAATGACGACTGAAATGATTAATGTATTGTTGTGGCCCTTTAAGATGGCATGGTCCTTTATCGGCATGCTGTTTAAGCTGATGGGCAGCGTTCTCGCCGCCGTTGTGGGCATAGCGCTGTCGATAGCCGGTATCTTTCTCACGTTGACCGTTGTGGGCGCCATCATCGGCATTCCGCTGCTGGTTGTGGGCGTGTTGCTGCTGGTCAAATCGCTGTTCTAAGAGAATATCTCCGCCTAGGGTTCCGGTTTTTGCCGGAACCCTTTTTTGTGCGATTATGTAATATAAAAATCAATAATATTAATATTTATTTTAATATTATTGATTTTTATATTGACAATATTGATTTTATATGATATTTTGTGTGCAAGAGGTGATGAGCTTGAGAGCGGATACCTTCAAGACGCGCAGAATAAACTATGGGATCATTCAGAACCTGTTTGAAACGATCAAAAGGAGTCTTCGGCTCGTACAGGTGCACAACGTGCCGGAGGCTGCCGGGTTTCTCCCCTGGCCGTCAGCGGCCAGTTCCATAGCGAATGCTGCTGACCTCGGAAAGGAACGGTCATTATGGTGAACAGCCCAATACCGACCAAGTGTCCCTCCTGCGGGCAGGAGATGAGAGTTTGCAGCCTGCGCTGCTCTGTCTGCGCAACAGAGGTGCAGGGGGAGTTTCCGCTGGGAAGGTTCGCGCAGCTTTCCGGCGAGCAGCTCACCTTTCTGGAAACCTTCATCCGGTGCAGGGGAAGCTTGAAAGACCTGGGCGCGGCGCTGGGGATTTCCTACCCCACGGCGAGAAACCGGCTGGACGACCTGATTGAGGCCATGGACTTCGACGACAGACGATCCGCCTCTGCGCACAGAATGGATGTCCTGACCAGGCTGAAAGAGGGACAGATCACAGTGGAAGAGGCAATGCTGGAACTCCAAAAAGAAAAGGGAGCCCAAAGATAATGGGACTCCGGACGAAAAATGAAAGGAGAAATTATGACTATGTTGGAAGAGCGTAAAATGATTCTGGAGATGCTGGCCGGCGGCGACATCACGGTGGAGGAGGCCGAGCGCCTGCTGGGCGCGCTGGGTGAGGACAATACTCCTCCCGGCAGCCCGATTCCGGCGGCTGAGGGCGGCGTGAAGCCGAAGAGGCTGGTTGTGCTGGTCAAGAAGGACGATATCGTCAAGACAAATGTGAGAATTCCCTTTACGCTGGTGCGGTTCGGCCTCAAGATGGGGGCGAAGTACGGCGGCGACAACGACGAGGTGAATAACACCCTGCGGGATTTGGACGTGGACGAGATTCTACGGGAGCTGGAAAACGGAGAGATCACCCTGCCCTACAAGATGGTGGATGTGCAGGATGAGGAGAAGAACGAGACGGTCGAGGTTATTTTGGAGTAGCACGACTAAAAGAGGATTGGCGGGAAGCCAATCCTCTTTTTGGTTGTGCCGGAGCTTACAGCTCCGGGTTGCGCTCGCAGGCGACGATATAGCCCAGTTCGCTGACTCTGTGTTCATCCGGGATGGTGTTTGGCGTGTAGATTTCGGCGAAGAAGTAGCCGTCGGGGTATTTGGCGACATATTCCTTTTGGCCGAAGATGGCGTCCATGGTCATGCCGTCGATCATATCGATCATGTCGTCGAACTTGCCCTTCACCAGGGTGGAGCAGACGATGGTCTCGGGGATGTCGTAGTGCTTGAAGCCGTCGGGCACCGGTGTGCCGGGCTTCATGAAGCGGCCCACGGTGTACCAGAGCATGGGGTCGTCCTGGGTGCCCGCCATGGTCATGTAGCCCGCAAGGTTTTCGTCGTAGGCCTGATCCGCCATGGCGTCCAGGGCCTCTGAGATGGAGCGGTCACCCCAGAGGGCGCCGAAGATATCGCCCGAGGCGGGCTTTGCGCACACCGATTTGCCGATCATGCGGCAGGGGCCGAAGGGGATGAACTCCACTTTTTCCAGGGTGACGGAGCTTTGGGTGCTGGACATTTTGAATCCTCCTTTGATGTTGATGTGTATCACGAGAGGATCGAAGCGCCGGATGCCCTCCCCCGATTCGCGCGCCGCCGAGGGTGGGATTCCGTGGAACCGGGTGAAGGCCTTGGAAAAGCTGTCGGCGGACTCGTAGCCGTAACGGTACGCGATGTCGGCGATGCGGCTGTCGGTGCGGAGCAAATCCTCCCCCGCGCAGGACAGGCGGCGGCTACGGACATACTCGCCCAAGGGCATTCGGGTGACAATGTTGAAAATCTTTTGAAAGTAGATGTTCGAGGAGTAGATGGACTGGGCAATTTTTTCGTTGCTCAAGTCGCCGGTGAGGTTTTCCTCGATGTAGTGCAGGGCCTGTTGCAGGTCGCCAACCCAGTTCATATGGTATTCCTTCTCCTCTCCTGTGAGGACATCCTATCAGGTTGGAGGCGATATTGCCATGTCGCGGATTAGCTTGATTTGTCCGCTCTTATTCGTCCAGCTTCATGGTGTAGAGCTTGACGCAGTTGCCCGTTAGGGATACCGTGTAGAACATTGTGAAGAAGATCAGATAGACAACGATAAACGCCGCAATATAAAAGGGCACGGGGTGGAAAGGCCAATCGATCTCCATTGTGATGTACGCGGTCGAGAGTGAAATAATGGACACCGCTGTAACCAGGCCCAGGTACTCAAAGCTCGCCAGCATATTCTCAATGCTGTTGGGGTCTTTTTGATCGAGCTTCTGGATATCCCGTTTGGAGAAGAGGCTGGCCACGATGGCGACAGCGCTGAGCGAGAAGCCCAAGAGAGCGATGTAGCCCGCGATGAAACCGCTGATCATTGTCTGCAGGGCGTCTTTGAAGGTCACGTAGTTGTCAAATATATTGAGAGCGATGAGAAATGCGAGGAAGAGAAGAGAAAGCGCCAGGGAAATTTTCACCTCTGCCTTTTCAATGGCTATGATGCTTCTCCACTTGCCGTGTGTTTTGAATCGTTCAAACATGATGCGCTCCTTTCCCGATTTTAGTAAGAGTATAACATCAAACCGGAGGCAAGCAAAGGGAGGCGGTAAAGACCGCCTCCCCAATGGAATGTATTAAAAAAGTTTACGATATCTCCACATCGACATCGACCTCAACATTGCCCTTGATCATGGCCCAGACGGGGCAGATGGCCTCCTCCGCGACAGTTATGGCCTGCCGAACCTCGGCTTCTGTCAAATCCTTTGCAGTGAGGGAGAGGGTCACATGCATGCGCTCCAGGGACTTTGGGTGCTCCTCCCGCTGTGTGCCCTCGACATTGACAGAGAGGCTTTCCACCGTCTTGCGCATCCGGTGGCGCAGGATGGTGAGCGCAGTGGTGGCCAGGCAGGAGCCGAAGCTCGCCATGAGAAGCTCCAGGGAGGTATAGCCCTCCCCCGCGCCCACGGGAGGAAAGTAGTCGATCACGATCTCCGGATTTTCCCGGGCGGAGGCGGAAAACTTCACTTTGTCGTCGAGGGATTGCAGGTTCACCGTCAAATGCGCCATGGCAAAGATCATTCCTTTCGGCTATTCGTAGTCCATTACGTGAATCCAGCGGGAGAGGAATTCCTTTTCCTCCGGTTTGCCCTTCACCGATTGGCTGGCGGCGACAATGGGCAGCCAGCTCTGGACGTAGGACTTATCCGTGCCGCTTTTTTCACAGAACAGCTCCAGGTAGCGGCCCGCGGTGGGGATATCCCCCTGGAGGTGGAACAGCAGGTAGGTGCGGGCGGCGTCGGCGGAGGCGTTGCCCTGGGTGGCGTGAGACCAGTCCAGAATATAGGCCTGGTTCTCCGGGGTGATGATGATGTTGCTGGGGTTGAAGTCGCCGTGGCAGAGCTTGTGGTGCTTGGGCATGGAGGCCAGACGGGTATGGAGCTCGTAGCGGGTGGCCTCGTCCAGCTGGGTTTGGTCGATTTTGCGGTGCATCTTATCCCACAGCTTGGTGAGCAGGGGAACCGTTCTTGTGTGCATGTCCAGCTGGATATCGACAAAGCGGTTCAGGTACTCCTCCAGCTTGGCGGGGTCGTCCTGCATGAGCCCCGAGAGGGGGACGCCCTCGATGAAGTCGTAGTGGATGGCCCAGCGGCCGTCCGCCTTGCTGACCTCGGACACCTTGGGGATGGGGAGGCGGGTCTCCTCCACCCGGGCGAGGTTGAGGGCCTCGTTGAGGATGTCGGCCTTGGAGAACTTTTCGTCGAACACCTTTACGACCTGGCCGCCCTTGCGGTAGATTGTCTTACCCGGGCGGGATGCGATGATTTCGGGTTTCATAGGCCTCTCCTTTCGGTTAGCGGGCTGCGGCGGTTTCCACGGCGACCACTTTGGCTGCAACCTTGCCGGGGCCGTAGTAGGCGCGCAGGTAGAGTTCCTTCAGCTCGCTCATGAGGGGGTAGCGGGGGTTCGCACCCGTGCACTGGTCGTCGAAGGCCTGCTCCACCATTTCGTCCAGGCTGGCGAGGAAGTCCTTTTCCGAAATGCCGTAATCGGCGATGGTTTTTTTGATGCCGACTTTCTCCTTGAGGGCGTCGATGGCGGCGAGGAGCTTGTTCAGGGTGTCGGCGTCGTCACTGCCGAAGATGCCCAGGGCGTTGGCGCATTCCACATAGCGCTCCAGAGCGTGGGGGTACTGGTACTGGGAGAAGGTGCCCATTTTGGTGGGGACAGGGTCGGCGTTGTAGCGGATGACCTCGCAGATGAGGAGGGCGTTGGCCACGCCGTGGGGGAGGTGGTGGAAGGCTCCCAACTTGTGGGCCATGGAGTGACAGATGCCGAGGAAGGCGTTGGCGAAGGCCATGCCGGCCAGCGCGGAGGCCTCTGCCATGCGCTCCCTTGCGATGGGGTCGGCCGCGCCCTTTTCGTAGGCAGCGGGGAGGTACTTGAAGATGAGCTGCATGGCCTTGATGGCGGGGCCGTCGGTAAAGCTGGAGGCCATGACCGAGGCGTAGGCCTCCAGGGCGTGGGTGAGGGCGTCGATGCCGGAGGCGGAGGTGAGGGAGGGGGGCTGATTCATCATGTTGTCGGCGTCCACAATCGCCATGTTGGGGAGCAGCTCGTAGTCGGCCAGGGGGTACTTGGCGCCGTCGGATTCATCGGTGATGACGGCAAAGGGGGTGACCTCGGAGCCGGTGCCGGAGGAGGTGGGGATGGCGACGAAGTAGGCTTTCTCGCCCATTTTGGGGAAGCCGTAGACTCGCTTGCGGATGTCCATGAAGCGCATGGCCATGTCGGCGAAGTCGGCCTCGGGGTGTTCAAACAGCACCCACATGATCTTGGCGGCATCCATGGGAGAGCCCCCGCCGAAGGCGATGATGACGTCGGGCTGGAAGGAGGCCATGGCCTTCGCACCCTCTCTTGCACAGGCGAGAGTGGGGTCGGGTTCCACATCGTAGAAGGTGGTGTGGGAGATGCCCATGGCGTCCAGCTGGGCCTCCAGGGTGCGGGTGTAGCCGTTCGCGTAGAGGAAGTTGTCGGTGACGATGAAGGCCTTCTTCTTGCCCATCTGGCCCAGTTCAGCCAGGGCTACTGGCTGGCTGCCCTTCTTAAAGTAGACCTTGCCGGGGGTGCGGAACCACAGCATGTTCTCTCTCCTCTCAGCGACGGTCTTGATATTGATGAGATGCTTGACGCCCACGTTTTCCGAGACGGAGTTGCCGCCCCAGCTGCCGCAGCCCAGGGTAAGGGAGGGGGCCAAATTGAAGTTGTAGATATCGCCGATGCCGCCGTGGGAGGAGGGGGTGTTGACCAGGATGCGGCAGGTCTTCATACGGGCGGCGAAAGCATCCAGCTTGTCCTGTCCGGTCTGGGGGTTCAGGTAGACCGACGCGGTGTGGCCGTAGCCGCCGTCTGCTACGAGCTTATCCGCTTTATCAAGGGCCTCGGCGAAGGTGCCCGCCCGGTACATGGCGAGGACGGGAGAGAGCTTTTCGTGTGCGAACTCCTCGCTGAGCTCGACGCTGGTGACCTCTCCCATGAGGATTTTGGTGTCGGCGGGGACTGTGATGCCCGCAAGCTCGGCGATCTTTTCCGCTGTTTGGCCGACAATTTTCGCGTTGAGGGAGCCGTTGATGAGGATGGTCTTCCGCACCTTGTCGGTCTCTTTTTTATCCAAGAAGTAACAGCCGCGGTCGGCGAATTCCTTTTTGACGGCAGGGTAGATGTCGTCCAGGACGATGACGCTCTGCTCGGAGGCGCAGATCATGCCGTTGTCAAAGGTTTTGGAGTGGACAATGGAGTTGACGGCCAGCAGGATATCCGCGCTGGAATCGATGATGGCGGGGGTGTTGCCCGCGCCCACGCCCACGGCGGGCTTGCCGGAGGAGTAGGCAGCCCGCACCATGCCGGGGCCGCCTGTCGCAAGAATGAGGTCGGCTTCCTTCATAACGGTGTTGCTGAGCTCAAGAGAGGGGACGTCGATCCAGCCAATGATACCTTTTGGGGCTCCGGCCTTGACAGCGGCGTCCAGCACGAGCCTGGCGGCCTCCACCGTGCACTTTTTGGCTCTGGGATGGGGGCTGATGACGATGCCGTTGCGGGTTTTGAGGGCCAGCAGGCACTTGAAGATAGCGGTGGAGGTGGGGTTTGTTGTGGGGATAACCGCCGCGATGACGCCCACAGGCTCCGCGATTTTTGTGATACCGGCAACCGGGTCGGTTTCCAGCACGCCGCAGGTTTTGGTGTCCTTGTAGGCATTGTAGATGTACTCGGAGGCGTAGAGGTTCTTGATAACCTTGTCCTCGACGACGCCCATGCCGGTTTCGGCAACGGCGGCTTTTGCCAGGGGGATACGGGCTTTTGCCGCCGCGGAGGCAGCCGCCTGGAAGATGGCATCCACTTGTTCCTGGGTGTAGGAGGCGAACTTCTGCTGGGCGCTGCGAACTTCTGCCAGCACGGCTTCCAGGGCCTCCATGCTGTCTACAAGGCCGGTGTCGGCCACATGATTTTCTGCGTTTTTAGCCATTGTCGCTCTTCCTTTCTATGTACTGGCGCTTTGATTTGTGATGTCGCTTGTTTTGTTAACATCTCTATTTGTTAAAATATTAACAATATCCTTACAATGCGAAGAATACCAGATTGTCAAAGATTTGTCAATCGAATTGCAGGATAAGAAAAGAATTCCGTCATTTGCAACAGATGGTGCAGTAAAAAGGTCGTTTTTTTCCACATAGTAGTCAATGTAACCGAAATAGGTTTTGTTCTCCAATTAATTGACTATATGATTGAAGAACAAAGGAAAATGGTGTATACTTGCAGAGAATACAATGGGGTAGGTGTCCCCATTTGTGTTGCGGCGTGTTTTGAGGACTTTGGCACAGATTCCGGGGCTGGTGAAACCGGCCTCTGAAAGGAACGGGCATTCATATGAAGAAGTGGAAGAGCGGCAAAAAAATAATCGCGGTATTTTTGGTGGCGGCACTGCTGATACCGGGTATTGCGGCGGGGCTTTCCGCCGGGACGGAGCAGTATCAGGAAGGGGCGGCCCTTGGCACGGAGGGATACGGCTACTCTGTGGAGGAGGAGGCGATTTCCGAGCTGCTTGCCTCGGAGGAGGCCTTCCTTCTCATGGCCTTCCAGGATGGCGGGCAGATGGCCACCCAGCTGGAGAGCATCTCCGACGACGAGGAATATCGCCTGCTGGCGAAAAAGGTGCTCACCTATTACTATGAAAACGAGCTATGGGAACAGCTTGCCGATTTTACTGCTGCATCCGGCCCCAGGGGGCAGGAGCTTGCGGAATCTTTTGCCGCGGCAAAAGAGGAGAGGGAATCTGGCGAAGAGCTGGGCTATGTTCCCGGCCAAGTGCTGGTGGTTTACGAGGATAATTACATTGCGCCTATGAGTGCAGCAGTGGAAGAGGACAGCCCTGTCGAAGAAGTGCTGGAGGTTCTGGAGCTGTCGGAGGACAGCGCGGCAGCTTTGACGGAGATATCCATTGGCTACACGGTGGAAGCCGCGATCGAGGAGCTGGAGGAAGAACCGGGCGTAGCTTTCGCACAGCCGAACTATGTTTATGTGCCCTTTGCGGATCCGATTACCAATGATCCCGACATCACTGAGCAGAAGCATCTGGATTTGATCGGCGTTCCGGAGGCGTGGGCTTTGCTGGAAGACTTTACCCCTGTAGACCCCGCCCGCAGAGTTCGGGTAGCAGTGCTGGACACTAATCCTCGCTCGACACATGAGGACTTGCAGGCAAATGTTAGGTGGTCTTTGGGATGGGATTTCAGTGATGGCAGCGCAGGTGGAACGCCGCTTGACACCAGTTTTTCTGTGCATCACGGAACCCATGTTATTGGTATTCTCGCCGCTACCGCGAATAACAACAAGGGCGGTATCGGTGTGGCCAGTGGCAAAAATAACGACATTATCGAAGTGATTCCACTGAACCTGTTTACCCAGGCCGGCTCCGGCACTACCACCAATATGGTCAATGCTCTTAATTACGTTTTGAATCCGGATTTGAAAATTGAAGTAGTAAATATGAGCATTGGAACCGGAGGCGGTCTGGATTATGCTCTGAAGATGAAAGTAGAAGCGGTTGTGGCTGCAGACATCGTAATTGTGTCCGCCGCAGGTAATGTGAACATGAGTAATAATTGGATTCCTCCCTATACATGTTATCCTGCGGATTTCGCTGACGTAATCAGCGTCGTTAATCTTGAAAGCAGCGATTGGACACTTGCTTACGGTTCCAATTATCAGAACAAAGATATTGGAGCACCTGGCCAGAATATTTACAGCACAATGGCCACAAACGACTCCTCATACAGCCCTCAAAGCGGCACCTCCATGTCTTCGCCCATGGTGGCGGGAGCGGCGGCGCTGATTCGGTATGTGAATCCGAATCTCACTGTTGCCGAAGTAAGGGCGATTCTTTTGGGTACCGGTGCTGATCTGAACACAAATCTCAATACTCCTGCAGCGAAACTCAACGTAGAAAAAGCAGTGGAAGAGGCTCTTAAAACTGTACAGTTGGGCGGGACGGCGGCCATCAGCGGCGACTGCACCTACGGTGCGACTCTGTCGGCAGATATTTCCGGCGTGTTGTTTCCTCCGGGAAAAGATGAGAGCAATTTGCAGTTCCAGTGGACAAGCAAGGAAAGCAATGCGGGAGCCGTGGACATTGTGGGGGCGACCAACGCCAGCTATACGGTGCTTGCCGGGGATATTGGCAAGGAGATCGGCCTGCGGGTAAGCTGTAACGGCAGTGGCACGCTGACCGCGGCGGACAAGCAGGCGGGGAAGGCGGATATGCCCCCTGTGTCGAACCCCGAGATTCAGGTCACACAGGGAGTGGAAAAATCCTTCAGTTTGGCACTGGCGAGCTACCTGCCGGAGCTGGCGGGGGGGATGGAATACGGCGCGACCACCTATAGCCTGGGAACGGGGAGCGGCTCCTCCGGCGTGATCCGGAGCGGTTCCTTGAATCTGGCTCAGGAGACGCTTTCCTTTGACATGGAGCCCACGGCGGCGGCGGGCAGTGCGACCATTGAAGTGGAGATTAACCCTGCCAACTACAAACCGTCTGTGCTGGAAATCAAGCTGGTGGTGGTGGAGAAAAAACAGGTGGCGGTGACCGGAATTTCGGTGGCTGATGCGGACTATGACGGACAGCCCCACGGAAAGACGGGAGATCCCGTGTTCACCGCCAATGGGAAGGGACGAGTGTACCCGCAATATTCGCTGGTTTACGAGAGCACCGATGGCGGCGGATACAGCAGCATCAATCCGCCGACAGCGGCAGGTGAATACAAAGCTATACTTGCCGTAAACAGCGACCAGGAATACAGTGGGAGCTGGGAGGGTACATATACGATCCGGGCGGAGCAGACGACTGAGCCTGAGGTTCCCTACACGCCCGACACCACCAATCAGGAAAAAACCACAACGACTGCCACAACCAGTACGAGCACGGGCAGCACGTCGTCTTCACGCTCCAGTTCCGGTGGTGGCGGTGGCGGTGGAGGAGGCGGAGGCGGTGGTGGAAGCGCAGCGACTGCCGCTTCTACGACAGCCTCCACAGTCGCAGCTGTTGCACCGCGCAGCGCAAATGTGGGCTCTGACGGTGTGGTAAAGACGGAAACACTTTTGAAGGAATACCGTGCCCAGGCCAGTGGGATTGTCAACGTGCAGAACGCAGTGTCCCTTCCCGCGGCCGCCTGGAACACGATAGCGGCAGAGGCCGCAAAGGCGGGAAAGGCTGCCCAGATTCGGGCGAAAACCACCGATGTGACGGGGAAATCGATACAGGGGATGCTCTACCTGACGCCCAGCCTCCTGTCGGGACGGACGGAGGCACTCCGCACGGGGATTTATGTGGACAAGGCAAAAACTTCAGCCCGGCTGACCCAGTTCACACGATTTTACAGCAACAAAATCGTTGTGGTTCACTGCGAGGAGCCTGTGAGCTTTGGGGCGAGGGTACGCATTGCGGTGAAGGTTGATCTTTCGGGAATGAATCTCTCCAACCTGCATTTTTACAGCTACAACGCAGCGGCCAACAGTTTTACCGCGATTACCTCTCCCAACTACTGGGTGGACACCAACGGATACCTGCACTTTGAGACGACCTTGGCCGGGGATATCGTCATATCTGACGGGCCGCTTGCCAGGAAGTAATCTAAAATCAAATCGGATAGAGGACAGAAAAAACCGCCGCTTAAAAAACGGCGGTTTTTATTTCGGGGTGCTTTTGAGGGTGGCATTAAAAAGGGAAGGGCTTTTGATTTACTCGATATCGATCTTTTTGGAGTTGTCCGGTGCCACTGCCTTGGGAACTGTGATGCGCAGGATGC
Source organism: Oscillospiraceae bacterium (assembly GCA_047973265.1). Lineage (GTDB taxonomy): Bacteria > Bacillota > Clostridia > Oscillospirales > Ruminococcaceae > WRAV01. The sequence continues at coordinate 153,588 of JBKEBS010000039.1, forward strand.
CGTCCTCCATTTTGGCGACGGTGCCCTCGGTAGCGGCATCGGGGAGATAAACTTCCCGGCTGGCGGAGGTGAACCGGCGCTCCCGGTGGACGTAGCTTTGATCCTCGCTCTCGTCCTCTGTCTTCTCCTCGCGGTTGAGGGAGATGCGAAGCTTGCCCTCGTCCATGGAGAGGGTGACTTCCTCTTTTTTGACGCCGGGCATTTCGGCTTCGATGGAATAGGCGTTGTCGTCCTCTTTTACATCCAGGCGGAAGGAATCGGTAAAGAAGTTGCGGGCGTTGTTGTAGGAGCCCCGCAGAAAGTGGTCGAGGCTGTTGTAGAAGTTGTCGAATCCGAAGGAATTGCGGTTGAAGGGTATCATGGCTGGCATAGAGCTCCACTCCTTTTCTGTTGAAATAATTTCGTTTTCGGCATTAGCACTCTTTATGATTGAGTGCTAACATAATTCTATTATAACACCCGGCGGGGGAATGTCAACGGGATTTCTGTCGATTTCATATTCTCCATACCGATTGTTTACAGGTTGTTAAAGGATGTGGCCGAATTGACAGCGAGGTTTTCTTTTGCCGCATGTCACAATTTACCATATTGTTTCGGCGAAGGATTTGTGATATTATTAAAAAAAGGCGTTTTTACGTTGGGTGACATAAAACGCCGGGAGGAATTTCTATGGAAGCAAGAAGCCAGGAAATCAGCTGCAAGAAGAATAAGGACATCCGCCTGACGATTATTCCCGGACACTTTGCCACCAGCCACTCCCATATCAACTACTATGTAGACCTGACCGCGGTGAAGGTAAGCCACCGGATGGCGAAGGCGGCGGGGGAGGAGCTCAGCTCCCGGTTCCGCACCACGACCAATGTGGACACCATTGTGTGCCTGGAGGGCACTGAGGTGGTGGGGGCGTTTCTCGCCAACGACTTGGTGAAGGAGGGCCACCGCAGCTTCAACACGAACAAGAGCATCAGCGTGCTGACGCCTGAGCCCATTGCAGACGGCCGCATGTTTTTCAGGGACAATGTGCAGAAGATGGTGTGGGGGAAGGATATTCTGCTTCTGGTGGCTTCCGCCACCACGGGAAAGACGACCCGCAGCATGGTGGACTGCATCCGCTACTACAACGGGCGGGTTGTGGGGCTGGCGGCGCTGTTCAGCGCGGCCCACACTGTAGAGGGACTGGAGGTACAGGCGCTCTTTACCGAGGACGACCTGCCCCACTACGAGACCTTCCGGCCCAACGACTGCCAGATGTGCCAGGGCAAGCAGAAAATTGACGCCCTGGTCAACAGCTACGGATATTCAAAGCTGTAAGCGAACTGAAAATGTAAAGAGGCCTCCATCGGTGATGGAGGCCTCTTTTTTGTGGTAAATGCTAATGGCGGGGTTTGCCCTTGAGCACGACGGCGGCGATGCGGGGGCCTGCGTTGATGGTGATGGAGGCTCCGGCAAAATAGATGGGGATGGGGCGGCCCAGTTCTTTTTCCAGCAGGGATTGGAGTTCCTTGCCGTGGGCTTCCTCCTCGCCGCAGACGACGCAGACATCGTCGTCAGGGCTGACACGGCGGTTTTTGTACTGATTGAAGAGGGCGAGAGCCAGCTTTTTATCGCCCCGCACCTTTTCTTCCGTCTTGGTCTCGCCGTCGATGAGGCTGATGACCGGGCGCATGCCCAGCACCTCGCCAACAAAGGCGGCGGCAGCGCTGATGCGTCCGGATTTTTTGGCGTATTCCAGGGTGTAGCAGCCCAGGTAGATTTCAACGCAGTTGAACCAATCATCCAGGAAAGCGAGGATTTCCGTCGCGGTCTTGCCGTCACGGGCCATTTGGGCGGCCTTGACCACCGGGGAGCCGTAGCCCCGGCAGTAGCTGCGGGAATCCACCACGTGGATGCCCAGCTTATCCTTTGCTTCGGGGTTTTTGTCAAAGAGGCGCTGGGCGGCCATGACGGCGGAGGTGTGGGTGCCGGAGCCGCCCGCGTTGATGGTGACGCTGATGATGTCGGTGTAGCCCTCTGCCAGGGCTTGGCGGTAGAGCTCCAGGTAGTCGGCCTCCGGCACGCGGCTGGTGGCGGGGATTTCCTTGGAGCCGGCGAGAACGGTGTAGAATTCCTGGATGCCGAAGCTCTTTCGCTCGAAGTAGCTTTCCCCGTCGATGGTGATGGGGACGCTGGGCATGCCGATGGCGTACTCCGCAAGCTCCTGGTCGGTGATGTCGCTGGCGGTGTCGGCGATGAATTTGATTTTTTCCAAGTGTATCTCTTTCCTTTCCCTGTTCTATTGTGTGAGGGCGCCCTCCCGGCCAAGATCGGGGAAGTTCCACTGGCGGAGCACCTCGTAGACGCCGATGGCGACGGAGTTGGACAGGTTGAGGCTGCGCAGCGTATCGCGCATGGGGATGCGCAGGGTTTGTGCGTAGTGCTCGCGGAGAAGCGGTTCGGGGAGCCCGGCGTCCTCCCGGCCCAAAAAGAGGAAGGAGCCTTCCGGATAGGAGACGTCGCTGTAGGTGCGGGCCCCTTTGGTTGAGAAAAAGAAGCAGTGGTCTGTGGGGGGCTGTACTTTGGCGAAAAAAGCCTCCAGGCTGCTGTGGGAGGTGATGTCAAGCTGGTGCCAGTAATCCAGCCCGGCGCGCTTGAGCTTGGCATCGGTGACAGTAAAGCCCATGGGCTCCACCAGGTGAAGGGCTGCTCCCGTGACGGCGCAGGTACGGGCGATGTTGCCGGTGTTTTGGGGGATTTGGGGCTCTACCAGCACGATGTTGAGCTTTGGGTTGTCGGCGCTTGCCATCACAGTTTCCTCCACGGTAAACATATCTATGATACTTTACCATGGGGCGGGGAGGCAGTCAAGGCGGCGAGATGGTTTTGTAATTAATATTTGCAATTTTGGCCCCTCAATTTCCGTCAACTGGAAATTGAGGGGCTTTTTGGGGCTATGGGTGAAGGGCTATTTGAGTTCAAGCGAGGGGGCTTTGGGCTGTGAAGAGAAAGGAAAGGCCGCTGAGCAGGCGAGAGGCGCTGTTCTGTCTGCACTACAATCGGCTGGGCGACGGCAATGGCGGAGAGGCCGCGAAGCTGGCGGGCTACGCGCCGGAGAGTGCTGGACGGCGAGCCGAGATGCTGCTGGAGAGACCGGAGATTTGGGGCTTTTGTAAGGGGTGTGGAGAGGAAAAAACGAGTGCGTCGAGGCGGGCGCTGGCACACTTGGCGCACGGGCCGATCAATGATGCGGTGCAGATGCTGATGGAGGGTGAAGACGGCAGGGTGAGCGATACATCGGGGATGGATTTGTTCTGTGTCTCTGAGCTGCGGAAGCTGAAAGGCGGAGGGATGGAGGTGAAGTTCCACGACCGGATTCGCGCGCTGGAGGCCCTGCTTGAGTTGGAGAGGGAGGAAAAAGCAGGAAAAGCGCGGAAGGGCTCTGCGGAGGGACTTTATCGCGCCTTGGCGGAGGGAGCTTCCCGCTCGTGGGGAAATGAAAAAAAAGGGGAAAATGATGCCGGGTGAGGTTTTCACAGAGGCAGAAGCAGGCTTTGACCTGGTGGTGCCCGGGCAGCCCCTATGAGAAGCGTGACGCGGTGATCTGCGATGGGGCGGTGCGCTCGGGAAAGACGGCGTGCCTCTCCCTCTCCTTTTTGCTGTGGAGCTTCGCACAGTTTGAGGGGAAAAGTTTTGCGATGTGCGGCAAGACGATATCCTCCCTGCGGAGGAATCTGGTGTCGCCGCTGTTGAGGATGGCGGAGGAGTACGGCTTTGCCTGCCGGGAGGTGGTGTCCCGCAACCTGGTGGAGGTGGAGCTGGAGGGCAGAAGAAACAGCTTCTATCTCTTCGGTGGCAAGGATGAGGGCAGCGGGGCCCTGATTCAGGGCATGACGCTGGCGGGGGTGCTGTTCGACGAGGTGGCGCTGATGCCCCGATCCTTTGTGGAGCAGGCGCTGGCCCGGTGCTCGGTGGAAGGGTCGAAGTTCTGGTTTAGCTGCAACCCCAGCCACCCGGGCCACTGGTTCTACAGGGAGTGGATTGCGGGGGCAGATGGAGACGGGAAAAATGCGCTCTATCTGCATTTTACGATGGAGGACAATCCGGGATTGTCGGCGGTAGTGCGGGAAAGGTACGAGGCGCTGTACACCGGGGTGTTCCGGGAGCGGTATGTGCTGGGCAGGTGGAGCGCTGTGCACGGAGCGGTGTACCCCATGTTTTCGGCGGAACGGCATGTGGTGGAGAAGGCACCGGAGTGTAACCGCTTTTTGATCTCCTGCGACTATGGGACGCGGAATCCCGCTTCCTTTGGACTGTGGGGGAGAGGGTGGGATGGGATATGGTACCGTGTGCGGGAGTTCTATTTCGACTCCAAAGAGAGGGGCCGGATGATGACGGATGAGGAGTATGCCGACGCGCTGGAGAAGCTTGCGGGTGACAGTGCGATTGAGGCCGTGATTGTTGACCCATCGGCGGCCAGCTTTCTGCAGTGTTTGCGGAAGAGGGGAAGGTTCCGGGTGATTCCCGCCGTAAACAAGGTGCGGGAGGGCATCGGGCTGGTGGCGTCGGCGCTCTCCGGGAACGAGCTGCGCTTTCACAAGAGCTGCAAGGATGCCATCCGGGAGTTTGGGCTGTACCGGTGGGGACAACAGGAGGGGGGCTCGGACAACCCTGTGAAGGAGGACGACCACGCCATGGACGACATCCGGTATTTTGTGGCGTATCTGGCGGGGGAGGATGCGGGGACGGGGTTCTGGGCGGGAAGTATAGCGAGGAAAGGAAGGAACGGTAAATGAAGCTGAGTGACCTTTGGACGCCGCGGAAACGGGTAAAGGCGGTGCAGACGGCGGCCAGTGAGCACCCCTTTGCGGGCTGGATGCACTACCAGCCGCTGGCGCCGCCGGAACTGGGGCTGTACGCGGCGATCCGGGAGGGGGTGCCCCTGGTGGATGCGGCGCTGGACAAGATTGTACGGCTGACGGGGGGATTTCAGGTAATCTGCACCGACAGCCGCCGGCAGCGAGAGCTGGACGACTTTGTGGAGCATGTGAAGGTGGGGGCATCCTCGGAGGGGCTGAGGCAGTTTGTGAGCGTCTACCTGGACAGTCTGCTCACTTTTGGCAACGCGGTGGGGAGATTGTGCCCAGCGGGGACGGGCGGGACATATACGCGCTGTACAACGCCAAGCTGGAGCATTTGCACATTCGGCGGGGGAAAAATCCGCTGGAGGTGGAGATGTTCACCAGCGGGGATGGATTTTCCTACAAGCCGGTGCGATGGCCGCACCTGGTGCTGTTTACGCCGCTGAATCCCCCCGCCGGTGAGGTGAAGGGTGTCTCCCTGCTGCGCAGTCTGCCCTTTGTGGCCAATGTGCTGATGAAGATTTTCCAATCCACCAGGGTGAACTTTGACCGGGTGGCGAATCTGCGCTATGCCGTGACCTATCGGCCCGGTTCCTCCGGCATTGACCGGATGAACGCAAAGGAGATTGCCGAGACCATTGCCGGGGAGTGGGCCGATGCCATGGACAGCCAGAAGGCCGGGATTGTGAAGGACTTTGTGGCGGTTGGGGACGTGGGCATTCAGGTGATTGGGGCGGACAACCAGATGATTGACACCGAGGTGCCGGTGCGCCAGATGCTGGAGCAGATTGTGGCAAAGCTGGGGATTCCTCCCTTTATGCTGGGGCTGCACTGGTCGAGCACGGAGCGGATGAGCGTTCAGCAGGCGGATATTTTGACCAGTGAGCTGGCGAGCTACCAGAGCCTGCTCACCAGTGTGATCGGGCAGATTTGCAGAACCTTTCTGCGCATGAGGGGCTCCGGGGCGGACATCCGGGTGGAGTGGGAAGACATCAACCTGCAAGACCGGGTGGAGGAGGCCAATGTGCGCCTGACGGAGGCGAAGGCGAAGCTGCTGGAAAAACAATTGGAAGAAAACTGAACGGCAGGGCGTTCAGCTTTGGGTTTTGCACCTTTGCGGCCGACGGGGTCGCAATACCGGCTGCGCCGGTATCGGTGCAATTCCCCCGCATATGGAAAGGGGAACGTTGAATGAGGGGAGGTTGTAAGAAAATGGATATGACGAAGGCTGCGTCTGCCCGGGCGAAGCAGGTGGAGACGGGGACGGCCACCGACAGCCAGTTGGAAGCCATTGGGCGGTATACCCGGAGGGCTATGAAGCGGGAGGAGCTGTTCCTATTCTCGGTGATTTTGTGCGACAACGAGGTGGACAGGGATCGGGAGCGCTTCACCAGGGAGAGCCTGAAAAAGCTGGCGGGCCTGTTTGTGGGCAAGACTGGGGTGTTTGACCACTCCGCGCTGGCGGAGAATCAATCGGCCCGCATTTTTGAAGCGAAGGTGGAGGAGGACGGCACCGAGAACAGCATGGGGGAGCCCTATGCTTTTTTGAAGGCCTGGGCGTACATGGTGCGCTGTGAGAAAAACGCCGACTTGATTCTGGAGATCGACGCAGGGATCAAGAAAGAGGTGAGCGTGGGCTGTGCGGTGGGCAAGATACTGTGCTCGGTGTGCGGCAGCGATGTGCGCGGCGCCCCCTGCGCCCACGTCAAGGGGGAAGAATACAAAGGGGTGCGGTGTCACCATCTGCTGTGCGAGCCCTCTGATGCCTACGAGTGGAGCTTTGTGGCGGTGCCCGCACAGCCCAGGGCCGGGGTGACAAAGAGGCTGGGCGGAAAGCAGGCCGTGGAGGAAGCCGGAGGCTCGGCGCTGGAAAAGCTGGAAAAGGCGGCGGGCAGGACGGGGCTTTCCCTGAGCAAGGGGGAGGCGGCGGCTCTGCAAAAACAGATGGAAAGGCTGAGCGGGTTAGCGGAGGCGGGAGACGCCTACCTGGAGGAGCTGCGAGGGGATATTATCCGCTGCGGGGCGCTCTCCCGGCCGGAGCTGGACGCAGGGGTGCTGGAAGAGGTTGTGGGCGGCATGGATTTGGTACAGCTGAAGGCCTTTCACAAGAGCTTTGCGGCGGAGGCCAAGGGCTTGCTGCCCTGTCCGCAGTTGGGCGGCCCGGCAGAGGCGGCAGTACCCGGAGAAGACGGACAGTACAAGATTTAGGAATAAGAGAGGATGGATTGACGGTATGAACTACGAGAGCATTCGTCTGGACAAATCCCTTTACAAGGCGGAGGGCGGCTTTTCAAAGCAGCTGGAGAGGCTTGACCCCACCGAGAACTATGCGGGCACCGAGCTGGGCGGGCTGGATGCCTTCCAGCGGCAGCTGAAGCGCTTTGATATCAAGGTGGGCGGGCCCCACTCCGACACGGTCTCCAAGTTTTTCGCGACGGCGGACTCCGCCGCACTATTCCCGGAATATGTGTCCAGGGCGGTGGCACAGGGCTCCGCAGAGGCAAACCTGCTGGGTGAAA
>JBKEBS010000040.1:0-2431 GCA_047973265.1 Oscillospiraceae bacterium
ACCATCGTCGGCCTTGGCAGCCTCAAAAGCGGTGGTCATGTCCTCAAACAGCTGCTGGTTCAGGGAGTTCATGGCCTTCTGACGGTTCATGCTGATGATCGCTACATTGTCCTCTACGCGATACAGTACGGTGCTCAGTTCCATGGTCGTTTCGCTCCTTATTTCATCATTTTTCTGTGGTAAGTATACCATCAACGCTCGCAACAGTGGTATTATACCATATCATCCACAGATTTCAAAGCCTTTTATTAAGCCCGGGCCCGTGAGACGGCAACATTCCGCCCGATCTCAAGGATGGGGCGGAACTTGAAAAATCCCGGGGTATTCAGTCAAAGGCGAGACCGAGATACCCATCTCTCTGCAGATTACGGAACTGCTGCTCCATCTCCCGGTCATACCATTTTACCATGCCGAAGGCCTGGATATAGCTGCCCTGCATCCCCTCCCAGCTGGCCGGGGTGCGGACATGGTAGCGGACGGCGGGCAGCTGCTCGGAGATCAGCTGAACGGCCTTCTCCATCTTGCCTGGGCTGATGAGCAGCTCCTTCATGAGCAGGCGGGTGCGCTGAACATACTCGATGGAGACGCAGCCCACCTCCCCCTCTATCTCCACCCGGTACAGATCACCGGCGGAGAGATGGCTGGCAAACTGCTGGAACTGAATCAGCTTATTATCATAGACAATGTGCGGGGTGTCAGAAAGCTGCCGCTCCCGGATCTCATTGTACTCGCAGGGCAGGATAGGATCCAGCTTGCAGCTGTCATCTAAGGGAGGCAGGTCGGTGAGCTCTGCGGACATCCGCTCCAGCTTCCGCGTGGCAAAGCCCTCTACAAGCCCCATATTCTCAAAATAGCGGTGGAGGCTGGGAGAGGCTGGCACCAGGGTCAGGCACTGCATGCCCAGCTGTTGCAAATGCTCGTCGGCATAGGCCAGAAGCTGCCGGGCATGGCCCTTTCCCTGGATGTACGGATTGGTGGCCAGGGCATAGATATATCCCGTGCGGCAGCTGCTGCCGTCAGGAAGCAGCAGGGTCGTGGGCAGTACGCTGCACATGGAGTTGAGGTCGCCCTCCTCCTCCACGATGAGCACCTGCTCAGCGGTGCAGTACTTGGTGTAGAACATATCCACATAGGCGTCGGTATCTCCGAAGCAGCGCTTCCACAGCTCCTTAACCTGAGGGATATCCTCGTGGGTGGCGGTGCGAATGGTCAGCATATTACATCCTCCCCTTCCGGCGGCTTATCGTTTGTTGTTGATGACTACGGAAACGTTGCGGGTCATCCGATCCGGCCCGTAGGACTGCTTCGCCTTCCGCAGTCCGGGACTGCCCGCGTCCTCCTCCCGGTCAATGAAGGCAACCTCCGGGTAATGCGCCCGGATCCACTGGGAAAACTCCTGGTTGATCATCGGGAACGCTCCCTGAAAGTCCGACATGGCCCGCTCGAAGTTCACATCGAAGACCGTGGGGGTGAGGAGGGAACCCATGGTAAAGGCTAGCAGCGTGCCGTTGCAGCGGATCAGCCCCCCCTCCATGCCCAACTCGGTGAAATAGTTCAGGGCCGTGACCATGGCGGCCCGCTCCATGTAAAGGCTCTCATCCCGCGCCTCACCCTGCATGGCCAAATGCTCCTCATACCAGGCGCGGTCCAGCGCCAGGCAATCGGGAATGTCCTCCGCCGTGATGGGCAGAAACACCCCCTCCGGGCAGTTCTGCCGGAAGCGGTTGATGTGGTTTCTCTTGGCATGGAGCTTTTTACCCGGCAGGTCCGCCAGCCGGTTGATATCGTAGAGGTAGTCGTAGGTATCGGGGGTGTCGTGGAGCTCCATAGACCCGCCGTAGAGCCGCTCCAAAAGGGGCAGGTGCTCCTCCAGCACAGCCACAAGGCGGAAGTCCTCGCCCCGCTCGGCGGCGTCGGCCTCCAGGGCCCGAAGGGCTGGGGTCGGATCTCCCGTACCCGCAGGCCACAGGTAGGCGCTGCCCATGTCGGTTTTCGCCCGAACCAGCAGCCGGTTTTCAAAGGGGCAGATCTCCTGCTGGTACACATGCTGCCAGCAGAACAGCGAGGTGAAGCTATACGCAGACAAGGGCAGGGCCTCGGCAAATAATAGGGGTGAAACCCAAGCCTTGTCCTCAATGGTGACAGGGTGAAAGTCTAACATTTGGTAACCTCGGTTTCTAGTATCGTTGTGCGCACAGGGGGCAATATCTCTCTGTCCGGCCCGTTCTTGCGGTGGCAAACGGGTTGGCAGCACCGGCCTTCACAGGGCGTCCGTGGTAATGGGCTCAATAACGCTGCCGGTGTTCCGGGCGATCTCATCCATACGGATGCCGTCCGTCACCGAGGATACCAGGCTGTAGGCCACTCCGTGGCGCTTGGCTCGGCCCGTCCGGCCGATCCGGTGGACATAATATTCTGTCTCCTCGGGGAC
>JBKEBS010000041.1:0-13566 GCA_047973265.1 Oscillospiraceae bacterium
ACTAACCTCTTCGCCGATCTGCACGATCTCGCAGTTCAGGCCGCCGGAGGGGGTGGGGGCGCTGTACATGACCAGGGAGGTGGTTGTGGTCAGGTAATCCGCCAGGATTTCCCCCGTGGCGGCGACTGACAGCGTCGCGCTCTCCGCCTCCCAAGCACGGGGCATAGGCCAATCGCCGTAGGCCGTGTCGCCGTCCGCCCGCAGGGGCATAACCTCCACCTGTTCCAGGCCGGAGCGCGCCATTTCGTCGGCGCAGAAGCGGGCAGTCCGGGCAAAGGCAGTGAAATCGAACCAGCGGTCATTGTCCCATATGGCGCGGAGCGTTTCGGTGCAGTGGCCGGTGTCGAACTCCATGTCCAGCAGGGCGAACAGATTCTCTCGCAACAAGAAAAGCCCTCCTTCTGTAGTGGCGAGTTAGGTGCGCATGCGGAAGTCCAGCTCCTCGGGGATGGGATGTTCGCGCAGCACACGCTCCCGCAGGGCGTCGTCCTGGGCAATCCCCTCTTCCTTGGCGATTTTGCGCATGTATAGCATGATCCAGATGTCGGAGAGCAGCACCTCGCCCTCGCGGATATCGGCCACCTGCAGCCCGCTGCGCAGAATGTCGTGAGCGAGGCCGAAGTCGTCCAGCATAACCGCGGCGTGGGCCCGCATGGTGCGCAGCCTGCCGTGAGTTTGCAGGGCGGGCTCCAGTTCGCTGTAAAAGTCGACAAAGTCGCTGTAGCGGCCCGCCTGGATGAGCAGCCTGCCGCACTCGATGGCGAGGGGGAGGATGGGCAGCTGCCGGGCAGCTTCCAGCAGGCCGGTGGAGGCCGCTATCTCGTCACCCTTCAGCAGTTCCAGCATGGCGAGGCCGCGAACCGACCAGGCGTTGGGTGTAAGGCGGTTGGACTCCCGGTAGGCCTCTTCCGCCTTCTCAAATTCGCCTGCGGCGCAGTACATCACACCGAGTTGATAAAGGGCGTGCCAGTGCCGGCTTTTGCCGGTGGACACCGCCTGCTCCAGCAGCGGAATCCACTCGGCCTGGGTCAGGTAGGAGGCGGGCTCCCGGGCGGGGTCGCTGTCGGGGAAGCTGCCGGTGTGCAGCAATTCCAGCCAGGGGGCCTGTGCCGCTCCGGTGGAAGAGGGTGCGAACAGGGCGATTTCGGCCCCAAATTGATCCCCAGCGCCTCTGCGGGCAAGCTCCAGGGCCGCCCAGCCGCTGCCCAGCTGCACGGGTTCCCAGGCGGTGGTGAGTTCGCTGTCCAGCTGTTTCAGCAGGCCGTCCACCTTTGACCGGGGCAGTTCTTCCTCCAGCCGGGTATTCACATGCTCGCCCGCGGCGGCCCATTCCCCGTGGACAATCTGGGGATCAGCCTGCATCGGGCCGTAGGCCTCCAGCCACTGCCAACAGGCGTTGGCGGGCATGGGAAGATGCTCCATCTGGGTGTTGGCGAGGCCCGCCTGAATCTCAAGGTAGCCCTCGCCGGGCCGAGCAAGGAACTCCTGCCAGCGTTTTCCGCCGGGGCCGTTCCCCCACAGGAACAGCTTTCTGCCCTGGAGAAGGTCGGTGGAGGTCTGAATCAGCCCCCCGCCCTTTTCATCCAGAACAGCCTCCCACTTGCGCTGCCCCTCCTGAATGTCGAAGAAGAGGTCGAGCGCGTGGGGCACGCGGGTTGTATAGCTCTTGTCGATGCCCTCGTGGACAGGCACGGGAATCTTGCGGATGATGCGGCTGTAGTCAAAGCTGAATGCCTTTGCGGCAGGGGCCAGCACCCTTGTGCCGGGAGTTTCGTTGACGGCAGTGTTCGACCACCAGTAGATCGGCACTTCCTCCGCCCTGGTGTTGCACAGCCGCACCCGCACAAAGAGAAAGCGGGAGCCGGCGGGCAAAAAGGCATCAATTTGGTAGCTCACTTGGCGGATTCTCTCCCACTCGTACATCCTGAGCACGGGGGTGCCGTCGGCCAGCTTGCCCGTGCTGGCGAAGAGGGGGGAGAGGGTGTAGGGCGTGTGGCCGGTCATGCCGATGTTCCACTCGACACCGCCGCTGAACCAGGCGTTGCGCAGGGCTAAATTGGCGGGCTGGAAGACGGGGTTTCGGTGAACCAGGTCTCTGCCCGTCTTTTTGTCGAGGAGCGACCAGAGCCTGCCGCCGAATTGGGGGAAGAATACGGCCTTGATAAAGTCGTTTTCCAGCACAAAGCCCTCGTAATCCCGCAGCTGCTTGTCCCTGTTGTAGCCGTCCTGAATGCGGTAGGGCAGAATGCCGTTCACCCTGCCGTAGTTGTAATACTTGCTCTCCTCCTCCGGGATGGAGGCGTCAAAGGCGATTTTGTCGTGGAGGTCGGGCAGGCTTTTGACGTCGGGAAGTGGATTTTCCGGGCCGATGTCCGCTCCCATCATGGTGATTTTTTCCACATACAGCTTGCTTTTCATGATGATTCTCCTCTCGTGGCCCAGATCCCTTTCCAGGCACTGACTCCTTTTCTCGATGTTGACAACAGCTTTCGCCACAGATATAATTGGCAGCAATTTCACCGAAGGGAAGTGGCAAAGTGGGCGCGGTTACCGAAGAAATGCTGCAAAACGACTTGAAAATGCTGGGGCTTGAGAGCGGGGACATGGTTTATGTGCACACCTCCATGAAGGCCATCGGCTGGGTCGATGGAGGGACGGAGGCGCTGATCAAAGCCTTTCTGGCGGTGCTGGGGGAAGAGGGAACCCTCGCGGTGCCAACTCACACCCTATCCTTCCCCGGGCGGGGTGCTGCACCCTACGATTCTGCCCGCACCCCGACGGTGCTGGGGGCTTTTCCCGATGCGGTGTGGAGACACCAGGGAGCGCTTCGCAGCGGTCACGGCTCCCATTCCTCCGCCGCCATTGGCAGGGATGCCGCCTGGCTCACAGAGAACCACGACCCCACCCACGCCCTGGGTAAAAATTCACCCCTGTATAGGCTGTGGGAAAAGGATGGGAAAATTCTGCTTCTCGGCGTCACACATACGGCCAATACCACTGTACACCTGGGGGAGTCGCTGGCGAAGGCTCCCTACCTCACCGCGCACTACGATGCCTCCTGGGGTGACACTGTGCACAGGTTGGCGCCGGACGGCTCGATGGAGGTTCACAGGCAGGTGGAGTTTCCGGGATGCAGCGACAACTTCGAGCAGCTGGAGGCCCTTTTGGAGGCGCGGGGCCAGGTAAAGCTGGGTCTTGTGGGGGAGGCCCCCTCCCGGCTGATCTCCTCCCGCGATTTGGTGGCGCTTGTGCAGGAGGTGCTGGCCGTGAATCCGGGCGCTCTGCTCTGTGACAAGCCCGGCTGTCCCTGCTGCCCCACACGAAAAAAGATGCTGTAATACACTGCACAATCGTTCCCACTTAGCATACCACGGGAACAGCGGAACGGCTATGACCAGAAAGTAGAATAGTGAGCAGAAAGTTTGCAAAACAAGCGGTTCGCAGGTTTTGCTGTCTGTTGACGTTTTGACACAGGCGCTGTATACTGTGCACGAAAATTTGAACGCGGAGGGGTCGAAGTGAAGCTTCTTCATATAGGGAACGGTAGGTCGGCGCTGCCTTTGGATGGTGATTTCACCGAGGCACTCCGTGCCTTTGGCCAATTGGAGCTCATACCGGACGGCAGCGCGATGACAGACGGGGAGCGGGCGGAGAAGATTCGCGGCTGTGACGTTTTGCTGCTTATCTGGGGCAGCATGCCCATCCCGGAGGAGATCGCGCAAAATCCCGGGAGCTTGAAGTATATCTGCGTGATCACCGGCGAGATGCGGCACTGGGTTCCCCTCTCCATCATCGAGGCTGGCATACCGGTCACAAACTGGGGAGACGCGTCGGCAGAGGGGGTTGCCGAGGGCGCAATGGCGCTGCTGCTGTCGGTGATGAAAAATATCCGGAGCTACACCCAGACCGTGGCCGGAGGCGGTTGGGGGATTGAATCCAGCGCTACAATGGCCGGTTTGCGGGGCTGCGATGTGGGCATATACGGAATGGGGGCAATCGGCAGGCGTTTTGTGGAGCTGATTCGCCCCTTTGGAGCCACCCTTCGCGTTTTCGACCCCTATGTGGCGAAGCTGCCCAAGGGCTGCGTGCGGGTGGACAGTTTGGAGGAACTGTTTGATCATTCCTCCGTCATTGCTGTGCATGCGGGGCTTTCGCCGGAAACCCGTCATTCGGTGAATGGTGCGCTTCTGGCGCGGCTGCCCGACGGCGGCATTATCATCAACACAGCCAGGGGTGGCTTGATCGACCAGGATGCCCTGTTCCGGGAGCTGGAGAGCGGGCGGCTGCGGGCCGGGCTGGATGTTCTGGATGGCCCGGACGGGGATTATCTTCCGCCGGATCACCCCGCCAGAAGCTGGCCCAACCTGATATTGACCTGCCACTCGGTTATGGATGTAAAGTGGGGCACGGAGGCCACACTGGAGCGGGCGATGTATGGTGTTTGCCTGGATAACCTCAGGCGGTTTGCCGTCGGGGAGCCGCTCCGCTTCCGCATGGACAGGGAGCGGTATCTCATCAGCACCTAAACCATATCGCCTCCAATTTATATCATACTGATTGGTGGGGGCCGCCGCCATGCCCCGAACTTAACATTTCCCCTGGTTTTTGAACAGGCGGGTGCCGCCGCATTGCGGCTTGGAGAAAGGACATTGCGGAAGATGAAATATCGGCTGTTGATCGTGGAGGACGAGGAGCTGCTGCGGCGCTCCCTCTGCGTGATGATCGACTGGGAATCCCTGAATGTGGAGATAGTCGGCACCGTTGAGAATGGAGTCAAGGCGCTGGAATTCCTGGAGTCGGGCCCGGCGGACATTGTCATGACCGATATCCGCATGCCCGTGATGGACGGGCTGGAGCTGGCGGGCGAGATACAGAGCCGCTTTCCCCAGACAAAGACCGTGTTGTGCAGCGCCTATGACGAATTTGAATTTGCCCGCAAGGGCATAGCCTACGGTGTGTACGGCTACCTTCTCAAATCCCAGGAGGAAGAGGAGATTGAGGCCTTTTTCCGGCAGATGCTGGCAAGGCTGGAGGCGGAGCGGAGCCTCAACGCCCAGGGAGAAGACGACGCCACCCTGTGGGAGCAGCGGGAGAGGCTTGCCGCGCTGTTACAGAGCAAGCCCTATTCTGCAAATGCGGTGGAAAGCTTGCTTCCGGATTGCCGCATTCACCTATCGGAGCGGGGAATGTCCGCTGTGCTGGCGCATCTGGATGAGCCCGGCTTTCTGCGGGAGGAGCTGGGAGACATCGCGGTCAGGCAGCTGGTCAAGGTCATGGGGGAGCAGCTTCTGGAACAGGTTGAATGGGAGAAGAAGGGCTATCTCCTCCACACCGGCGAAACTGCACTTCTCCTTTGGGATGGTGACTGCGGGCAGTCTTCACTGGCGGCGCTGCAAGAGGGCGTTGTGCGGGAGCTGCGCGCGGTGGAGGGAACGCTTCCCATCACGCTGACGCTGTCCTGTAGTGACGCGGGGCAGGTGGAGCAGTGGGGTAGTTTACTGCGCACAGCGGAGACGCTCTTGAAAACCGGATTCTTCCGGGGCCCCGGGCAGGTGCTGACAGGGAGCGCGGAGCCCGAGATGAACGCATTGCCCGCCGCCCGGATTCAGGAGGAGCTGGCGGAAGCGGAGGCGTACCTCTCCCGCGATACCGCAGGGCTTCGGGCACAGCTGGACAGGCTTGCAGAGGAGTGGGAAGCCGCGAAAATAACCGATGCAGGTGCGGTGCGGGGCTTTGCCCTCCACATTGCGGAGCGCTTCCGGGAGATGAGCCCCCAGGACGCCATGGCGGAACGCGCCGACTATGTCCGCCTGTTTGCCAACCGGGAGAGCATCCGCACCATACTGAATGCCGCCGCGGAGATAGCGGAGCAGACAGCTCCGCCCGGCGAGGAGCGGCAGCAGCGGCGCATCGTGCAGCGGGTGCGCGGCTACCTTGAGGAGCACTACGCGGAGGATATCAGCCTGGAAAGGGCGGCCGCGCTGGTCAGCGTACACCCCGTGCACCTCTCAAGGCTGTTTCGTCAGGAGACAGGCGAAACCTTCAAGGCCGCTTTGACGGGGATAAGGCTGCGCAGGGCAAAGGAGTTGCTGCGGGAAATTGACTTGCGGGTGTATGAGATATCGGAGCAGGTCGGCTACCGCAAACCCCGCTATTTTAGCGAACTGTTCAAATCGGAGACGGGCATGACACCGCTGGAGTACCGGGAAAGGCATGAGATGAGCTGACCTATGAAAAAGCACAAGGACAGGGGCAAGAAAAACGGGGGCCTGCTGCGCGACAGAATTGTGCTGACCGCCCTTGCGCTGGTGCTCATCTCCCTGCTGCTTTCCTTTTCTCTCAGCTACAGCATCTGCCTGCGCATGGTCACCGACCGAGCGGAGCGGATGAATGAAATGTTTTTGCAGGCGGCGGTTTCCCGCACCAACCGGTACCTGGGGGAGATCGCGGGCATCATGAATCTCTCGGCCAGCAGCGACGACCTGGAGGCGCTGATGAACCGGGAAGAGTACGAGGCGGAGCAGCCTTTCCGGTATGTGGAGGCGCTGAACAATTACAAAAAGCACCTGTGGGATATCGTTCTGGGCTACGACAACGTCAACAACTTCATTTTTCTCGACGACGAGACGTACTTCAGCATTCACGAGAGCTATCCAAGCAGTTTCAGAAATAAAGTGCAAGAATACTATCAGATGATCGCCGAACTGCCCCAGGGGCAGGATCGGTTCTATTTGCTGTACACATCGGAGAGCCACAGCTCCAACATTGCGGTGCTGCGCCCTGTTCTGCATCCCGCCGACGGCGAGTTGGCCGGGTGCATCGTCCTGGTGCTGTCGAATACCTTTTCCAGCCAGCTGCAGCTGTTTGGCAACGAAGTTTACCTGTTCGACTCCCTGGGCGAGAACACCTACAGGGAGCAGGAGCTGCCGGAAAACATGCTGGAGCAGCCGCTGGTTTTCGACGACTGGAAGCTGGTCAGCCCCTCGCTGACTGATCAGGTGCGGGAGGAGTTTTTCCAAAGCGCGTGGTGGATGCTGTTGGGCAGCGCGGCGTATTTTGCCGTTGCCGCCATTGTGGCAGTCTGCTTCGCCCGGTGGTTTGTGCGGCCGATGGAGAGCATGGGCGCGGCCCTTGGCGCGCTTTCGGCGGACAAGCGGTCGGTGAGCGCGGGGCAGGTTCCCGTTGCAAAGCGCAGGATGCACTTTCGCAACCAGCTGCTGGTGCTCTACACCCTCTTGGTTGCGCTGCCTGCTGCCGCACTCTCGCTATCGTTCTACTTCAGCACCCAGAACATCATCGAGCAGAGGATCGGCTACTACACCGAAAACCGCACGGATTTGGTTCTCGACCAAATTGAGCTGGTCACCTCGCGCTACCGCAGGGAGGCGGTAAAGCTGGCCTACCACGCAGATACCCAGGCCTTTTTGATGGGTCAGGGCAACATCTCCCAGCTGGAGAGCGCTTTGAACCGCACAGCCCTCCAAAAGCAGACGGAGGAGCAGGGCGTCATGAATATTGCCATATACGACGATGCGCACATTCTGCGCTATTCCTCCTTTTACAGCCGGTATTTCAGCAATGACGCGAACAACCGCCTCGTGCTCTCCCAATTGGACGATGTCCCCTATTCTGTGTACTGGGGAAAGGCCCACCCGGGCGACTTCAACAAAAGTATCTTCACGGTGGGGGTCTCCATCCGCTCCCTGCCGCCGAGAGGCGGGGACGGGCGAAAGATCGGCAGCCTGCTTGTGGACTACGACACGGCGGAGCTGGAATCCGTGGTGGTGGATTTCGAGAGTCAGGGCGACGCCCGTGTCTACCTGTACGATGAGGAAAACATCTCTGTCCTCACCGGCGACGGCGCGGCCGCTTTTTCAAGTGACAGTATCGTATTCAGCCGCGCGCTGGAAAACGGCTGGACAGCCCTGGTGGAAATTCCCCGCCAGGAGTACCGCCAGGAGCGATCATTCCTGCTGCTTGTCTGTGCGGCGATCATCGCGGTGCTTCTTGCCCTCAGCTTTCTCTTTTCCTTCATGACCTCCCGCGGACTCAGCAACGGCCTCGACCAACTGATCCGTTTTGTCAGGCGGCTCAGGCAGATTCCCTTTCCCGAGCGGTTTTCGGGGCGCTCCACCAACGAGGTAGAGGAGCTTGGCGACAGCTTCAACTCCCTACTGGACAGGCTGGACGAGCTGCTGGCAAGCCAGGTGCGCGGCCAGGTGGAACTCAAGAATTCCCAGCTCGCGGCAAAGCAGTTTGAGCTCAACCTGCTTCAAAGTCAGATCAATCCCCATTTTCTCTACAACACCCTCAAGACCGTGCAGTACATGGTCAGAGTGCAGGATCCCAGAGCCGAGCGGATGGTCAAGCTGCTCATCCAGCTGTTTCGTAGCGGTGTTTCCCGCCGGGAGCGTCTGGTGACGGTGGAGGAGGAGCTCCGGCACGTGGGGGTCTACCTGGAAATACAGCAGATTCGCTTCTCGGATAAGTATGATGTGAAGATTGAGGTGGACGAGGAGGTGAGACAGCTATACTTGCTGAAGCTCACCTTCCAGCCGATTGTGGAAAACGCGGTGTACCATGGCCTGGAGCTGCTGGAGCGGCGGGGCTGCCTGGAAATTACCGCCAGCGCTTCCCCGGAAAAGGGGGAGCTGCTGGTGCGAATCAGGGACAACGGGGAGGGGATGAGCGAAGAAAAGCTGAAAACTCTCTGCGAGCAGCTGGCGGGCAGGGAGGAGAGTAAGAGCATCGGCCTGCTCAATGTTCACGAAAGACTGCGCCTCTTTTTTGGCCCGGAGTACGGCGTGAGCGTGGAGAGCACCCATCACGAGGGAACCTGTGTGACGCTGCGATTCCCTTACATTGTCGATCCGGATTCCGTTGAATTTGATTAACTTGTTGTAACTTGGAGCTTCTCCGACAAAGAACGGGGGAGCTCCTTTTTTGTTTTCTGTATAGATTAACTAAAATTGTTAAAAAACCGGAGGATAAGCTAAGGCCGGGGCATTCTGCTTTTGGCGGTGAAATGCTACACTTTTCCCAGACGCAGTCAACAGACAGGAAAGGCTTGTCAGGTTTTCGAGAGACTGTGCGGGCGAGGGACAGGGGGCGAAGGATTTGACAGGCAGCGGAAGTACAGCCAGAAAGATAAAAGAACCCAAAGCAGGGGGATCGACCCTGTGGAAGAGAATCGTTCGGCACAAGTATTTCTACATCATGCTGCTGCCGGTGGTTGTCTGGTACGCGATTTTCTGCTACGGCCCCATGTACGGCGTGCTGACCGCCTTTCAGGACTACAGCATGAGCAAAGGGGTCTTTGCGAGCCCCTGGGTAGGGCTGAAGCACTTTGAAACGCTGATGAACGACACCCTGTTCTGGCGGGCGTTCCGCAACAGCGTGGTGCTGGCACTGTACCGCATCATCATCGAGTTCCCGATTCCCATCATTCTGGCGATTCTTCTCAACGAGATACGCTCATCCGTCGCCCGAAAGACGGCGCAGACAATTCTCTACCTGCCCCACTTTCTCTCCTGGGTCATCGTGGCGTCCATCGTCATCACCTTTTTCAACCCCGACACCGGGCTGATCGCCGCGATCACCAAGCAGTTCGGCTTCAACCTGCCGCCGAATCTGATCACGAACAACACCATACGGGGTTTGCTCATCGGCAGCAATATCTGGAAGGAAGCTGGCTGGGGTACGATCATCTACCTTGCGGCGATTTCCGGAGTGGATGCATCTCTGTATGAGGCGGCTTATGCCGACGGGGCGAACCGCTTCCGCAGAGCGTGGCATGTCACCCTGCCCGCTGTGCGCAGTGTCATAGCCGTTCAGATGATTCTGACAATCGGGAGCGTGCTGCGCGCGGGATTTGATCAGGTCTACAACATGTCCAACAAGCTGGTCATGGACAAAGCAGATATCATCGACTTCTATGTTTTCCGGACAATCATGTCCGACTATCAGCTCAGCTACGCCGCGGCCATCGGACTGTTCAACTCCCTGATCTGCACGGCGCTGCTTCTCCTCTCCAACTTCCTGGGCCGCCGCCTCAACGGCGAGAGCATCTACTAGGAGGGGCTGAAAATGAAAACAAAGTTCAACTGGTTCGATGTGGCCAATTATGTCGTCATCTTCCTTTTCGTGCTGTCCATCTTCATACCCATGTGGTACATTCTGGTCATCTCAACCTCCACCTACCCGGCATACATCAGCGACCCCTACCACCTATTCCCCACCAGCTTCACCCTGGCGGAGTACGAGCGCGCCTTCCTCAAAAGCAGGGAGATGATGCAGTCCCTGTGGGTGACGGTCAAGGTCACGGTGCTGGGCACTTTTATCAGCATGCTGCTGACCACAATCGGCGGCTATGCGCTGTCCAAAAAGAGTCTGCCGGGACGCAATTTTATCTTCCGGCTGTTCATCTTCACCATGTTCTTCAGCGGCGGCCTGGCCCCCAGCTATATCCTCATTCGGGGCCTGGGCATGAGCAACACCATCTGGGCGCTGACCATTCCCATGGCGGTGAGCACCTACAACCTGATTTTGATGAAGAATTTCTTCACCGGCGTGAACCCGAGCCTGGAGGAGGCCGCCCGCATCGACGGCTACAACGATATACAGATTCTCTTCAAGGTCATTCTGCCCATCTCCAAGCCGCTGCTTGCGGCTATCGCCCTCTTCTACGGGGTTGTCTACTGGAACGACTACATGCAGGCGACCCTCTACTCCGCCTCCGCCGACCTGTTTCCCTTCCAAATATACCTGCGCAACCTGATCATCGTCAACAAGGCGGCGGCGCGTGTTGGCGTGGAGACGGGAATCAGCGCCTACGAGCAGTTCAAGATGGCTGTAATTATCATCGGTATCATTCCTGTGGTCATCATTTACCCATTCGTCCAGAAATACTTCACCCAGGGCGTTGTCCTCGGTGCGGTGAAGGAATAGCACTTCAATGACCGGCAATTGAAAGGAGCGGCACCTTATGAAAAAAGTGAGCAAATCCCTTCGGGCAGTCTCCCTGATTCTCGCCCTCACACTGGCTCTCGTGATTTTTGCGGGATGCAGTCAGACCGGCGGTACGGGAAGCGGGACGTCTGACAGCGGCGGAGCAGCCTCCGGAGAGCCCGTCGAAATCATCTGGTTTCAGGAGCTAAGGGGCATAGAGCCCGACAGCAACCGCATTATCCAGGAGATTGAGAAGGAGCTGAACATCAAGCTGAACTTCGTCTCCGCCCCCGGCGACAGCGAGGCGCAGCAGCAGAAGCTCAACCTGATGGTCTCCACCGGCGAGGCCCTCGATCTGGTCACCTTCCTGGACAGCATCAAGGCGCTCCACCTCCAGTGGGTGAAGGACGACATCCTCTACGACTTCGACCAGTTTGCGGGAGATTATCCCACCGTCGGTTCGGTCATCGACGCGGATATCTACAACTATCTCAAAATTGACGGCAAGACCTACTTCCAGCCCATGCCTCTTAAAGCGGGCAACCGGGGCTATATCATCCGCAAGGACTGGCTGGACAAGCTGAATCTGGATATCCCCACCAATCTGGAGGAATACTACGAGGTTCTCACCGCCTTTGTCACCCAAGACCCCGACGGCAACGGCCAGGACGACACCTACGGTTTCTTTGTTTCCGAACCCTACGGCGCCAATTCCTTCGGCTACATCGCCCGCTCCTTTGCCAACTGCGGCGCCTGGGGCGGCGACTGGGTCGAGCTGCCTGACGGCACTATCACGCAGTTTGTTGCCTCAGACTACGCAAAAGAGGCCTTCCGCTTTATCAAGAAATGTTACGACGAAGGCCTCTTCAACAAGGGTTTTGTCAATGAAAAGGACGCGGAGGGCAAGCTGGATGACCTGATGGTGCAGGGCAAGCTGGGCATCATGGATGTGACCAGCGTGACAAGCCTTTTGCAGCGCTTTGAGGATGCTGGCGTCGAGGCCGACCTCGTCTACCTGCCGCCCCTCAACAAGGCGGACGGCTCCAAGGGCTCTCTGCCCCACTCCGGGGGCAGCTGGGGCTACCACCTGATCCCCAAGACCAGCACCAATCCGGAAAAAGTCATGGAGCTCCTCGAGTGGAGCATGACCGAGCATGGCCGTGAGCTCACAATGTACGGCATCGAGGGCATTCACTTCTCCGGCTCCGAGGTGAAGGACGGCGTCAAGGTATACGAAATAAATGCGGAGGAAATGGCCAAAGATTGGAATGTCACCGACTACGGCTACAATCTGCCCATCTCCTGGGGCGGCTTCAACTACGACGGCGGCTATATTCCGATAGCCGAGAACGACTACAACTACACCGAAGCCTATCCCAAGCAGGAAATCTGGAAAGATCAGTTCTCCTTCGGCACAGCCTTCGACCTACTTCCCATGTGGAATGCCGAATATGCCCAGACCTTCCCGCTGCAGGCCACCATTGACGAGTCTGTCATCGTGGATCAGAAGCTGGTCGACATCGAGATTCAGGGACGCACCAAGGCCATCGTCGACCCCGCCGACCAGTTTGACGCCAACTGGGACGCCATGGTGGAGGAGTGGATGGCTGCAGGCGGCGCAGAGCTGATAGAGCGCGGCAATACAGCCTGGAAAGCGCTTGGCAATTAGGGAAACGCCAATTTATAAGTGAGGAGCCCCGGAGTACAATGCCGGGGCTCTTTCCCGAAAATAAGTTGTTTTGCCTCTGTGACAGAAAGGAGCATGAGCTTGCAACATATCAGCGTGGAGGATGTCTCCAGAATCGCCCTTCTCTTTTTGAACGGCGACGACTTTGAGCAGGTTCTCATCGACAGGATCGGCCACACCGACTACGATTTCGACCGCTTCAACCGGCTGCGGGCGGTGCTGTTCAAGGTGGAGAAGATCGCGCCGGAGCTGAAGCTGTCGGCTATTTTGTGGAGCCCTTATCCCACCAACAACAGGGTGGGGACGGCTCTGGTGGCGGGGGGATCGCTCCCCGTCGAGGGCTGCAAACGGCAAAAGCTGAACCCGGATATCCGCCGCTGCCTGCTGGAGGAGTCGGCGGTTCAAAAGGCCAGGCCCGGGGGCCTCTGGTCGCTCTACAGCCCGGTGCGCAACAGCCGGGACGATGTCGTGGGTGTGCTGGAGCTGCTGGTGGGCCTCGGCGAGGGCGAAAAGATCGACGTGAGCTGCATGGATATGTTCGTGGCCCCCAGGGAGGAGGAGGAAGAATGAAACTGTTTTTGATGGACGACTACTGCCGCATTGACGGTGAAACCGGCGATTTTTTGGAAGCCGAATATGCCGCGGATTTTGAGAAGCACACAGAAGAAATCCGGCTAGTGCATTGTTAACTCTGTAATTTTGGATATAGCGATTTAAGTTTAATTCTCGCATCCTGAGTAGTGAAGTGCCAATTTACAGAAAAACAACTGGCGTTTCGCCGAGCCTGCCAGGCGTTGACTTGAGTTCGCATATCCTCGATGCATGTGGATGGTGCAACCAGACATTGTCTGGAGAGAACACCGATTTCGATTTCCGCCATATTGAGCCAACTCGCATGCTTTGGGGTGTAGTGAATTTCCAGTTTTTCAGCG
>JBKEBS010000042.1:0-24776 GCA_047973265.1 Oscillospiraceae bacterium
CAGCTGGGAGAGCACCTGCCTTACAAGCAGGGGGTCACAGGTTCGAGCCCTGTTGTTCCCACCATGTCAGCTTAGTCTGACAGAGTCATTTTTGACTCTATGGCCCGGTAGTTCAGCTGGTTAGAACGCTAGCCTGTCACGCTAGAGGTCGAGGGTTCGAGTCCCTTCCGGGTCGCCATATTGATTGTGTTTGCCGGTGTACAACATCGGTTGCACGCGGGTTTAGCTCATCTGGTAGAGCGCCACCTTGCCAAGGTGGAGGTAGCGAGTTCGAGCCTCGTAACCCGCTCCAAACAAGTACAAGCCGAACATTTCTCTAATTGGGAAATGTTCGGCTTTATTCTTTTCAAGACCTTTCAAAAGATTAACGGGCAACTTGTTGTTGCTCTTCCCATCATTCCTCGAACTCATTCTGCTCCATAAAAAAATCTTAGTAAACCGCTATCGGCCCATAAGGCCCATCAATAATCTCAATCTTTGTTTCAAAAATATCCGTCAAAACTTCCGCATTCATAATCTTTCCCACAGTCCCGAATGCGGCAATTTGCCCATCCTTCATGGCGCAAATTCGATCAGAATACTTCGCTGCAAAGTTGATATCATGCATCACTGTCAGTATTGTTCTTCCAAATTCATTGGCTGCATACTTCAAATGCTGCATCATCTGAACAGAGCGCGCAACATCAAGGTTGTTCAGCGGCTCGTCCAAAAGCACATATTCCGTCTCTTGGGTCAAGACCATCGCGACATATGCCCTCTGACGCTGACCGCCGGAAAGCTCATCCAGATATCTGTTCTCCAGATCAGTCAAATCCAAAAAGTCGATATACTTGGAGATGATGACTTCATCCTCTTTTGTCAATCTCCCCTTAGAATAAGGAAATCGCCCAAACCCAACCAATTGACGGACAGTCAGTCTCGTCACAAAGTGATTTTCCTGACGCAGAATTGTCAGAATTTTAGCCAGGTCTTCCGACTTTGACTTTGTGACATCCAGTTCCGCTACCTTGATGTGACCCTCATCCATAGCCAGAAGCCTTCCGATCATCAAAAGCGTCGTGGACTTCCCTGCCCCGTTGGGGCCAATCAAGGATGTGAGACCGGCCTTGGGTATTTCGATATCCAAGGGGCCGATTTCCACCTTGTCATACAACTTTTTCGCATTATTAATGGTAATCATAAAGTTCCCTTCCTTAAAATTACGATTAAAAATGTTATTCCGCCAAATAGCTCAATGATAACGGATACCACACCCTGTGCGCTGAACACGTGATACATAAAAAAGTATGCGCCTGTGATAATCAAAAAACCTATCGCAAGAGACATCGGGAAAATATATCTGTGATCATAAGTCGGCGCGGCTTGATAACTCAGCGTTGCGACCAGGAATCCGAAGAAGGTAAGCGGCCCAACTAACGCCGTCGACACCGACATCAACACAGAAACCAATATGAGCGCATATATCATGCTGAACCGTTGGCTAACCCCCAGGGCGGTGGCCGGAGCCTTGCCGAGCGACACCACATTCAGTTTCTTGGAATAGGCAAGCAGCAGTAATCCCGCAACAATTACAATTGGAATGGCAATCGGGAAGTATGCAGGGTCTGAATTATTCACAGACCCAAACATTCTAGCCTGCAGGATATCAAACTCAGAGGGCGCAAGAAGCCGTCTCATAAACGATGATAAGGACTTCAGGCCGGTTCCCATGATGACGCCGACCAAAAGCATGAGCTGCAAATTCCCGTACTTTCCAGAAAGCAGCCAGCCATATAGAATCAAACACATCAGAACCATGGCGGCAATTTGAAATACAAATGACCCCACGCCACTGAAATTGATGAATGCGGTGGCCCCAAAGAAAAAGATTGTGCTTGTATGAATGGTTGAATAAAGCGCCTCAAAGCCCAAAAGAGACGGCGTGATAATCCTGTTGTTTGTGATTGACTGGAATGCAACCGTCGACAGGCTCTGGCAAACTGCGGCGATAATCATCGCTACAAGAGCATACACTCGCCTTCGCACAACGGGCATAAAGGAAGGCGAATCAATCGGAACCGGATTGTTGTAGACCAGCAGCCCAAACGAAGCAAAAATACCCAGAGCGATCAGCGTTATCAGGATAATCCAATAGCGCTTTTCTTCTTTCTTGGTTCGGAACGCCTTTGCCGATCTGTTTTCATGATGGAGGCTGGCGCTGACCGGCGCATTTACGCTGTTGCTGTGCTCCAATACGCTCATTTCGCCCTCCTTTGCCGCAGCAGAATGACAATAAATACAACTGATCCCACGGTTCCAAGAATCAGGGAAACCGGGACTTCAAATGGCATGATGATCGTTCGCGAGATGATATCACAAAGGGTGATCACTCCCATGCCAATTACGCATACCCACGGCAGATTGCTCCTGAGGTCATCGCCTCTGTACATTGAGACAATATTGGGCACAATCAAACCGAGAAAGGGCAGGTTTCCAATAACGGCAGTCACAACTCCGACGGCAAAGGAAATGAGGCCTGTTCCCAGGATGACGATCCGGTTGTAATTTGCCCCAAGGCTTGTCGCGACATCTTCTCCCAGTCCGGCCAAAGTGAATCTGTCGGCGAAGAGAAAAATAAGGATGGTCACAATGACAATCAGCCACAGATATTCATATCTTCCAATTTGAACCGACGCAAATGAACCAACAAACCAATTCTCTATGCTTTGCGTCATTTGAAAGGTGAGGCCCACAAAGGTGGAAACGGCCGAAATAACTGCTCCCAGCATCATCCCAATAATCGGAACAATTAGGGACGAGCGTAGCTTGACCCTTCGCAGAAACAGAAAGAAGACCATCGTTCCCACAAAGGAAAAAATGATTGCCCCTGTCATTCTCAAAACCAAAGACGGCGCCGGGAAAACCAGATAAACAAGAATAAGTCCCAATCCCGCCCACTCGATTGTTCCGGTTGTGGTGGGCTCCACCATCCGGTTCTGGGTAATAAGCTGCATGACCAGTCCCGACATCGACATTGCCGCACCGGTGAGCATGAGCGAAGCAGTCCTTGGAACCCGAGTGACGAAAAACATCCTCATTCCATCCTCTTGGCCCTTTATGTCATATACTCCGGTAAACAGCGAAACAATACCCAAAATAACAACAACGATAATTGCTGTTATAAAAGGTATTGTCCATATCTTATTTTTTTTATCATAAGGTTGGGGCTGAGAATTCTCAGCCCCAACTACTTCATCCATTGTCTTTTTCGACACTAAGCTAACTCCTATATCCTATTCTGCCAAAGACTTTGCAATATTGCCAAACAGTTCCAAATAGGTTTGGATGGATTCATTGGTGTAAGTGTCGGCAGGAGCATAGACGATATGGCCCTCGGTAACCGCAGTTATGTTTTGAAGTGCGGGTGCATTATCGATAACATCCTGAGCGGGAACCGCGTCACCGGCAGAGGAGGTCGCCGCGTCGCGATCAAGCACAAACAGCCAATCGGGGTTGCTCTGGGCAATTGCTTCGACAGAAACATCGTCGCCCTGGTGGTCGGAGGTGGAATTGTCAATGTCCAATGCGGGAACCCAACCGAACACTTCGTACATCGGGCCCCAAACGCGTCCAGAACCGGGAGCAGAGAAGCCAATCTCCCCACCGGAAACCACAAGGCTCATGATCGTATCTGTGCCGTTGTATGCAGCCTTGGCATCTGCGATAGCCTGATCGAAATCGGCCACCAGCTTTTCCGCCTCGGTGTTTTTATCGAAAATCTGACCCAGAGCGAGCGTGGAATCCTTGAGCCCGTTGACCAGATTTTCACCGGGTGTGGCAGCTTCCTCGGAAACATCAAAATTCAGATCGATAACAGCGGCATTCGGTACCAGTTGCTTGATCTCATCGTAATAGGAAGCAAACCTCTGGCCGATAATCACGAGCTCAGGGTCTGCGGCTGCAAGAAGCTCCAGATTCGGCTCACGGTGATCCCCGATATCCTGAACAGAGTCATCCAAAACATAGGGGGAATCCGCCGGCATGACGCCCTTCGGCACGGCTACCAGCTGAATATTCCAGTCGGACAGCGTCTCAAAGGTTCTGTTATCCAGTGCAACTACTCTCTGCGGATTGAGCGGAACGGTAACGGTTCCGTGGATATCGGTAATTTCAACTGTTTCGCCAGTCGCAGCTTCGGCGCTCTCTTCCGTAGAAGCTTCGCTCTCCTGCGGTGTTTCGCTGGACTGGGCTTCTTCACTGGATTGGGACACTTCGCTTGTCTGGGGTGCCTCGCTCGACTCTGTAGCCGGAGTTGCACAAGCTGTCATCATCAAAGCAAAAGTTGCAATAATTGCAGCTGATTTTAGCAAGCTTTTTTTCTTCATGGTTTCCCCTCGCCTAATAATATTAGTTAGCTAAAGATAACTTATCCAGAGCCAACGTTGCCTATTATATCGACATGATTAGCCGTTGTCAACAAAAATCTTCAATCTGTAGCATTTTGAAATGTTTCTGTAGGAAAACATAAAAATTTACAAATCCCTATTGCTTTTTTCTCTCCGACAAGATACAATACAAGTGCGGTATGATAATAAATTATTATCAACTTGTAATAATTTATTACTCCGCCTATTGTCAGGAGGAACCACTATGAGCAATAACAGGGAGAGGTTACAGCTTTACATTGATCTTGCCGCATTTCTCGCCAACTGCTACGGGGAAAACGTCGAGGTGGCCGTTCACGATATCTCAGACCTCGACCACTCCGCCATTGCGATCTACAACAACCATGTGAGCGGCAGAAAAATGGGCGCCCCCATCGCCACCCACATGCTGAACGTCATTCGGGAGAAGAAATACCTGGACAGGAACTACTCCGTCAACGTCAAGAACAAGCTGAGCAACGGAAAAGTCCTGCGGTCGTCCACTTATTTCATCAAGGATGATACAGGGGAGCTGATCGGGGCGCTGTGCATCAATGTGGATGTGAGCCAATATGTTGAACTGGCAGGCTTTTTTGACAACCTCGCCTTTGGCCGCTGTGCATCGGACGAAGCGCCCGCCCCGCAGGAACCGGAGGAGGGAAAGGATGCCTTTCCTGGCACGGTGGATGAGCTGATCGGCAGCACCATCGCCGACTTTGAAGAGGAGAACGGGGCTGTGTCCACCTTCACCCCCGAGCAAAAGATCGAAATTATCACAAGGCTGAACGAGAAGGGGACATTCCTGTTCAAAGGCACCGTAAAGAAGATATCCGCGGCGCTGGGCGTTTCGGAGCCCACCGTTTACCGCTATCTAAGCATCATTCACCAAAAGGAAGACCAGCAATAACTCATCGCCGCATGAAACCCAGTACGCAGAAACGGAGGTACCACCATGCACGAGAATTGGTATGGATTCGCGCCAGGTGTCTGGACCGGGGAAATCAACACCCGCGATTTTATTCAGAAGAACCACACCCCCTATGAGGGGGACGACACTTTCCTCTCCGGCTCCACCGAACGCACCAGAAAGCTGAACGCCAGAATGCTTGAGCTCATGAAAGAGGAGCGGGAAAAAGGTATTCTGGACGTGGAAACCAAAATCCCCTCTACAATGACATCCCACGGGCCCGGCTACCTGGACAAAGACCTGGAACAGATTGTCGGCGTTCAGTCTGACAGCCCGCTAAAGCGGAATATCATGCCCCAGGGCGGTTGGCGGGTGGTCAAAAAGGCCCTGCAGGCCTACGGTCGCCAGATGGATCCGCAGACGGAAGAAATCTATACTCACTACCGCAAAACCCACAACGACGGGGTGTTCGACACCTACTCCCCCGAAATGCGAAAGGCCCGTCACAGCGGAATCATCACCGGCCTGCCGGATGCCTATGGTCGTGGCCGCATCATCGGCGACTACCGCCGCGTCACCCTCTACGGGCTAAACAGGCTGATCGAGGACAAGAAATCCCTCCTTGACCGGCTGGATATGCCCAGCTTTGAAGAGGACATCATCCGCCGCCGGGAAGAAACCAGCGACGAAATCCGCGCGCTGGAGCGCCTGGGCGAGATGGCAAAGCTCTACGGCATGGATATCAGTGAACCCGCAAAAACCGCCAAAGAGGCGATCCAGTGGACTTACTTCGCCTATCTCGGCGCAACCAAGGAGCAGGACGGCGCTGCCATGAGCCTGGGGCGCGTCTCCACCTTTTTGGACATCTACATCCAGAGGGATATCCAGGCGGGGCTGATCACGGAGGAGCAGGCACAGGAGCTCATCGACCACTTTGTCATGAAGCTGCGCATGATCCGCTTTCTGCGCACCCCCGACTACGACCAGCTGTTTTCCGGCGATCCCACCTGGGTCACCGAAGCAATCGGCGGCATGTCGGAGGACGGCCGCACCTTAGTCAGCAAAACCAGCTTTCGATTCCTGCACACCCTGTACAACCTGGGCCCCGCGCCGGAGCCCAACCTCACGGTACTCTGGTCGGAAAACCTGCCGGACGGCTTCAAGCGCTTCTGCGCAAAGGCCTCCATCGACACCTCCTCCATCCAGTATGAGAGCGACGATCTGATGCGCCCCAAATGGGGGGATGACTACGGCATCGCCTGCTGCGTCTCCGCCATGCGCATCGGCAAGCAGATGCAGTTTTTCGGCGCCCGGGCCAATCTGGCAAAGGCGCTGCTTTACACCATCAACGGCGGCAGGGACGAAAAGACCGGCGAGCAGGTCGGCCCGGAATTTGCCCCTGTCGAGGGCGAGTATCTGGATTATGAGACCGTGCGCCGCCGCTTTGACCAGACACTGGAGTGGCTCTCCCGCCTGTACATCAACACACTCAACGTCATCCACTTCATGCACGACAAATACAACTATGAGTCACTGCAGATGGCCCTGCACGACCCGTATATCCTGCGCACCGAAGCCTGCGGCATCGCCGGGCTCTCGGTGGTAGCCGACGCTTTTTCCGCCATGAAGTACGCGAAAGTGCGTGTCATCCGCGATGAGAGCGGCCTTGCCGTCGACTACGAGGTGGAGGGGGAATATCCCGCCTTCGGCAACAACGATGACCGGGTGGACAGCATCGCCTATAATCTGGTACGCGAATTTATGGAGAAGCTTCGCAAGCACAAAACCTACCGGGGCGCAGTGCCGACCCTGTCGGTGCTGACCATCACCTCCAATGTGGTGTATGGCAAGAAGACTGGCAGCACTCCGGACGGCCGCAAAGCGGGTGAGCCCTTCGCCCCCGGCGCAAACCCCATGCACGGCCGCGATGCGAAGGGGGCCATCGCCTCCATGGCCTCTGTGGCCAAGCTGCCCTACGACTACGCGGAGGACGGCATTTCCTACACCTTTTCCATCATCCCCCGTGCCCTGGGCAAAACCCCGGACGACCGGATTACCAATCTTGTGGGCATGATGGACGGCTACTTCCACGATGGCGGGCACCACATCAACGTCAATGTGTTCGACCGGGAAACGCTGCTGGACGCCATGGATCACCCGGAAAAATACCCGCAGCTGACCATCCGCGTATCGGGCTACGCGGTCAATTTCATCCGCCTCACCCGCGAGCAGCAGCTGGATGTGCTCAACCGCACCTTCCACGAGAAATTTTGATGATAACTGGAAGAATTCACTCGGTCGAGACCTGCGGCACTGTGGATGGCCCGGGCATCCGCTTTGTCGTCTTTCTCCAAGGCTGTCCCCTGCGCTGCAAATACTGCCACAACCCTGACACCTGGGCCTACGGCACAGGCCGAGAGGTCACGGTGGATGAGCTAATGCAGGAGATCGTCCGCTACAAGTCCTACATGCGTTTTTCCGGCGGCGGACTCACCCTGAGCGGGGGCGAGCCGCTTCTCCAGCCGGAATTTGCGGCGGAGCTGTTCACCCGTTGCCGGGCGGAGGGCATTCACACCGCGCTTGACACCTCCGGCTATGCGCCCCTTCCTGTCGCAAAACCTGTGCTGGACAAAAGTGATCTGGTTTTACTAGATTTCAAGGCCTTCTCCCCCCAGCTTTTTCGCACGGTTACGGGCGTCGAGCGGGAGCCAACTATGCAAGTAGCCGAATATCTTTCCGGCGCCGGAATCCCCTTCTGGGTGCGCTTTGTCATGGTTCCAGGCCTGACCGACGATAAGGAGGATATCCAGTGTATGGCGGATTATCTCTCCACTCTGAATGTTCAAAAGATTGAGGTCATTCCCTTTCACAAAATGGGGGAATACAAGTGGGCGGAGCTGGGGATTCCCTATACTCTCGGCGATATCCCCCCCGCGCACCGCCGCGATGTCGAGGCGGCGGAGGAAATTTTCCGGAATGCCGGGTTAAATATATAGAATTCGTTTTCTTGAAATACAAAACATGGCTCCCCGAAAAGGGAGCCATGTTTTGTATTTCAGCAACATTTCTCACTTGTAACTACTTATCAATCGCAACTGTGTGAGGGTAATAGTTTTTCAGACTTTCCACGCTGGCCGTTTGGCCTTCGTATGTTTTCAGCCAGTTCTCATAATCAGGATTTATCCACACAGTGCCGTCGGCAAAGGTAATGCTGCGGAAGGTGTAGAGAATATAGGCGACCTTCTCCACCTCTGCCGGGGTGTCGCCAGTATTGCTAAACAGGCTCCAGCCGCCGGTATTATCCTCGTCGTCATTGTTTTTCCCGGGCGCAATCTCATCGCTGCCCCAATCATACAGGAAGGAAAACTGAGGCGTAGTGCTGCTGCTCAGGTAATTCCAGCGCAGCTTGAGGGGGTTGCCGTCCTTGTCAAAAGCCAGCATGCAAATCTCATTTGTCATCATCCGCTTGTTGGTGTTGTTGGAGATGATATCGTGAATATAAGGGGAGCCGCTGCTGTAGCGCCGCAACTCCACATTGGCGAACGACACCGTCTGCGCAGCGTTTTGCCGGGCCTTGACCGCCGCAAGATATTCCGCCTCGCTCACAACGCCGCTATCAGTCAGCTCGCCATCCAGGCTGATTGCGGCAACCGGCCCGGTTCCCAACCCCACTATCGTGATGTTTTCCAGGTCTGCATATTCCGCGTAGCCAAACAGGCCGCGCCGCTTTTCATCATCCTTGTATTGCAGGCCCCGAATCGCAAAACCGTTACCATTATATATCCCGGTAAAAGGATGGGCGTCGCTTCCAATGGGTGTCCAGACAGAGGTGACTGTGATGTCCGCATTCTGCATATACTTGCGGGAGAGCGCCTCGTCGTTCTGTCCAATAGAGCGGAGCTGGGCCTCTGTCTCCACCAGGTACCAGGTGTCCTCTCCAATGGAGGCAGTCCTCATAGAACCGTCCGCAGGACTCGTCGAGGAGAGCTGGGGGGTCACTCTGAAAGACAGGTTTGTCATCTGCGGCTGGCCGGAGGCGACGACAAAGCGGCAATTGCCGCTTTCCGCGACAGTCAGAGTAAGGGGAATCCCGCTTGTGATAGTGTACTGCCCGATGGGCTCGCTGCCGTTTGATGTATTCTGAATGCAGGACAGAGGACGGCTGCCGCCTTCGTCCCAGCTCATTGTAACAGAGTACTGCGTGCCCTTTGTCAGTGCATAGGGGCCGAAGGAAACGCGTTTTCCATCGCTTGCACTGAATCGCACAACGTCAAAACTTGCAGAAGATTCGGCCAGAGGCATGCTGGTGATGGAGCCGTCGGGATCATCGGTGGAAAGCGTCCCCTTAATCCCCCCCAACTGGGAGCCTGTGCTCATCACATAGACGTAATAGCTGCCTTCCCGCCTGTCACTGAATGAGGCCTGAATCCGCTTTTCAGTGCTCGTTCCGTAATACTGGTTCCAGGCAACGCCGTCGGAGTTATACCCCGAAATATTCCCCGCCTTGTTCAGTCCAACCGCCCACTGCGTCCCCTCCCGGACAGAGACATCGAGGTTGTAGCTGACACCCTTTTTCAGTTCAATCCGGCCTATACATACAGCATCATTTGCGGCAACGCTGTCGAAAGAGAAAGTGCTGTCATGCTTGCTTTCTGTCGTGCTCTCCGTTCCAGCCGTCGCCATCATGGGATTGAAAGCGACCATGCCCCCGATTGTCGCAGCGACAAGTATCACTGCGCAGAGGGCAGCAATCCCTCTTTTCTTGATGGTGCGGTCAAACAGATTTACCAGCCGATGCTTCATTGTCTTCTTTGTGCTGCCAAATGATGTCGTAAACACCGGCTCCAGCCTCCAGTCCTTTTTTACAGGCAGTGCGTTCAAAATTGCCTCCCCGTACTCTGCCCGATCGGCATTGCCGAGCCCAGCCATCACGGCGTCATCGCAGGAAAGTTCCACATCCCGGTTAGCCTGTGCCACTGCGGCATAAATTAGAGGATTAAACCAGTGGATGCCGTTGGCAATCATCAAAACAAGCTTGTACCACAAATCCCGCCGCCGGTAATGCACCAGCTCGTGGCGGAAGATAAACTGAATTTCGCGATTAGCGTACCTGTCATGGGGCAGGAGCAGCCTTGGCCGGAAAAGACCCGTCAAGACAGGAGCGGGAACTCCAGCATTGATGACAATCTCCGGTGCCCGCGCAAGGCCGGATTCCCGGCAGATCAGCTCCCACTGGGCCTGTATTGCATCGGGAACCTTGCCGTGGGGGCTGAAATGCAATCTTCGCAAAAACCGCAGGTATGTGACCGCTTGCAGGGCGAAAAAAACGAGCATGCCTGCGATCCAGATTGCGGCAGCCAATCCTGCCAAATCAATCGCCTCTGATTTTACCGGAGCAGAAGCCGATGAACCAAACCCGGAAGTGCCATCTGTCAGTGGCGCATCGTTGTCGGCCTCCCACACATCCGCTGCTGGGACGGGATTAGCGGGCTGTGGCGCAACAGCAACTGCCGATGGGACAGCAATCTGCACGGGCGCCTGGGGCAGCGAAACGTTGAAGGGTATGATCAATCGCAGTGCCACGATAAGCCATGCAATATATCGCCATTTGGCCGGATACCGCCTTTTTAACAGCGGCGTCAGCAGCAGGAGCAGCGCTGCCACAAGGGCTGTTGTCAGCGACCCTTTTGCGTATAGCAGAAACAGCTCAGTTGACATCGCTTTTCCCGCCTTTCATCTGATCCAAAAGGGAACGCAACTCCTCCAGATCACTCTCGTCCACGGCCTCGGTGTTGGATACCGAGACGACAAAGTTTTTCAGCGAACCCCCGAACAGTCTCCCCAAAATTGAGCTGCCCTCCTGCTCCATGTAAGCATCCTGGGGAATCAACGGCCTATAATAGTAGGTGTTCCCCTTGCACTCACTGGCCAGAAATCCTTTGTCCTGCAATCGGCCGAGGTAGGTGTTAAAGGTGTTCGTCTTCCAGGAAAGATGCTCCAGCTTCTGCTGGATATAGACCCGGGGAACCGGTTGCTCTGTCTGCCACAGGGTGAGCATGATGCTCAGCTCGGGTTCGGTTAACGTATGCATGAAAGCCTCCTACGTAAAGTGTAGTCGTTTTCTATATACTACAACTTACGTAGGTATCTGTCAAGCATTATTTTCTCAGCACCAAAAAGCACGCCCCAGCTAAGCCGGGACGTGCAGAAATGTTGCGGAAGGACCAATTCAAACCTCTAATATCTTGATCTCACCAGCCATCACATTTTTATCTGTGGAGAGCACCGCCCGGTACTGGTACGCCGTTCCGGGCAGCATATCGCTCACCCGAATCACGCAGTGCCCCGGGGCATCCACCTCGATCTTATCGCTCGACAGCCAGTCCCCATCATAGGTGGAAAATGCAAAACCCCGGTATTCCCGGTACTCGAAGCTGAGCTGCGCACGGGCAAAGCTGCCCATCGACACGACCTCTGCGGAAAGCTCCACTGTATCCCCCGCTATTTTCGGCTCGCCCGCTGTGTGAACTTGTAGCGGGTCAAACGCCGCCGTAACACCCGTTATCTTGAGCACCAGGGGGTTGCGCCACTGCGTGCCGCAGTAGACTCTCTGGTTGTTCATCGCATCGATGTGCAGCCCGTCCTCCCGCTGCTCCCAATAGACCTTTGTGTCCAAATCCGGGCGGTATTCCGTCACCTCCCCTGACTGCCCCAACACGCTGACCATGCTTCCCGAGGCAATCTTTGCCGACTTGATGACAAATTCCCTTCGGGTTCCCCTGTCCCAATCCGCCACATCGAACAGTACAGCGTACAAATCATTTTTATCTTTGTGGCGCAGCAGCCAGATATTCTCTTCGTTGGTGATGATCCATGGCCTTACCTCATACACCGCTTCCCTGTTGATAAATCCCCACAGGGCAATCTCCCGCAGGATATTCTCCTGCTCCCGGCAGAGTGCCCCGTTGGCGTCGGGGGCGATATTGAGGAGCAGATTGCCGCCCTTTGCTCTGGTTTCAGCGATCAGCCTGATGCAGTGCAGCCCAGTCTTGTACTCCTCGTTAGTCGGCTGGTATTGCCATGCCGTTCCCAGCGTAATGCAGGCCTCCCAGGCAATGTCCTGTCCGATACCCGGCAGCTGCTGCTCGGGGGTAGGAATCGCCCCGCGGGTGATCAGCACGTCCGGCTGCAGCTGCCAGGAGAGATCGAGGCAATATTGCTGCAGTGTCAGGCCGTCCTCTCCAACTGCGGTCTCGTGGTCGCCCCCGTCAAAGAAGAGGGCGTCGATGGGGCCATAGTTGGTGAGGAGCTCGACAAGCTGTTCCTGCAGCAGCGCGCGGTACGCCCCGTATACCCCCTCGGAATAGGGTTGCAGAGGCGAGCGAGTGATGTACTCGCCCCTTTCATAAAGAAAATGAAAGTCCTCCGGTGAAAAATATAGACCCACCCGGATACCCTGACGGCGAAACGCAGCAACGTAATCCGCCACCAAATCCCTGTGACAGGGTGTGTTCATGATGCCGAAATCCGTCGTTTTCGTGTCCCACAGACAGAAGCCGTTGTGGTGCTTCGTGGTCAGCATTGCGTATTGAAAACCCGCGCATTTCGCCAGCTCGGCGAGGTGGTCGAAATCCCATTCTTTGGGATTCAGCGTTTTCGGCAAATCGTGAAAATAGCGATCCACATAGTCGTCCGACGCGCCCACCAGAGAGTGGCTGATCACGCAGCCCAGCTGGGAATCCACCGACCAGTGAATAAACAGGCCGAACGCGGCATCCCGAAACCAGGCCAGCTGCTCCGGCTTGTTGCGGGACTGAAAGTTTCCCGGAGAGAGATGATTGTCCACCGCAAAGCCCTCATCCATGATCGAGCCGAGGGAAGATGCCGCGCGTTCAGAATCCTTTTCTGTATTCATCAGCTATACTCCTTTCGCAGTGTCAGAGGTTCCCCTACTCTTCGCTGTAGCTTCCCAGCTCCAGTCCTTTTTTGATGAAGTAGCGATAGGTTTCATAATCAACCGTTCTGGGAATAGAGTGGTCGCTGTGCAGGACATAGCCGAAGCCCTTCTTCACAGTGGGAATTTTCGCCTCCAGCTCCTGGTCGATGACCGCCCTGTCATTGGTGTACAGCGCCCGCACGTCGATGCCGCCCATCAGGGCAATCCGGTCTCCGTACTCCCGGTGGATGCGCAGCAAATCCATCCCCGCCTTGATCTCTATCACCTGGAGGCAGTCAATTCCTGCATCGATCATATCGGGCAAAAGCGGCTCCACAAAGCCGCAGGAATGCATGATGACAGGCAGCCCCACGCTCTTTGCGTAATCCATCGTGTATTTGTGGGCCGGTTTGATCAGCTCCCGGTACATGTCAGGCGACATGAAGGGCTTGAGCTTGTAGCCCATGTCCTCGTAGTACCAAAGCCCGTCGGGGTAGCCCTCCTGCTCAAAGAGGATTTTTTGCAGCTCGACAGCGAGATTCGCGTAGGTGTCCGCCATATCCTTGACCCAGTCCGGGTCGAGCGCCATGCCAATCAGCATATTTTCGTGGCCGCTGACGGGATGGATGCTCTCGAACACATTCACGCCGCTCCACACGAAAAATTGCCCGGCTTCCTCCGCCCGCCGTTTCGCCTCCCGGTATGCCTGAAAGTTGATGCGCCTCGGCTCCGGCTTCAAGAGGGGCTTAATGTGGGCTTCCCAGTCCTCCCGCTCCTTCACCACAAAGTCGACGTGCTCCGGCGTGGTGTCGTGGTGCTTGTGGCGGCGCAGGGTGGCGCCATTGCCGTCGAGATAGGTGATGGTGTCCTCATCCTCCGCCACAACTTTCTGCTCAAAATCCAAATCCGCCATCAGGTTAAAGGCCCAGCACTCCCGCATGTCGAAGGCGAAGTGATCCTCAAAGGACTCCCCTTCCGCCAGATGGCCCTGCTCCTGCCACGCGCTGTGAGTGTCGTTCCAGAAATGTTCAAAAAGTCCGATCCGGTCGACGGGCTCATGCCTCAAAATCCTGCCGATTCTCTCTTTGCCGGTCATGCTGCTTCCTCCCTTATACCGTTCTTGCCACCAGTATAGCATGGCGGTGGAAAAGGAGTTAGGACTTTCCTATAGTATATGAGACAAAAGTATGGTATATTTTTCGCGACGCAGGAAGCAACTTTGCTGCTTTCAATCATTCCGGAAAGGTGGATTGCCATGATACTCCCCATTCAATACCTCAACCCTGTTGTGCTGCGGTGCAGCCGGTTCGATGGCTACGTTCACAGCAAAGACGAAAAATATACACCCAGGGTAGTGTACGACTACGAATTTGAATACTATATCCGGGGAGAAGGCGGGATTGTCACTGACGGCGTGTACACGGCATACCGCGTGGGCGACATGAATATCCGCAAGCCCGGTCAGGTGGTGGAGGGCATTCCGCCCTATGAGTGCTATATCTTATGCGTGGATATGGTGGGCAATGCCAAGCGCTCCGGCGACTACGCTTTCGGAACCCCCGACGAAGCCCAGGAGCAGTATGAGAACCCTTTGCTGCAGGGGCTGCCGGACAAAATTACGGTGCGCAACCAGGGGCTGGTTCTGTCCCTGTTGCAGAAAATACAGCTCTCCCACTCATCCCAGGGCGATTTGGAATACCTGAACACAAGGAGCGCGCTGTTGTTCCTGCTCTCTGAGCTGTTCCAGCAGATCGACGACGCCAAGACCAGAGGGAGCACATCAAAAATCAAAAAAGTGGTTGCGGAGATGGAAGAGCGCTTTTCCGAGCCCCTTTGTATCGGGGATATCGTGGCGGACAGCGGCTACCAAAAAGCTTTCTTCCACCAGCGCTTCCGGGAAGAAACCGGCACCACGCCGGGCAAGTTCATTGCACGCCTCCGAATGGAAAAGGCAAAGGATCTCCTTGCCATCACCAAAATCCCGGTCTCCAAGGTGGGAATGCTCTGTGGCTACGAGGAGCACAACTATTTTTCCCGTGTTTTTCGCCGCTATACGGGAATGACGCCGAATTCCTTCCGGGCGATGAACAGCCCGGAAGCGGTTGTGGATTAATAGAAACGTCCGCGCAGACGATCTGTGCATTGTCACAATAAATCGGAAAATAAATTGTATTTTATTGACATTGAAATCACTTTTCACATTTGTTATTGTATGTTTATCTAAATATTTATATAATTATTTACATTATCAATTTTAAGGAAGATTGGGACAATGAAAATCAGCATAAAGGCCCTCAGCGAGTTGACCGGATTCTCCCAAGCCACTGTGTCCAATGCGCTCAACAACAAGCGGGGCGTCAACCGGGAAACTGCCGAAAAAATTATCCAGGCCGCCAGGGATCAGGGCTACAATGTCGAAGCCAAAATCTCCAAAATCCGGTTTGTCCAGTACAACGCGGGCGGCCAGGTCATGGCGGACACCCCCTTCTTCTCCGCCCTCATCGACGGCGTGGAGCGGGCCGCCCGGCTCTCCGGCTTTGAGATCACCATTGTGAAGCTGAACCGCGACAGCGAAGATTACGAGGACTTGCGGGACCAGATTTTGCGCGATCCGAGCAGCGCCATCCTCCTGCTGGGCACCGAGCTCACCGAGGAGGAAGCCGCGATCTACCAGCGCGGCGCAGTGGCCCCCATCGTGCTGCTGGACAGCTGGTTCAGCAGCCTTGCCCTCAACGCAGTGCTCATCAACAGCGCCGAATCTGTGCGGATGGCGGTGGAATCCCTCATCGAACGGGGACATCGCCGGATCGGCTACCTGAAGAGCACCAGCCGCATCCAGAATTTCCGGTTTCGTGAAAACGGCTACGAGGAGGCCCTGCGCCGCCACAGTATTCCCATAGAGCCCGCCTTCGCCTTCCCGCTCACCCCCACCATGGAGGGAGCTTACCTGGATATGGGCGAGCTGCTGAACTCCTCTCCCGCCCTCCCCACTGCCTTCTTCGCGGACAATGACATCATCGCCCTGGGCGCGATGAAAGCGCTGCAGGAGCTGGACTACCGGGTGCCCCAAGACGTCTCGGTTATAGGCTTCGACGACATGCCCTTCTGCAGCATCTCCTCCCCGCCTCTGACCACCGTCCGCGTGTTCAAGCAGGAGATGGGTCATATAGCCGTGCAACGCCTTGTGGAGCTGATTCAGGGAGGCGATACCGCCATCACCAAAAATCAGATTTGCAATGAATTTGTTGAGAGAGAAAGCGTGCAAAATCTGACTGTCGAAAAATAGTGTGCCATAAATGAGAAGAGAGGGATCATCCAGATGAAAAAGCAAACGATCAAGCTCGGCTACGCCCCCACCCGCCGCAGCATCTTCAGTGCGCCGGACGCGCTGAAGTACCGGGAACTGACGGCAGACCGCCTCCGGGAACTGAACATCGAATTCGTGGACATCGATGACATCAACAGCGAGGGCCTCCTATTCGACGACGGCGACGTTGCCAAAATCGCCGCAAAGTTCAAGGCGGCAGGAGTCGACGGGCTCTTTGTCCCCCACTGCAACTTCGGCACAGAATATGTGGTCGCAAGGCTGGCCAAGGAGCTGAACCTCCCCGTGCTCCTGTGGGGCCCCCGGGACGAGCGGCCCGACGAGGAGGGTGTCCGCCTGCGGGACAGCCAGTGCGGCCTCTTCGCCACCGGAAAAGTGCTGCGCCGCTTCCGGCTGCCCTTCACCTACATGACCAACTGCCGCCTCCACGACCCGGAGTTTGAGCGTGGCGTCCGGGATTTCCTCCGGGTGTGCAATGTCGTAAAGCAATTCCGGGGTCTGCGGATTCTGCAAATCGCGCCCAGGCCCTTCGATTTCTGGACAACCATGTGCAACGAAGGGGAGCTGCTGGAGCGCTTCAACATCCAACTAGCTCCTATCCCCATGACCGAGCTCGTCCAGGCGGTTCGCGCCGCCAAGGAGGAGCGGAGCAGGGTGGAGGAAACCGTCAGCTACCTCCTGGCCAACATGGATGTCCGCATTGGCCCCGATGAGACGGAAAACGTGGCCGCCATGAAGGTTGCCATGGAGACACTTGCGGCGAAATACGGCTGCCGTGCGGTCGCCATCCAATGCTGGAATGCCCTGCAGGACGAGCTGGGCGTCATGCCCTGCTGTGCCAACGCGCTCCTCACCGACGAGGGACTCCCCGTGGTGTGCGAAACCGACATCCACGGCGCGATCACCTCCGTGCTGGTGCAGGCCGCAGGCATGGGGGACACCCCCATCTTTTTCGCGGACTGGACAGTGCGCCACCCCGACAACGAGAACGGCGAGCTGCTCCAGCATTGCGGCCCCTGGCCCCTCTCCCTCGCCAAGACAAAGCCGATTTTGGGCTATCCCCTCGCCTTTGACCACCCCGGTGCTGTGGAAGCGGAGTGTAAGCACGGAGAAGTGACTCTTGCCCGCTTTGACGGCGACAACGGCCAGTACAGCTTCCTGATGGGCACCGCAAAGGGTGTGGACGGCCCCTACACCAAGGGCACCTATCTCTGGATCGAAGTGGAGAACTGGAAGCGTCTGGAGGCCAAAATTGTGGAGGGCCCCTACATCCACCACTGCACGGGAATTCACGGCGACGTGGTGCCGGTGCTGTACGAGGCGTGCAAATACATTGGCGTGACGCCCGACCTCTACGATGAAAACGACGCGGAGATCAAAGCCTACCTGCGCGGCGAATAATAGCAAGCATGGGCTTTAGAAGGGACTGATTGGAATGACAAATCTGGCCGCCAAATCCTTTGCCCTGCGGCGGGATATTCTCGACCTCGTCTACCGGGCCAAAACAGGGCACATCGGCGGGGATTTCAGTGTCGTGGACATCCTCACCGCCCTGTACTACTCCCAAATGAATGTGACGCCGGACAACTTCCATACACCCGGCCACGACCGCTTCCTGCTTAGCAAGGGCCACAGCGTGGAGGCCCTCTATGCCGTCCTGGCCGACAGGGGATTCTTCCCAAAGGAGGAGCTTGAAAGTGTTTCCCAGTTCGGTTCCCCCTACATCGGGCATCCCACCTGCAAGGTGGCTGGGGTGGAGATGTGCTCCGGCTCACTGGGGCATGGCCTCTCTGTAGGGGCCGGAATGGCGCTGGCCGCCCGCATGGACGGCGCGGACTGGAGGGTCTTCGTGGTCATGGGAGACGGTGAACTGGCGGAGGGCTCTGTCTGGGAGGGCGCCATGCTGGCCGGACACTACAAGCTGGACAATCTGATCGCTATCGTCGACCGCAATGGCCTGCAAATCTCCGGCTCCACCGAGGATGTGATGTCCCACGAAAACCTGCGGGAGCGCTGGGCCACCTTTGGCTGGCGGGTGCTGGAGGTGGATGGGAACGACCTGAACGCGCTGGATGCCGTCATCGCCGAGGCGAAGGAGCCCCAGAGAAAGCCTACCGTCATCATCGCCCGCACCGTCAAGGGCTGCGGGGTATCCTTTATGGAAAACAAGGCTGAATGGCATCACCGCGTGCCGACCCCGGAGGAATACGAACAGGCTGTTGCCGAGTTGAGCGCAAAGGAGGCGGCTGCACATGAAAAAGGAACCGAATAAGATCGCAAACCGCCAGATCATCTGCGAGGTGCTCATGGAACAAGCGGAAGCCGACAGGGACATCGTCGTGCTGTGCAGCGATTCCAGGGGCTCCGCCTCCCTCGGCCCCTTTGCGGCAAAATTTCCTGCGCAGTTCATCGAGGTTGGCATCGCCGAGCAGAATTTGGTATCGGTGGCGGCAGGATTGGCGAAGTGCGGCAAAAAGCCTTTTGTGGCCTCCCCCGCCTCCTTTCTCTCCACCCGCAGCTATGAACAGATTAAAGTGGACGTGGCCTACAGCGGCTCCAACGTCAAGCTGATCGGCATATCCGGCGGCGTAAGCTACGGCGCGCTGGGCATGACCCACCACTCCGTCCAGGATATCGCGGGCATCGCCGCCATCCCCGGCATGCGGGTCTACCTGCCAAGCGACCACCACCAGACACGTCGCCTGATGGCCTCCCTCTTGGAGGATTCCCTCCCCGCGTACATCCGGGTGGGTCGCAATCCGGTGGAGGATGTGTATACGGACGATTCCCCGTTTTCTATGGATAAAGCTACCGAGCTTCGGAGCGGGGGCGACGTCGCACTCATCGCCTGCGGGGAGATGGTGCGCCCCGCGCTGGACGCAGCTCTCCTGCTGGAACGGGAGGGAATTGCGGCATCCGTGCTGGACATGTACTGCGTGAAGCCCATCGACCGGGACGCGGTAGTACAGACGGCAAAGAATGCGAAAGCTGTCGTCACCGTGGAGGAGCACAGCCCCTATGGGGGCCTGGGCGCGACGGTCAGCCAGATTGTGGGGGCGGAGTGTCCCCGGCCTGTGATCAATCTCTCCCTGCCGGATGAGCCCGTCATCGCCGGAAACTCCCGGGAAGTATTCGCCCACTATGGCCTGGACGCCGCCGGGATTGTGCAATCGGTGAGGGAGGTGATCCGCCATGTCTGAATCCTATCTTTTGGGAATTGATCAGAGCACGGCGGGCACCAAGGCGGTCTTGTTCAACGCCGGGGGCGAGGTACTCGCACGCAGCGACTGTGCTCACGAGCAGAAAATATCGGCTGAGGGCTGGGTTTCCCACGATCCCATGGAAATCTACCACAACACCTTGCAATCGGTAAAGGATGTCCTGGAGAAAACGGGGGTCGACCCCGCCGGGATTCTGGGCGTCGGCATCAGCAACCAGCGGGAGACCGCGCTGATCTGGGATCGTTCCACCGGCCTGCCCCTCCGGGACGCCGTCGTGTGGCAGTGTGCCCGCGCGGACGCCATCTGCGAAAGACTGCGGGAGCACGAAGAGGCCATCCGTTCCCGGACAGGTCTGCCCCTGTCCCCCTACTTCTCCGCCGCAAAAATTGCTTGGCAGCTGGAGAGTCTGCCCGGGTACAGCGCAGACAGCCTCTGTGCCGGCACAATCGACAGCTGGCTGGTCTACAAGCTGACGGGCAGCTTCAAGACAGATTGGTCCAACGCCAGCCGCACTCAGCTGCTCAACCTGGAGACGCTGGAGTGGGATCGGGATATCTGCGCCTGGTTCGGCATCCCTGCCACCGCGCTGCCTGAAATTTGCGACAGCAACTCCCTGTTCGGCCACACCAATTTCGAGGGCTTGCTCCCAAACAAAGTCCCCGTTCACGCGGTGTTGGGTGATTCCCACGGCGCTCTGTTCGGGCAGGGTTGCCT
The DNA here is from genome assembly GCA_047973265.1 of Oscillospiraceae bacterium. GTDB lineage: Bacteria > Bacillota > Clostridia > Oscillospirales > Ruminococcaceae > WRAV01. Next base: position 20,507 of record JBKEBS010000042.1, read on the forward strand.
GGAGTCGGGCATGGCGAAGGCCACCTACGGCACCGGTTCCTCGGTGATGATGAACACCGGCGGCAAAGCGGTATACTCCGGCAATGGCGCCGTGACCTCCCTGGCCTGGGGGATGGACGGTGTGGTCACCTTTGTACTGGAGGGGAACATCAACTACACAGGCTCGGTCATCAAGTGGCTGGTGGAGGAGGTCGGCCTTCTCTCCTCCTCCAAGGAGGCCGGGCAGGTTGCGTCCCAGGCGAACCCCGCGGATACAACCTATCTCGTCCCCGCCTTTTCCGGTCTCGGCGCACCCTATTGGGACAGCACCGCCAAAGCGGTGCTCTGTGGAATGAGCCGCACCACAGGCAGAGCGGAGATTGTCCGCGCCGCCGAGGACTGCATCGCCTACCAAATTGCCGATCTGATTCGCATTGTCCAGGAGGATTCTGGCATCGGAATCACGGAACTGCGGGTCGACGGCGGCCCCACCCGTGACAGCTATCTCATGCAGTTTCAAAGTGATATCATCGGGCTTCCCCTGTCGGCGCCCGCCAACGAGGAGTTGTCCGTGATAGGTGCCGCCTATGCTGCCGGTATCGCCCTGGGACTGTATGATAAGGATATCTTAGGGCGGCAAAAGCGAAGCCGCTACACCCCACGCATGCCGGAAAACGAGCGCACAGCCAAATATCAGGGCTGGCAGGATGCTGTCGCCCGCGCACTGCGCTGATCTCGAATTTATTCAAAGCAAACAGCCCGCTCCAGAGTTAACCTCTGAAGCAGGCTGTTTTGATTATCATCATTTCTCGTTCACTAAAGCGGGAACTGCATGAACCAACACTCGCTCATCATATTGATTCGAGGGTGAACAGGTCGAAAGTGTGAGGATGGAGCTTGCATCTGCGGGTGCGCCGATCTGCTCCTTGAAGGCTGCAAAATCGGCATCGTCGTCAAACGCGACACGATAAGAAGAATCCCACGCGTCGGTGATCCGGGCCGCAAAGACGCGATAATCGCGCTGTTCCCCGTTGGGGAGCGTTATCACAATTGTAGGATTCTCGGCGAGATAATCGGCATCCAAAAAATACTCCAGGTTGCTGAATATCGTGCCGTCCTTCATCCTGTGCCCGTATAGGATAACATGCTCGGATGCAAAGCCACCGCTGTTAGACTTGTCCATAAAGACCGACCCCGCCGGATTGTTGTCTCCGGAAAAGGTGGTGGTCAGATACTTGTGGTTGTCCGCACCCCGGGCAATGGGATAATCAATCACCGTACCCGGTATCTGAATCCAGCCAACATAGTCGGGGTTTATCGCAAACAGGGCCTCGCCTTTCAGGGCGCCGTCTCTCTTTACTGCGGAAGTCTCCTCCACCATGGCAGAGAGCGGGCTGTATTCGGCTTGCAGCACGCCATACTCGCCTGCCGCAGCCTGCCTGTCCGATTGGATACCTGATATCTGGAAAATCGAGAACACCAATACGCCCAGCAGAATGAAGGCTATTCCCATCAACAAGGAGGATATCAGTCTGCTCTTAATGCTCATGCGGGTCATTGATGCTCCTTTCCATTTCGATACAGCCGGAGTGCAAACCAGCCGCAGACCAGCAAACCAAATGTGGAAAGCGTTGCGAGAAGCACCCAAAACGACAGGTTGCTTTCGTCCCCAGTCTGGGGAGATCGCTCCGGCACATCATTTGCTACAGGGGCCTCGTCCTTTATCGAACCTAGGCCCAAGTCATCATCCTCTGCTTCTACCTCAGGATTGATAGCTGAACTCTCTTTGTCACCGAACAGTTCGGGGTACTTTTCTTCCATCGTGATATCCGGGCCCTCGGGTCTGCCATAGTCGGTGTTTGTTTCTTCCCATTCTACGTAGTTAAACCCGAGCACCACATATTTTCTACCCTCTCTGTCTTCGATTATCACAATCGTTTTGCCAGTGTTTTGGACGTATATCGTAATGTTATACTCCATTGGATACCCCAACAAGACAACTCCGTCATCTTCTGGGGCTATTGTGCGATACATCCTATAGTGATAAATGCCAGCGATGGGATAGGAGATTGGACCAATTGTGAAGGTTTCATCCTTTGTAAGGCGAATCGTGAGCGAGTTGCCGACAGCGCCTGCCGGCATGGGAGCGTCAACGTCAACGGCCTCAAAGACATACTCCGCCCATCTCTTGTTCCCGATCTTATCATAGCGACTGGTGAACTGAAACGTCTGCTCACCGTGAAGAGTTACCTCCGCGACAATGGGAGACGAAGCCTGTGCCCTCCCCCCCATAGGAATCAATAACAGAAGGAAAAGCAGCGCAGCTAACAGACACTTTGCCGCAAGCAAGTATTTAGTTTTGCACGTTTTTACCATGCTTTCTTTTCCTTACCTTCTCGATTACTAGATAGAGTACAGCCGATAGAATCAGGCCCAACAGCGCCCACAGCCACCACGGCAGGGCCTTAATGGCATCCATCCAATGGAGGGAATCAATACCGCTGAGAATGTTCCCGCCATCTTCCCCCTCTATGTAGAAGGGATCGGCGTAGGTATCGTCGGTGATTCTGCCCACAAGGATATGCCTTCCATTCGTGCTGGCAGAGGTACAGGTACTGAGAAGCACCAGACGGTCTTCCGGTGTTACCTTAATATCTTTTGTCAGGGTCGCCTTTTCCAGCAAATTGTCCAGATAGTCCTGCGCATTTATTTCCTGTACGCTGGTATTGTAGACCGAACTGTCGTAGGCGTCTACTTCCATCATAGCAAAAAGTTCTACTCCATGGTTCTTCCCTGCATAATACAGATTCCCATAGGAGTGCTGGGAAAAGAAATCCTGATTTAGAAAATCGGTAATCTGACCAAACATGGCGCTTTTATCCATGTGATGGCCATAGATGATGCTGTTTTGTTCGGAAAAATCCCCTTTGAAGTTGTAGTCTAGAAACAGACTGCCGGAGAGGGAATAATTCCCCATTACATCGGTGTTTACATAAAGCTCATTGTCTTCCTCGTGTGTCACGGGGTAGTCGATATTGGTGCCGTATACCGTCAGCCAGGCGAAGACGTCAGGGTTAATCGCCCGGAGCTGTCCGAAGGACAATCCTTCGTCAGCCTCGGAGACGGGCTTGTACATGGCGTACTGCGTGGAACTGGCAGAGGCGTAAACCTGATTGCTGTCCCACAGGGCGTAAACCCCGAACGCCATGATCAGGAGGAACAGGGCCAGCACCGCAAGATTCACGGTGCTGTCCACTATTTTCACAGTTCCTCTGCCAAGCTTTTTGCCGACACCTTCATTTACTGTGCTGCCGGTATTTTTCATAGGCTATGGCCTTAGTGGCTTCTGCGTCTCTTCACCACGATGAAGGCAACCAAACCGCCAACACCGGCGAGAACAAGAAGAAGATAGGGCAGGGTATCGATAAGAATACCGGTGGGCGTGGGAGGATCGGGATAGACATTTGCCCAAGCTGCAATATTAGTTTTTTTACCTATAGAGATGGGTGTTGTCAGGGTCACCGCACCGTCACCAGCAGCACCGATTGTCAGGGATGCACCATCAGTGCTAACTGCTTCGTTTACTGGAGCCGCAGCATTGATTGTAACATTTACAGCTGGTTTGTATGTACTTTCACCCACCTGCTGTAAGGCATAGGTTGTACCGACCGGAAGACCCGAAATTACGACCACATCACCATCAGCGAGTTTGATATCAGCATTGGCAGAGTAGCCAACTGTAAAAGCGGCCTCGACTGTGCCATTTTTTCTGGTAATTTGAGCGCTGTATGTATCAGTAGTGGTCACTCCACCTGCTGCATTCAGCGTCAACTTATAAGTGAACTGCCGAGTCAAGTCGGCATAGGTGCCCGTAACTGTATTAGTGATTGTCAAATCACTATCTGCCGAGTAATGGTTCACAAATACGGGATTTGCAGCCTTGGCAGTTCCATCAGCCGTTTGAAATGCAACATTGACTGCAGTCAAGCCGGAACCATCATTCTTTACCTGCACTACCATCCGATATTCTGCTATAGAATATTGTCCCCCTTCTCGAAATGGTAGACACGCAGCCAATCGTGTATACTGAAAGAAGGAGGCAAAAAACATGTCAAACAAATCAAGAAAAGGTGAAGCTCCACCGCGTTACGATGAAGCATTTAGGGAGGGCGCGGTTCGGATGGTTGTTGAGCAACATCATCCAGCTCGACAGGTCGCTACGGATCTGGGCATCTGCATTGATACGCTCAAAAGCTGGCTTAAACGCGCCGGGCATGTGACATCTACTTCC
>JBKEBS010000043.1:0-1785 GCA_047973265.1 Oscillospiraceae bacterium
CGTCCGCAGGATTCCGTGATCGACGCGATGGAAATGATCTTGGTGACACTGGCGGGCTCCAACCGGTCGTGGGCATTTTCCTCGTGCAAAATAATCCCGCTGTCTTTTTCCATCAAAAACACAGCTTTGGCTTTTGTATCCGGGCCTGCGGCAAAGGCCTGAAGGGGAAGGATCAGAGCCAGAATCAAAAGAAGGGCAAGCAGCTTTTTCATGTGAGCAAACCTCCATTCATACAGTACAGAATATGGAAGAGGCGGACAGATTATGCCACAGGTGCGAAGCGCCGCCGCGGGAGATACGGTTTTATCCGACAGCCCGCCGCCCCACAGCACCCATACCATTATTTGTCATAGGTGGGGACGTTTGATTTGTCAAGGTTAAATCCTACAGAAATTTAAGAAAAAACAAGAAATTCTTAAAGAAAATGGCACTTGAATTTGTCGAAAAGTTTGCTAGACTCAATAAGTGTAGGGAACTGTTTTCGTGCGAATTTCTTTGGAGGATGTCATGATTGAACAAAAGACAATACAAGGCGCCAGTTGCCGCTTCGGCAGAAAATACCTGCCTCTGCTGGCCTTCCCCCTGGGACTCCTTTGGATGGAGCTTGTGGTCAAAGCTTGGAACTTCAAGGGACTTTGGAATTGCGGCCTGCTCTATACCACCCTGTTTACACTGGCCTTCGGCGTTCTGCTGTCCGCCCTGTGCAGCATAGGCGGCAGACGCTTAAACCGCCCTCTGTCTCTGCTTCTCATGGGCGGTTTGACGGTTTTTTTCCTGGTCCAGTCGGTGTACTACACGGTTATGCGCACGGTTCCGGCGGTGTACTCCGTCTCCGTTGCAACAGATGCCACGGAGTTTTGGCGGGTGGGTGTTTTTGGCGCCTGGCGCACCGCACCTGCAGTCCTGCTGCTTCTTATCCCATTGATTGCCCTTTGTATTCTCGGCAAGCAGTATACCCCTGACCGGCTCCTTCGGGGCACGGGACTCTTGAGTATGCTTCTGGTTTCCGTAATGCTGCACGGCTGTGCGCTTACCACCATTGCATTTTCCGACAGTGGGATCATTTCCCCCCGGAAGCTCTACTTTGATCAGGGCAATCCGGAGCTGGTCCTCGCCAATTTTGGCCATGTGACCTCGCTGCGGATTGACATGAAGCGGATGCTCTTCCCAGAGCAAGCGGAAGTGGTGACAGAGGACGAGGTGATCGCCCCGATTTGGGATGGGGAGGAGGCTCCGCCCATTGAGAATCCCAATGTCATGGACATTGACTTTAAAGCTTTGGCTGCGTCGGAGACAGATGAGACGCTGCGGACAATTCACAGTTATTTGGCCGGGCAGACGCCCAGTATGAAAAACGAGTATACAGGGCTATTTAAGGGGAAGAACCTCATTATGATTACGGCGGAGTCCTTCAACTCCTGGGCAATTTCTCCGGAGCGCACCCCCACCTTGTACCGGCTGTCCCACGAGGGCTTTGTTTTTCAGAACTTCTACACACCCCTTTGGTGGGCCTCCACCTCTGACGGAGAATATGTGACCTGTACATCCCTGACGCCAAAGGCAGGGGAGCAGTCCTTTGGGGTGGCGGCGGACAACAGTCTCTACTTCTGCCTGGGCAATCAGCTGCGGGCGCAGGGCTACGACACCAATGCCTATCACGATCATACCTATACATACTATAGCCGGAATATCACCCATCCCAATATGGGTTACGATTATAAAGGGGTGGGCAGCGGTCTGGAGCTTGCCCCTTACTGGCCCGCATCTGATGAGGAAATGATGGAG
>JBKEBS010000044.1:0-8673 GCA_047973265.1 Oscillospiraceae bacterium
CGCAAGGGTGACCCCTATGACAACGCTGTTGCGGAAAACTTCTTCTCCTGCCTCAAATGTGAATTGGTCCACCTAACCCATTACATTTCCAGACGCCAGGCACAACTTTCCATTTTTGAGTACATTGAGGCGTATTACAATTCTTTCCGCCCGCACTCTGCTATTGGATGGATTTCCCCGAATGAATTCGCCCGCGACTTTTATCTCGTTGCCTGTTGAGGTTGTTGTCTACTTTTTCGGGAAGGGCTCAGATCGTTCAAGCTTCTTCCACCCCGTTTCTTCCTCTTTTTGTCTGATAGGTTACCCATGCGCCTGCATACAGAATGTTCCGCAGAATTGTGACATCCTGTTCCAGCGGCAGCTGTTCAAATTGGGCGGTGCATTCCGCCATCAGCATGGTGAGCATCGGTGTAAAGTCAGTATTGGTCTGACCTGCCAGGGGGTTGTAGCGCTCGTTTTTCAGGTCGCCCTTCAAGTCGATGGCGGCGTCCATCAGGTAGATAAACCTACCCATGGCGGCACCCATCTCCCGCAAAATGGGAGTATAGTCATCCTCCCGCCACACAAACAGCTCCCCCATGAGCTGCCCGAAGCAGTTGGCGGGCCTGTCCGGGTTGAGTTCCCCGACGCGCTCCATTTTCGAAAGGGCCTCCAAGGATTCCCGGAGCGCCATTTCCTGCCGTGGCCAGCGTTCGGCCGCACGGCGGGCTGGCGCCTCCAAAAGCTTTGCCTTGCCTTTTGCGACAAGGCTCCCCTCGTCATTCCAGTCATCCAGGCTTTTATACCAGGCCAGCATTACATTGAGGTCGGCTGCATACCTAGTAGCCGATGTTTCCAGATAGCGGCACTTCCGCAGCGGGTTGGCCGGGCAGCGAAAAGTATCTGTCTGCTCCGGCTCCGGATAAAGTGAATGCAGCAGAATGGAGAGAAAGGTCAGGTCGTAGGTGAGGGTGGCGCGTCCAGCAGCTCCGAACTCCGTTCCAAGCCGGTGACAAAGTCCGCAGTAATAGGCCTGGTACCGCTGCTTGTCGGCTTCTGAAAGCGTGTCGCCTTGAATTGTAATATACCCGAACATCAGCTTTTCTTGATGAACTGCGTTTGACAGGTCGGGCAGGTCAGAGAAATCTTTCCCTTCCCCTTCGGCACCCGGACGGCTTGCTTGCAGGAAGGACAGCGGTAGATGCGGTGCGTTTTCCGCTGTGCAAAGCGCTTCTTCTGCAGGGAAAGCCATTTTTTGACTTTGTTTGTCAGCTGCAAGTAAGCATCGTTTTCCTGTGAGCGCTTGTAGAGGTTACGGCTTAGCATGCGGTACAGGTTCCAGATATACAGGGCAATGCCCAAAAAAGAGAAAACTGGGAGGGTGAATATTCCCAGAATTAGCAAAATAAGGCTTGTGATATTTAGGAACTGACCCAAATTGTCCACGCCATTTCGTCCGTCAAAAAAACGTTGCAGTCGTTCTCTCATGTTGATATCTCCTCCCCACCTGGCGCGTGACCCTTATCTGCTTTCTGCCGGGTCACAATCTCCAGCATTCGTTCCATGATCCGCAGATACTCCTTTGTATCCGTCTCTCCCAGTTCATCCAGAATGTCCAGAACCCCTTCCAGGACCTCCCGGCGCATCGCCTCAATGTACTTTCTGCCCGAGGCCGTCAGGTAAACCAAGGTTTGCCGGTGGTTGTCTACATCCGGTTTCCGGCGCACCCAGCCTTTCCTTTCCATGTTTCCCAAAGCCGCCGCGGTGCGGGCTGTGCTGGTGTGCATCGCTTTGCTGATTTTCCCCGGACGCACTTTATCGCCGCGGCTGTAAAGGAAGTTCAAGATAAAAAGTTCCCCCCTCGACAGCCCGTTGAAAATGATATGGGGCGTGTTTCGGGGCATCTGCTCCATCAGTTTCAGCATCTTTATCGCATTTTCGTCTCTGCTCATATATCATTGTCCTCGTTGCTAATACTGTTAGCAATTGTAACGTGGTGCGGCATGCCCGTCAACAGGTGCAGATGAATGTTTACAGTTTTGTCTCAATAAGTTTGAACAGAACGGCGGGTTCCCGTGCTTTGATATGTACGACTTCTTTTTGTGTTGAGATTGCAGCACGGCGCTGGATGAAGATAAAACAATTTCACCCCAAATGTGCAATTTGATGTTCGTATTTTGTGTTGCGCTCAGTTTGACAGGATACGCCCGTTTTTCATTAGTTCGCATTATGCATATAAAGAAATCGGACAGCTGTATGAAACAAAACATCGTGTTAAAGCGTGCGGAGTAAGGTGCAAGAATTCTTTGTATCAAAGGTGACGTTTGTACACAAAATGAAGGATGGTGGCTCTGAACATTTCAAAAGAAATGTTCAGAGCCACCATCCTATTTCTTTGCTTTCAATAGAGCCAATTTTATGCACCACAGTCGTCAAATGCCTTTTTACAGCGCAGCCGGAGTACAGTCATAGGAAGTGACTGTTCCCCTGGATTGACCCTAACAATCAGCGCTTCGTCCCGCCATTCCCAACGAACTTCTCCGCCGCCAAGGCAATCAACTACTTCTACCTGCTCCCGCAGCCCGTTCAAGGATTGAATGCAGAGTGGCTTTCCAGGAGCGGCATTCATGCAGACCGCATAGAGCGTATTCCCCTTTTTAGTGAAACGGAAGTCCTCCTCTGTGCAGTCCAGCTCCTGAATGGTGTCGGCGGTCACGTTGGTGGAGGGGCCCTCTCCATAATGGGAATAGGGGCGGGTGCCATAGACGGCTTCGCCATAGACGGCCATCCAACGGGTGATTTGGCCGATGATGGCAAGCTCCTCCTCATCATGAGTGCCATCGGGGCGCAGCGGAAGGCTCAGCAGAAAAGTCCCGTTCTTGCTGACTACATCCATCATTTGCTGCAAAACGGTCAGTGCTGTTTTGTAGTTGCAGTTTTTCGTGTAGAACCAATCGCCAATGCAGGTGTCTGTCTGCCATGGCGCATCCAGAATCGTCCCGGAGATGGTGCGTTCCAGGTCAAGAATGCCCACATTTTTCCGATACTCCCCATGATAGAGGTCGGGGAAGACGTGGTTGATGTCCTTGCAGGAGTAGACAGCCTCCAGTTTGCCGTCCCGCTGTGCCAAGTTGTGGTTATAGAAGTTGGCGATCATGGCAAGGCCTGTTTCGCCAAAGGGGACGCCGCCGTCAGTGTAGAGCCAGTCGGGATTGTAGCGCTCCACCAGATCCTTTATGCGCAGATAGAAGTTCTCCACGAAGGCGGGGGAGGGGTTTAGTGGATAGGCAGGGTTGCTGTCCTCCAGATGGTTATCCAGGTACAGCTCCCGGTAGGCGGGGTCGTTTCCGTCATAGGGGACGCCGCGGAGATTGCCCTTGGCATCGCGGCCCTTGTTGGTGGCGAACCAGCTGTAGCTGCGCTCCAGGTGCTCGGAGACCCCAAAGCGGAGCCCCTGCTGGCGGGCGGCTCGGGCCCATTCGCCCACAATATCCCGCTTTGGCCCTTTGTTGACAGCATTCCAGCTCTGGTAGCGGGAATTCCACAGGTCAAAGTTGTCATGGTGCACGCCCATGGAGACGAAATACCGAGCACCCATCCCTTTGTAAAGATTCATCAGGGCATCGGGGTCGAAGTTCTCCGCCTTCCACAGCTCGATGACATCTTTGTACCCGAAGACTGAGGGATGTCCATAATTTGCAAGATGATGCTTATAGGCAGAGGAATCCTCCATATACATGTTGCGGGCATACCAGTCACCTGCCATGGGCACGCACTGGGGGCCCCAATGCGACCAGACGCCGAACTTGGCGTCCCGAAACCACTCCGGACATTTGTATTGGCCCGTGATGCTGTCCCATGTGTTGGCGAAGGGGCCGGGAGATATGTTGTAGTCCATCTTGAAATCACTCCTTACCTATGATGAGAGCGGCCTTCCCCAGTAAGCCCGAACGGGACTCTCCCCTGTAGCGGGTGGGGATGGATTGATAGTGGTTGGCCAGCGTGTTGTGGACAGTTACCTCGATGCGATTGTCACCCGGCCGTAGCAGTTGCCCCACAGAGAAGCGCCAGGGTGGGGCGGTGCGAACGCCTGCCTCAACACCGTTGATGCGAACGCGGGCGGAGGCCGCCACATCCTCCAGTTCCAGCAAAGTGCTTTTTGTGATAAGTTCCTTCGAAAGCTGTACTGTCTGGGCATAGACTGCACCGCCGGAGTAGCTGGCGAGGCCCTCTACAGCAGACCAGTCTCCGGCAGTCATACGGCCGGTCGTGCAGGTGAATTCAATGGCCTCGCCCAGAGCTGCGCCGCCATATCTTCCGTGGGAGAAAGCGACCCGGAGCAAAATGGTGCGGGGACTGGAGAAAGGCTCCGGCAATTCAGCGATCCAGCTGCTATTTTCTTCCTTTAATGGAAGCTCTACTCCATCGATAAAGGCTTGAACCGGGTCGCTGCAGGGAATCCGCATGGAGAGAAGGCCAGGGGGCGAAAGGAAGCGATAGAAACCGTAGCGGAGCCTCTCGCCGCTGTAGCAGTCAAAGGGCAGCAACCCCGGCATGCCTTTCCATTTCATGGAAAGGGATGGCGCCTGCCAATCCGGCTGGGTCTTCGACACATCGACGACTGCCACAGCGGCTCTTCCGCATTCACAGTAGCCCACCACAACACTGTGGTAACCTGCGTCCAGATGGAATGGCTTCTCCAAATCTGCTACCGCTTCGCCGTCCAGACGAACGGCGGCAGGGGCGATGCCTTCCAGCAGAAGTTTGGCTTCGCAGGGGTTTTCACAGAAAACGGTGGTGTAGAAGACTGCGCCGCTCCCCTCGCTACCGGGAATGTATTCCGTGCCGGTCAGGGTGCTTTGCTTTTCCCCCACAGTCAGAAAGAGGTCGCTGACCTTCTCCTTCAGGCCATGGTAGCCCTGCTTGCCCGGGTCGCCCCAGACGCCGTAGCACATGGAAAAGGGGTATTCTGCGAATTGCTCCAGCTCGCCTTTGGCGGCATCTTGGACAGCTGCAAGAAAGGCCGTCTCACTGGGGAAAGGCCCCGCTTTGAGGAAGTACGGCCCATAGGAGAAGCGTGCTTTTTCCAGAAATGCCTCCTCCGGCGGGAAATTGCCATCGGCGGAGACAGCGTAGTCACAGAGGCGGAGCTCCGGGCCGATTATGCCAGATGCGGGGATGCGGTAGTCGCCAAAGTGGTTGTCCAGTGTGGGCAGCAGGGTGAAGTCCCATTCGTCGTCCAGGTCGATGCGGGCAGTGGGAGTGAAGGTGCGCAGGGGCTGTAGGCCTTTGGGAGAGGGCTCGAAGACAATGAGTTGGGCCTTGGTGGCCTCCAGGGGAAGCCGCAGGGCGGTGCTGTGAACATCGGCTGCCTCGACGGCGAGCAAATGCCGCTCACCCGTGGCGGCGTCCCACAAAACGGGAGTGCCGGAGGCGCGGAAGCGGCAGAGCGTTCCGGCAGGAACGCCGTACACAAAATAGGCGTCTTTTTCCCCGATGCGGCGGTGGTTCAGGTAGATGTCCCCCTCGTACTCGCAGGTGAAATCGGGGATGGGCACAGCCCGCCGGATGGTAGGGAGCAGATATTCCAGGCTGATCACCCTGCCGGTGGGGCACAGATCAGCCACCAAGGCGTCCAGCACCGGGTCATTGCCCCCTGCACGGTCACTGAAGCGGGGCGTGGAGCCAATGGTCAGCACCGTTCCGCCCGCCTGGCGAAAGGCGTTCAGTTTTTCCAGCATAGCAAAACGAACTGCCTGCATGGCCGGGAGAATCACAACGGAGTAGCTTTCACCCGAAATGTGCAGCCTGCCGCCGGAAATCTCTGCATTTACAATCGACTCGAAGTCGATGAAATCCAGGTCGTTGCCGCTGCGGTAGAGGAGCTCTGCCGCGCGGAAAGCGGTGTCTGATGCCTCCTCGGCGCCAATCCCGGCCTCAGCTGAGGCAACCGGGTAGACGATTGCTGTGTCGCAGACATGTACACCCCGGCTCAGCAGGAAGCTCAGCCGCTCCACCGTTTGCAGCAATCCGGCGGCGTCCTCCCAGTAGGGCATGCGGAAACAGTTGCAGGGGGGCGCCCACTCCCACCACCCGCCATATGTGGAGTAGTAGAGGCCGTGAAGGGAGAGCAGGTTTTGCCCCATGGCGTAGTTGCGGTAGATGGCGTCGGTCAGCTGGGTGGAGGTGGTTCCCCAGCCGCTGCCGTAAAAGCCCTCAAGCCAAACTCTGGGGCGCTTATATAGGTGGGAGATGGAGCTGGCCACCTTGTTTTTGACAATGTCGGAGGTGAGACCCGGCTGGTCGCAGCCCGGCCCCTGGTTGTATTTTTGGGTGCGGAAGTAGTCCCCGAACTCGCCCACATCCCGGCCCCGGCCGCCGTGATCACAGCCGATGAGCATCCCCCGCTCCTCGTGCCAGCGATAGACCGGGCCGAAGTAGTGCTCCTCCTGAAGAGTGACCATTACGTCGGAGTAATCCAGGCGAGTTTTGGTGGTGCGATCCCCCAGCTCCACAAACAGGGCGGCAAGGTGGGGGATGATGTCGTAGCCCTTCCGCTTTTGGAACTCCGCAGCAAAGAAGGGGTTCCACAGCTTGCCTCGGAGGCCGAAGTCCAGCTCGTCTGAAAAGAAAAAGTTGATGTCGGTGCCAAGGCGGCCTGGGAAGCGTTCCTCAAACAGGCCGTAGAAGTGGCTGCAAACCAGGTTGCCGGAATCGGGATGCATGGGGTCGTAGGAATATTCCTGCTCCACGGCGCTGACAGTGAGCACCGTTCCAACCCGATCAGGTCGAAACAGAATTGCGCCATTCTGGGGCTCCAAGGGCTCTGTGAAACTGCCGTCATAGAATACCGCGGACAGAAAGCCCTCTGGCACAAGTGCAAGATAGTCTTCATCAGGAGAGACCGGAGCGCTGTCCAGCACCAGCAGCCAGCCCCGCAGTTCCGGGTGCTCCGCCAAAATGCGGTCAACATACCCCCCCTGGCCGGGGCTGCTGATGGTGTAGTCCGACAGACTGACCGCAAAGCCGCGCTTTTTTCCCTCGTCGGCAAACCAACCCACCAGCTCCCACCACTCCTCGGAGAAGAGGGGGGGATCACTGGGATAGGTCAGGCCGTAGGATTGACCGCCCTCGCAGTCGTGGGCATAGTTGATCTGCAGGCCGGAAATAGAGTGGCCTTTCAGTTGATCCAACTGCCATGCAAGCCGCTCCCTTGTGAGGGGATCGCCCATCCACCAGTAAAAGGGGACAATGCCGTAGCCCTTGGGCGGGCGGAGGAACTGTTCCTCCAACGCTATGCCGTGCTCCTCAGTCATGCTGCCTCTCCTTCCCAGAGCCGCGCCAAACGCCCCCATAAAAGGTGGGGGCGCGGCGGTTCGGCACAGGTTATTTGTCGTATGTCTCCTGATAGAGCCGGATATACTCGGAGTAGTTCAGCTTCTCCAAATCGCTCACATAGGTATCCCAGTCGGTGTCCACGTTCTTTTTACCGGTGGCAAACTCCACCACGGCGGATTTCACATAGTCTTTCAGGGGATCTTTCAGCTGGGCGATGCGGGAAGCGGCCTCCGCCTCGAAGAACAGCGGGGGAATGACCAGGACTTCCGCGGCGTAGGGGCGGAGCTTCTCGGTTTCCTGGTAGAGTCTTGCCTCGTAGTTGGCGGGGTCGTAGATGTCGCCCACAACCTGGAAGGTGTTCTTCCAATTGGGTTCGATCAGGCGGCAAGTCCACGACCACACGTCGTTTTCGCTGGCGCCCTCGCCGCTGGTGACAAAGGTGAGGTATTGGCGGGTGGCGGGGCTTACGCCGTCCATACCAAAGGTGCCGGGATCGGCGTCGTCCCAGTGCTTGCCCTTGATGCCCACCTGGGTGCGAACAGCAATATCCTCGGAGCAGAACAGGTCGGCCAGCTTAAAGGCGACCTCGGGCTGCTCACACTTGTCGGTGATGACAAATGCTGCGTTAGAGACGCGCTTTTCGGTGGTGAAGGGGATGCCGCGATAACCGTTGGGGCCTTCCAAGGGCTCAAGGCAGGTGTACATGGAGGAGCGCTCCACGTCGTTGATGGAGAGCAGCATGCCCACGTGCCCGCAGCTGGCCGCACCCACGATCACGTCACCCTCGTTGCTGCCCAGGGCAGCGAGCTGCTGGTCGTTCTGGGTGAAGCAGGCGGGGTCGATCAGCTCGGCTTCGTAGAGCTCATTGATGTACCGGAGTCCCTCTTTCATGGATTCCGTGTTGGCGCAGCCGGAAAACACGCCGTTTTTGTCCAGCATGAGCAGATCCTCGTGGAAATAGCCGAAGGCGTTAAGGAGGTAGAGGTGGATGTCGCCCGCCCAGGTGTCGATGGCGCCGGTCAGCGGAATCTCGTCGGCGACGCCGTTGCCGTTGGGATCCTGGGTCTTAAAGGCGGTGAGCACGTCCTTGAACTCCTCGGTGGTGGTGGGGCGGTCAAGCCCGAGAGCGTCCAGCCAGCTCTCATTGAGCCACAGCTTGTAGCCCACTGCGCCGTGGCCCACAATGCCGGAATCGCTGGCAGGAATGCCGTAGATGTTGCCGTCCACCGCGGTCATTTCCTCCCGGTAGTAGGGGTTTTCCTCAAAGAGCTGCTTGATGTAAAAACAGTGCTAGTCGAGGTAGGAGTTCAGCGGCAATATCATCTGCTCGTCGATGACATATTTGACCAGGGAGTC
>JBKEBS010000045.1:0-37667 GCA_047973265.1 Oscillospiraceae bacterium
AAACACAGTAGTATCGTTTGAGGGAATCCACAAACCGATATTTGTCGGCTATGGTTTCGAAAGTATGCCCAGAGATTTTTTTAAGATTTCCACTGCCTCCGACTTCTCCGCAAGCTCTTTCTTTAATGCCCGATTTTCCGCTTCCAGTTCTTTCACGCGATCGGGCCTAGTCATAGCGGAAGTAGATGTCTCATGCCCGGCGCGTTTAAGCCAGCTTTTGAGCGTATCAATGCAGATGCCCAGATCCGTAGCGACCTGTCGAGCTGGATGATGTTGCTCAACAACCATCCGAACCGCGCCCTCCCTAAATGCTTCATCGTAACGCGGTGGAGCTTCACCTTTTCTTGATTTGTTTGATATGTTTTTTGCCTCCTTCTTTCAGTATACACGATTGGCTGCGTGTCTACCATTTCGAGAAGGGGGACAAGGCGTTCGGAGCCTGCCGGTTGATTACCGGGCGGATGGAAGACATCTCACCGTAAGCAATTCGCCGCACGGCATTACCTTGCCGGTATACAATCCCATATTCGTAGAACAAAATGCCGGAGCTCTGCCTGGAAAAATAGAGCAAATCGACAAAGGCAAACATAGCGAGAAAGAATATCAGAACCGGAATTCTCTCTTTTGAGGTTATCCCAAACCAGAATATCGTAAAAAGCATAGCTTCCGTCGCCAGCAGTGCCACAAAAAACTTCCGGCTGGGGCCAATTCGGCCCACTTTCTTCCCCAATTCGTTGGGATTTCCGCTCCAGTGGGGATGAAACGTGACGATGACCGGGGGAGAGGCGTTGGGGTTTGGCTTTCTAGGGCCTATCAACAGGCGAAAGACCAGCCAAATCAACAGTGCCAACAGGGTCAGCGCCAGAACAATTCCCGTAATCAACACCAAGTGCTGCCCCCAGGGGGGAAGCGATGTCAGCCAATGGTCAAAAAAATCCATGATAATAGAGGTTCCCTCTCAACAAGATAGAATACGGTGTCTCGAATGATCATATTGTAACGAAAATGACCCGTTTTGTCGAGGGAGACAGTGTTAATTGTAAACAAAGGATGAAGGGGTATCCCCGCCCTCTTGACGGGAAAGGGGAAGACTCTTATAATATTACAGTCTGAGCAACACAGGAAATCAACGGCATCAGCCGGAGAGATATGGGAAAGGGAAAGGATACCAATATGAAAAGGATAGGCGCACTTTTACTGACATTCGCCCTGCTATTGACCATTTTTGTGGGGTGTGACAGCGACCGCCAAGACCCGGGAAGCAGTTCCGAGGAGAGCGTTTCCAGTTCCAGCAGTTCTCAGAGCAGCACATCTTCCTCCGAACCCGCCGCGGATTCCGTGACCGCAAGTATTCCGGATTTTACACCCGAGATTGAGGAAGCCCGTGAGATCAATGATGAGACCGTGGGTTGGGTAGAAGTCTACAATACCGCCATCGCCGACGCCGTTCTGCTTCATGTGGACAAAGAGGGCGAGTCAACCAAGAACAACTATTACTGGCGCAGGAACTTCAAGAAAGAAGAAGGAATGCCCGACAGCTTCAACGGTGTGTATTACTGCGATTACCGGACAGATTTCGGGGATTACACCAGAAAAGACCTCCCCACCAACCTGACCATTTACGGCCATGCCATGACCGACACCCCCACCAGCAGCCAGTACGAGATCAAATTTGGGCCGCTCCACGATCTGCGCGATCCCGAGCTCGCTGTGGATATGCCCTACATCTTCTTTGCAACCGACAAGGAAAAGTTTGCATATGAGATCTGCGCCGTGTTCACCGCCCATGTCACCGACTCGGAATTCCCCTACAACAACGGCAGCCTGAACGGCGAGGAATTCCATAAGCTGGTAGAGGAAAAGATTCTGCCCCGCTCCATCTACAACTACGACAGCGCGAAAAATCTCACCGATACCGACAAGTATATCCTTCTCTCCACCTGTATCTATGTGCTGCCCGACGGCACACAGCTGGGCTATCCCAACGACTACCGCATGGTCGTCATGGGCCGCTTGGTGGATGAGGATGCTCCTATGAAGAAACAGGCCACCTTCACCGAGAATGAAGAGCTTGTAATCGACAAATAATCTGTGACAAAATAAACCCCCGATAAAATCCGGGGGTTTTGTTTTGCGATTATTTCTTATCCAATCAGACCAGCCACGGCAGTTCCCAGCAGCGTGGCGTCCTCCACAGTGAGGAAGCGGCAGTAAACACCCAGCTCCCCATTCAGGAAGCTCTTCACATACCCATCCAGCTTTTCACGGAACAGCCGGGATTTCTGGAAGGTCGTTCCCTCTGCTGTGATGCAGACAGGGCTTTCTGGATTCTCTCCACGGCCCATTTTTTTGATCACTGCACCGAGGTTGATTGCCACCAGCCGCGCCGCGCGCTCATAGCTGGCGTCAAAGATAGCGAGCAGCAGGTTGCGGTCGTCTTCGTTATCCCGCACAAGGTCGGCCAGCGTGTTGTCTCCTTGAGGGGCGTCACAGAACTGATCGACTTCCCACAGAGGAATGAGCTCCTTCCAGCGTGCAAAGCCCTCCCGGAAGGCATCGGAGAAGAGACCGTCTTCAATTGCCTGTAGAATAGTCAGGTAAAGGATTCCGCCCTGGTAGGCACCCGATACCATTTTCTCAAATTTGTACTGGCCGGGGGTTTTGGTGGTGGCGTCGTAGCGCTCGTCCATCTCGCCCCGGGGGAACCGCCCGTAGCCGCCCGACTCCACGTTGACAGCCATCGTTCCCTCACGGCAGACAGCTTCGGGGGCCTTAGTGATATTGCTGCACAGCTCGGGGTAGCAGGTATTGGTGCCGGTGCCCAGGATAAATCCGATATGCCCGTCACTCTTTTCGGCGGTTCCCGCCTGCTGTGCAATGCCGCCCAGCATAGCCGCCACTGTGTCGTTGAGGATGATGAACTCCTTAGGGGACTGCCCCAACTTCGCAAGCGCCTCGTTGATGCCCTCGCCGATCATCATGCCGGGCAGCAGGCCGTCTACCGAGACCTCCTTGCTGAACTTGATAAACATGCCGTCCCGGTTGGGCTGTATCTCGCTGGGGTAGGAGTAGCAAAAGCCCACCCGCTCAGAGGTTCCAATCACCGGCAGAAGCCGCTTTGCGATGGTGTCGAAGAACTCTTCCCGGGAGATTGTGCCCTGGGAGCCGGGCATGGTATACTTCTCAAAACTCTCAATCAGGGGAGAGTTGCCTGCCCTGAAGGTGACTGAGGCCACCCGGAAGTTGGTTCCGCCTGCATCCATGACGATAATCGGCGTCCCGGTGGGGACATTGCTGTCCACGCCCAGGTAGGTGGGCAGCATCATGAGGGTGGATTGTTCGCCCTTCAGGCCAGCCTCCATCTCTTCAATAAAAACCTTCAATTCCTTCCGCATATCGATGGTGTCGTAGTGCATGCCATAGCGGTGCAGGAATTCTTCACAGCGCTGGTTGGTGGTCATATTATCCATCATCCCTTTCTTGATTGGGGTATTTTCTCCTGCTATTCTATCAGGTTTGCTATAGGTTTGACAATAGCCGCCTGGAAGATTGCTCCTTTTTCTGGTATACTAGGGCAAAGAAAGGGGGCTGGACGCATGTTTCGCATGGAATACGCCGGAGAAGGGGAGCTGGAGCAGTATCTCACCTTTGATGGGCACATCTCCCGGGAGGAGTGGCGCCGCAAGCAGCGGGACAGCCAGGTCTATCTGGTGTGGGACGACGATGCGGCGGTGGGCTACCTGCGCTACGGCCTTTTTTGGGATAGCATCCCGTTTCTCAACATGATCTTTTTCATTCCCGGGTACCGCGGCCGCGGCTTTGGGCGGCAAGCCATGCTCCAGTGGGAGGAGGAAATGCGGGCGCTGGGCCACGAGGCTGTGATGACCTCCACCCAGGCGGATGAAGAAGCCCAGCACTTTTACCGTCGGCTGGGCTATCGGGAGTGTGGGGTTCTCCTGCTCGACCAGGAGCCTCTAGTGCAGCCCGCAGAACTGTTCTTCATCAAGTATCTCGACTAAAAAAGAGGCGGACAGCAAAACGCTGTCCGCCTCTTGAAAATCCGCTCAGGCTACATCCTCGGGGCCGTTGACCTCTTTGGCCTGCGTGTCGGCCTCGTCGGTTACGGCAACAGTAGTTTCCGGCTCGTCCACCCCGGGGACTTCCGTCTCCTCTATGATTTCGACAGCAAGTTCCTTGGTGCACAGGTAGTAGCTAATCCGAAGGGGCAGACTTTCCGCATCGCCCATGCCCAAAAAGTTGAACTCCTCGTCGTAGATGTAGTAATCCTTGTAGGGCTCGCCCAGTTTGACGGTGGCATTGGTGAAGCCCACAGTGTTCAACTTGAGGTTGCCCACCAGTCCCTCGTTGGCCTTGGCCAGCTCGGAATCCGGCTCCACCATTTCCAGGGAGGCCTTCGCGTAATACTTCTTTCTCTCAAAGACATTGGCGAAGAGGGTGACGTCTGCGCCCGGATTGATCTCCAGGTTGCGGACAGCCGCCTGTGCCTCAAAAACCTCGCCTTGGGATGTGTCGGCAAAGGTCTCGTTCTCGCCAAGATCGAAAGTCTCGTTTTCCAATGTGCCGGTGAAGTTGTAGCGCCTGCGCTCACCGTTCAGGGTTGCGTAGAAGGTGAAGTCGAAGTCCACGCTGTCGGTGCTCACCAGTTCCTCGACAAAGGGAATGACAATCGTGACAGCATCGTCGTATTCTTCGCCAAAGGCCACGAAATCTTTCAGGACGGGGGAGAAGGTGCGGCCATCCACTGTTCTGCTTCCTGCGGCAACCTGCACGCCGAAGCGGAAGCCCGCACTCTTTAACACCCGGGGCGTCCATCTCAGGTCGATAGAAGAATCCTCCGGGTATTCCCATTCATAGTAGTCGGGAGATGTCGCAAGAATCAACTTTTCGCCAGGGCGGACTGTGCCCAGATCAAGCGACGGCACCTCTGCTTGGCTGAGATAAAAATCGAGAAAAGCGTCTGTCTCTATTTCTCCCTGTTCCAGATAAGGGTCAAAGTTGGGGCCGCCAAGCTCCTCCGCAGAGCGGAAGCCGATTGGCTTCCAGCCGCCAGCTGCTCCGAAGGCCACCGAGGCCATGCCTGCCACCAGAACAACTGCCAGAATTAAGCTGACTATTTTCTTCAATCAAATCCGTCCTTTCTCACATTGTCCGGCAGGGAATCGCCGCATTCTCTACCGGAATGCTCCTTCTTTTCGGAGAAAGTATAACACAGCGAAGCGGTGAAGTATATGAATGGAACTGACAAAATTCGACACGGTTCTTTGCCTAAAAAGCGGCTTGACAATCGCAACTGTAAACTTTTATAGGGTAGTGTGTTCAGTTTCTTTGAATGGTGTATAATAAGTAGCGTGTTATACGCGTTATCTTTTCTATTAGAACAGCGAATAGAATAACTATTAGAATTATTGGAGGACTCTATGAAGAAGTTAACCGCACTTTTGCTCGCCCTGCTGCTGGTGATTGGCTTTGGCCCCCTTGCCGGTTACGCCGAGGAGGCCGATCAGGCGCTGCTCTTTCAGAGCGGGGAGACGCTGGAGCGCTTCACCGTGCTGTTTGCCAACTCCAGTATCCCCGCAGGGGAGCGGTGGGTGGTGCCGGAACGGGGCGCGCTGGAAATCCGGGAGGGCGTCACCCTCACCGTCTACGGTCACCTGGAGGTTAAAGGGGAGCTGAAAGTGAATGGTACCCTGATTATTTTGGGGTGGGGTGAGGGCCAATCCCGCCAGAGGGGCTCTGTCAGCGTTGTGGGCTCCCTCGTGAACAGTGGCGAGATTCGGGTGACGGGCGGTAGCCTCACAAACTACCCCGGCGCATTGCTGGAAAACAAGGGAACGCTGCTCCTTTCCGGCGGCAGGGAAGGGGAGACGCTGCTGCTCAACATGACCCGTCAGCGCACCGACAGGTTGCTGGTGGGTGAGATCATCAACAGCGGTGAACTCCTATTGGAGGCGGGCGGAGCCGCCATCCTCAACACAACGGGCGCGGTGATCCGCAATGATGGCAAGGTCAAGATGGCAGAGGGCGCTGTCTTTCGTGGAAAGATGGAGGGCAACCCCGCTGAGCGCTGGAACGGCCAATCCTGACAAATAGTGCATGGAAAAAGCCCACAGCCTTGGCTAAATCTGTGTGGAAGGCAGAGACTGCGGCACAAAGTACATTCACTGTCGAAAAACGGTTTATTTTCCTGTGAAACAATGTATACTGGATTTATCCTGGTTGCGGTATGGCTGCAATCGGGTACTACATTGGGACAAAAGGAGAATCTATCGTGAAAAAATCATTGACAGTTGTTAGCGCCTTGCTGATCGGCCTGCTGGCGCTTTCCGGCTGTGCCGCCACAAATAATGCCCCGCAGTCGGCGGAGTCCTCCGTGGAGAGCAGCATAGCCGAATCTTCCGCCGAAAGCAGTGCGACTGAGAGCTCCGCAGAGCCGGAAGTAGCAGAGGAAGAATCTACTCCCGCTGTGCAAAGTGAGGCGCCCGTTTCTTCCTCCCAGCAGGAGTCCCCGCCGGTTGCTGCTGCAAGTTCCGCGGCTGAAACCCCGGTTCCGGCGGCGTCTTCTTCCGAAACGGAAGCCGTCTCTTCCAGTGAGGCATCCACGGCTTCCGCGTCCTTCAGCCTGGAGGACGCCAAGACCGCATTTTCCGCCCAACACCCCGGCGCGGACATCCAGGTGGCAAAGCTGGAGGGCAACGCCTACTACATTGAGGGTTGGGAGGGTAATACCCTCTACAAAATGAAATTTTCCACCACCGGCGGCGAGGTTCTGCTGGACAAAACTATCACTACAGGCCGGCCATAGCGCCAAGAGAACGGAAGGGACTACCGGATCCGTTTCTTTGCCGTGTGGCGGGCGACTGACAGAGAGGAACGGATTGCGATGATCCAATTGCTGGAGACCGACCGGCTGCTGCTGCGCCGCTGGGAGGAGACCGACGAGGCCGCACTGATCTCCATTGCCTCCAAGGCCCACGTGCAGCGGTGGCACAGCGACTGGCACGGCTGCGAGGAGTGGGTGCTGAAATGGATTCAGAACCGCACAACAAAGGGCTATGCGACCAATGACCCCCTCGATCACTTCATGACCTGGGCGATCACCCTGAAGGAGACCGGGCAGGTCATCGGCATGATCAGTGTTGGCGGCGACGACTTTGACGGAAAAGAGCCAAGCATCGGCTACTTTCTCGACCTCGACCACGAAAACCGGGGATACATGACCGAGGCGGTGACCGCCTTCTGCACTTGGGTATTCGGCGAGTTTGGCTACCCTTTTCTGTCCGCGCTGGTGCAGCTTACCAATGAGCCCTCCGGCGCTGTTGTCCGAAAATGCGGATTCCGTCTGGTGGGAGAGACCACGCGGGAGCAGGAGAACGGCGAAATTTTGCCCTTCTCCCACTACCAGCTGGATAATCCGGCACGGTATACCCTCACCAACGCGGCGCGCTGGGATGAATGGGTGGAGGGCGGCATCCCCTGGGGAATCCCCATCACCCACGAGGTGTTTTTGGAGGCGAAGGCGGGAAAGCTGGAGCTTCTCCTTACACCGGAGACCTTCGTTCCCCTCGATTGGTATCCCACCTTGAAGGGAGCCAAGGTGCTTGGCCTGGCCAGCGGCGGGGGACAGCAGCTCCCCGTGCTCACCGCCCACGGTGCGGATTGCACTCTGCTGGACATCTCCGACCGCCAGCGGGAGACCGAGCGGATGGTGGCCGAACGGGAGGGCTATGCCATCAATATCCTGCGGGGCGACATGACCGAGCCGCTGCCATTTGCTGACAACAGCTTCGACCTGATCTTCCACCCCGTCTCCAACTGCTACATCCGGGAGGTGGAGCCCATCTGGCGGGAGTGCTACCGGGTTCTGCGCCCCGGCGGCGTCCTGTTGGCGGGAATCACCCAGCCTATTGTCTACTGCTTTCCCGACGATGAGCAGAGCGAGGCCGCGCTGACGCTGACCTATCCGCTGCCCTACGACCCCGTAGCAGAGGAACAGCGCACCGGAAAGACGCCGGAGGAGGTGGCGGGGGACGGCTACCAGTTCAGCCACTCCCTGGAGACTCAGATCGGCGGGCAACTGAAGGCGGGCTTGCAGCTCACTCACCTCATCGAGGACAGGGACAGCAACTGGAATCTGGACAAGTTTTTCCCCACCTTTATCATGACAAGGGCAATCAAGCCCTTTGGGGAATAGTCCGATGCTGAAAAACAAACAGGGGGACATGACGCCCTACGATATGGCCCGCAAACCCGGCAGGCAAAATCCCCTTTTGCTGCCGCTGGTGTGGGGAGCCTGCAAGCTTATGACCGCGCCTGGAAAGCTCAAAATCAACCGCGTCGGTATGGAGGGTCTAAAGCCGCCTTTTCTGGTGCTGGCGGAGCACCAGGGCTTCACCGACTACTACATCGCCCCTCTCGCCCTCTCTCCCCACAGGGCAAGCTATGTCTCGGATGTGGAGGGCTTTGCCGCCTTTGGCGACACCCTCTACCGCCAGGTGGGCTGCATTCCCACCCGCCGCTTTGCAGGCGATCCCGCTCTCGTCCGCTCCATCCGCCAGGTGGTGGGCAAGAACGGGGACAGCATCGTGGTTTTCCCCGAGGCGAGGCACAGCAATGTGGGCACCAACAGCAAGCTGCCAAAGGCCGTGGGCAAGCTGGTAAAGCTGCTGGGGCTGCCGGTTGTGCTGCTGAAAAGCCATGGCAGCTACCTGACCTGCCCCATCTGGGACGAGGCGCACAGCCGGAAGGCGCCGCTCTCCGCCACGCTGGAGCGATTGCTGCTCCCGGAGGAGGCCGCGGCCATGACCGCCGGGGAGATCACCGAACTGCTGAACGAGCGCTTCGTCTACGACGAGTACCGCTGGCAGTACGAAAACCGCGTTTCCATCCCCTATCCGGGCCGGGCGGAGGGCCTGCACAAGGTCTTGTACCAGTGCCCCCACTGCCTGTCGGAATGTGGGATGGAAAGCGGGGGCAGCTCTCTGCGCTGCACAGACTGCGGCCGTGCCTGGGAGATGGACGAGTACGGCCGACTGGCTGCCACAGAAGGGGAGACTGTCTTCCCCCACATCCCCGACTGGTACGAATTCCAGCGGCAGAATGTGGAGAGAGAGATCGATTCCGGCAGCTACCGCCTGAAAATGGAGGTTACGGTGGAGGCTCTCCCCAATGCGAAAGGTTTCGTTCCCATGGGAATGGGAACAGTGGAGCACAGCCCCATCGGCTTTGTGCTGGACATCCCCTCCCGAGGTGAAACGTTTCGCTTTTCCTCCCGGGCCCTGTTCTCCCTTCACACGGAATATGACTACCGGGGAAGGGGAGACGGCATCGTCCTCTCCACCAGGGACTGCTGTTACTACCTGTATCCCCGGGATAAGAAAATCAGCGTCACCAAGCTACAGTTCGCGGCGGAGTACTTCCATTCGCTGGTGTGAATACAAGAATGGAACCCCATGAAGGAGTTTATTTATGTGTACAAGTTTTGCGGTATACGGTCAAAACAATCCAATTTATGGCATGAATTTTGATGCGGAGGAAATTGATCTAAAGCTGAAAATTAACGATTATGCCGACAGGTATGTTTTTTGTTTTTCAGGATTAATGGGTGAAGCTTACGTGGATATTGCCGGAATCAACAGCGACGGCTTATTTATATGTAGCCAAGCGCTAGAGTATAGCCCCAATTTTCAGCCAAGCAGCGATGAAAAGGATATATTCGCTTTTGATGTTTTTGAAGAAGCATTAAGGGAAAGGGACAGCCTCCCAGGTTTTTTTGATGCGCTGAATAATAGAAGTGTTTTCTTTCCTTCAAACCCTCTTTTCCCCAATATGGGCGTACATGCTATCATTGCAGATCAACACGGTGATGCTGCAATTCTTGAAGAGGGAACAAGAACTAATGTAATAAGTAAAATTAATGGCGCGTTTATTGTGATGACTAATTTCCCAAATGGCGATTTTGAAAAGCAAAAATTTGATGAAGTTTGCGGGTGCGGGGCGGATAGATATATCAATGCGTATATAAATATAAAAGATAACATGAATGACTTTGGAGTGAATGAGGCCTTTGACGTTTTAAAGAAGACGCGACAAGATATAACAATTTGTTCGATCGTATTTGATCCGTCAAATTTTGAGGCATATATTTGCTTTAACATCGATTTCGGAAAAAGATGGAAAATATCATTGAAAGAAAAAAGAATGTACTCTCTCAGTGGACTCAATGATAATCGTTCCATGCTGATTACAGCAGAAGGGGTACATACTAGAGAGCTTTACAAATTTTACGAATAAAGAATCAGATTCCAAGGAGATTTACCATTCATTCAAAACAAAAACAGCGCGGATGAAATCTGCGCTGTTTTTGTCTTCTTTTTTGCGGTGGCCTACTCAAGCACCGCGCCCCTGCTCGCAGGGGTCACAAGCCGCGCATAGCGGCTCAGCCAGCCGGACTGCACCTTCGGCGCAGGCTTGATCCAAGCCTCCCTGCGGCGGGCAAGCTCCGCCTCGTCCACATCCAGACGGATGCTGCGGGCGGGGATGTCGATGACGATACTGTCGCCCTCCGCCACCAAAGCAATCGGCCCTCCCTGGGCGGCCTCTGGGGAGACATGGCCGATGGAGGCCCCTCTGGAAGCGCCGGAGAAGCGCCCGTCGGTGATGAGCGCCACAGATTTGTCCAGGCCCATCCCCGCCAGAGCGGAGGTGGGGGAGAGCATCTCCCGCATGCCGGGGCCGCCCGCCGGGCCCTCGTAGCGGATGACCACCACATGCCCGGGCTGGATGCCGCCCGCGTAGATCGCCGCGATGGCGTCTTCCTCGCTGTCAAAGACGCGGGCTGTGCAGGTGCTCACCAACATGCTCTCGTCCACGGCGGAGGCCTTGACCACGGCCCCCTCGGGGGCGAGGTTGCCGAATAGCACCGCAATGCCGCCGCTTTGGCTGTAGGGGCTGTCGATGGGGCGGATCACCGCCGGATTCAGGTTGGCGGCGCTCTTGATGTTTTCGCCCACTGTCTTGCCTGTGACGGTGGGGAGGGAGGCGTCCAGCAGCCCCTTGGATGCCAGCTCCTTCATGACGGCGGGCACGCCGCCCGCAGCGTCCAGCTCCTGGATGTGATCCTTCCCGGCGGGGGCCAGGCGGCAGAGATTGGGAGTGCGGGCGCTGATTTCGTTGATCTGCCGCAGGTCGAGGGGAATCCCAGCCTCGTGGGAGATGGCCAGCAGGTGGAGCACACTGTTGGAGGAGCAGCCCAGCGCCATATCCACGGCGAGGGCGTTGCGTACCGCGGCGGGGGTGAGGATGTCCCGGGGGCGGATGTCCTGTTCCACCAGCGCCATAATCTGCATGCCCGCCTGCTTCGCCAGCCGCACCCGGGCGGCGGAGACGGCGGGATAGGTGCCGTTGCCGGGCAGAGCGATGCCGATGGCCTCGCACAGGCAGTTCATGGAGTTTGCCGTGTACATGCCCGAGCAGGAGCCGCAGCCGGGACAAGCGCTCTCCTCCAAGGCGGTGAGGGTGTCCTCGCCGATGAGCCCTGCTTTGCGGGCGCCCACGGCTTCAAACAGGGTGGAGAGGCTCATATCCCCCCGCTCGGGCAGGTTCCCGGCCATCATAGGCCCGCCGCTGACCACGATGGCGGGGATGTTGATTCTGGCCGCCGCCATCACCATGCCGGGGACGATCTTGTCGCAGTTGGGAACCAGCACAAGGCCGTCCAGCTGGTGGGCGTTGGCCATAGTTTCCACCGAGTCGGCGATCAGCTCCCGGGAGGGCAGGGAGTAGTGCATGCCCCCGTGACCCATGGCGATGCCGTCGCAGACCCCAATGGCGGGCATCAGGATGGGTGTGCCCCCTGCCATGCGCACACCCGCCTTGACGGCCTCGGCGATCTTGTCCAGGTGCACGTGGCCGGGCACCATCTCGCTGTGGGCGGAGATGACGCCGATGAGGGGGCGCTCCAGCTCCTCCTTGGTCATGCCCATGGCGTAGAAGAGGGAGCGGTGGGGGGCGCACTGATCCCCCTTCTTTACTTTGTCACTGCGCAAGAGATCAGGTCCTTTCTCTATGTCGATTGAAAAGGTTTTTTCAAGGTATTATGCAGGGTTGTGGCGACGCACAATCGCGGTGTTGTGCCGGTATTGACGAAGTCAATATTTGGGCCCCTCGGCCCAAAAGGTGCATACCCGAAGGTTAAAGGAAGAAATCTTATTTTTCTTCCTTTAACCAGCTCATCATCTTTCTCAGTTCCGCGCCCACTTCCTCAACGGGGTGGGCGGCCTCCACGCTGCGCATGGCCAGGAAGTTGGCCCTGCCGCCGGATTTGTTCTCCTGAATCCAGTTGGAGGCGAACACGCCGCGCTGGATGTCCTCCAGCACGCCCTTCATGGCTTTGCGGGTGTCGTCGGTGATGATCTTGCGGCCTGTGATGTAGTCGCCGTATTCGGCGGTGTCGGAGACGGAATAGCGCATCATGGCAAAGCCGCCGCTGTTGATCAGGTCGACGATCAGCTTCATCTCGTGCACGCACTCAAAGTAGGCCATCTCGGGGGAGTAGCCCGCCTCTACCAGGGTGTCGAAGCCCGCTTTCATCAGCTCTGTGACGCCGCCACAGAGGACAGCCTGCTCACCGAACAGGTCGGTCTCGGTCTCCTCTTTGAAGGTGGTCTCCAGAATGCCGGCACGGCCCGCGCCGATTCCGGCGGCATAGGCGAGAGCCATCTCCCTGGCCTTGCCCGAGGCGTCCTGGGCGATTGCGATGAGGGAGGGAACGCCCTTGCCCTCCTGGTACTGGCTGCGGACAGTGTGGCCGGGGCCCTTGGGGGCGACCATGCTCACGTCCACGCCTGCGGGGGGGACGATCTGGTTGAAGTGGATGGAAAAGCCGTGGGCGAACATGAGGGTGTTGCCGGGCACAAGGCCGGGCAGGATGCTCTCGTTGTAGACGTCGGGCTGCACCTGGTCGGGGACGAGAATCATCACCACATCCGCCATTTTGACGGCCTCGGCGGTGTCGTAAACCTCCAGCCCGTCCTTCTTAACCTGCTCCCTGCGCTTTGAGCCGGGGGTGAGTCCCACAATGGTGCGAACGCCGCTGTCCCGCAGGTTTTGGGCATGGGCGTGGCCCTGGCTTCCGTAGCCGATCACCGCCACTGTCTTGCCCTCCAGCATGCCCATGTTGCAGTCGCTTTCATAATACATCTTGACCATTTCCAATACTTCCTTCCTATTTGTTTTCTTTCTTGTAGATGTTTTCGGTGCCCTCGTTGAGGGCGGCGGCCCCGGTGCGGCAGATTTCCACAATGCCGTACTGCTCCATCAGCTGCACGAAATTGTCGGTCTGCTCGCCGGTTCCCACAAACTCCACCACGCAGGTGCCCTCCTGCTGGGACAGCACCTTCACGTGGTAGCCCTCCACCATGGCGGCGAGGTCTTTTTCCAGGCTGTCGGACAGCTGTACCTTGACCAGCGCCAGTTCCCGCACCAGCGGGGTGGAGATGGGCAGGAAGGTGGCGCCAATCACATCCTCCTGCTTTTCCAGCAGCTTGTGTATCTGCAGGGCCACCTCTGCGGTGGCGTCGAACAGGATGGTGATGCGGGAGACGTTGGTGTCCTGGGTTTCGGCGACGGTCAGCGAGCGGATGTTGCAGGTGCGGCGGCTGAAAATCGTCGTGACCCGCATCAGGACGCCGAAATGGTTGGAGACCAGGATGGAGATGAGGTTTTGCTGAACTTCGTTCATATATCGCGGCTCCTTTCAGAGATTGATGCCGGTAGTGGGGCTACTCCATGTAGATCATATCTCGGCTGCTGCCGCCCGGTGGAATGATGGGGAAGACATCCACGCCGGGGTCTATGATGCAGTCGATCACCACAGGGCCGTCCGCGGCGAAGGCCGCTTCCAGCACCGGCTTGACCTCCTCCGGCTGGGTGATGCGCACGCCCTTTGCCCCCATGGCCTCGGCCAGCTTCACAAAGTCGGTCTTGCGGTTGAGTGTGGTGGCGCTGAAATGGCTCTGGTAAAAGAGTTTCTGCCACTGGCGCACCATGCCGAGCACCCCGTTGTTCATGATGACAATCACCATGGGCAGCTGCTCGGTGACCGCAACGGCCAGCTCGTTCATGTTCATGTGGAAGCAGCCGTCCCCTGTGACCAGAGCCACCGGGCTGCCGGGACAGCCGATCTTGGCCCCCACCGCCGCCCCCATTCCGTAGCCCATGGTGCCGAGGCCCAGGGAGCTGAGAAAGGTGCGGGGCTTGGAGAATTTGTAGTGCTGGGCGGCGATCATCTGGTGCTGGCCCACGTCGGTGACCAGCAGGGTGGAGGCGCCGCCGATTGCTCGGATTGCCCCCAGCACGGAGCGGGGGTCGATTCCCTCGGTCTGGGCCATTTCGGGGATGGGATTGCTGGCCCGGTAGGCCAGCAGGCTGTGCCCCCACTGGGAGTGGGTGAGCTGGGGGATCAGCCAGGCCAGCGCGTCCAGCACCTCTTTAGCATCCCCCACTACCTGGCAGTCCGCCCGGATATTCTTGCCCAGCTCGGAGGGGTCGATGTCGATGTGGATGATCTTCGCATTTTTCGCAAAGGCGGGCTTGCTGCCGGTGACCCGGTCGGAGAAGCGGGCCCCCACCGTGATGAGCAGGTCGCACTCCGACACTGCGTAGTTGGCGGCGGGGGTGCCGTGCATGCCCAGCAGGCCCATATAGAGGGGGAAGTTGTAGGGCACGGCGGAGAGTCCCCGGGAGGTGGACACCAGCGGCGCGTGGGCCTTCTGGGCAAAGTGTTGGAGGGCATCCTCGGCACCCGCGGCCAGCACGCCGCCCCCGAAGCAGATGAGGGGCTTTTCCGCCGCTTCCAGCATCTTCACAGCTTGGGAAAGGGCTTTCTCCTTTGGCTGGGGCAGGGGGCGGAGCTCGTAGTGGCCCGCAGGGCGGTACTCCAGCAGCTCCCCGGTGACATCCTTGGGAATGTCGATGAGCACAGGACCCGGCCTGCCGGAAGCCGCCACCTCGAAGGCTTCCCGCACCGTGGCGGCCAGTTGGGAGGAATCCCACACAAAGTAATTGTGCTTGGTGATTGGCACCGTAACCCCGGTGATGTCCACCTCCTGGAAGGTGTCCCTGCCCAGCAGGTCGCGGGGCACGTTGGCGGTGATGGCCACCATGGGGATGGAGTCCAGGTAGGCGGTGGCGATGCCGGTGACCAGGTTGGTCGCGCCGGGGCCGGAGGTTGCCATGCACACCCCCACCCGCCCGGTGGCGCGGGCGTAGCCGTCGGCGGCGTGGGCCGCCCCCTGCTCGTGGGAGGCCAGCACGTGGCGCAGCCTGTCCCTGTACTGCCACAGGGCGTCGTATATGTTGATGGCGTTGCCGCCGGGATAGCCGAAGATGACCTCGACGCCCTGCTCCAGCAGCGACTCAATAAGAATTTGGGATCCGGTCAATTCCATAGGGGATCAGCTCCTTTTTATTCGGGTTCGACCCGGTAGCCGCTGCGCTCCAGCGTGGCGATGAGCTCTCCGCCGTGCTCCGGGCCGGACACCTCGCAGGTGCAGTGGAGGATGGCCTCGTCCAGGCGGAGGCTGGCGTCCAGCCTGTCGTGTTGTATGGCGATGATATTGGCCCCGCACCCTGCCACAATGCGGGCGAAGGACTCCAGGCTGCCGGGGACATCCAGCATGACGGTGCGGAATTTGATCTGCCTGCCCCGGCCGATCAAGCCCTTCTCCACAATGCGGTGGATGAAGCTCACGTCGATGTTGCCCCCCGACAGCACGCAGGCCACCTTTTTGTCGGCCAAGTCCAGCCTGCCGCTGATGGCCGCCGCCAGGGAGGCCGCTCCCGCGGGCTCCACCACCTGCTTGGCCCGTTCCAGCAGCAGCAGGATGGTGGAGGCGATCTCGTCGTCGGAAACTGTGATCATGTCGTCCACATATTTGAGGATGTACTTCATGGTCTTGGTGCCGGGGCACTTCACCGCGATGCCGTCCGCGATGGTGTGTACGCTGTCGATTGCGGTATGCTTTTTGCTGCGGAAGCACTGGACGATGGCGTCCGCCCCCTCCGCCTGCACGCCGATCACCCGGATGCGGGGGTTCAGCTCCTTGATGCAGCAAGCCATTCCCGCCAGAAGCCCGCCGCCGCCCGCCGGGATGAGAACTGCGTCCAGGGCGGGCAAATCCCGGAGAATCTCCAGCGCCACGGTGCCCTGCCCCGCAATGATATCCTCGTCGTCAAAGGGGTGGATGAAAACCGCGCCGCTCTCCTCGCAGAGCTCCATGGCGTGCTGGTAGGCGTCGTCGTAGCACTCGCCGTGGAGCACAACCTTTGCGCCGTAGCCCTCGGTGGCCGAGACCTTTGCAAGCGGCGCGCCCCGGGGCATGACGATGGTTGAGGGGATGTCCAGCGAGCTTGCGGCGAAGGCCACGCCCTGGGCGTGGTTCCCGGCGCTGGAGGCCACCACCGCGGAGGGGCGCTGGCCCCGCTCCACCAGTGCGGCGATTTTATTGTACGCCCCCCGCACCTTAAAGGAGCCCGTCTTCTGCTGGTTTTCATATTTCAGGTAGAGCTGCGTCCCGGACATGCGGGAGAAGGTTTGGCTGGAGGCCACCGGAATCTGGTGGACGACATCCCGCAGCCGAAGGGCCGCCTGCTCGATTTCCCTTGCATTCATGTTTCAGCAAATCCTTTCCGTTTTCGTGGAGAGGCTCGCTTTTTGGGATACAAAAAAAGCTTCACCTCTGTTTCCAGAGGTGAAGCCACTGCTCCACGGTACCACTCTGCTTGCCGCTGCTGCGGCCGCTTTGCGCGCATCCAACAATGCGCCTTTCTGTAACGGGAAAACCCGTCCTCGCTTACTCCCGGAGTATCCGGTTTGGGCAGGCCGCTCAAGGGTGATAGGTCATTTCCCGCTGCTGCCGTCTCGCACCGACCGACGGCTCTCTGAAAGCGCACGACCAAAGAAAAGTTCTCTTTGTTCTAGGAAACTCCCGTTGGCAGATTACCCGCCGTTTGTCCCTGTCAAAGCGTTTGAGTTATGTTGTCTAGCATTATGGCATAGAAGGGGGCCGCTGTCAACATCCCAAACGCTATTTTGGTGGAAATAAGTAAATAAAAAGCAGCAGGAGGAGAAATTTCGCCGTTTTAAGCGATGCTAATAAATGCCTTCCACGCACTCCTTCAGGTGGGTGAGCGCCTGGCGCATGTATCGCTTGGGATTGTCGGTGAACTCCACCTCCACCGAGATGTTTCCGGCATAGCCCACGTTATTCAGGGCGCGGAGCACCGCGGTGTAATCCACCCGGCCCGCGCCGCAGGGCAGATTGCCCCTGGTGAGGCCGTCGGAGTCCTTGGCGTGGACGTTGAAAATCTTCTCGCCGCCCAGCATGTAGATTGCGGTCTCGATATCGATGGACTGGTTCATGAGGTGGGCGGTGTCCAGCTGAATGCCGAAGTTGGGGCGGTTCACATCCTTGATTACCTGGAGCATTGCGTGGGGGGTGGAGCACAGGGAGCCGGGGAAGCACTCCAGCGCGATTTTGAGGCCGTGCTCCGCGGCAATGTCGCAGGCGGCAGCCATCTGGGCGGTGTAGTTGTCCCAGTCCTTCTGCCAGGAATAGTCTGCAGGCAGGTTTGAGGCCATCTTTTCAGAGGGAGAACCCATCCGGTTGGGCGCGGCCCCGTGGGGGCCGGGAATGATGCAGGAGATGGCCCATGCCCCCAGGTGGTCGGCGGTTTCGGCACACTTGCGGAAGTAGTCCAGCTGTTTCTGCTTTTTACCACTGTCCGTCTCGTTCCAGAGGGAGGACTGGAAGACCAATCCACCCACCTCCAGCCCGATGCCCTTGCAGTAGCCGCCGATTCGCTTTGCGGTCTCCGTGGTGAAGAATTTGTCCAGGGAATCGTAATCGGAGAGGTAGTCCACAATGTCGAAGCCAAGCGCCTTCACATTGTCCGCGATTCTCTCCAGGCTGTCTCCCACGGGCAAATCCTCCGGTGTGGGCGTCCAGCCCCATGCAACGCTGCCGATTTTCATATCAATACTTCCTTTCCACCAATCCGTTTTTAGTATTGCGAAAGCTTTCGCTTTGCCAACTCGCGTGTGATGGCTTTTTATACCATACGCACTTAGTGCGCGTTTGGTTCCAGCGTTACGCTGGTGGTGCTTCTGCCCACAACCAGCTTTGCGGGAATCCGCACCTGCTCCTTGTTTTCCTTGGCGTGCCCGGACACCTGGGCCAGCAGCAGGGATACCGCCTTTGAGCCCATGACCTCCTCCTCCTGACGGATATGGGTGAATTCGTGAATTCCCACCAGCGGCTCGGGGGAGTCGAAACAGACCACCGAGAGATCGTCCGGAATCGACAGGCCGGCCGCCTCCGCGCCATATTTCACATACAGCGCGACGAGATACTCTGAAGCGAATACGGCGGTGATTTCCGGGTGCTTCCGGAAGTGGGCCGCAAGGGCATGGATGTTCTCCAAATTTTCGTCGGGCTTATGGTGCAGGTGGGGGGAGGAGCTCACCTCCTGGTACCACAACTCCCGATTGGGGACAAGGCCCCTTTCGAGAAAGGAATTTTGCACAGCCTGCTCCCGCTCCTCCAGGGTGCTCATGTGCACAGCGGGGGAGGATATCCAGGCGATGGTCTTGTGGCCGAGGGAGAAAAGCAGATCCATCGCCTCCCTTGTGCTGGCGGTGTTATCGGTGCCCACATAGCAGGTATTGTGGCCCTTCATCTGCCTGTCCAGGATCACGACGGGGAAGTTCCCCAGCACGAGCTGCAAGATACTGGTGTTGTAGTATTCGCTGGTGATGGGGATGATGACCAGCCCGCAGACTCCCAGGGCGGTGAGGTCGTTAATCGCTTTCTGCTCCTGCTCCAGGTCGCCATGACAGCAGCGCAGGATCATGGACATGTTGTTCTTTTTGCACTCCGCCTCGATGCCGTAGACGACCCGGAGACCGAAGGCCTCGTTGACATCGGAGAGGATGACGCCAAGCAGCTTGCCGCAGACATTGCGCAGGGGGGAAGCCTGCGGGTTATCCCGGGCGCTGCTGAAAAGGACAACGCTGCCCTTTCCCTTGATGCGCTCGATGAAGCCGTCCTGGGCCAGCATGTCCAGGGCATGCTTCGCCGTGATGCGGCTGACGGAAAAATGATTGCACAACTGCTTCTCAGTGGGCAGCTGGGTGCCGGGCGCATATTTCCCGGCAAGAATTTCGCCCCGCAGGGTGTCGTAGATTTCCTGGTACAGGGGTGTAGCAGACATAAGTATCTTCCTCCAATATGTTATTATAGTTTATATGTTATGACATATTTATGCAACCCCGTAGATCGACAGTCTTTTTATCTTTTTAGTGTAAATAATTGCTAATTATTTCATTTTTATGTTGACTTATTGTCACGGATATGATAATCTGCGTTCAGAACCGCACGTTTTCATGTTATATCTTAAAATGAGACATTCGACTGCCGCAAAGCGGCAGGAGTTCGATGTAGTCCCATTTAGCGCTACCTTCCGGCATTCGACCCCGCACCCTGCATTTCCACCAAGAAAAGAAGAGGACGTGATGGCAGATGAGCACTACCGCCATGCCCGCAAAACCCAGAAAAGCGAGTCTTTGGGTTCGCATCAAGAAGCACTGGCCCTTTTACCTGTTTTTGCTGCCCGCCGTCATCTGGTATGCGATATTTCAGTATTATCCTATGTCGGGTTTGGCCATCGCATTTCAGAAGTATTCGTTCAAGGGCGGCTTCTTCGGCAATCCCTGGGTGGGCTTCCGGTACTTTCAGGATTTCCTGAAAGACGCGGAATTCTGGCGAGTGGTAAAGAACACTTTCCTCATCAGTTTCTCCAAGCTCTTGATCTGCTTCCCTGCCCCTATTGTGCTGGCGCTCATGCTCAACGCTGTGCGGGCAAAGAAATTTAAGCGCGTCATCCAGACAGTCTCCTATCTGCCCCACTTTATCTCCTGGGTGGTGGTGTTCGCACTGGTGACAAGATTTTTCTCCCCCACGGTCGGCATGATCAACGACCTTCGCATTTCCATGGGCATGGAACCCTTCTACTTCCTGGGGCAAAAGAACTTGTTTCTTCCCTTCATCGTCCTCTCCGATATGTGGAAGAGTATCGGCTACGGCTCCATCATCTATCTTGCAGCCCTGTCCGGCATCGACCCCTCCCTCTATGAGGCGGCCGATATGGACGGTGCAAACGGCATGCGGAAGCTGTGGCACATCACCCTGCCCGGCATCAAGGCCACCATCGGCATTTTGCTGCTCATGAATGTGGGACAGCTGTTCAGCGTGAATTTCGAGCAGGTACTGCTGTTCCAGACGCCTCCCACCTATGATGTTTCCGAGGTTATCGACACCTACATCCTGCGCCGGGGCATGAAGATGAACCAGCTGGATTACGCGGCGGCGCTTTCCCTTGTCCGCAGCGTCATGTCGCTGCTGCTGGTTGTGGGCGCAAACAAGCTGTCGAAAAAAACCACCGAAATATCAATCTGGTAAAAGTTTGAAAATACAGCTTCAAACAGGGAGGGCTCATTGGAATGACCGGAGCAAAGAAAAGGGAAGACAAGCGGACGGACGTCTCGGCGCCACCGCATATAAAAACCAGCGTCGCCTACAAGATAGGCCAGACAATCAACTACACGATCCTTGCCCTGCTGGGCTTCGTGACTCTGTACCCCTTCTGGTACATCGGCGTCGTCTCCTTCAACGAGGGCAAGGATGCGCTGAAGGGCGGCCTTTACTGGTGGCCCCGGGTATTCACCTGGGATAACTACGCCAAGGCCTTCGAGCACCCCCTCATCGGCTCCTCCTTCATGGTGTCGATCAGCCGGACGCTGATCCTGGTGGTCTTTTCCACCCTGCTGACCGCCCTGATGGCCTACGCACTCTCTCAAAAGACGCTGCCCGGCAGAAACGCCTTCATCTTCTATTTCTACTTCACCTCCATCTTTGCCGGCGGGCTGATCCCCACCTACATCATGTACCGGCAGGTGGGCCTGCTGAACAACTATTGGGTGCTGATTTTCCCCTCCCTCTACAGCTTTTACAATTCGCTGATATTGCGAACGTTTTTCAATACGGTGCCTGCCAGCCTCCAGGAATCGGCGCGAATTGACGGCGCCAGTGAGCTGCGCATCTTCTTTCGCATCATGCTGCCGCTTTCGGTGCCCGCACTCGCGACCATCGCCCTCTTTGTGGGGGTCAACGCGTGGAACGACTGGTTCACAGGCGCTTACTTCCTGCCCCGGAACCGTGACGCCTTCCCCGCCGCGACACTGCTCAACGAGCTGATTTCCTCGGCGGTGTTCGAGACCAATCCCAACGCGGGCAGCGAGGCGATGATGATGGGGGTGACCTCCTCCACCACGCCGGAATCGCTCAAAATGGCCTTTATTATGATTCTCACCGTCCCAATTATGTGCGTCTATCCCTTCCTGCAAAAGTATTTCGTGTCGGGTATGATGATTGGTTCTATCAAGGAGTAACCTTATCGGGGTGACTGCTTGAATATAAATTTGACGGGATAACAAGGAGGAAAAACATGTTCGGAAAGAGAATTGCGGCGCTTTTGGCGGCTGCGCTGCTGGTCGTTTCCCTGGCGGCCTGCAACAGCTCGACCAGCTCCAGCACAGACAGCGGATCAACCCCCGCGCAGTCCAGTGAGTCCACCGCGGACAGCAGCACGGCGGAATCCGCCAGCACAGAGGACTCCTCTGAGGCGGCCACAGACCTGGAACCCATCACCTACAACTTCCTGATGGACTGGAACGGCGGCGCTTACGGCTTCCCCGACGGCTGGGACAACGGGCCGGTCGCCCAGGCGATTATTGAGAAGCTGGGTGTGAGCCTCAATGTTGAGACCATCACAACCTCCGAGACCGAGAAGCTGGCCCTGGTATTTGCCAGCGGCGACGTTCCCGACATCACCAATGCCCCCTTCTGGGATACCATCCCCGGCGGCGAAGGCGAGCAGATCAAGAACGCCGCCCTGGACGGCATGCTCCTCGACCTGAACCCCTATGTGGATCAGTTCCCCAATGTGAAGCGCGCCATGGAGGAGAACATCTCCACCGCGTTCAGCGAGCTGCACTATGAGAACGCCGACTTTGCCGGCGCTCGCTACATCATCCCCAACAAGCCCATGACCAAGGAAGACACCACCAACTGGGCCTACGGCGTTTACGCCCGCAAGGACATCCTTGAGTCTCTCGGCGTGGAGCCCACCTCCATCACCACTGCGGACGAACTCTACGACCTGCTCAACAAGATCAAGGACGGCGGCTTCACCGACATCAGCGGCAAGCCTGTCATCCCCGCGGGCAACTGGCACAACGGCTGGAGCTATGACCAGTACACCCTCACCTTCTGGCCGGGCGGCAACAACACCCGCTGGGAAGTGGTAGACGGCAAGATCGTACACGAGTACATGCGCGAAGAGGAGACCGAAAAAATCCTCTACATGCGCAAGCTGGTCTCCGAGGGCCTGTATGACGCAGAGGCCCTGACCCAGACCGACACCCTTGGCAAGGAGAAGATGGCCACCGGACGCGTCGCCACCTTTGGCTGCCACTGGCCGCACATGAACGGTTTCTTTGAATCCACCCTCTACCTGACCAACCCTGAGATGGAATATGTCGTTCTCGGCCCATTCCTGCGCACCGATGGCACCCCCGCAACCACTGAAAGCCGCCTCGGCGCCTACGGCTTCGGCTGCCTGTTCCTCAGCGCCGACATCGAGCAACCCGAGCGCGCACTGGGCCTGATCGACTATTTGAGCAGCGACGAGGGCTGGACTCTGGCCAAATTCGGCATTGAGGGCACCCACTACACCAGGGAAGGCGACATTGTCACCCGCACCGAGGAGTGGACGACCACAAAGGCTCAGGATCAGCAGACCTATTACCTGGAAGGCTTCGGCTTTGAGAACCTGGCCATGGACGACCGCGAGAAGAGCTACGGCTGGAGCGTAGAGTACAACAAGCCCGGCTGGGTCTATGCCCGCGAAGTCCGCGACCTGGTCTTCTTCGACGGCTACACTGCAAAGGACATCGCCGAGCAGTGGGAGGGCAAGGCGGAGTTT
Source organism: Oscillospiraceae bacterium (assembly GCA_047973265.1). Taxonomy (GTDB): domain Bacteria; phylum Bacillota; class Clostridia; order Oscillospirales; family Ruminococcaceae; genus WRAV01. The sequence continues at coordinate 23,122 of JBKEBS010000045.1, forward strand.
GACGCCACCATGGCCACCGTCAACTACGAGGATTTGAAGAAGGTAGCCATCACGGCGGCCTCCGACGACGAGGCGATTAAGATTCTGGAGGACTACCGCCAGAAGATGAGAGATGCCGGCTACGACGAGATGATGGCCTTCATTCAGGAGAAGATGGACGCTGACCCCAACATCACAACTTAATTGACAGGGAACCGCGTAAAATAATGTCGGATTACTGTTAATCTTTCAGTTGAATTTACAATGCCGGGCGATATAATGAAGGCGAACGCGCTTTCCAGTACGGCAATATAATGCCAAGCTATCAAAAAGCGCCCACTTCGGGCGCTTTTTGAAGGAAAAACTCAAAACAAATGTAAGAAATATGAAGCAGAGGAAAGGAAAGGTTCTAGGAATGGCAAAAAAAGTGAGGATCGGATTTGTCGGCACCGGCGGCATCGCCCACGCCCACATGAGGCCCTACATGACCTTTGACGATGTTGAAATCGTCGGTGCCTGCGACCTTGTCCCCGGCAAGGCCAGGGAGTTCCTGGACAAATACGGCTTGACCAACGCCCCCGCCTTTGAAAGCGTGGAGGAGCTCATCAAAAATGTGGAGATGGACGGCGCGAGCGTCTGCTCCTACAACACCCAGCACGCCGCCTGCGCGATCCCGCTGCTGGAGGCCGGCATTCACGTGCTCTGCGAAAAGCCCATGAGCTTCACCCTTCAGGAGGGCGTGGACATGGTGCGCGCCTCCCGTAAATCCGGCAAGATTCTCACCATCGGCTTTCAGCCGCGCTACGATTTCATGCGTAAAAAGGTTGACAGCATCATCGAATCCGGCGCGCTGGGCAAGGTCTACTACGTGCAGAGCGGCGGCGGTCGCCGCCGGGGCATTCCCGGCAGCACCTTTGTGGACAAGGAGAAGGCGGGCTACGGCTGCCTGGGCGACATTGGCTGCTACTCCATCGACGAGGCGCTCCACGCCATCAAATACCCCAAGCCCCTGACCGTCTCCGCCATCGCCACCAACTACTTTGGCAAGAATCCCAAGTACTGGAAGGGCTGGGAGACCTTTGATGTGGACGACTTCTCCGCCGCGCTGGTGCGCATGGAGGGCGACGTCACCTATGTCTTCAAGCAGAGCTGGGCCATGCACGCAGACTCCCTGGGCGACAACCTGTGGCTGGGCACCGAGGGCGCAATCAAGGTGAAGTGCGGTTTCGACGAGCTGAACCACCCCTCCAACGTGATGTACTACACCGATGTCAACGGCCAGCACATCGACTCCTACGTGCTGCCCACCATCCCCTTTGACGCCTACGAGGGCGACAAGCCCGGCGACATGTGGGTGGGCAAGATGCGCGGCTTTGTGGACGCAGTGCTCACCAACGGCCCGGCCCCCGTTCCCTGCGAGGAGATTCTGCACAACCAGGCGATCTGCGACGGCATCTACCGCTCCTCCAAGCTGGGCAAGGAAGTCGAGATCGACATTCCCCAAATTTGATGAAGCCTACATTATAATAAAGGAGAAGTTCCGCTATGGTACGGATTCTGATGCTCTCCAAATGGCACGTACACGCCGAGGACTACGCGAAAACCGTGGCCGCCCAGCCCGACGCCGAAATCACCTGCGTATGGGACGACGATGTGGAGCGGGGCTCGAAATGGGCGGAGACCCTGGGCGTCCCCTTTGAGGCAGACCTGGACAAGGCCCTGGCCCGCAGCGATGTGGACGCCGTCGTGGTGGACGCCCCCACAACCGACCACTGCCGGGTGATGGTGAAGGCCGCAAATGCGGGCAAGCACATCTTCACCGAGAAAGCCATGGCTCCCACGGTGGCGGAGTGCGACGAAATCTCCGCCGCGGTGGCGAAGAACGGCGTCAAATTCTGCATCTCCCACCCCAATCTCACCACGCCGCTGGCCCAGCTGTGCAGACAGCTGATCGACGACGGCTCCCTGGGGCAAATCCACTACATGCGCATGCGCACCGCCCACCAGGGCTCCCTGGCCGGGTGGCTGCCCGACTACTGGTATGAGGTAAAGGATGCGGCGGGCGGCGCCATGATGGATCTCGGCTGCCACCCCATGTACACCGCCGCCTATCTGCTGGGCAAGCCCAAAAGAATCACCTCCGTCTTCAACACCAACCACTGCCCGCCCCCGGCGGAGGACAACGCTGTTTCGGTGGTGGAATTCGAGAACAAGGCCATCGCCGTGCTGGAAACTTCCTTCGTCTCCCCCTACCAGGCCAACTGCTTTGAGCTGTTGGGCACCGAGGGAGCAGTCATACAGGTGGGGAACGAGGTCAAGGTGCGCACCAACAAGTTTGAGGGCGGCTGGTACCTCCCCGACGAGATGCCCGAGGCGCTGCCCATCGCCATGCGGATGTGGCTGGACGGCATCGAGAAGGGCACACCGATCCTCTTTGACACCGCGCGGGGCACCGCCCTGACCCAACTGCTTGAAAACGCCTACATCGCACACAAGGAGCAGCGCGTCGTCGAGATCAGCTAGTCCCTATAAAGAACACGGTGTCCCAACCGCTCCCGATGGCTCCCTGGCTTTGGGAATGGCGGTTGGGGCCGTTCTGTCCAGTCTCCTACACTGAGGGAAAGGAAAAATCGACGGAATGCAACAATCAGACAGCCGGGCCCGGGGAAGCTCCGGCACGGTATTCAACATCCAGCCCTTCTCCATTCAAGACGGGCCCGGAATCCGGACGACGGTGTTCCTGCTGGGCTGCAACCTGCGGTGCAAGTGGTGCCACAATCCCGAATCCTGGGAGCTGGAGCCTGTGCTGGAGTTCAGCCCCGAAAAGTGCATCGGCTGCGGGGCCTGCTTCGCCCTCTGTCCGGCCCACTTCCTGAACGGGGAAGGGGTGCACGAAATAGACCGGGAGCGGTGCAACGTCTGCGGCAAGTGCGCCGACAGCTGCTATGCCGGAGCACTTGCCATCACCGGGCAGGAAATGTCCGCGGAAAGGCTGCTCCGCCGCATTGCCGAGGACCGGCCCTACTATCAGGACAGCGGCGGGGGAGTCACCTTCTCCGGCGGGGAGTGTATGCTGCAGATCGACTTCCTGGAGCGCGTCCTCATGGGCTGCCGGGAGATGGGCGTCCACACGGCGGTGGACACAGCGGGCCACCTGCCCTACGAGTGGTTCCAGCGCGTTCTCCCCTACACCGACCTGTTCCTGTACGACCTCAAGGCCGCCGATCCGGAGGTACACAGGGAGCTGACCGGCGTGGGCAGCGGGCGCATCTGGGACAATCTGGCCCGCCTGCTGGCCGACGGCGCAGAGGTGATCGTGCGCGTCCCCTGCATCCCCGGGGCCAACTGGGAGGAGCTGCCCCTCATTGCACAGCGGCTCTCCGCGCTGCCGGTAAAGCGGGTGGAGCTCTGCCCCTATCACCGCCTGGGCGAGGGCAAATTCGCCATGCTGGGTTTGGAGGGCGAGCGCTACACCGTGCCGACCAACGCGGAGATGGAGTCGCTGCTCCCCTTGTTCGAGAAAGAGGGCCGTACCGTCACATATACGAAGCAATGATAAAATAACTATTCAACTCTCGCTCAGAGCACGTTCTTTTCCTCAAAGAACGCATCGCTCGGTTTCACAGGTTTTATCTAGGGTTTTGTATTACACAAAGCAATGACAAAGAACCGAAAGGAAGAACCACCATGATGGATTTTGTAGCCCTTTCCGCTGACAGCCTGGAGCGCATCCAGGCCATGCACGACACAAAGGTGAAGGAGAACAAAAAGAAGCTGGAACACTTCGGCGGGAGCTACAACACCGACGACCACGGCTTCCTCTGCTTTGACGACTTCACCTTCACCCCGGAGTATCCCCCCGGCAGCGACCGGCTGTACGGCGCGCTCTGCGTGGGCAAAAACCTGCGCCGCCTCTTCGCGACCATCCCCGTGTACATCCACCCCGCCAGCGCCCTGGCAGGGGCATGGGCCGGTAACCTCACCCACTTCGCTAACGCGGGGCTGCGGGAAGAGGATCAGCCCGTGCACCTCTTTCCCACTCATGAGAAGTACCACATCCGCCAGCCGGGCGTCGGGGGCATGAACCATCTGGGCCCCGACATGAACATCGGTCTGAATGAAGGCTTCCCCGCGCTGCTGGAGAAAATCCGCAAATACCGGGCCTTCAATAACCCCGCCGACACCGAGTTCTACGACGGGGAAGAGGAGGTCATGCTGGGCATTCTGGAATATACCCAGCGCCACCGGGATGAGGCCCAGCGCAGGGCGGACTCCGCCTCCGGCTGGGAAAAGGACAACTACACCGCCATGGCCGCTGTGCTGACCCAACTGCTGGAGGGCCCGCCCCAGACCTTCCGGGAGGCCTGCCAGTTTCTGGCCGTCTTCCAGAGCATCGACCGCACCTACTTCATGGGCGGAGCGCTGGGCCAGCTGGATGAGCTGCTGCGGCCCTTCTACGAGCGGGACACCGCCGCCGGTATCCTCACCGACGACGAGGCGGTCTGGATTCTGGCCAGCCTCTTCTACAACGACACCCACTACTCCCAGCTGGGCGGACAGACCCCGGACGGCAGCCGGGAGCTCACCTCCAAGCTGTCCTTCCTCATCCTACAGGCGGCCCACACGCTGGCGATTCCCTACAACCTGGCGGTGCGTGTCTTTGAGGGCAGCGACGACAAGCTGACGAGGAAGGCCCTCGCCTGCATTCTGGAAAAGGGGACAGGCCCCGCTTTCTCCCTCGCCACCGGCATTGAGGAGGGCTTTGTCAAGCAGGGCCATCCCCGGGAGCTTGCCAGAATGCGGGCCAAGGTTGGCTGCAACTGGGTGGCGCTGCCGGGAATTGAGTACCCCCTCCAGGATGTCACCCGGCTCAACATGTCCTGGGCGCTGATCTACAGCCTCCGGGAGATGATGGACGAGGGAAACCCCAGCCTGGAACGGCTCTGGGACGGCTTCACCCAGCATCTCAAGGTGATGATCGACTGCATCAAGGAGGGCTATGACTGGCACTACGAGGTGGTCTCCCGCAACACCCCCGAGCTGGTGCTCAACCTCTTCTGCCACGGGCCCATCGAGCGGGGCCTCAACAGCGCCAACGGCGGCGTGGACATCCTCAACCTCAACGTGGACGGCATCGCCCTGGCGACAGTGGCCGATTCCTTCGCCGCCATCGAGCAGCGCGTTGTGAAGGAGGGCCGCCTCAGCTGGGAAAAACTGGCCGAGGTGCTGGAAGACGACTACGAAGGCGAGGAAAACATCCGCCTGATGCTGAAAAACATTCCCCGCTTCGGCCACCCCGAATCCCTGGCCGCCCCCTGGGCCGAGAGAATCCGGGACTTCTATGTGCAGGAGGTGAGCGGCACCCCCACCCCCAAGCACAGGCTGTCGGTGATTCCGGGAATGTTCTCCCACGGGGACGTGATGGTCTACGGCGAGGATACCCCCGCCACACCGAACGGGCGCAGGCAGGGGGAGGCCATCTCCCACTCCGCTGAGCCCGATCCCGGCTTTGCCAGCGGGGTGATGAGCTTCGCCCCCACGCTGAAGGCCAACGCCGTCGCCGCCGTGCAGCCGGGCCTGGGCAACTCCGCCCCTCTGCACCTGGACATCGACTCCAACATGATCCGGGAGGCGGGCAGCGTGGACGCTCTCTGCGCCCTGGTGCACGCCCACAACCGGATGGGCGGCACGCTGATCAACCTGAACCTGGTCACCCCGGAGCAGATCAGGGAGGCCCACGAGAACCCGGATTCCCACCCCGACCTCATCGTGCGGGTGACGGGTTACTCCGCCTTCTTCGCCTCCCTCTCCAAGGAGTACCGGCAGCAGGTGGTGGACAGATACTTGGGCAAACAAGGCTAAAAGCATGAATAAAAAAGGCGCGGAGATGATCTCCGCGCCTTTTTTTGCTTTCTTGTATTTCCAGCTTGACAGCAAAAACATAGTGTGCTAGTATAGTGGTACACTAAAACGGAGGTGCGAAGACATGCTTGCCACCGAAAGCTGGAAAATCAAGTTTGACGAGCGGTATCCCATATACCAGCAGATCATTCAGCAGTTTTCCCGCTCACTGGTCAAAGGGGATTTGAAACCCGGCGACCGAATTCCATCCATAAGGGAGATGGCTGTGATCCTCAAGGTCAACACCAATACAATCCAGCGGGCCTACCAGGAGATGGAGCGGGATGAAATGATTTTTTCACGAAGGGGAACGGGGTACTTTATCATGGAAAATGATCAGATTGTAGAAAATATCAGAGATAAAATCGTAGGGGAATCCATGGCGCGGTTCCTGGAGGAAATGCGTGCGCTGGGATTCAGTGACGGCGACATCCTGAGCGAGCTGAAAGACCGATTGGAAAAAGGAGATGGCGGCAATGACTCTGCTGACAACTAAGGGCCTTGAAAAAAGCTATCCCGGCATGAAGGCGCTGGACGGCGTGGACATCCAGCTGGAAGCGGGCAAGATCACCGGACTGCTGGGGCCGAATACCTCAGGCAAGACCACCCTGCTAAAGACCATGGCCGGGCTTTTGCAGCCCGACAGGGGAGAGGTGCAGTATCCGGGCGGCGCAAAGCCGGGGCCGGAGGCCAAGCAGACGGTCTCCCTGCTGCCGGACACCATGCTCTTCCCCGCTTGGATGCGTGTGCGGGACGCCTTTGCCTACTACAAGAGCGTCTACCCCGACTACAAGGAGGCTCGCGCGGCCGACATGAACCGGCTGCTGGAGCTGAAAGCCGACATGCACATCCGGAAAATGTCAAAGGGCATGCAGGAGCGGGTCGCCCTGGGCCTCACCTTCTCCCGCGAGACATCGGTCTACCTGCTGGACGAGCCCCTGGGTGGCATCGACCCCTTTGGAAAAATGAAGGTGCTGGAATCCATCCTGTCCATGCCGCTGGAGCAGTCCTGCATCCTGCTCTCCACCCACCTGGTGAAGGACGTGGAGACCATATTCGACAACGTGCTGTTCATCTCCGCCGGAAAGATCATCTACCGCGGCGACGCCGAGCAAATTCGGGAGGAACAGGGCAAGACAGTGGAACAGGTTTATCTGGAGGTGTTTTCAAATGTTGCAACAATGTAAGTACGCCCTGCGGCTGAACCTGAACCAACGCCTGTTCGCATTGGGCGGAACACTGCTGCTGATGCTGGCCGTGTACTTTGGCTGTGCGCTGGCAAAAAGTCTGTTTTTCCGCAGCCGGATCAGGGGATTCCTTGGCGCGCTGTCTGTCGTCGCCGTCATGTACCTGTCCAACATCCTGAATCTTGTGCTGGGTCTCTTTCTGCCGACCTCCCGATTCGGCCCCTTTATTTCCCTTTCGGTTACAGTGGGCTTCAACGCGGGAACCATCGCCTACATACTTCTGCTGCTGGTGGAAATAGCAGTGCTGTTTTTCACCACATCACGTCTCATAGAGAGGAAGATCAACTTATGACCCGTAAAGCGGCTACCTGTGCACTGTCCCTGCTGGCAATAGTGATCGCCGCGGCCATGACCGGCTGCGTGGGGATCAATATTGTCACGCCGAACAACACCGTAGAGGGCTCCGGCCCCGCCGTGAGCAAGACCTACGAGACTGGCAGCTATGACGCTGTGGACATCGGCGGCGGCTTTGAGGTGGTCTACTCCCAATCGGAGACCAGCCAGGCCACAATAGAGATTCAGGAAAACCTGTTGGAGCACATCACTGTAAAGACCGAGGGCAGCCGTCTGAAGGTGGAGTGGGATGGCAATCTGATCACCACCAACGGCAAGTCTCCCAAGCTGACCCTCTCCACCCCGACGCTCCGGGAAATTTCCTGTTATGGCGGCGTGACCATGACCGAGGCGGATCAGATCGCCGGAGATTCCTTCCGCCTGGAGATCGCGGGTGGCGGCTTGATTGATCTTGACCTGGACGTGGAGAAGTTTGATCTCGACATCAGCGGCGCCGGTGCCGTGACCCTGAACGGCAGGGCCGCCACAGCGGAGATTCTGATCACTGGCGCGGGCTCCTGCCAGGCCTTCGGCCTGGAAACGCAGGATGCCACCGTGGATATCACTGGTGCCGGAACAGGGGAGATCACAGCGGAGAACACGCTGGATGCCTCCATCACCGGCGCGGGCTCCCTCGAGTATAAGGGCAATCCGACACTGACAAAGGATATTGTCGGTGTGGGCAGTGTAAGAAAGGCTGATTAATTTCCGGCGACAATATGGCAATAAAACAGCGAATCCTATTAAAGGATTCGCTGTTTTTCTTCGTGATCGCGCTTACAGGCAGTAGAGCGCGATTTCGGTTCCCGCAGCGTCCATCGCCGGCCTCATTGCAATGGTGCGCTCTTCGCCCGGTGTCATGATAAAATGGTTGTCGGCAAAGACATAGTCGCCGTCCAGCCCCACCGCGTGGACATAGCTGCCCGCCCGGAGGGTGATGCTGTCGCCGCTTTGTCCCACAATTTCGGGCGCTTTCCCCGGGAGGTGCAGGTCACTGATTCTGCGGGGAAAAAGCACCGAGCGGTGCAGGCGCTGCTCCCCCGCGTAGAGGTCGCAGAGCAGCACGGTCTCGCCATTCTGATAGGCCTCCAGATGGGCGGGAGCCCCCTCCCACACAAGAGCCGAGCTGTTTGGCTGCACCTCCGCCGTGATCCGCTCTTCCCAAAGGGGGGAACCTTCCCGCATTCCCTGGAGGTAGAGCCGCAACTGCACCTTTCCTGCGTCCAGCGCGTCGCTGACCAGGTAGAGGGAAAACCGCCCATCCGGCGTTTCCCGGATGGAGGTGATCAGGGGTAAGCCTGTGGATTTCATGGCGTAGTAGCCGCCCTTGGGCACGCAGTAGTAATCGATCATCGACCAGCCCACCGCCGCCCAGCAGTCGTTGAACATCCAGTACAGCGCGCCGGAGGAGTACCACTTGTTGCGGCGGTATATCTCCAGGGTGTGGCGCAGCCACTCGTATTGCAGGTACTGCATTTTGTACAGCTTGTCGCCCCCGTCCCGGAAGGGCCCCAGCAGCTTCTCGGCAAAGACCACCATGGCGTCGTAGATGGTAAAGTTTGCGAATTCGGGGCTGGGGTTGTTCTTGGTGTGGAAGCGCAGGGCATCGTCGTCCAGCAGGGAATCTTCATCCAGGAAGCGCCGCAGGCTGGACACCGGCGCAAGGCCCATCAGAGGCAGCTCGCAGTTGAAGCGGGAGAGCATCCCCTCCATCATCTCATGGTAGTCGGCGAGCTCCTCGTGCTGAATTTTGGTGAAGAGCGGCCCGATGAAGAAGGTGCCGTGGGTCGTCCCCTTTGTTGCGGATTTGAAGGGCGCGCCGCCGTAGGGGCTGGAGGGCTGAAAACGGCGGGTGGGGTCGAGGCGGCGCAGCACCGGCTCAATGACGGTGAGGGCCACCCTGCGGCCGTTGTAAATCCGCATGCCCCGGTCGCCGTCGGCGGAGTTCTCGTTGTCCCCCGTCCACCATGCGATGCAGGGGTGGTTGCGCAGCCGCCGGACATTGTGCTCCGCCTCCCTGCGAATCTGCTCCATAAAGCCGGGCTGATCCTCGGGATAGCGCGCGCAGGCCATGGTGAAGTCCTGGGTGATTAAGATGCCCAACCGGTCGCAGGCCTCATAGAAGACCTCCTTCTCGAACAGGCCGCCGCCCCAGATGCGCAGCATGTTGACCCCCGCCTCCCGGCCCAAGGTGAGGAGCTCCCGGTAGCGCTCCGGCGCGGCCAGGCTGGGGAAGGGCTGGCAGGGCACCCAGTTGGCCCCCTTGCAGAAGATGCGCACGCCGTTGCAGAGCAGTGTGAACCCGGAAAATGCGGTGTTGCGGTCATCGCTTTGCAGATAATCCTGGCTCTTGATGGCCAGGGAGAGCGCCTCCTCCGGGGAGCCCGGCGCGTCCGCCACCTCCAGAATGCGGATGGTGCGGATGCCGAAGCTGCACTCCCGTTCGGATAGGACTGCCCCGTCCTCGCCTGTCACAGTGGCACGGAGAGTGTAGAGGGGCTGTTCTCCGTAGCCCGCGGGATACCACAGCCGTGGAGAGGCGACGGAAATCCGATCCCGGATGGCGTCCTCCACCACCAGCAGCTTTTCCGACCAGATGAGATTTCCCTCCGGGTCGTCCACCGCGAGCTCCAGCCAGCAGTCCGAGGAGGCGTCCACGCGGGAAAAAGTGGTCTCCAGGTAGAGTTCGGCGCCCTCGGCGTCAAGGGCAGTGGTCGACACATGCAGGTCTGCCAATTCAGTCCTTGCAGGCTGCTCCAGGAACACATCCCCCTGTATGCCCACCGTGACGAAGCGATCCACCCAGTCCCAGCCAAAGGTGCACTGCATGCGGCGGATGTGAACCCGTTCGGCGGTGAAGGCGGCGGGGTATTCGGGGTAGCCCTCCACCTGCTTGGCAGGGGGGAGGAAGGACACCCGCAGACAGTTGCTCCCCTGCTTCAGCAGGCCCGTCACGTCGAAGCGCCAGGGGAGGAACATGTTGTCGCAGAAGCCCAGGTGGTTGCCGTTGAGAAAGACGTCGCAGAAGGTGTCCAGGCACTCGAAGTGCAGGATGGCCTCCGCTTCCGTTCCATTCCCCTCCCAGTCGAACCGCTTTTCATAGACAAAGTGGGCATCCTCGATAAAGCGGCATTCCCTGACGTTGTACATGTACATGTAGTCGGGGATGAGCCCCTCCCGCAGGAGGTCGGTGTGGGCGCACCCCGGAACCAGGGCGGGAAATTCTACCGGCAACCCGCCATCCTGGGCATAGCGGCCCTGCCAGCTGCCGTTCAGTGTGATTCGTTGCATGGTGATTACCCCTCAAGGAAATATAGTTGACGAGCCGTCATGCCAGGCGGAACATCTGCACCTCACCCGGGCCCAGCTTTAGGGGAAATTGCAGGGATTCCCCGTCACGTCGGGCTTCTATCGAAAAGACCTCGCCGGTGTTGGGATCCCAGCGCTCCACCGCCGACCAGAGAGGCTGCTGTAAGCGGGTGTTGCTCACTGCCGCCAGGCAGTCCACTGCATCCCCCTTCTCCGCCGTGTTGACAAAGAGCAGGATATCTTCCCCTTTTTTGCGGCAGCGCAGGGCAATGACCTGCCTGTTGGAGGGGTTGAGAGTGATGTCCCGCCAGCCCTTTTCTTTGGCAAGCGGGGTCAATGCTTCATGAGATTGGATGACGGTGACGCCGGGATGGGCCAGAAGTTTTTGATACAGCGCCTCGCCGCCATCGCCCTCCTTCGCAGGGACAAAGCGGTCGGCGGCGTGGAGCACCACGGGAAAGCCCTTGTCCAGCAGAACCAGCAGTCGCATCATCACGGCGGCGGGCAGCGTGACCGCATAGGGGATGTACAGCGCGGAAAATTCGCTGCCGTCCCCCATTTTACAGCTGCTTCGCGGGGTGATTTCCGCAGAGGCCACCCAGTCGTCGTCCACCAAATCTACGTCGATCTGGGCCCGGAGCAGGGACTTCATGCCCTCGGTCAGGGAGGTGTTGCAGCGCAACTGCTCGGGGTCGTAATCCCGCCGGGCAAAATCCCTGTCAGAGGGGAAGGCGAACATGGAGGCGGTTTCGATGGGGTAGTAAGCGGCTATCGGTACAGCAGCTTTTCCTCCCTCCAACAGCGCGCCCATCCGGCCCACAAAGTCGGTGAACTCCCGGTATTCCTTCACCGGCAGGGCGTCGCCCCGATAGTAGGAGGTGATGGTGTCCACCCCGAAGGCGTACTGGGTGGCGATGGCGGATTTCATCTCCGTCAGCCCTGCCTGCCCGCCCTCCTGGCGCTGGCTGAAGTCGGAGCTCTCACTCATCACATGGTGCTTGCCGTACTGCCGGGCGGCGGAGCCCACCACCTTGGGGCAGAACATGCCCTCCACAATCTCATTGGCGGAGCTGGTGAGGATGTCGATGCCCGGGAAGTCCATGTTTCTCATGTGGTGGAAAAAGCTGCCCTCGTTTTCCGGGTGCCAGTAGATGTTCTCCTCGTGGAGGAGATGCCCGGAGGAAGCCAAGCCATTTTCGGCGCAGAACTGCCGGATGGGAAGGAAGAAGGCCTCGTCGTAGAGCTGGGAGAGCAGGTTGTAGTAGTCCAGGCGCACTTGGCAGGCCCGGTCGCTCCTGCCGCCGAACAGGAGGGGCAGCAGCGGCTCCAGGTCATAGCCGTAACGCTCCCGGAAGCGAGGGAGGAGCTGGTCGTCCCACACGGCGGAGGGGTAGAGGGGAACCGCGCTGTCCGGCTCCGATACCACCGGCATGGAGCGCACCTTGAGCAGGGGGCAGTACATGGCGATCAGGGAGGGCTCATCGGTAAAGAACGCCTCGATCCGGCCCCCGAAGTACTCGCCCACCTCCCGCTTGTACTGGAGGTGGGTCACCTCCATAAACCTCTCCACTGCGTCCTTGTCCAGCAGATTGATGTAGCGGCGCAGAGCGCAGTAATTGTTGGCGGCGTGGGTGCCCTCAAACAGCGGCTTTTCGACAATATAGCAGACCAGGCAGTCACGGTCAACTGTCCAGCGAAAAGAACCGTCTGTCTCCAGGCTGCCGCCGAGGTCGCGGGGGGAATCTGGGTTCAGGCTCTCCAAGTCAATCCCGTCATATGCGTAGACGGCAATCGCTTTTCGGTGGCCGTGAGGCAGGGCAAAGCGAACCTCCTGCCCGGCTTTCACCGCCTGGGTCAGGCAGACGATTCCCTTCGCCTCGTACTCGGGGTGGCCCTCCAGGGTGAGGGTGCCCGCGCCGCCGCTGGGGTAACCGTCCTCGTCGTAAATCCACACCCGCAGATCCAGCTTGTCACAGAGGGCGATGGTGCCCCGAAAGATTTCCCAATACTTTTCGCCGACGAGATAATCCTGCTTCTGGTACGCGTTCACCACAACGCCGCCGTAGCCGATTTCCCTAAGGTGCTCCAGCTCCCTTTTGATGAAGGCCAGCGCCTCGGGCACAGTGGCGTCGGGCTCGTAGCCGAAGCCGTGAACGAGCTGCAGCGGCCTGGTTTGATTGCCGGGATTGCGAAAGGCCTCTTCTGTCAACATAGCGCATCCGTCCTTCTGTACTAAAGTTTGATCGCGGAGCTGGTGAGCCCCTGGATGTAGTATTTGTTGGCAAAGACAAAGAGCAGGATGAGGGGGATGGAGCTGATCAGATACCCGGCGAACTGCACCGGGTAGTTGTTGGTGTATTCCTTGACAAAGCGCACCAGCAGCCCCGCGGAGATGGTAAGGTTTTCATCCCGCTGCTGGGTGATCATGGGCCACATGTAGTCGTTCCAGATGTTGTTGATCTGCATGATGGTGAGGGTTCCCAGAATCGGCATGGAGAGGGGCAGGCAGATGGAGGTGTATATTTTGAATTCCTTCGCGCCGTCGATCCTGGCCGCCTCAAAGACATCCTCGGGGATGCCCGCAAAGAAGCTACGCAGCAGGAATACCCCAAACACCGACCCGCCCACCGCCACGGGGATGATCAGCGCCAGCCGGGTGTTGAGCAGCCCGAAGCCGTGGTACAGCATGTAGGAGGGCACCAGGGTGAGGATGCCGGGAATCATCATCAGGGCGATGACCACCATGTACAGAAAGTCCTTGCCGGGGAAGCGCATGCGGGCAAAGGTGTAGGCGGAAAGGCTGGAGATAAACAGCATGCCCGCGGTGCCCACCACCGCAACCACCAGGGTGTTGAAGACATAGCGCCACACCTCAGGCCAGGCGGCAACAAAGTTGCGGAACCGCAGGGGGATGGTGGGGTACCACTTGGTGTACATGAAATCCAAATCCGATTTGAAGGCGTTCCAGAAACACATGATGAGGGGGTAGAGCATGATCGCCAACATGGCCAGGATCACCAGGTTCAAAATAATCTGGGGAACGGTAAAGCTCTTGTTGCGAACTTTGCGGGCGTTTTTTCTTCCGGCCGCCGTAACAGTCATAGACAACTCATTCCTTTCACTTTGTGGCGTCCGAGTTGAAGAAACGGTAGTTGAGCACCGTGAGGATAAAGATGGTCAGGAACATCACCGTGCCGATGGCGCTCGCGTAGCCCATCCGCCCGTTGTTGAAGGCCTGCATGTACATGTAGTAGCCCGGCACATAGGTGGAGTAGCCCGGCCCGCCCTTGGTCAGCACAATCTGGGTGCCATAGTCCTGGAGGCCGCCGATGATGCCGAACACCAAGAAATACTTAATCTGTCCCAGCAGCATGGGAATGTCGATGAAAAAGATGCGCTGCATGACATTGGCACCGTCCAGCTTTGCGCTCTCGATCATCTCCCCGGAGAGGTTCATCAGCCCGGACATATAGATGAGCACGCTGGTGCCGCCCACCCAGGGGAAACCCATGAAGATGATGGCGGGAATGACCGTCGCGGGATCGCTGAGCCATCCGATGACCTGGTCGGGCTGCATGATGCCGGTCGCCCGAAGAATGGCTGTGATCGGCCCGTTTACGGGGTCGTACATAAACTTCCAGACCATCATGAAAACCACGCCGGGGGCGATCATGGGCGGTAGTGTCCAAAAGAACACTTAAAGAAAATCAACAACAGAAAATGGCAAGGAATTAGAGTTATGCGTTTCACGAAATTTATGTTTTGCTATACCAAACT
>JBKEBS010000046.1:0-86018 GCA_047973265.1 Oscillospiraceae bacterium
GGTAACGCCACATATTCTGCGCCATACTTACATCACGGCGCTCTGCTCTTCCGGCCTGGACATCAAGAAGATTCAGTATCTTGCGGGCCATGCCGACCCGGCTATGACATTGAAAGTATATACTCATGTAACTCATAATAGACCGGATGAATTGATCGGCGCCATAAGAGGCGCTTTTCCTGCAGGCGGCTTGGGGGTCAATTTGGGGGTCAATCGCAAACGACTGCGCGTAAAAAGAAAATAGCCGCTTCGCAAATCGGCTTGCGAAGCGGCTATTCGTGGAGCTGATATCCAGGATCGAACTGGAGACCTCATCCTTACCAATGGCCGTGCTTCGTCGTGCAGTCATCATCACAAGAACTCTTGCAACTCTCACTGACCCACACCCAAACCTCGTGCCACTTGGCCCACCACTCGCCCCAGGTGTTTGATGCGAGGGAGGTGTCATTGGGATAGGGTTTGAGGGAAAAGCCGTCATTCCGGTCCCGCCCCTCCGGATTGGGTGGCGTGTTCTCCACCAGGACAATGATCTTGCAGCGGAGGATAGCCGTCTCTGTGTTCCCCTTGTTGAGGTCGACGGGGATCTCGATGATGATGTCCTCCTCCACGTCCGGCGTGTGCCACTTCACCCACACCAACTGGCACTCATCTTCTGGGATTACATATTCCTTTGTGACATTGCCATCCGGCAGCTTGAAGGTTGCCCGGCCAGGACTGTCCGGGTTGATCTCACTGGAGGTGCACACTTGGATAGAGGTCACCACGTCGGTATCCGCATGGTACTCGAAGTCATATTCCTCCGGAGGCATCTCAGGGCCTTCCGGTGTCTCCTCGCCAAAATTGACGGTTCCGATGCCAAGAGTGCCTATGATGTATTCATTGGACTGGAGGCCGCTGCCGCCACCGGGACTGATACCCAGCTCCGCGCGCTCCAGGTACATAGCTAACGGCTGGTTTTGGTGGGTAAGAAAACCCATTGCCTTCTTCATGTTGCCATTGATCTGCCTGTCGTAGAGAGCCGCTTCTGTAGCGGTCATGTCCCACATTTGGCCGCTGTACTTGAATACGGCAATCGGCTCGATCACAATCGTGAACTGTCCGGAGATGAGAGTTTCATATTTGATGCTCACGTCTTTTGCGATTGCTTTTATTCTACCTTCATCACAGAAATATTCCTTTACCTCTGCTATGTTACTGCCTCCGCTAGGAGATATAACATCTGGTAATGGCTCAACTGGGTTCTGATAGATATACTTTCCGAAAAGGGGAGATATTGATGAGCCTCCAAGATATTGGGTCTTGGTTCTTTTGGTGAAAGAATACACTGTGGAACCAGAGTAGTTGATGTTTATCCAGTCCACCACTTTCCCGACAACCTTGTTGGTATCCTTATCAATCACCGAAATCCGGACACCTTCATTTCCATCATTCCAGCCATGACCGCCTCCAGCTCCTTCCATGCCACCGCCTCCGCCGCCATCCATATTTCCATCGGCGGCATGAGCGGAAAAAGAGAAGGAGAGAAGCAATGCCAGGCACATAAGCCCGGTGAGTATTTTCTTTCTCATTTAGTTCCTCCAAAAGAAAAGGACACCTCAACAGGTGTCCTTCTTGATTATTAATGCTATCTTGTGACCCACAATATTGCCTGTAGTAGGAGCATCAACGACGGTTCCTTCATTCTCGCCACCATATTTCACCCAGCCAAAGCCTTCCACATAACCATACAGAACACCGTCAATCTCCTTAGTATCTCCTGGCTTTGGGAAGCTGCTGGAAGGGGTGGATGGTGTGGAGGAGCTGCCAGTCGTACCACTTCCGGTCGGTGCCTGGGAGCTGCTGCCTTCTGTGGAGGGGGGAGTGGTCACGGGAGGCTTGCTCGGTGTTCCAACGTATTCTGGCTCCTTCTCCGGATCCTCCAGGTCGGTGCCGGGCTTCAAAGTCTTTTGATCCTCCCAATTGGGAGTCTGCACCACGCCGCCGCTGCCGTCTGAGCTTTCCGTCACTCCAGGGGAGGGGAGATTGTCCGCGGTGCTGCTGGAGTCATCGGGAATGATGTCTGGTGCACTGGAGGATATTTCCGGCACCGAAGCCTCATTGGCATCCGAGGCAATGGCCACGTCCTCCACCTCCGGGGCAGATACCTCTTCGCTGCTGGTTGCCTCTGCTGCCACTGGTATTCCGTCCGCGATTGCTGGAGCATTCCGGAAGTTGAAGAACACTACAACGAGCGTACATAGAAGGGCAATGCCCAGGATAGATGAACCCAAAATAATGATCTGCTTTTTATTCATGATATATCCCTCATCTTTCAAATGAAACAATAAAATCGTCTACAGGGACACTTTAATGCTTTACCACATACACATTATACCATGATCTGGTAAATCGCGCAATGACATGCGCTACTGTGTTAAACAACGTCTTTTTTCTTCTCCCTGTATGATATCGGATAAGCGAAATTTCGCCTACTCACAGCTTATCGTACAAGAGATCCGCTGTCAGCCTTGTCACCTGGCAGGGGTCGATTTTCGAATCATACACCGGGACGCTTGTATTGGTTGTCAGTATGATCCCATACTGCTTTCCGCTTAGTACCTGGAAGGAGAGCAGGGCAACGGCCTTTGGGCCTTTCGTGTTCAAACGAACAGAAGAGCTGCCGTCGAACACCTTGTACTGGCCTCTCTCCAGATAGGCGGTTATCTCGAACGAGAGACTGGTATCTTCGCTGTTGAAGGTATCTTCACGCACAGAGTAAATCACTTTTCCATCATAAGCCAAATGAATATTATAATGCACGATGTTCTGGAGCGATACCAGGAGCTTGGTTACTTCCGCGATTTCTGCGGCAGGCCTTGTTTCCATTTTTTTTACCACCATAGTGGTGTCTGGAAGGATTGTAAAACTAAACTTGTCACGGTGCCGAATATTCAGCGACTCCCTGACAGGTTGGGGGATGGTGATACGGCCTACCCCGTCGATTGGCAGTGTCCATGTGGTTGAGTTGCCGCGGTTTTTGGACTCGATATTCATTTAGCTAATTCCTCCTACATTGATTGATCCATTTCTGCACCGAGATCCTGCGCCCTGTGCTGCTGGGGTGCTATCTGTTCCGCTTCTTGGCGCAGCGCGTCGTATAGAACAGCATGGGATGCCTTTTCAGGGTCGATGCCATAGGATGCCAGAAGGTGCTTGTGCTCCTCCCGGAGCCAGCCACCCACTATCTTCTCCTTCGTTTCTGCTGAGCCGGCTTTGCTGATGTAGCTCTCCAGCTCGGACATCTCCTGCCTTTTGTAGCTGCAGTGCGTTTCCAGAGATGCCGCTTTGTCAGCGGTCAAGCCGATAACGCCCTGCACCGCCTTGATCTCCTCCCGGAGATGGTCCATTGCCATATCTTTGAAAAGGAACTCCTTCACTTTATTAACAGTGGATGCCTCAGCGAGGGGAAAGGCATGGGCGGGGTCAAAGTCGGCAGGGGATTGATAAGTGGTTGCTCTCCCAATGCAGCAGAAACTCTTTCAGCATATGGATCCTCGTATGCCATCTGGTTTTTAATGTCGAAAAGGTCATCTGTATATGCTGAGAACAGTTCATTGTGTGTTTCGATGCTGGTCAGCTCAGAGGATGGCGTGAAGGCTGGACTGATCTTCACCTTTGCAATCTTCTGCAAGTCACTGATAGCTTTCAAATCATCCTCCACCTCCACATTCCTATGCTGCGAAATGCAGAGATCAGAAACAACGTGGTAAAACAAAGTGTTCTCAAAGTCCTGAAACTCCTTTGACGATGCGTCGGTCTGATAAGCTATCATCCTTTCACCATAAATCCCGACTTGCGCGTATCCTCTCTTGCCAAACCGAGAGGCCTCCAGATAGCGAACACCCTCAACACCGGACATATTCTCAAAGGTGCCCAGGTTACCCTCGAGTGCATACGCGCTTGTCAATCGGGTCTGCAAGAGCTTTTCCGCAGCATGTTGAAGTTTGGATCCATTCGGGTCAAGAGAGGGCTGGAGCGCCGCATATATCTGCATCGCACTGTACTGGTCGATGAGCTTCTCTACCCTGCCACTTAGAACAGTTGAGGCCTGGCTGTCCAGGCCCTTCCTCGCACTCTCAAAGTACTATTCCAGGTTCTGCTGCGCCTGTTCTGCGCGCTTTTCCAGGTTATCGACGTCAGGGCAAATAGAATTGTACTTCTGTTTGTCTGGGTTCAAATCCTAGTCGGGTAACCAAAAAGATAGCCACCTTCTCCTAGTTGAGACGGTGGCTTTTCTCTTTTTAATGCCGCTTTTTTATATCAGATCGGCTTGCCTCCAAAAAAGATAGGCATCCTTTTTCCTGAAATCTGCCGATAAATAAAATATCTAAGTGAAAAACTAATCTTCCAAGTGTAAATACTCTATCACAAATTCGCTAAACAAAGAGTTTGCCCAAGCGAACCAAGGACGCGTATACTGCGAGGGATCGTCGCAGTGAAAGCCCTCGTGCATCTGAAAAGTACCCGCGTCGGTGTTTTCCAGCATATCAAGCAGTTCTTCCCTTTCCTCATCATTATCCGCAGTAAGCCCCTGCATGGACAGAGCAATGTGCCAGATATACTGATCCGGTGTGTGGGGACTGCCGATGCCCTTCGCCACTTTGCCTTCATAGTAATACAAATTTGCACTGCTGAGAACAAATGCGCGGGTATTTTGATAGACAGGATTATCTTTCCCACTGCAGCCCAGATAAGGAAGGGATAACAGGCTTGGCACATTGGCATCATCCATCAGGTTGTAATTTCCCAACCCGTCAACCTCGTAAGCGTATATCTGGCCGAACTCCGGATGCTCCAGCGTGCCGTGCCGATTCACCCCATCCAATATTTCTCGTCGGAGGGCTAGTGCATTCACAGCCAGCTCACTGTCATTTAGAAGCGTCTCCGCCAGCTCTGCCAGCTCCTGCAGTGCCTTTGCGGCAAACAGATTCGCCGGAACCAAGTAGCCGTAGGTGCAGGCGTCGTCACTGGGGCGAAAGCCGCTCCAGGTCATGCCGGTGTAGGCCACGGGCGTTCCTCTGCCTTCCCGGGGCAGTGTGTCGGTGGGCACACAGTCAACGCGCTCAAAGTAGTAGGGAGATTCCTCGTGACGCTGCTCCGTTCGCCACAGAGAAACGATAGCCTTTGCAGCAAGAGCAAAATTCCCATCCAGCCAGGCAGTACTCCCCATCTCCTTCCAGTAGTCATAGGCCAGGTGGAGTGGATAGCAGAGAGAGTCGATTTCATATTTCCGCTCCCAGACAAGGGGCGTCTTTTCTGTGCGGTCGCCGGCGTGGCCCTTCCCGTTTGCCTCCCGGTTGAAGGCGTTGGCATAGGGGTCGGCAACAATGTAGGCCATCTGGCGACGGATCACTCCCTCGATCATGGCGGCCACTTCGGGATGGCGGCGGGCGGCAGGGATGTAGTGGCGTACCTGAGCGGAGGAATCCCGCAGCCACATGGCCGGGATGTCGCCGGTTATGACAAAGGTTGTTCCGTCTCCACAGAGCTCCACTGTGGTTTCCAGGGTAGAGCGGTAGCAGCGATCGAACATCTCCGCCAGCTTAGCCCTCCCCCGCTTTTCCAGCTCTTCCTTGACGGGGCGAATCTCCGCCTCCAAAATTTTGCTCCAATTGTAGTCCATATGGGGTGCCTGATCCTTTCTTCGAGTTGGCTGGGTTGTTATTCAATATCCCTCCGTCAGGGAGCACTCCTCCAGCAGGCCCGGCACCGCGCGGAAAGTCTTTATCTCTCCAGCGGCAAGTGTCACAGCAGTATTGATGGAGAGGGAAGGGATTGTGACGCGGGCTTTTTGTAGCTGGCTTGTGGTCTGGTAGAGGCGCAGAATATAGCCATCTCCATCCTCTCCCCTCTTGAGGGCGGAGAGCACCACTGCCGGATTGTCAATGCTGTAGAAGGGCGCCTTTTTCTCCCCTTCCCCCGAAGGGCAATAAGCCAGGGCAAAAGGCTCCTCATTAAATGCCAACGCCCGGTTATCAATGTCATCCAAGAGCGTGTGGCCGCCTGCGGCAATTCGGAAGCGGAACAGCCGCTCCCCCTGCTCCATCCGGGGGGCGAAGCGGTCTTCGCTGTAGGCTTTTCCCATCACGAAATCGGATGCCGAATAGCCCGCAGAGCGCAGGAGCGTGCAACCCACTGCCCCGCCCTCGCAGCTGGCCCCGTGGGTACCGCTGTTGATGATAGCGAAGGCCTTGTCGCCACCTGTAAGCGCCAGCCACTTCTGAGAGACCGTTTCTGCCCCCTCTTTTGCCAGTACATCGCGCCCGAAAGGTACCTGGCCCAAAAAGGCGCTGTCCGTGGGGAGAGCGGTCTGAAACCACAGCTTCAAGGATTGCTGCTTTTCACCGAAATAGATTCCGGCCTCGATATCAAAGCTCCCTCCCTCCTTGGGCAGGAGATAGCGCAACCATGCCCTGGAGTTGGAGAGACCGAACACCGCCTCCACCACCGTGCGCACCTCTCCGTCCTCAATGACTCGAACAGAGGGAATTACCCTGTCGTCAATCCCCGAGAACTCGCTGCCTTGGTGGGGGGAGAGCAACTGGAACGTCCTTGTGCCGGTTGTCACCGTTCCCATGCCCCAGGGACTGTTTGTGTCGTCCCGGCAGACCAGGCGGCAGCTATCCTTTCCCAGGTACTCTACACCATCTACCCGGTAACTGTCAATCAGTCCGGTCCCGGTGTTGACCTCCACCTGCATAACTCCATTGTCAAACAGGTAGACAGGTCTGTCGGTGATGGAGGCAAAGGTTGGCCTGCCCTCCGGAATTGGCCGGAAGGCCACATCGAAGCGGCTCATCGAACCGGCGGGCAGGGTCGCCTGTATTGCAACGCGTTTGCGCCAGTCGAGACTGAAATTGCTGACTTCTTTTTCCGCCTGGCAGGGTATGGGCTGCCCATCCCTGGTGACGACGGGATAGAGAAAATCCGTGCTCCAGTTCTGTTTGGGCAGTCCCGCATCGCAGACAAAGACACCCTCCAAGTCAAAGGGATGGGGATTGTAGAAGAGGATAGGCGTCGTGTTTTCCTTCACTGCGGGCTCCCCGGCAGTCAGTGCAAGAAAGGAGCCCATCCGCTCGCGGGAGAGTATCTCCAGGCCGTGATCCAGCACCCGCAGTGTGTCCTCCTCCACCGGCTGAATGCCTGAACCGGGCAGAGCGTCGTGAAATTCGCTGAAGAGAAGATCTTTTGCGGCCTCCTCAAAGACAGAGGAAGGGTAGGGCCTTCCGTAGAGCAGTTCCGTGGCGGCAGCCATCTTCTCCCCGCTGTATAGCCAATTTTCCAACTGGCGGTGCTTCTGCTTGACGCGCACCTGGGAGGTGTAGCAGCCGACAGCCACCGGGTTCAGCCCGCGCTCCACCAGCGGCAGCTCCTGCTTTTTCTCCCGAAGTTCGGCAAAATACTGCTCCGGCGTGGAATGCAAGATTTTGTAATCTCCTCGCTCCTTCGCCATCAAGGCAGTGACGTCGCCCAAATCCTTCCGGGAGGGCCCGCCGCCGTGATCACCCACTCCCCACAGGAAAAGAGTGACCGCTTCGTCCTTCTTTTCCTCCAGGAACGCCGTCATATCCTCCGCCACCCTGCCCCAGACAGAGTTGTAGTTTTCATCGGAACGGTGCACCACAATTTCAGAACCTGCAAAGCCTTTCCAAAGGTAATCCTGATCGGGAAAATCGAAGTTGTCCTTCGCGGGACGGCAGACCAGGTAGGAATCGTACCCCGCCTGGGTGAGAATCTGCACCAGTCCCCTGGAGTGGCCGAAAGAATCGAAATTGATGGCAGTCTTCGCTTTTTCCCGGACAAAATTTTCCGCGAAAAATTTTCGCCCCAGCACGATGTTGCGCACAAAGGATTCCCCCGCGGGCATGTTGCAGTCGGGCTGCAGGTACCAGTCGCCTATAATATGCCAGCGCCCCTCCTCAACAAAGCGCTGGATGCGCCCGAACAGCTTCGTGTCGTGCTCCTTTACCCAGTCGTAGAGCAAGGCCTCGTTGTGGTTGAAAATGAAGTCTGGAAACTCATCCAGCAGGTCGCAGGCGGTGCGGAAGGTAGAGAGCGCTTCGGCGCAGCCCTCCTCCCATTGCCAAAGCCATACCGGATCGAGGTGGGCGTTGGCAATCAGGTGTATCTGTTTCATATTGATCTTCATTCCTTTCGGAAATTATGCCCCTGCGCAACAAAAGGCGAGGAGTGCCGGAGCACCCCTCGCCTTTCGCACAGGATTCCCCTGCCATACTTTGCACGTTCAAAACAGTTAATCAGAGGAAAAATAAACTAAAAACCGTACCCTTACGGCATTGCAATGACTGCATTGATATTCTCAACCAGCTTGTCGATGGCCTCGTCGGTGGAAGTGCCATTAATGATGGGGCCCCAGCCGTCGTCGATGAACTTCTGGGCGTCGGTGGCATAGGTGTCAAGGAAACGGACAGGCAGTTTGTTCTCGCACTCGAGCATGTACTTCATGGCATCGACCATCTCGGGATGGCCGGACTCGATGATCTTGTCATAGTAGGGCTGTGCAAAATCCACAGCTGCAGAGGGGGCGACAGGTGTCTGGGGCAGAACGTCCGCGTACATCTCGGTGTGGATGAACTTGATGACTTGGTAGATCGTCTCTGGATCGCTGATGTTGGCCGAGCTCGCCCAGCCGGTGCAGTCGTAGATCGCGGCGGGGTTGCTGGCATCCGCAACAGGCCAGGAGACAAATCCCCAATTGAGAGTTTCGGGGGCATTGCGGATGAACTCGTCGGCATACCACTGGCCGGCGGTCATCATGGGCATTTTGCCCTCCATAAACATGGTGGCAGCATTGGAGGTAGTGAACTCCCAGTCGGTAATGTACTTGTTTTGAGTCGCTTCGCCGATCAGTCCAACAACTTCGCGGAACTTGGGGCTGGCCTGCACCTGGGTGTTACCCTTGATCAGCTCTGCAAAGGGCAGGTCTCCCGCAGATTTCGGATAGGTCGATACAAAGAAGGGATCCATACGGGCAGAGGTGTAAACGCCGTAGACATGAACATCGCCGTCCTCAGATGTGAGGGCCGCGGCCTTTTCCAGCATATCCTGGTAAGACCAGCCGTCCTTGGGATAGTCTACGCCCGCGGCGTCAAAGGTATCCTTGTTGTAGAAGATTCCATAGGTGTTGAGAAGACCCGGGAAGCCGTACAGCTTGCCGTCGACCTTCCAGTTTTCCACAACGCCGGGATAGTAGGTATCCATAATGCCGTCGGCCTCAGCCAGTGCAGTCCAGTCATAGAGGTTGCCGGTGGTGCCGTACTGGATTACCCAGTCATTTCCCACCATAAAGACATCGGGGGCGCTGTTGGCAGAAATCATCGATTTGATCTTCGTACCGTAGTCCGCAAGAGGCGCCGGTGTCAGCTTGATTGTAACGCCGGGATGCTGATCCTCAAACTTCTTGAAGGACTCCAGAATCTGCTGATTCATGACCTCAGACTCCCAGGTCATGAAGGAAAACTCTTTGCTCTCACCCGATGCGGCGGGGCTTTCTTCGCCGCCACCGGAATCTGTAGATGCTGTGGATGCACTTGCTGCGCCGGTATCCGTGCCGGTGCTGGAGGATGAGCTTCCCCCGCTGTTGCAGCCTGCAAAAATCGCTGCGACCATTGCCAGAACACAAAGGGTTGCCAAAATGCGTTTGGACAGTTTCATGAAATAGCTCCTTTCATATTGACGGGAAATGTATCTGACTGCATTGCTGCAAATCATGACGGTTTATTTGAGGCCCGCGGTTGTCAGGGAACCCATACCCTGCATAAAATATTTCTGGCACGCAAAGAAAATAATCAGGGACGGGATCATGTAGATGAGATCAGCGGCCATAAATTTGTTCCACTCCACAGCGTAGAGGCTGATGTAGGAGGCTACTGCAAGGGAAAGTGTCCATTTCTCTCCGTCCATCAAGTAGATGAGTGGGCCAAGGTATTCATTCCAGGATGCCTGAAACTGCATGATGACGATAGTGATGAGGGCTGGCTTGATGATGGGAGCAAGAATCTGAAAGAGAATCCGCAGGTGTCCGGCCCCGTCGATCTTGGCGGCTTCATCAAAGGAGCGGGGCACGCCCATCAAAAACTGCCGGATCAGGAAGGTGTAGAAAGGGCCGCCCAGGAACGCGGGCACAATGAGGGGCCAATAGGTGTTATAAAAGCCCAGGCCGCTCCAAAATTTGAACACCGGGATAACCGTGACCAGAGAGGGCAGCATCATACTTCCTACGAACAGGTAGAACCAAAATTTGCGACCGGGAAATTTGATGCGGGAGAGTGCATAACCCACAAGTGTGGAACTGATCACCTGGCCGATGATGCAGAGCACCGTGATGAAGACGGTGTTCAGAAACCGCGGCCAGAACTGAATGGCCGCAAGGCCGATGGGAAAATTTTCCCATGCGAACTCCTTCGGAATCCACTGTGGTGGAATTGACATGATGGAGGTGTTTGTCTTGAGCGCCGAGGTAATCATCCACAGCAGGGGCAGGATCATGGTGAGGGAGCATATCCACAGAACCACGCCACGCACGATCTGGGCGGTTAGTTCCGTCTTTTTTCTCGATCTTATCTTCGGAATCTTTCCAGAGTTTGTATCTGTCAACACCCTCACCCCCTAATCGTTGCTCTCATAGTAGACATACGTATTGGAACCCTTAAATACGATCACAGTCAAGATCATGATGACTACAAAGAGCACCAGCGCCTGGGCCATGGCATACCCGTACTTGTTGCCGTTAAAGGCATTGTCATAAATACTGTAGGCCAGCAGATAGGTTGCATTGTTGGGATTACCTCCCCGACCGTTCACATTTGTAAGTATCTGAGGTGGATTGAAGGTCTGGAAGGCGTTGATCAGGCCGGTGATGAGCTGCAGAAAGAGAATGGGGGTCATCATGGGAAGAGTGATCTTGGTCAGCTTCTGGAACCAGTTGGCGCCGTCGACGTCAGCGGCCTCGTACAGCTCCTGACCGAGAGCTTGCAGGCCGCCAAGGAAGACAATCATCATACTGCCGACGCCCCATATCGCTACAATCGCCATGGACACCAACGCCGTGCTCTCCCCCTGAAGCCACCGGGAAGTGGGAAGTCCGAGGGCGCGGAGCAGGGAGTTTGCCAGACCGTAATCGGGGTCGTAGATAAATTTCCAGAGGGCAAGAGCCGCCACCGACGGCAGGACAACCGGAAGGTAGAAGAGGGTGCGCAGCACCTTAATGCCGAAGAGATTTTTGTTGAGCATCAATGCCAGCAGGAAGCCGAAAATCATTGTAAGAGGAACCACCATAAGCACATAGAGCAGCGTGGCCGACACTGCTTTGGGAAAGGAGGGATCGGTGGTGAACATATAGGTGAAGTTCCGAAATCCCACAAAATCGGGATCGGACAGGCCATTCCAGTTGGTGAAGGAGTAGAACACCGATGCCACCATGGGATAGGCTACAAAGAGGGCGAAGCCGATCAGGGATGGGAGGATGAAGAGATACCCGATAAAACCATCTCTTCGGAAAAAAGGCCGCGATGTGGTGCTTTTTTTCATTACAGCGCCTCCTGAGTGATGAATTATTCGCCGCATTTTGCAGCATATGATATATTCTATATATCTTTTAATGCATATTATATATTTAATATGGCTAATTGTCAATATTGTCTATATAATTTCTTTTCATTCGCTATTTATGTACAGTATTTATTGCGTCATCAGGAGACGAAAAAGATGAGCCGTGTTTGTGAAGTATTGCGCATTGCAGTATAATGCTATAAACGATATAATAAACAAATCAATGATAGTGGCAGAGGCGGTGAAATAAGCGCATGGATTACAACAATACGAAGAAGCAGCCCCTCTATCTGCAAATCTACACCTCCATTCTCCAGCAGATACAGCAAGGAGGATATGAGGTCGGTACTCAATTGCCCACGGAAAAAGAAATTGCGCAGCAGTACAATGTGAGCCGTATCACCAGCAAAAAAGCCCTTGACATGCTGGAGATGGACGGTATCATATCCAGGACGCCCGGCAGGGGCTCCTTTGTTCTGCGAGTTCCTCCTGCTTTTGAGGGACAGGCCGGGAATTCATCCGGGGGCTCCCGCCTGGTCGGGCTGGTCATCGAAAAGCTGCAATCCAGTTTTGGCGTCGAGCTGCTGATGGGAATTGAGAAGCGCTGTACCGAGCTGGGATACACACTTGTTTTGAAATGCACTTATGGCAGCAAAGAGGCGGAGGAGCAATATGTAAGGGAGCTGTATGAGCACGGTGTGGAAGGGATCCTTATTCTCTGTGTCTTTGATGAGATTTACAATGCTCAGGTGCTCAATCTGGCCTATGACAACTTTCCTGTAGTGCTGATCGACAGACGGCTGCAGGGGATTCCCCTCCCCTATGTGGGGACGGACAATGAAGATGCCGCCAGGGCCCTGACCGATCAGCTCTTTGCTGATGGTGACCAGCACATTGGCTTTATCACAGCTGATACTGCCTTCTCCACCTCCACCATCATCCTTCGCTACAACGGATTTGTAGAGAGCTGCACAAAGCACGGCCAAGTTGTAGAGGACTACCAGCGCTTCGCAGGGCTGCTCAATCACAGGACCCCGGAGGAATGGGAGGAACACTTCTCTATAAATGTGGACCGCTGTATGCGTTATATGAAGCAGCACGATGACCTCACTGCTTTTATAGTAACCTCATACGACTATGCTGTCATTGTGGAGGAAGCTGCCTACCGCATGAAGAAGGAAACGGGAAAAAGCTATTCGCTTGCTACCTTTGACTCGCCGGAGGCTGTTCCTCAGTACAAGCGCATCACTCACATTCAGCAGGATCAATGGTCGATCGGCCGCATAGCGACTGACCTTTTATTCAAGAAAAAAGACGGCAAGGAGATTCCCGCCGTCACACATGTCCCCTATCGCCTGATTAGATAATTTCCTTATAGTAATATTGTGCGCACAAAACACCCCCTGTTGTAGTTCTACAACAGGGGGTGTTTCTCTTAATAAGACTGCCGCTACCCGTGCACCAAAACCGATCTTCTTCTTTCTAGACATGACGATTTCTTCACCTCACAACGAAATTGTTAAACGTTTACTTCCGCAATCACAATACCACTGTACTTTTCGTTGGCGCAGTGCATGCACCATAACTGCCATTTTTGTTGGAATTGCCTCCAAATATATGAACAGTTTTTGTATTACTGCTTTCTAAGTGTGTGATAACTTGGAAAAAGTTGCATTTTTTTCGACATAAAACGATCTTTTTTCAATTTAATTTATCAAATATAGACGCCCTTTGTCAAGTATATTGTCATATCGTGTTGAAATCATTCATTTTTCAGTAGATATCTGAATGAGATCGCTATATCGTATACTTTATTGGTGGTTTTTGGTTTCTGAAAGACTCGCCTTAGCTTAGGTGCCAATCGGCGCTTTCATTTCCCAACGCATATAATGTATTTTATTTTTACTTTTAATTAATCAAACGTCTGCAATGAAAAACAATACAACCTTTCTCGGTTCCTTCAGATAACAAAAGTCATCTCACATGTGAGATGACTTTTGTTATGGGCAACTATCTTTGTGTTGCAGAAATTATTTATAGCTTGAGCATCGTCATCATATCTATAACTGTTCAGTTGGTTCGCAATTTTCTCCATCACATAATTACCCACTCCCGCAGAAGCAGCACATTGTGGTCAAAATTGGCGTGTTATGTTAACATCTGTCAATTTTCAGCCCATGACAAATCCATCCTTCACCCATTGGTCACAAATCGAATGAAGCTATCTTCTTTAATGCAATTATTATGGTTTTATTTTGACAAGAATGCAACTATTTTATGAATTTCCAAGAAAGTTACAAAATAATGAAACATTTATGACCCTTTTGTACTCTATTATGATGTCGTTAATTGTAGAAAGCGAGTCAACACTTACAGCATCTGCTAGTAATGATGACTTTTCACTATAATTATGACAATCGTCATATCACGTGCCAATATATCACGGTATATTGATATACAAATTGTCGATTTATGTTGATATATATTTGTTATTGCTATATACTGTCAGAGAAATCGCTGATATAATACATGGGGTCTGCGATTCATAAGATAGTTAAAAAGCATTTTTGTAATGTTTGTATACTAAATCAAGGGGGATCGCTTATAGAGGTAAGTTATTTACTGGCAATATTATATTTATTACAGCGGCCAGATGTGTATTTTATAACGGTACATAAAACATTTTTATACTGCCGATTGTCCATGAATAGGGTAATACCTTATTATAAATAGGAGGGAACGAAGCAAATGAAGAAAAAAACGAGTATCTGGAAAAAGATACTGGCTACAGCATTGACATTGATGCTGATTGTCGGGCTGATGCCTGGCGGACTATTGTCTGTCAGTGCAGATACATTAAGCCCTACACCGCCGGGAAATGAAATCAATTTATCAAGTGTAAGCACTTGGCCAATTGAGATTACACAAGCGGGTACCTATTATATTAAGGGTGATGGAACACAATACAATGCAAGTGCAAATCATGGTATCTATGTTCACCAGGATATTGGTACTGTAAATATCTATTTAGAAGATGTTTATATTTACACTAATGCTGCAACTACAGTAGCGGCACCAGCCGCAATGATGGTAAAGGGAGGCGCTCAGTCAGATTCTACTGCCAATACCCCCATTACTACTAAAGTTAATCTTTATTTGCGCGGAGAAAATACTCTTTGGAGTGGGAGAACTAGCGACACTTATGCTGCTGGTTTGGAAATTTGGAAATGTGCACAGGTCGATATTTACGATGATCCTTACACTTCTGGAACAGGGAAGCTTTCTGCATATAGTTCAAGTAGCAATACTTCTGGCAATGGCGGTGCAGCCGGCATTGGCGCTGGTAACCGTCCCTATAGTGGTGGACACATTGTAATTCACAGTGGCGAAATTACTACCCGTAGCAGCTACCATGGTGCAGGTATTGGAGATGCGTGGGGTGCGAACATGAAACCTGCAGCAGGAGCAAATGCTATTACTCCTACTTCTGGCTCTAGTGCCTATAGCGATGCGCAGTGGCTGTGGAATGGTACAATCTTCATTTATGGCGGCTCTGTAACATCTACAGGAGGTTCTCACGGTGCTGGTATCGGCGGGGCATGTTATGCAACACGCTATGGTGCGGCTCAACCTTCTAATCCCAGCTCTGCTAGCCGTTGGCAGGGACAAGGTACTGTTGTCGTTATTCCTTCCACTAATCCGGCCGATTCTATAAATTCCAAGAGTGGGACAGGCGGCAGCGCTCCTGACTTGGGTGCTACAGGAAGTAATGATGCCAATAAGATGTATATTGGTGATCCCGGCATGACAGCATATGCCGTAACTGTAGAAACCGAGGACAAGCGCACCGGTGTCAGCATGTACATGGATCTTACAGCAGACACTATGTTTAACTCATCTCTTGCACTTTTAGGCATCACAGATATTGATAATGAATACGTTTACTTCGGTATAACCACCGGAACAGACGGTAGCGCTTCTATGACGAAGAACGCTGTGTTCAGTCCTGGTACAATCACCTTCCACACGGATGCAAAGACCCCTCAGGGCTTTGCATACGCTTCCCGGACAGTGCCAGTTGGAACAGACAGCATAATTGCTGCAGCAAATCAGCCAGTCATCTTGAATAAACCTGTACTGCCTGTTGTATCAGTATGGGCGAAGTCAGATACAATCCCTGCACTGAAGAATCTGCAGGCAGATCCCATTAACAATGTCCTGGATAACTCCAGTCCGGCAATCGCCAGACTGAATTTGGGATATACCTCTCCGGAAGACTATATTATTGTGGTCATTGAAAATCCGAATTCTGAGCCTCTGAAAAATGTAAAGGTCACCTTCCCTGGAAGCGCAGACTATACACTGCCAACATTGATCACAAAGCTTGATGAATGGGGTAGTCTTGGGCAAAGTGTTAGCATTCCAATAAATGGTGGCACAACATCTGACATTCCAGCTTATGGTCGTGCGTATGTTGAAATTCCGCTTGCTGCAGGAAAAGCACTTGGCTCTTATGCTGGTCATGTACAGGTGGAAGCCAGCAAAACAACTTCGGACGATGTCGCTGATTATCTGACGAAAACTTTCACGACTACAGTTGGCCTTCGCGGTTTAGAAGTAACCAGTATAACTGCATCTCCAACTATGATCGGTAGCGGCAATTCTACAATTACTGTGAAATTCAATTATCCCGTCAAAGATTGGGATGTCAGCAAAATTGACATCACAAACGGCATAATTGCCAGCTCACCCGTGGCAGACACATTGGGCGGTCAGGAGAATATTGGCGGAGTTCTTTATTATGACACTTGGACTTTCGAAGTGAAAGCCGCTAGTGGTATTCCTGACTTAAGCAAAATTGGAGTTTTCATTGACTTAGACGCAGTTAAGGACAAATACGGTGCGGGAAATGAAAACCGTTCTGCAACTGTCTATATTGATTACAGCAACAACACCCCAGCTGCAACCTTCAGCTTTACTGAGGGTCAGAAATTCTGGCAGGAGCAGACCAGCGTCACCGTGACCTTTACGGCTAACGGCTCCGCAAACTCTGACCTTACCGTGAACGGAGTGGCTTGGACTTTTAGTAATAACTCAACAATTCCAAGCAATCTAGCTCGATATGTGAAGGTAAACGGTGTGCCTCTTACCGATCCTTCCTTTGCCAGCTCTACACTTGTAGGCAAGGTGTTGACCATCATACCCAATACACCCTTCAAAAATAATGATTTCGTAGTAACAATTGATGGCGGTGTAATTGCAAATTCCGAATCAAACAAACTTGCAGCTACCACCGGCACCTTCAAAGTATACGTCCCTGAAATCGTGCCAGGACCAGATTACACTCCCAGTCCCTCAGATGACGAGTTCGGCTATGGTCTAACTGCTAACCCTGGCAGATTATCTCACGAGGGCGGCAACTCTATCCTCACCATTCACGGCAAATATTTGGATTATGCCCCTGTGGGCCACCTCCAACTCAAACTGCCTGACGGCACAATGGTGAATCCTGACTCAGTTGCCGCAGACGGCCTCAGCGCCACCTACAAAGCAACTCTACCCAGCAATTCGACTGAAAACGACGTCCCTTACCTCTTTACTCTCTACATTGGCGGTGCACAACCTGCTAGTGACTCTACAGCAACTGTCATTGTATCCGCTATCGTTCCTTCTGTCAGTGATCTGACAATCGCTGAACCCGGCGGCACTAAGGGTAAGAGTGTCACTCTTACTGATGCAGGCGGCCCTGTAGATTTCTTTATCGACGGCTATAACCTTGGTAAACTTGGTACCCTCTCCCTTCAGAATAACGGCGGACTGACCAATCCACTTGTCACTCTTCAGGGCAGTGGACGCATTGATTCGGCCACCGCTTCTATGACATTCTCTGCAAACAAATCCCAGCAAGACAAGGTCTACACCTTTGAACTATATGATGGTGTCACTCCTACAGGAAAAACTGTCACTGTGACAGTGAAAAAGCCCGAAATGGGTGTGAGAAGCATCACAGCGACACCGGATAAATTCAACTCGACAGGTGGAACCTCCACAGTTGACCTGACTGGACTTCACATGGATGTTCTGACATCAGTGGAAGTTCGCGTGGATGAGCTCTCCAGCCTGAATCACAATGTCACAGGGTTCACCAACAACGGTGCAAATGCCTCCTTCCCCATGACCTTCCCGGCATGGACAGGCGGCCTGCGCAACGACATCTCCACCCTTGAGGTTTACAGTGAGGGCGTCGACACCGGTTTAACCGCCACCGTTGAAGTGGGTGATTCGCGGCCCAACATCACCGGTGCGAGCATCAATCCCAACTACTACGCCAATGTGGAAGCGACCATGAACGGCAAGGGCCGTTCGGTCATCACCATTGAGGGTAACTACCTGGAGAACTTCAGTAGCATTCAGATCTACGACTACATCTACGATACCTACTACACCGTGAACAAGACCGGCTGCGACCAGACCGCCACCTACACCGTATCCGTTCCCAGTGCCATCGGCGTATTCCAGTACGACATCTGGGCGGACGGCGCATATGCCGGACACTTTGTCCAGGTAGGCGTAGGTGAGCAGGCAGCAGGAGTTCTTCCTCCCGGCGGCAATGTGGGCGACCCCAACGAGACCCGCGACAATGGCGGCGGCAACCAACCCCGCACGGGCGAATGGGCCGGCGGCGGCGGTAACGGAGGCGGCGGCTCCAAGGGCGGCAGCTTCACCGGCCGCTTGGAAGTGGGTTGGGAAGTCGTGGAATACCAGGCAACTCGCGCAGGCAAGGAGAACCCCAAGAATCCCCAGGTGACCTATGCCAACATCGCACTGTTCACCCGCCAGCACTTCGACATGGCCGCCTCCGGTGCAAAGGCCGGAGCGAAACAGGCCGAAACTGTGGGCGCCGGTATCCTGACCGTGCGGTTTGATACCAGCACCATCGACAACCAGAGCAAGCTCGAGGGCCGCATGTACATCAAGCTGGATCAGCCTGTTCCCGATGTGTTCCCCAGCGTTTATACCCGCGAAGAGTACACCAAGGAAACGAAGGCCCTGTTCCAGAACCGGTTCAGCAACAAGAACATCAGCGTGATCCATCTGGATCAGAACGACGCCTTCGGCGTGGCCGAGGTGGAGATTGCAGCAGCGGTGGATCTGACCGGCATGAACACCACCAAGCTGTACATCTACCGTCTGGACCGCAAGACCGGCGAGTTTGAGCTTCTGGAGAATACAAGATATTACATCGACACAGCGGGCTACCTCCACTTCTTCACTAAGGTTGGCGGCGACTTCATCGTCACCGACTCCCCGCTGACTGAGAACGGCCAGACTGTCACAAAGGGCTCTTTCCCTGTGGAGAACATGCCCAAGACCCTGACTCCCGCGTTGCAGGCAGCTTCTCTCGGCCAGAAACAGCAGCAGGAAGAGCGGTAACAAAAAGCAGTACAGTGATTATCCGTGTTGGCCGCAGACATTGTGGCCAACACGGAATGATCCTGTAATATGTGTTGAAGAAAGGAAACAGTTACATGAAGAACAACGCAATGAAGCGGATTATCGCTGCCCTGCTGATTGTTGCCCTCACGGTTGGTGGACTGGGCTTTTCAGCCAGCGCCGCATCCACAAAGGGAGTCTCCGGCTTCACCGGGGAGGACACCCTGGTGGAAATGTGGGAGCTGGGCTATTCCAGCGGCATGCACTATGAAGATCTGATCGTCCGTCCCGGCGACGAGCTGGTCATCCCCCTCACCGCCAACATGTTTGATTGGCGGGATGAGCGGAACCTCCTCCCCCTTCAGGCTGTTCGCATCGGCGAGCTGAAGCGGGATGTCCGCGTCCGCACCCTGGTGCAGGCCGGCTGGGAAGTCCTGGACTATGTCCAGTTGGATACCGACATGGTGGAGGGCAAGCCCTTCTATCAGCCCGGCAATGTCACCAAGACCGGACGCACCGCCTGCATCAATGTGGCCTTCGCCGAGAAGTTTGTCTCGGTGGAACCCGTCGACTTCCGCATTACCATCTATCTCACTGCGGACGGCGAAATGGATGCCGATTACCGGATGACCATTTATGGTCAAATGGTTCCCGACGAGTTCGCGATCAGCCCCGAGAACGATTATGTAGAACTCAGCGGCGGCTACGTGGCCGTTGCAGACCCCGAGTTCAGTGTATTCAGCGGTCTGACCACCTTTGACCTTGGCAGCGGCGTACAGGTATCCAAGCTACTATGGGCGAACCGCAAGTACTACGGCACTGCTGGCTGGGCTCACAGCACCTCCCTGACCCCCGAGGATTACCCCACCATCTACAATGCAATCCACGGCGTCTACCAGCTGGAGACTGTGAACATCAAGGAGGGCGTCAACCGTGTGAAGCTGACTCCACCCCTCGACCCGGACTACCCCGAGTACACCACCTTCCATGTCTATGGCGAGGATATGGAGTATTTGGGCACCACAGCGGACTCTGATCTGCCCTATGCAGACACCTACATTCTCACCTTCCGGCAGCTGGACGCCTTCGAGACCGGCATCTACACCGAGAGCTTGGAGAACGCCCCCACACAGGAGTCTGCGACAGACTCCAAGCCGATTGACATCGCGATCAACGACGGTATTGACGAGCCCGATATCAAGGCCCCCACTGTGGCGATTGGCGAAGGCGAGCAGATAGATTCCTGATCGTCCTGAAAACGACAATTGCTGAAGTGATCCGCTGCTATTAATTTATGCGGATCTCAATGGCCATATTTATTGGTCTTATGAAAGGGATGAATAGAAAGCATGACAAATAATGCGCGCAAACGAAAAATGCCGCTTAATAAAATAGTCTCTGTTTTGACCGCCGCGCTTTTGATTACAGGTTCTATCACGGTTGGTACCATCAATTCGGCTGCGGCTGACAACATGGCTATTCCTGAACAGGTGGAAACTGGCAGCAATATCTATTTTGGTACATTTCCCCAGTCACGTGATCCATTATTCGAATATGCCTCCGGTTCAAATGTTCCTGGTTTGCAGGGAGATCCTGCAAGTGGGACAGTTTATGTTCGCCGTTTGGATGAGACGGTAGCTCATCTTGGCGCTACAAGAGCACGGAACTTTGTTGTGGAGCCCTTGCTCTGGGAAGTGCTGGAAAATAACAGTGATGGTATATTGCTGACAACCGTCGACAATATAGATGTACGTGCATTTGACACTTCATATGCAGATTGGGATAGCTCGACACTGAAGAGCTATCTAAACGGTACCAGCAATACAGATTTTTTCGGGAAAGCAATGATTTCACCTAGTTCGACTGCGACTGAGCCCTTTTTTGATCAAGCAGAAGTTAATGCTTTGAAAGCAAATGCTGTTTCTTCAACATCTGGAAAAGTTACAATATTGTCTGAAGATGAATTCAATCAGTATTTGAAAGGTACAAGCGGTTCTATTGCAACTAACACCGATTACGTTACCATGGTGAAGGGCGCACAAGTATCAGGCAGCGCTCAAAGCTGGAGTCTTCGCTCCAACACGCCATATCATAACAGTGGTGTATACGAAAATATAATGTATGTTCGTACAACTGGTGCACTCAGCGCCAGCACAGGAACATCTAAAGCGCTTGTTCTTGGCATTCGCCCTGTTGTACGGCTGGATAAGAGTGCTGTTTTGCTTGTATCAAATGCTTCCGGTTCTAAGACAAACAGTATTGGCACAATGCAAAAACTATCAGCTCCCAATACTGATGCCAAACTAACACTCGTCTCTTCGAGTGTATCAGCTCCAACATCTGTAACTGCAAGTTCTTCCACTGTTGCTCCTGGAAGCAACATCACATTTAATTATGGAAATGGTTTGACGGGAACAGGACAATATACATCCGCACTCTTTGAGTTGTCTGGAGAAGCGGTTTATTATGTCCAGCTTCCTGCAAGTGGTACGTCAATCACAATCCCCAACGATGCTCCTCAGGGAAATTATACTGTGAAAGTTTTCAATGAAATAGTGAATCCAGATAACTACTCAGACTTTGCAAGTGCCGTTTCATCTATTTCCTTGAAAATCGAGGGTAGTAACCCTGCGGTTGTTACCAACAATCTTCCCTATGGTTTGGTTGGGCAAACCTATGGTCCTGTGGCAATTGAGGTTGCAGGAACAAGCACCAATGTAGTAACAATTGCTGGACTGCCGATCGCGAGCGGTTTATCTGAATCTGGCAGTGGTACCAGCAAGTCAATTACTGGTACTCCAACAACTGCAGAAAGTTACACTGTAAATATTACTGCATCCAATGGCACTCTAGCTCAAAATGCGACAAAGTCCTTGACTTTGAATGTTTATCAGCCAGCTGTAATTACAAATACAAATTTAACGTTAAATGGGACAACTGGGCAGTCCTTCTCTGAAGCAATTAATGCGATTGGCTCCGGTTCTGTTAGTGTGTTTGTTCAAGCGGGAAGTACACTTCCAGCAGGCCTTACCTTTGATTCATCTACAAACACCATTATCGGCAATCCTACTGCACCCGTAAGTGGGCACACTGTAACGTTTGTGGCACAGAATTCATATGGGCTTCCTGATCTAAAAACATTTACCTTTAATGTAGCTGCAACCGCAAAACCCTATTTTACTGTATCAGATGGTGATCTAATTGGTACAGTAGGACAAGTCTACAGCCAATTTATTTTGGCAGATGGCACTCCTTCGGCTATTACATATTCCCTTCCAACGGGATCAACTCCTCCTCCTGGCCTCTCTTTCAATATTGCAACAGCTGAGTTAAGTGGTACGCCTACTACAGATGGCACCTTTACTTTTGGAGTCCGAGCTACAAACTCTGCAGGTGGCACAACTCGTTATTTCACCATCACAATAGTGGATCCTAGCTCTGTGCCCGTCGTAACACCGGCAACCTTGGCTGCAGGAACTGAGGGCGTTGCCTACAATGCACAGATTTCTGCAACCGGCGCCACACCTATGACATTTACTCTCAGCAGTGGCACACTGCCTGCAGGCTTGACATTGAATGCCTCAACCGGTGCTATCAGCGGAACACCTACAGTTGGTGGAACCTTCAATTTCTCAGTGATAGCCAGTAACAGCAATGGGACGAGCGCAGCAGTTCCATTTACTCTCAACATTGCAATTGTAACACCACCCACTGCCCCCTCCTTCACCGGCGGCACAACTCTGCCAAGTCCAATATTGGGACAACCTTATAGCTTCCAGCTTCAGGTTTCAGGAAGTCCCTATCCCACACTGGCAATGACTAGTGGCACTCTCCCTGCAGGAATGACCTTTAATGCTGCAACAGGGACAATCAGTGGTACTCCCACTGCAGATGGAACCTATACCATTGAGATTACAGCAACAAATAGTCAGGGCAGTGTTCCCGCAACCTTTACTCTCACTGTGCTTGACCCAAGCAACCCAGTTACACCTTATCCTACTGTCTCACCTACTACCATTGATCTCCAGGTGGGCGCCAATGATACAGGATACATCCAGGTTACCTTGGGCGATAGCTACACCGGTGCTCGGGCCAGTAGAGCCGAACTTTCCGGAACACTTTCCGCATCCTGTACTATTTCCGACTCTCGCCTTACCGATGATGGCATAGTTACAGTCACCGCCAGAAGAAAGGGTTCTAACACGTTCACTGTTCGCTTCTTCGATGAGTTCGGAACAGAAATGACCGCTTACAACCAGACCGTTCTGGTCACTGTTGCGGCAGCCAGCGGCGGCAGCTCCGGCTCTTCCGGTAGCAGCTCTAGTGGTAGCTCCGGTGGCGGAGGTGGCGGAGGCAGTTCTTCCGCAGGCGGCAGCCAGTTGGACGGTGCAACCTATCCTTCCACTTCTTCCTCCGCGGGAGGAAGCGGCCTTAGCTCCAGTGGCCGCTTCCAAGGCGACAACAGCCCTGCTGTGGAAAATTCCCTTTGGGACAACTTCATGAAGCGCATCCCCACAGATGTTCCCAAAGCGGTGAGTGCAGGCCAGAAGAATGCTTCCATTCGCATCCAGAACGCCAACTCTATCACCACTGACCGGGCCAACAGCATTGTGACTTCAGCCAGTACATATGGCGGCGGCGTCCGCGTCCTCGGCGACAATATTGTGGACAAGGCTGTTACTGTACGGATCACTCTGGCTCCTGAGTTGGTCAAGCAGGATATCAAGCTGTATGCTTCGCTGGACAACACCTTCACAACCAGCACCAAGAACCTGTTTAGCCGTCACTACTCCAATACCTTCCGGGTTATCTACTTTGCGCAGCAGGGCGACATTGGCCAAAAGGCTGCCATCGCCGCCAAGGTTGACCTCACCGGTATGAGTACCAGCAATCTCTACTTCTACTCCTATGATAGCACCAAGAACAGCATTGTTCCCATCACACAGCCCAATTACTGGGTGGACTCCAACGGCTATCTCCGTTTTGAGACAAGTGTGCTTGGCACCATCATCATTTCCGATGGCCCCTTAGCAAAGAAGTAAAACATTCAATAAAACAAAAAGCACTGGGTAATCCAGTGCTTTTTGTTTTGCCTAGCTATTCTATCAAACCTAAATATTTCCTGTTGACAACTCGATTCGATCATGGTATTATCAATACATACCGTCGGTATGTATTGATAGGGAGGATACCCAATGGCTCGCAACAATCATCCCGAAGTGACTGTCAATCGCATCCTTGATGTCGCATCCAAGCTGTTTTTTGAAAAGGGCTATGAGCACACCTCAATCCAGGATATCATCGACAACTTGGGCGGCCTCAGCAAGGGCGCGATTTATCACCATTTTAAGTCAAAAGAAGACATCATGCTCGCGGTTATCAACCGCATGTATTCAGATCAAGACGCCGACTGGCTGAAACTCCTGCGGGATAACAGCGGCCTCACCGGCATCGAAAAGCTCCGCGCCGCCTTCCAGCAATCGTTAGATAACCCCAGACAGAACGATATGTTTAGCAGTGCCCCCGATATGCTGGCAAACTCCAAGATGCTTACACTGATGCTCAAGGACATTATGGAGGATTCCGCGCCCAATTACATCAGCCCCATCATTGAGCAAGGCAGGGCGGACGGCACCATTCCCACCGACTATCCTCTGGAGATGGCCCAAGTCGTTTTAATCCTAGCCAACCTGTGGCTGAACCCCATGGTACTCCACGCCGGGACAGAGGATATGCAGCGGCGCTTCCTTTTCTTCCGTCAGCTGATGTCTGGTCTCGGAGCCGACATTTTCGACAATGAACTCCTTGCCCGCTTACAGGAACTCACCGCCATGTACGAGCAGAATCGCTGATCTTTTTACCGTTGCCCGGATGGGCAATTTCTTTTCAGTCAATACATACCGTCGTTCGGTATCTTGATAGAATAACTGGAGGTATCACCATGAGCCAGCCTACAAATGCAGCCCCTAAATCCACAAAGCCCAGCTTATTGACAAAAGACTTCATTCTTGTCGTCATCGGCCAGATCATCTCGCTTTTTGGCAATGCAGCCCTCCGCTTTGCCCTGCCGCTGTATATCCTGGATCAAACCGGTTCGGAGGCCCTCTTCGGCATCGTCTCAGCGCTCTCCTTCCTGCCCATGGTCATCCTCTCCCCGATCGGAGGCATCATCGCCGACCGCGTGAATAAACAGCGCATCATGGTAATTCTCGACTTCTTCACCGCCGCGCTTGTCATGAGCTTCCTACTGCTCAATGGCATTGTGGCGATCACCCCGCTCGTTGTGATCGTGCTCATGCTTCTCTACGGCATCCAGGGTGCGTACACCCCCTCTGTGCAGGCCAGCCTGCCAATTCTCGCACCCGGCGAAAGTCTTGTGACAGCCAATGCGGTGGTCAACATGGTCAGCTCCCTGTCCGGCCTGCTGGGTCCCGTCATCGGCGGTATCCTATACTCCACCTATGGCCTTGTCCCCATCCTGGTTGTCTCCAGCGCCTGCTTTGCCTTCTCCGCCATCATGGAGCTGTTCATCAAAATCCCACACTCTCCTCAACCCAAGACAGGCAATATGTTCTCCATCGTAAAGAGCGATATGTCCGTCAGCCTGCGGTATATCTTCCGGGAGCAGCCGGTGTTCGCCAAAGTCATCGGTCTCATCTTCTTCTTCAACCTTTTCCTCAGCTCCATGCTCATAATTGGAACCCCATTATCATCACCCGCACGCTGGGTTTGAGCAGTGATCTCTACGGTTTCGCCCAGGGGGCCATGGGTGCGGGGGGACTCGTGGGCGGCCTGCTGGCCGGAATCCTCGGTAAGCGGCTGGACGTTCGCAACTCCCATCAGCTGCTCTTCCTCGCCGCCCTCGGCATCATCCCTATGGGATTGGCGCTTCTGCCCGGCGTACCGGTCTTTCTGGCCTACCTGGTCATCCTGGTGTGCGCCTTCCTGCTGATGGTCGCCGCCACCGTGTTCAGCATTCAGATGCTTGCCTTCGCCCAGGCCAAAGCACCGGTAGAGATCGTCGGAAAGGTTATCAGCTGCCTGATGGCTATCACCATGTGCGCGCAGCCCATCGGACAGGCTCTTTACGGCGTATTGTTCCAGCAGCTGGCGGGCGCTCCCTGGATCATCCTGCTGGGATCAGCCGCCGTCTCCGGCTGCATTGCAGTGTATGCGAAATCCGCTTTTCGCGGACTGGGACAACTTTCCCCTCTGCACAAAAAACAGGAAATTGCATCCCAAGTTTCGGAATAATCTTTATCGTAGGAAAGCGCCTTATCCACTGGATAAGGCGCTTTCTATTTAACCTATTTCATTCCGGCTTTCGCCAGCCATAATGCAGCTTGGGAGTATCGGCATCCGGCAGCTTGTAATTTGCGGGAATCTCCGCACCCCGGAGTGTATTTTCGCAGAAGCGGAGCACTTCCTCCCAGTCAATCCCATTGAAGCCGTGTCCCCCCTCCCGGAAGTGCATGGCGTTGTGCCCAGGAGCATCCAGAAAGTCGTAGACCTCATTGGCCGCCTGCCATGATATCTGGGTACCATAGGGATTGGCCCAGGTATCGTCCAGGCCGTCCACCGTGATCAGAGGACGGGGCGCAATGAGCGTCCGCACAAAGTGCAGGTCAAAGGGCAGCAGCGCCTCGTCCTTCAACCCCGACTCCGCCTCGTGGTTGCCGTAGGGGGCGCAGTTGTCGGAGAACCAATACCAAAAGCGGCTGACCTTCGTGATGTCGCCCAGGCTCTCGCAGCTGCCGATACCGTGGCCAAGCCGCCCGCCCATAAAGCGGAAATTGCCCGCGCCGCCGCAGCCGGAGCCTGCAACCGCACACGCCGCAAAGCGCTCGTCGCAGATCGCCGCCCAGAGAGCCACCTTCCCACCCCGGGAAAAGCCGTTGGATATGAGCTTTGTCATATCTGCGTAATCTGTCGTCTGGAGAAAATCCGCCACAACACTGTGGCCCCACGCCCATATTCCGATGGCCCGCCAGTCGTATTCCGGGTAGAGGCGGGCGACAGGCTCCTCCTCGAAGGGCTTTGTTGTGCCGACATCGTCCGCCGTCAGCTGGGTGCGGTCAAACATTGCGATGGCGTAGCCGGAACGGAGCAGCTTCTCCTCCAGCGGACTGGGCTCCATCTCCTGGAATTGGTTCCAGACAAAGACGGGATAGCTACCAGATTTTGCCGGGCGGGACACCACCAGCTCAAAGCTGACCGCATTACCGGGGCCGCAGCGGAGGCGCACTCTCTCCCGTATACCTGCACCGTCAAAGCAGTTCTCGGAGTGAATAACCTCGCTCTCCACCTGGCCGGGAGGGGGCGGCATGTGCCCGTAGAGGTAATGGGCCAGCATCTCTTTCAGGTATTCCCGTTGCTGTGGCCACTCCCCAGGACTGGAAACCCTTCCTCCATCCGGCTTCAGGAATGGGTCAGGCAGCTCTTGGATCGGCACAGCATTGGATGGATTGGTAAATGAAAAGGCACTCATACAATCACTCCTCCTCTTTATCGATAAGTGACACCCATTATGGCAGAAAGGATTAATGCTTGACCAGAGGCCCTTGGCTGACCACAATATCCCCAGCAACATCTGTTATGATGTGAAGATAGCCGTTCTTGTCCACATGATAGGCGGGGCTGATCCTTTGGTACTTGTTGGCTGCCGAATCATAGCTGTAAAAGTTGAGTTGGTTCGTCGCAAAACCCTCCGGAAGCGGAACAGCCAAATCCACGGTCTGCCCAAAGCCGTTCTGCTGGGAGCAGCTGATCACAAACATCTGATTTGAAAACCATTTGGAAAAGATATTCTGCACTTTTTTGGCCTGAACAGAATCGGTAGACACCAGAAGATTCAGATTTTTTGAACTTTCCGCAGGATTCAGCGAAATACGCGAAACCACCTTGCCGCCCTGTACGGTGTCGAAGTGGAGCGTCAGCGGGGTTGCTGCCTTGGCCGCCTGTTGTTGTATAGCCTGCAACACCGACAACTCCACCGATTCCCTGTTGGAAACTTTCACAGAAAGTGCTTTCTGGCCCTGAGGCTTTGCCTGCACGGCCTCTTCCAGCAATTTTTCCGCATCCGCCTTGGTCAGAGGCTTCATGGAAGCAGTTGTTCCAGTGGTTGTCCCACCGGATGAACCTGTGTCTGCCCGACCTCCGCCCGAACTGCCACTACCTGAACCGCCAGAGCCCGAATTTGAACCACTTCCGCCATCCTGGAAGCTACCCGCAAGAAGAGTACCAGAAAGGCTGATTTCCGTCTCATACTTGCGTGACATATTCACAGTCAAATATGCTTTCGCCTGAAATGGTTGATCCTGGCGGAGCTTTGCGAAAGTAAACTCCACAAAAACAGTTTGACCATCCTGCACAAACTCTGGTGAGAGTTCTGCAAAAACCCTTCCTCCCTGCGTTACACGCAGCTGAACGCCAATTTCATTTTGCTTCAAAAAGGAGATATCCAAAGGCCCCGTGCTTCCATCTCTGCGGATAAAGCACTCCTCGTTAAGCGGAAAGCGAAGCTTGCCTTCCGGCTGAATTGTCAAGTCAACAAAAGGACCGTCACCGTACAGATTTCCCTTTGTCACGTCAATCTCTCTAAGCACCTCTTCTGGTGCACGAAACTGGGCATATAAATTTATGTCGCCGTTCGGCATATGCAACCAATGGCTAATTTGATCAGAATAGAACTCTCCTGTTCCATCGGGCACCGTATTCCACCCGACAAAGAGCAATCCGGGAACCCTAATTGGATCTCCGCTATCCCGCGGACTAAGAATCGTTATACTTTCCCCCACAAAATAACGACCTGTGTCCACAGGGACATCGCCGACAGCATTGGGATGGTTAGCATAGTAGGTTATCTGGTATTTCTGTGCAGGCGCATCTTCAATAGGCGCACCTGCCAGGTAATATTTAGGTGAGTAGGAAAAGTCGGTGAAGTCCGCCGTATCAGTATTCCTGCCCAGGTAATTCAGGTCAGCGTCGTAAACGTACAATTGCTTGCCACCGGCTACCTGAATTGGGGAAGCCATCAGGTTAGCGGAAAGGTCGTTGAGGTTGATTACCTTGATAATGTTGGGATAGGTCTGCATTCTCTGCTGATCAAGGGAATTGGGAATAGAGTCCGACCAGCCTGTGGCGCTTTCTCCTTCCAACAACTGGATTGTAATGGAAACGCCGCCTTCCAGCCACACAGTGAAATCATCCGCTGAATCGGCGGTGGCCAGCAGTTGCTTGCCCTGTCTGAGGGAGGTTCCTCCCAGTTTTGGGAAAACCAGTTCGACATCATCGCTATAGACCCTGCCGCGGAATCGCGTACGAGTCTGC
Organism: Oscillospiraceae bacterium; assembly: GCA_047973265.1. GTDB lineage: Bacteria > Bacillota > Clostridia > Oscillospirales > Ruminococcaceae > WRAV01. The sequence goes on from JBKEBS010000046.1 coordinate 29,374, forward strand.
TCCTGGATCACGCCGTTCTCCTCCATAAAAAGATCGAACTCGACAGTGACTGGCTGAAATCCAGAAGATGGTGCCCGAAAATGCACTATTCCATAGCCATACGAACTATCCAAATAGCTGAAATTGACGGACTGAATGTACTGATCCCCCACTATCACCGAGTATCCCAGCGAAATGCCCGCCTGGTACAGCGCTGAGTTAGAGAGGTTCTCCACTCCGCCGCTCCAGACGAAATCAGTGGCCTCAAAACGCGCATAAAGCGTATCATTTTCCATAAAATCTGTGATAGGACGCTCATCATTCAGCGTTCCGAACTGCATGGTGTTAATACCAACAATTTCAGAACCAGCCGCGAACACCGTGGTGGGCAGCATTGCGATACAGAGCAACAGCGCCACCAATACTGTTAGAATGCGTAAATTAGGACGGTGCATTTTGATACCCTTCTTTCTCTGGCCAAAGTAGTGCAAGTATAGCAGGTAATAAATTTGATGTGAATGCCTTTGCTGAAATTTTACCCTGTCAATCCACTAAAAATGTATTGATCGTGTGTGCCGGAATAGTTGCTGAAAAGCTCTTATCCCCGCATTCGAATGTGAACTCCCGATCCCTGTCCATGCTGTTGAGCACTGGGATGGCGATGCTGCCGTCAGAATTGCGGAAAACCAGTGCATTTCCGTTCCACCGGCCCTTCGCCTCCAGCAGGACGGCGCCCGGCTTCACAAAGTGGGAGAAATGCTTCATGAGGTAGAATTCCGGCTGCAAAGACAGTGCGCCGGATTCGGGATTCACCGTGGCAAGGGAGTTCTGCCGCCAGCCCCAGGTGGAGATGCCGCCTTCCTTAAGCGCCATATTCCAATAGGTGTAGCGCTCCGCCCCGTGGCGGAAGTAGAACCACATCTGCTGGAAAATATAGTCCATCTGCTCCCACTCGTTCAGGCCGTCGCCGCATTCGCTCTCGGTCTGCATGATGCGCATTTCGGGATAGGCCGCTTCAATCTGCTCCACCTGGTGCTTGCCGCCCCACTGCACCCCGACGCCTGCAATGTGCTTTCGCGCCTCGGGATCGGAGAGAATTGCATTGGCAAACTGATCGTAGAACTGATGATAGGGCGCGCCCATCATCCCGCCGCCCCGGTAGTCTACAAAGGGGCCGTTGATGGTGCCGAGCCATATTTCGGTGGGCAGTCCACTCCGGGTGAATGCGGGGCCAAGATACCCTCCAATAAAGTCCCGCATGTCGCCGCCATACCACAGGCAGGAGGGGAATTTCTGATCCGCCATGGGTTCGTTCTGCACATGCACCATGCTCACCGGAACGCCCTCGGCCCCATAGGCCTCCACGAACTTCACAAAGTACCGGGCGTAGGCGTCCAGCACCTTCTCCTCCATGCGGATGCGTCCGTAGTTGTAGGCCCTGTGGGTCTTCATCCAGGTGGGAGGGCTCCAGGGAGAGGCGAACAGCGTCAGCTCAGGACACTGCTTCTGCGCAGCCTTCACAAAGGGAAGCGTGTAAGCCCTGTCCCGCTCAATGGAGAAGTCCCGCAGCCCGTAGTCGTCCTCCGTCTCGTCGCAGCTGTACCAGCTCAGGCTGAAATCGTTGGCCCCGATGGGCACCCTGCCCACGTTGAATCCGCAGCCTTCGGGCCCGAACAGCTCCCCGATGAATTCCTCCCGAACAGAGGCATCCACAAGGCCAAGGGCCTCCCAGCCCAACTCATTGAAGCAGCCTCCAAAGCCCAAGATGGTCTGCTTTTCTGCGCCTGTCAGCGCCAATGTATCCTGTCCTGCCGCGCCGCTCACCGCTCGTTACCTGCCTTACCATATTGCCGCTCCTTTCGGATATTGATCGTCTGATTTGCCTCTCTCATTATACCGAAGCGGCTGTGGAATAGCCAGTGGCGTTTTGCACGACGCTGAGGGCAAAAAATTGACCGGACGCAATCGCGCCCGGCCATAATGCTAGTCCGATTCATTCCGTTATAGAGCCAGGATGTAGTCCTCACCCTTGATCTTGCCCGCTCTCTTGAGCAGCCAGTCAAAGAGCAGGGACAGCCCTGCGGGAAGGATGAAGTGCACCAGAGCAATCCCCAGCCAGACCATGGGCGTGCTGCCCATTGCGGTGAGGGTGCCGATCTGTCCCACCAGCCCACTGGTTCCCATGCCGGAGCCTTCGGGGATGTTCTCCATTCGGAAAACCATGGTGGCAATTGGCCCTGTGATAGCGGCCGCCAGCGTGGGCGGAAGCAGAATCCAGGGATTCTTCACGATGTTGGGCACCTGGAGCATGGAGGTTCCGATGCCCTGGGCGAAGAGCCCGCCCACCCCGTTCTGCTTGAAGCTGATCACCGCAAAGCCGATCATCTGGGCGCAGCAGCCCGCTGTGGCTGCTCCCCCTGCGAGACCCCCAAGCCCCATCATAATGCAGAGGGCCGCACTGGAGATTGGCGCGGTGAGCACCAGCCCCACGATCACCGAGACGATGATGCCCATGAAGAAGGGCTGCAGCTCGGTGGCCTTCATGACGACGATGCCGAGGCCTTCCATCAGCCAGGATACCGCAGGCCCCGCCGTCATGGCGGTGAGCATGCCGATAATCATTGTCACCGCGGGGGTAACGATGATGTCCACCTTCGTCTCCTTGGACACTGCCTTACCGAACTCCGCGCCCAGCGCCGCTGCCAGAAAAGCCCCTGCAGGCCCTCCCATCGCCGCGCCCAGGCCGCCTGTGATAACGCTGGAGAAAATCACCAGCGGCGGAGCCTTCAGCCCCCAAGCCACAGCTGCTCCAACGGCGGGCCCCATCAGCGACTGGGCGGTTGCGCCGATTTCCACCAAAAAAGCGCTGATCCTGTTTGCCCCAAAACCCAGTGCAACCTGTTCCCCCAATGTCTTGAAGATCAGGCCGATGAGCAGGGACGAAAACAAGCCCAGCGTCATGGCAGACAGCGCCTCCACCAGGTACCTCTGGCGGCTGAACACGATGTCCTTTCTCTTTAGGAATGCTTTTACTTTTTTCAAAAATCCCACCTTCGCATCCGGCAAATTCTATGCCGGTAATTACCCGATCATTATAGCATAGCGCTAAAGCGTGCGCAACCGTCACAAAAGAGAAAAACGCGGCATCGCCGCGCCCTCATTTGTGATACTTGCCTCCCGCATTGATGGACAGTGCCCGGTAGAGCTGCTCGCAGAGCACCAGCCTCGTCAGCTGGTGGGGGAAAGTCATTTGCGAGAGGGAGAGCCTTCCGTCTGCCCTTGTCTTCACTTTTTCCGCCAGGCCGTGGGAGCTGCCGATGACAAACACCACTTGGGAGGCCTCTCCGGAAATGTGGCCCAGCTCCTCCGCCAGCTCCTCTGATGAGCGCTGCTTCCCCTCTATGCAGAGAGCTATCACATGAGCGCGGGGGGGGATCCTCGCAAGAATCGCCTCCCCCTCGGCCTCCAGGCCCTTTTCGATCAGAGCGGCAGAGGGATTCTGGGGCAGGCGGTGTTCGTCGATCTCTATGATTTCGGGCTTGCAGTAGGCATTCATGCGCTTGAGATACTCAGCCACCCCGTCGGACATCCAGCGGTCTTTCAGCTTGCCCACCGCCAGCACGGTAAGATGTACCATTAAAACACCACCATCTCGTGGGGCCTCCCTGCAGGGGCGACTGAAAGGGTGTAGTCACACCGCTCCACCATGCGCAACTCGTCAAAGGCGGACTTGCTTGTCTCATAGGCCAGCTCCGGCAGGTTGTTCTCCTCGCTGAGATGCCCCAACAGGAACCGGGTGGTGCCCGCCTTTACCAGCCGCCTGATCTCCTCGGCGCAATCGGTGTTGGAGAGGTGGCCAAAGCTGCCCTTGATCCTGCGTTTGAGGGGGTAGGGGTAGCGGGAGCAGCTGAGCATGCCGGGGTCATAGTTGGATTCCAGCATCACGAGATCGCAGCCGGTGAGCCCGGCCTCCACAGCGGGGGTGATACAGCCCAGATCGGTGGCGATGGCGGCCTTCCGTCCGTCGGGCAGCTCCATGCGCACGCCGATGCTGTGGATGGCGTCGTGGGGGGTGTCGAAGGCGTTCACCTGAATGTCGCCGATGACAAAGGTGCCCTCCAGCGGAACTAGGCAGGCGTCGGGGGGAACCAGGTCGCGATAGGCCAGGTGCTCCAGCGTCTCCATAGCGGAGTAGACTGGCACCTTCAGCTGGCTGAGCAGCACCCTGAGCCCCTTGATGTGGTCGCTGTGCTCGTGGGTGATGACAATGCCGCAGAGATCGGAGAGCTTCTGCCCCCGCTCCTCAATGGCGTTTCTGACCGCCTTGGCCGATATCCCCACGTCAACCAGCAGGGCGGTGTCCCCACCGGAGACGAAGATGCTGTTGCCCTTGCTGGAGCTGGCCAGCGGACAGATGCGCGACATTGGCAATTACTCCCTTTTCATGACATGGAAAGATTTGATCCCCCGCTGCTCACAGCGGGGGACTGTCATACAGATTCCTCTACGAAATTCATCGGATACATCTCCCGGTACCTGCTATATGTCGGGTGCTTCCGGCCATCCAGGTCGAGCTGGTACATCCTAAAGGTAACCAGAAAGTTCTTTGGCTTCCACATCTCCTCATAGGAGTAGCGGTATGTCATGCCCAGCCGTTTCATCACTGCGCCGCTACGTGGGTTGTTCACATCGTGGGTCGCAGTGATGAAAGGAATCCCATCCCGACGCATCTGCTCCACAACAGCTTCACTGGCTTCTGTTGCAATTCCCCTGCCCCACATGCCCTGGCCCAGGGCGTAGCCGAAATCGCGGCTCTCGCCGTCGCTGGCATTGACGTAGCCCACCGGCACGTTGTCCTCTTTCAGGCAAATGGCATAGCGATAACCCGTGAAATTCCGATAGCTGTCGATGTAGCGCTCCTGTAAATATTGTCCGGCTTCAATCTGAGAGCTGAAGGGTACGAGAGGGAGAAAACGGTTGACCTCTTCATCGTCCATGAAGCGAAAAAACGCCTCGGTATCCCCTGCCGTAAAGCGACGTAGAATCAGGCGCTTCGTTCGGAGCTCCGGTGTGTTTTCCGTCATCGCGATGTCCCCTCCTCCATTGCCATCCCCAGGTATTGTCAAGGCCTTCTCAGTTGTTGCACCAGCAGGATGACGCCCAGCCAGGCCACCTGGTATACCGCCAGCTGGAAGATCGACAGTTGGCTGATCACTCCCATGAAGGCCATAAATGCCACAAAGCCGTAGCCCACCACAATCTGGATCAGTTGCAGGATCGTGCCGGACAGGATCGACGCCCGGGCCGTGATGCAGGCGGAAAGCGCCGCCAGATAGCCCGCAGCCCCACCGGTGTAGACGATCTCGGCGGGCAGCTCCTCCTGAGGCGCGGAAATCTCCCGGTACTCCTCATGGAGCTCGGAGGCCATGATAGTGATCAACTCCAGCGGATAGCCGTAGACCTCCCATATCTTCTGTTCGTTGATGTTGGCATCGGTGGTGTAGACCACCATCTGCTTGTTGTGGCTGGCCATCACTTCCAGCTCGTAGGCCATGTCCTCATCGGGCACATAGTCCACCAGGAAGCGCGCCGCAACCTCCCCGGAATTGGAGAGATAAATTGGATTGCCGGGAGGATTGCCGGGATTCTCCCGCTCGTAGGTGTCGTTTGGCAGGGTGATGCCGTGGTTCTGCATCAGCATGCGGTTGCCGATGAGCACCCTGCGTCCGTCCACCCAGGCGGAGAGGCCCATCCCATTCTCGTAGACAATGTTGTCGGCCTTTTTGAGCAGGTTCCGGTTGCCGCCGATAATCTCCAGGAACAGGGGGCTGAGGGAGTTGTCCAGCTTGCAGAGGACGCTTGCAGCGTCCAGAATCACCTCGTCGATGCGCGCGCCCGCAAAGGGCCGCATGCCGCTGAGCACCACATTTCCCCTGGGAAAGAGGTCGGTCTCATCCAGGATAAACGCCTCTGTGTCGCAGAAATTCTCCACCGCCTTGTTGCCGGACACCATCGCCCCCTGGGGGTTCAGCCGCTTGGCCAGCTTGGAGAGGGGAATGTTTTCCAGGAACACGGCAGAGAGGGTTGCGCTGATGCAGAGCACCGCGGTCGCGGCGGAAACCGCCGTGAAGGTGCTGCCCGACAGCAGCCGGGTGGCGATTCCCACCAGGAACGCCCCCACCAAGCAGACCGGCGCGACAGAGCGATTGATGCCCACATCGTACTTGTCCGAGAAGGAAAGGCCGAGAAAATCACTGAAAAAGTCCGCCGCTGCGCTGTAGGAGATGGTGGGCTTGCGGATGGCATCGGGTACCAGCTCATGGCAAAGATCGTCGGATTCCACCGCCATCACGCCCCGCTTGGGCAGCTTGGAGGAGACGACTTTGAAGTTGGACTGAATGCGGCCCAGCATGAAAAGCCTGCCCAGGGTGTTGCAGAACATGCAGAGCGCCGCCGAAGCGAAGTAGAGGTGCATGTTTTCGGGCAGGACATAGGATTGGTTGGAGACACTGACTATTCCCTGTATCGTCGCCATGATCACCGCAAAAGCAGCCAAGGTGTCGGAGTTGGCCCGCATGCGGAAGATGTTGCCGATGCCCGTCACCACCGAGCCGATGTTGACGATGAGCACCAAGCCGGTGAGCACCGTACAGACGATGAGGTAGGCTCCCAGGTTTTTCTCGGGGAGCAGCGCGCTGATCATGGGCATGGAAAAATACTTGCCCGCCATGGTGAAATAGAACAGCAGGAAGGTGAGAAATCCGGTGCCGGCGGCGCGGATAAAAGTGAACAGCTTGGTGCGAGCCACGTCCATGGCGACATCCCGGCGGTCGGTGCCGCGCCGGTACTCCCGGTACTCCATGACGGAGCCCTCCTGGAAGTCGTCCATCATGGCGTCGGCCTCATCCGGCTCGTAGTAGCCGTCGTAGCCGCTTCCGGCGCCCTCCACGGCGTCGAAGTCAATCCTCTTCATGTCCTCGATATTGAGGTCTTGCCCGGTCAGGGAGCTGCCCGATATACGGGGCCTTCTGGCCTGCTGTCCCGGGGTGCGTAGCACCTGGGTATGTCCCTGCTGGAGGGAGGCGTTGTCGGCGAACTCCTCACCCTCCTCCCCCTCCATCTGTTCCGCAGCGTCAAAGTCCAGGCGGCGGGCGGGTGGGCGGCGGGTGGGCGGCACAGGGCTCCGGCCCTGTGCCAGGTCTGCATAGCGGTTGCGCTGCCTGGCCTTGTCTGTGATGGGGCGCAGGTTGCCCTCCAGCCCCATGGGATTTGTAGTCGGGCGCTCCACCTTTTGACGCGGGGGCGGCGCGGGACGGCGGACAGGCTGCTGCACAGGAGTGGATGCAGGTGCGCGCCTCTCCGGCTCGTAGTCCTCATATTCAGGCTCCGTCCTTCTCTGGGGGGCCGTGCGCCTGGGCGGAGATGGGGGAGGGGGCGCTTCCTCGTGGACAAAATCCGGCTCGGGCTCCGGCTCTACAAAGTCGAAGTCCCCCAGTTCTTCCTCATCCGGCATCGCCGGTTCGCGGGTGCGGCGGGAAAGGCTGTCTTCAAAGGGATCCTGAGAGGCTTCTCCCCGCCGGGGAGAGACTTCGCGCGCCGGTTGCTGCTTCTCCCGGCTCTTGCGACCTTTGATCTCAGAAAGGATGTCGTCGATATCATAATTTTTGCTCATCTGCTTGGTGCCAAGACGTTCTTGATGGTGCCAAGAGGTCTCGACACTCCTCCTCTCCGGAAAACATCCGGTTTCGCCCTGCCGCCGGGCCAACCGGTCGATTGCTCCTATAGATAAAGGGATCGCTACTCTTTCGCGATCCGCTGCTTTGCAATTTCATACATCACAATCCCGGCCGCCACTGAGGCGTTGAGGGACTGTATCTTTCCGCGCATGGGCAATGTCACAGCGAAGTCGCAGGTCTCCCGCACCAGGCGGCTGACGCCTGCGCCCTCTGCGCCCACTACCAGCCCCACCCCGCCGGAATAATCCTGTGCGTGCCAGGGGGTGCCTTCCAGATCGGCCGCGTAGAACCAGATGCCCCGCTCCTTCAGCTCCTTCATCGTCGCGACCAGATTGGCCACCCGCACGATTGGCAGATGCTCTACCGCCCCTGCCGACGCCTTGGTCACCACAAAGGTGAGTCCCGCGCTACGCCGCTTGGGCAGGATGATGCCATGGGCTCCCGCCGCCTCCGCCGTCCGGATGATTGCCCCAAGGTTGTGGGGATCTTCGATGCCGTCGGCCAGAATCACAAAAGGCGGTTCCCCCCGCTCACCCGCAAGGGTGAAGATGTCCTCCAGCTCGCTATAGCGGCTCTCGGAAGTCTGCGCCACCACCCCCTGATGGGGGCTGCCGGGAACGAGGTAATCCAGCTTTGCCTTCGCCACTTCCTTGACCACGATACCGCGCTCGCGGGCCATCGCCGCAATCCTGGACACCGAGCCCTCCAGACCGCGCTGCAGGTATACGCATTCCACCGGGCGGCCGCTTTTCAGCAGCTCCAGCACAGCATTGCGCCCTGCGACCAGGTCTTCCCGCTCGGTCGCCATGTCCTTTTGTTCACTCAATCTATCGACCTCTTCACAGTGTCAGCGGAAATAGTCCCCTATTCCCCAAATTACTCAACTATATTCAGTCGTCAGTATACCACATTTCCCCCTCCCTTGCATACCCTATTACAAAGAGTTGTGCTTATTTTGAGCAGTCCGCTGTTTTCGACAAATTCCGCGCACCCTGACACACCTATCGGTACAGACACCGGTCGGCCTGTCGAGTATCTGTAAATATACCCCGGGCCTGCAACCACCAAATGTAGTGCTTGACAAAAAAAGTCTTGATAGATTTTGCGCTTTCTTTGTAATTTTCAGGAGTAATAGAGGAAAAGAGTACAGCAATATTCACAGCGAATTGTATATTATACCGGCAGTAATCGGGTTTTGCTCTCCTCCGCCTCCACAAGACTGTTGAAAACTCAGTTGAAAGTGTGGAAAGTTCCTTTTCCCATGTGAGAAAAAATTATTTTGGGGGTGGAAATCGTATACATCCCCCCCTGTATGCTCCGGCCGCTTTACAAAAAGTTGACAGTGCTTTACCCCGCAAAAAATCGCTTTGCAATGGGAAATCACATCTTTTCAATCATTTAGTGAAATACGTCATAAAGTTTTCATTCCGTTCATTGACAGTCCCTTTTCAACAGGCTACTATTATGAAGAAGAAACAGCAGGAACTCGCAGCCCCTTTCTTGATTTGGCGCCATTACAATGGGAAGAATTGGAAGGAGATTAGAAATGAGCAGAATTGTTGTCAACACCCGGGACACCGGAAGCAAGATCAACCGGAACATCTACGGCCACTTTTCCGAGCATTTGGGCCGCTGCATCTACGGCGGCCTGTTCGTGGGGGAGGGCACGCCCATCCCCAATGTGAACGGCATGCGCAGCGATGTTGTTGCCGCTCTGCGGAACATCCGCATCCCGGTGCTGCGGTGGCCCGGCGGCTGCTTTGCCGACGAATACCACTGGAAGGACGGCATCGGCCCTGTCTCTGAGCGCAAGCGCATGGTAAACACCCACTGGGGCGGCGTGGTGGAGGACAACTCTTTCGGCACCCACGAGTTCCTGGAGCTCTGCCGCCAGCTGGAGTGCGAGCCCTATGTCAACGGCAACCTGGGCAGCGGCACGGTGCAGGAAATGAGCGAATGGGTGGAGTACATGACCTTTGACGGCGTCTCCCCCATGGCGGAGCTGCGCAGGCAGAACGGCCAGCACCAACCCTGGGGCATCAAATACTTCGGCGTGGGCAACGAAAACTGGGGCTGCGGCGGCAACATGCGCCCGGAATACTACGCCGACGAGTACCGCCGCTACCAGACCTACGTACGGAGTTACGGGGAAAACCAGGTCTACAAAATTGCCTGCGGCCCCAGCGTGGACGACTACAACTGGACAGAAGTGCTGATGAAGAATGCGGGCCGCTACATGGATGCCCTCACCATGCACCACTACACTGTCCCCGGCGACTGGCAGGACAAGGGCTCCGCCCTCCAGTTCAGCGACGAAGAGTACCTCACCACCATGGAGAAGGCCTTCTTTATGGAGGAGCTGATCAGCAAACACCTGGCCATCATGGATCGCCACGACCCCGAGCACAAGGTGGGCCTCATCGTGGACGAGTGGGGCACCTGGCACAATGTGGAGCCCGGCACCAATCCCGGCTTCCTCTACCAGCAGAACACCATGCGGGACGCGATGGTCGCAGCCCTCACCCTGAATATCTTCAACAGTCACAGCGACCGGGTTGTGATGGCCAACATCGCCCAGACGGTCAACGTTCTCCAGGCGGTGGTGCTCACCGAGGGGGACAAGATGGTGCTCACCCCCACCTACCACGTCTTTGACATGTACAAGCAGCACCAGGACGCCACCCTTGTTCACAGCACCGTTCAGGGCGACAAGCTCACCGGCCAGGTGCCAAAGGTGTCCGCCTCCGCCTCGGTCAACGAGGCGGGCGAGCTGTGCATCACGGCGGTCAACCTCTCCGCCACCGAGAGCGAGCCGGTTGACTGCGACATCCTGGGCAAAACTGCCTCGAAGGTGACTGCCCGCATCCTCAGCGGACAGCCCTCCGCCTACAATGACTTCACCCATCCCCAGGACGTTGGCATCCAGAATTTCGCCGACGGGCGAGTTTCGGGCGGCACCCTGTCCTTCACACTGCCCGCCTGCAGCGTGGTGCAGATCGTTGTCAGCTAATCCCGCCATTCCTTGCCGCCGCTGCCTGTTAAAGGATATCGACCGCGACGGCTATTTCAGCAGTATCTACGAGTACATCGACTCGATTCCTCCGGAGCAAAAGACAGAGGATGCGGTGTACCGGCAGCGGTTGGAGCTGTGCAGGCAATGCGATCACCTCGTCAACGGCATGTGCGACCTCTGCGGCTGTTTTGTGGAAGTGCGGGCTGTCAAGCGGGCCGCACACTGCGCATGGCGGGAGAGTATCTGGTGAATCAAATTGGCTACATCTTCCCGCCACGGCGGGAGAGTATCTGGTGAACTAAAATGAAAAGCGCGGCCTCCCAAATAGGAGGCCGCGCTTTTGTCTGTTCATTAAGTCCTGTCTATGCTGAAGGGGAACTTGCGGGGCTTCTTGTCCATAAAGGTGGCGCTTTCTGTGTCAAACACCTCTTCGATGCCCGCCCTTTCCATCTCGAGCCCGGTCATTTGCTCAATCGGGTTTACACCTGTATCGGGCCTGAAATTGGCCACAGGAACCGGCGTGTCGGGGTGAGTGGGATCGACGACAAGCGGCAGGAGAAGAAGCGATCCATTTCCACTATTAAAGTTTACAGAGTCATACATAACAGTAACGTCCTTTCTCAGGTTCAACGGAACAGCCGGTAGGCGTTCCACTTGTTTTTGTTTACTGTTATTATACTACCCTGCCTGTGTGAACCGTGCCGAAACGATGATGTCCTCCTGCCGATTCTTGCTTGTTTTCAGCTATAATCCGGCATTCCAAAGCCATAACAGAAAAATCTTGTTGTCATGCCTCTACCCGAACAGCAGCTTCGCGGTCACCGCATTGGAGAGGAGAAATCCTTCCCTTGTGAGGGATAGATTGTCGCCCTCACGCCGCACAAGACCCCTTTGAATCAGCAATTCGGCCCGCTCCGATACGGCTGTGATGTCCTCTCCCGGGAACAGCCTCCCGCATTCGGCGAGGTCGAGGCCCTCCCGAAGACGAAGGCGCAGCATGGCGTATTCCTCAAAATCTCCGCCTGCACCGTCCTCCACAATCAGGCGGAAAGGATTCTCCGCCGCGAGGAAGCTATCCAGATCGGAGGGGAAGAAAAAGCGCCTGCCCTCCATATAGGAGTGGGCGGAGGGGCCGATGCCCAGGTAGGGCTCGCAGCACCAATATTTGAGATTGTGCCCCGATTGCCCGCCCGGCTTTGCGAAATTGGATATCTCGTATTGGGCGAATCCCGCCTTTTCCAACAGCTCACAGCAGAGCAGGTAGAGGTCAGCCTCCCCTTCCTCATCGGGGCAGAGCGCCGCGTCAGCGCTGCTGTAAAGAGGCGTGCCCTCTTCCAGCTTGAGCAGATAGGCGGAAATGTGATCCAGCGGCAACCTCGCGAGAAAATCCACAGACTCCCGCAAGCTCTCCTCCGTCTGCCTTGGAATGGCCAGCATCAGGTCGGCGGAGATGTGCCGGAAGCCCGCACTGTGAGCGGCTATGATAGCCCTCTTTGCCTCTTCTGGGCCATGTCTGCGGCCCAGGGCGGTCAGCTCTTCCGGGCAGGACGACTGTACCCCGAAGGAGATTCGGTTGTATCCAGACTTATACAAATCGGAAATCTCGTTATAATTAATACTTTCAGGATTCGCTTCCAGCGTGATTTCAGCGCCTTCTTCGATCTGAAAGAAGCGGGCTGCGCCCTCCAGAATGCGGGAAAGGCGGCCTGCACCCAGAATGCCCGGTGTGCCGCCGCCCAGGTATATTGTATCCACAGAAATCCGGCCAAAGGGCTGCCGCTCCATCCCCCGGATAAGCGCATTCACATACCGGTCTGCGGCTTCCTCCTCCAAGGGGCGGGAATAAAAGTTGCAGTAGCAGCACTTGGCGCTACAAAAGGGAATGTGCAGGTAGAGTCCGGTGCTCACTGTGCAGCACCATCCCCCACAGCTTCCTCTTCAGGAGTCTCCTGCTCCTCATCGGCTTGTTCCGCCTTGGTCAAAGCCGCCCAGGCGCGCCGGTTTGCGGTGAACTCCATACGGTACCAGACCATAGCCAGCACCAGCAGCAGCAACGCGGCGAGGCAGATATCCGGCCTGCCCATGGGAAAGGCGTTGCGGACCCTGTTATAGGCGTAGGGAAGCCCCCCTGTGGCGAAGATGGTCAGCCATTCCAGCACAGGCACGATCCGCGCAATGGGCAGGCTGAACCCCATGGCAAAGCCCAGCATAGCCACAAAGACGCGAAATTCCCCCTTTTCCTTGTCCAGCTTTTTCAAATAGTCCCGGAAGCCATCCGCCTCAAAGGGCGCGGGGCGGCGGTAATAGACCATGGAGTACCACAAGGGTACCAGGTAGACGGCCATCACCAGCAGGTTGGAGAGAATGAGGCCGATCCAGGCCACCACATAACTGCCGGTGAGGCGCAGCAGCAACTGGACAAGAGGGTTTGCCTCGTCGCCCAGATCGGGCGTGCCGACCCTTGTCACCACGATATCGGCCAATGTGATGGCGACATAAAAGATCGTGAGGAAAATTGCGGTCTTTTTTCTCATAAACAGTGATTCCATTTCTAAATAATAAGACTAGTCGTCCAGCTTGAGCACCGCTGTAAACGCCTCCTGGGGCACCTCAACGCTGCCCATCTGGCGCATGCGCTTCTTGCCCTCCTTCTGCTTCTCCAGCAGCTTTTTCTTTCGGGTGATATCGCCGCCGTAGCACTTGGCAAGCACGTCCTTGCGCATTGCTTTCACAGTCTCCCGGGCGATAACCTTGCCGCCGATGGCAGCCTGGATTGGTATCTCGAACATCTGCCGCGGGATGTGCTCCTTGAGCTTCTCCACCATGCGCCGGGCGCGGGGATAGGCGTTGTCGGTGTGGAGGATGAAGGAGAGGGCATCCACAATCTCGCCATTGAGCATGATGTCCAGCTTCACAAGCTTGGAGTCACGGTAACCGATGGGCTCGTAGTTGAAGCTCGCATAACCCTTTGTGCGGGACTTGAGGGCGTCGAAAAAGTCGTAGATAATCTCGTTGAGGGGCAGCTCGTAGTGCAACTCCGCCCGCCCGGCATCCAGGTAGCGGGTGTCAATGTATACGCCCCGGCGGTTCTGACACAGCTCCATGATAGTGCCGATGTACTCGGTGGGGGTGAAAATCTCCGCCTTCACATAGGGCTCCTCCGCGCTTTGGATGGTGGCAGGGTCGGGGTAGTTGGTGGGGTTGTCGATACGGATGGTCTCGCCGTTCGTCAGGGTAATGTTGTAGATGACGCTGGGAACGGTGGCGATGATGTCGATGTCGTACTCCCGCTCGATCCGCTCCTGGATGACCTCCATGTGGAGCAGCCCGAGAAAGCCGCAGCGGAAACCAAAGCCCAGGGCAACAGAAGTCTCGGGCTCAAACACGAGGGCTGCGTCGTTGAGCCGCAGCTTTTCCAGGGCGTCCCGCAGGTCGGCGTAGTCCGCGCCGTCCAGAGGATAGACGCCCGAAAAGACCATGGGCATGACCTCCCTATAGCCCGGCAGCGCCTCGGTAGCCGGATTTTCAGCCGCCGTAACAGTGTCGCCCACCTGGGTGTCTTGCACATTTTTGATGGAGGCGGCGATGTAGCCCACCTGTCCGGCGTACAGCTCGGGGGCGGGCGCAAGCTCGGTGGCCCCCATAAAGCCGGTTTCCACAACGGTAAAGGTGGCACCGGTGGCCATCATCTTGATCTCCATGCCCGCGCGGACGACGCCGTCCATCACCCGCACATAGACAATGACGCCCCGGTAGGTATCGTAGTAGGAGTCGAAGATCAGCGCCTTCAGCGGCGCGGTTTCGTCCCCCTTTGGGGCGGGGACATCCCGGACGACCATTTCCAGCACCTGCTCGATGCCGATGCCGTTTTTGGCGGAGATGCGGGGTGCATCCATGGCGGGAATGCCGATGATGTCCTCCACCTCTTTGGCCACCCGTTCCGGGTCGGCGGCGGGCAGGTCAATCTTGTTCACAACGGGCAGCACTTCCAGGTCGTGCTCGATGGCGAGATAGGTATTGGCGAGGGTCTGCGCCTCGATACCCTGGGAGGCATCCACCACCAGTATCGCCCCCTCGCAGGCCGCAAGGGAACGGGAAACCTCGTAGTTGAAGTCCACATGGCCGGGGGTGTCGATGAGGTTGAGGATGTAGTCTTCCCCGTCGTCAGCCCTGTAGTGCAGCTGGACAGCACGGGCCTTGATAGTGATGCCCCTCTCCCGCTCCAGATCCATGTTGTCGAGGAGCTGCTCCTCCATGTCCCTGGTCTGGACAGTCTCGGTCTTCTCCAGCAGGCGGTCGGCCAGGGTGGATTTGCCATGGTCGATGTGGGCGATAATGCAAAAGTTGCGGATATTGTCCTGACGGTCTGGCATTGCGGCATTTCTCCTTATATAGTCATATGTATTTCAAATAGTTGCACTATTTGAAATACAAGCGGGCGAAGCCCACTTAATGCGCTATGCGCATAATATGACGTATGCAGTAAGTATAGACCGCCTCTGGCGGTACACGGCTCCTGCCGTGTGAGCAAAACCGTATAGCCTTTTGCTCCTATACAACTATACTATGTGTCGGCGACACCGGATTTCATCTCGCGCTATTCCGCAGCGTTCTTTGTAATCTCGATGAAGCCCAGCTTGTAAAACTGATAGTTGTTTTCAATGTAATCCGGGGGATAGGCCTCCAGTGCGTACAGGCATTCCCTGGCAAACTCCAGGTACGCTGTGCCGTTGGCGATGATCAAGTTGCCGTCCCGCACGGCCTGCTCATTCTGATAGTTCTTCTGTCCTGTATAGCTGCCACCGGCTGCAGCTGTCAAATCATCCAGGGTGTTGCTGGTGTGTTTTCTTTCGTTCAGCATGCCGTTTATGCCGAGAAAGACGGTTGCGTCGCAAATGGCGCCCAGCGGCTTTCCGCTGTCATAAGCCTTTTTGACCAGGGGAAGCAGCTTCTTCGCCTCCTCTGTCCTCCAGGACATTCCGCCGACCAGAATCAGCCCGGCAAAATCCTCTTCAGCGTACTCCTCCACAGCTAAGTCGGGCAGGACTGTGAAGCCGCCAATCGATTTCAGCGGAGCCTTCCCCACCGATATTGTCTTCACCTCGTAGGGCGATGTCTTGTCCAGTATCCTGCCCTGGAGGGCAGTCGCCAAAAAGGCATATTCCCAATCCGCGAACTGATCCAATATAGCAAAGAGTACCGTTTTTTTCATTCTGCCCTCTTCCTCTCCTTATGTAATGGCACTTTCCATTGTGCCAGTATACCACAAAAATTCACCGATTCACAATGACTTTCACGGGAAAAAGTGATACACTCTAACCTGAATATATCCACTTGCGAATATAATGGAGGGTTCCATGATTAAAATGAATATTTCTGCATTGTTGCTGGCCGCCGCCATCGCCCTGACCGGCTGCTCATCGGGCCGGGTCTCCACCGAGGCGGAGTCGTCCGCCGCCAGCCAGGAGCAGGCCTCCTCCCAGCTGGAGTCGTTCTCACAGGATGAGAATCCTGCCCCTGCGCCCACCCCCTCCCCCGCTCCCCCTGTTCCGGAACCTGAGGAAAGCGAGAGCAGCGAGGAATCGTCGGAGGAGAGCAGTACTCCCCGGGAGCCCATCAAGCTAGAGGACGTCCCCGGCATCAGCGATGAATTTGTCCTCTCCCGCATGGACAGACCCATGGAGGAGATCAGGGCGCTCGACCCCACCCAGGTGGTCTGGGGGCCGGGCGCCAATACCGACGGCAAGCAGCCCGCCGAACCCCTGGCCAATCAGCAGAAATGGGGCCGCCTTGGGGCCTGGTTTGTGGCACCCGCAACAGAAAAGATATACCTCACCTTTGACGAGGGGTACGACGCGGGCTACAACGAGGAGATTTTGGACACCCTAAAGGAAAAGAATGTCAGTGCCGTCTTTTTCGTCACCCTGGGCTTTGTCCAGAGCCGCCCCGACCTTGTGCAGAGAATGATCGACGAGGGCCACGTGGTGGGCAACCACACCTGGAAGCACATCGCCTTCCCAAAAATGGACCCGATGGACTGCGCAAAGGACCTCCTATACCTCCACGAGTATGTCCGCCAGAACTTCGGCGGCTATGAGATGACCCTTTGCCGCCCGCCGGAAGGGGCCTTCGGGGAGCAGAGCCTCGCCCTCCTCCAGTCCCTCGGCTACGACGCGGTACTGTGGAGCTTCGCCTATCGCGATTGGGAGCTGGACAATCAGCCGGACACCGGCACCGCCCTGAACACCATCGTATCCCGGGCCCATCCCGGAGCGATCTACCTGCTGCACGCGGTTTCCTCCGCCAACGCCTCGGTGCTGGGGGAGGCTATCGATCAGCTCCAGGAGCAGGGATATGTCTTTGCCAAATGGGATTTGAGCTGAGCTGATTTCAGCAAAATCCGAAACCGATTGTGGAGGAGAACATGGAACTGGAAGTGATTGGCGCGGGAAGAACCACAAAGGTCTACCGCGACGGAAATACAGCGATCAAGCTATATCTCGGCGCTCCCCCCGATGAAGCCCACAACGAGGCGAACAGACAGACTTTTGCAGTAGAGGCGGGCCTGCCCGTACCCAAGGTCTTCGGTGTCAGGGAACGTGACGGAGGCGTTGCCCTGGAAATGGAGTATGTCCGGGGACAGGATGTAATCCGCTCCAAAATGGACAAGGAGGAACGCAAAAAAGCACTGGAGAATTTTGCCGCCCTCCAAAATGATGTCCACAAGGTGGATGCCAAGGGACAGCCCGTCCTGTCCGAACGGTTGGCCTGGAAAATCGAGCACGCTCCCCATTTGGAAGCGAACACCATAGATATTCTTATCAACCGCCTTGCCGATTTGGACAGTGGTCAAACTTGCTTGTGCCACGGCGATTTTCATCCCCTCAACGTGCTGGATGATGGCAAAAAACTGTGGATTATCAACTGGGTCGATGCTACCTGCGGCGACCCCCTCGCCGACGCGAGCCGCACCTATCTGCTTTTCAAACAGCATATTTCACGGCTGGCCGGAATGTACCTGAAACTATACTGCAAAATAGCTTCGGCCGATCCGGATGCGGTGTCAGCCTGGCTGCCCGTTGTGGCCGCCGCGCGGCTGTGCGAGAATTTGACCGGCAAGGAAACAGCCTTCCTGATCGACATCATCCATTCAGGTACACAATAACAGCAGAGGATGTGACAGCTTGCTCGACAATTCCGCTGCCGGTAAAGACACCGGAAAACTGCGCTTTCTCTTCATCATCACCCTGTTCTGGTTTTCCCACTACGTCTTTATCCCCTATTTTACCCCCTACCTGGAGGGGTTGGGCATTCTGCCGACGGCAATCGGCATCATTGTGGGCACCTACGGCTTCTCCCAACTGCTGCTGCGCATTCCCTTCGGGGCGCTGGCAGACCGGCTGCGCAGCCACCGCCTCTTTATGCTGTTGGGCTTTGCCTGCCTCATGCTGGCGGGAGGCCTCCTGATCTTCGCCGACAGCCCCGCCTTTTTCATGGCCGGGCGCTTTCTGTCGGGAGTGTCCGCCTCCACTTGGATAAGTTTCACTGTTTTCTATGCGGGCCGCTATCCGGGCGCGCGGGCAGGCAAGGCTGTGGGAGCCGTCATGGTGGCAAACAACCTGGGGGTGCTCCTCTCCTACCTGGTGGGCATGGTGCTCTATGACCGGGTGGGGATTTCAGGCTTACTGGTTGTCAGCATCTGTACCGCGGGGCTGGGCCTCATTCTTGTCCTTGCCAAAAAGGAGCAGGAGCAGTTTGGGGACAAGCGCATGCGGCTCTCCGACCTGCCAGTGGTGCTGCGGGATAAGAATCTGCTGCTCTACTCCGGTCTTGCCGCTCTCACACAGTTCATCGTCTTTGCCACCACTCAATCCTTTACCGCCAACTACGCCAAGGATTTGGGAGCCAGCGGCCTGGAGTTGGGCCTGCTTTCGGTTGTGGCGAGCCTGGTCGGCATTCTCGGTTCCTTTTGGACAGGCACCGACGCCAGCCGCAAGGTATCGGATCGGCTGCAGCTGTCCGTCGCCTTTCTTTTGCTGGGTGTGAACTGCCTGCTGGTGCCCGCCTGCACCACCATGTACGCCCTCTACGCCGTTCAGGCCATCGGGGGTGTTGGTCGGGCTATCCTGCTCAGCCTCACGATGTCCCTCTCCTCCCGCACCATCCCGGATCATTTGAAATCCACCTCCATGGGCGTGTACCAGAGTATCTACGGCCTGGGCATGACGCTGGGCCCGGTGCTGACCGGGGGCATCATGGGAATCACAGGGGGTTATGCGACTGCATTCTACGTGATTGCGGGACTCAGCGGATTGGGGCTTGTGTGGAGCGCCCTGGTTGTAAAGAATCCTTCCGTTCAGTCCAATATGAATACTAATAATGCTTAAAGGCGATAACGACCATATTTTCCTTTTCCTACAGTCATTCTAATAGACTTGTCCCCTTTACTATTTGCAGCTTTTGCACGGCATTCCGGATTAATTTTACACAATTTATAGACGCAGTGGCCGAATGGACAATTTCGGCCACTGCGTCTTTTTGTTTTGCCCTCTGATTAATCTTTTGTAAAACCGGATATCCATGCCCTTTTTGGCCGCCTCGCCAAAATTGTGAATAAATTATTGTGCTTGTTTTCCAGTTTGTGTGAATTGTTTTTTAATGCCAACTGCACACATTCTATTTCAATGTAAATTTCTTAAGAAATCCACTTCAAAAATCAGGGACACCCTTCAGTTTTTCGTCGATCAAAATATTCCGGATCATCTGTAAGGTCAATTGTGTTCATATAGATTTTTCGTGAATGTGGAGTAAACATATCCAGGAATACTGTGTGTTTTTTACCTGAGCCGCCATTGGAAAGGTAGTCTTCCGTTCCCATATGATGTTAGCAACCATCGGAATTGGACAGACCGCTTGATCGTACACATCTTTTTCAAGAATCAAAACGCGGCGTCCTGGAAAGGATTGATAGCAGATGGGCACGAAGTTGGTACATAAAAAGAATGTCTTTTGGCGCATTTTGAGTGTTCTGCTGGCCACGATGATGTTGGTCGGAACCGTGAACGCCCAGGATTTGGGGGATGACGCCGGGCTGGGCGATTCCCAGATGCCATCCCAGGAAATGCTGTTGGATGAAGCGGATTTGGGTGGTTCTGGGATTACCAGTAAGCCAGGCCAAAAGTTCCTGGTAAAATTTAATGCCGACGGCGGCAAACCTGCCCCCGCTGATCAGAGGGTAGAAAAATATGGGACAGTGGACGAACCCGCTGAAATGACGAAAGATGGCTACCTCTTTCAGGGGTGGTATACAAAAAGCTCTCCCAACTGGGGTGAAAAGTTGGATTTCAATACTTCCCTCCACAATTCCATGACGCTTTATGCCAAATGGGAAATCGCTTCCGAGAAGACATATATAGTCACCTTCCATCACAACGACGAAACATCGAAAACCAGTACTCTGTCCCTTGCAAAGGGTAAACTGATCCCTGAGCCCACGGACATCGAAAGGGATGGTTATACACTGGTGGGCTGGTACGAGGATTGCAAGTTCAAGGGGAATCCTTGGGATTTTAGTAAAGACAAAATGCCGAAAGAAGACATGGACCTTTATGCCAAATGGGATAAGCTTCCCACCTGTACTGTCACCTTCGACCCTAAGAACGGCGGAAACACTTGGTCTGAGCAGATTGCCAAGGGGGCAACATTAGATGAGCCTTCCGCCCCCACACGAGAAGATTACCAGTTTTTGGGCTGGTACCAATATGATGACGACGATGATCATGACGATTGCGATAAGTGGAAATTTAATACAAAGGTACAGAAAAATATAAAGCTTCACGCCCATTGGGAAAAGCTTCCCACCTACACTGTCACCTTCGATACCAAAGGCGGCAGCTCTGACCCAGCTAACCAATATCTGAAAGAAGGCGAAAAGGTAACGAAGCCCGCTGACCCCACAAAGGATGGTTCCACCTTTGATGGCTGGTATTGGAAAGACGGGAAAAATAGTAAAAAGTGGGATTTCGACACCCGCGTTTGCAAAAACATCGACCTATATGCCAAGTGGACAGAAATCAAAACCTTCACCGTCTCCTTCAATGCTGACGGGGGAACCCCTGCTCCCGGAAGCCAAACGGTAAGCAAGGGCGATAAGCTGACTGTGCCCAGTGAAATGACAAAGGAAGGCTACCGCTTCTTCGGGTGGTATCAAAAATACCATAACAACTGGCGCGATGAGTGGGATTTCAGCGATCCAGTCGAGTCGGACATGGTTCTCTACGCCAAGTGGGAAAAGCTTGCGAAAATCACCTTCAAGCCCAACAACGGCGAAGACGACTGGTTCGTGTTGATTCCCAATGGCGAAAAAGTAGAGGAACCCTCTGGTATCACTAACCAGGGAAGAGCCCTTGTGGGATGGTACTATTACGAGTGGAGCCATGGCCCCGGGGCAGTCAAAAAGTATTGGGATTTTGACAAAGACAAAGTCAATAATGAATGTGAGCGCATTCTTACCGCAGAGTGGGCAGAAGAAACAATCTACACCGTTACCTTCGACATCGACGGCGGTGACGATCCCGCTCCGTCTGCACAAAATCTGAACGAGGACGACAAGGTGACGAAGCCTGCCGATCCCACAAAGGAAGGCCACATCTTCGACGGCTGGTACTTGGAAGAGAAAAAATGGGATTTCGACAGTGACACTATAGCCGCTACAGATATCATCCTTGTAGCCAAATGGATAATAATCAAATATAACGTCACCTTCGATTCTGTGGGCGGCAGTTCTACACCCGCTCTTCAAACAGTGGAACACGGTGCCCGTGTGGCAGCGCCAAAGCCGGATGAGGTGACAAAGGAAGGCTATTCCCTGGCGTGCTGGCACTCTTCACCAGCGTGCGAAGAGGAAACCCATTGGGACTTTGAGAAAAACACCGTTACAGATCACATGACCCTCTACGCCAATTGGCAGGAAGAGGAATATACCGTAACATTTTATCCCAATGGGGGAACCCCTCAGCCCGCAAGCGAACAGATCATCTTTAGGCAACTGGTAAAAATGCCCGATGTTACAAGACAGGATTTCACTCTGGATGGTTGGTACACCACCTCCAACTTTGCGGAGGGAACTGAATGGAAGTTTGCTTCTGACACCATGCCCGCCGATACGCTCAATCTGTACGCCAAATGGAGTGCGAATGGCCGTTTTACAGTACGCTTCGACACTCAGGGCGGTTCTCCTGAGCCCGACAATCAATCTCTGCCCACTGACAGCCTGGTAGCCGCTCCGGGAACCGTTGCAAAAGACGGCTGCACCTTTGACGGCTGGTACACCGCTGAGGAGGGCGGAAGCCTGTGGCGCTTTGACCAGGATCAAATCGGAAACACCGACCTGTATCTCTATGCCCGGTGGACATCCCTGCCCTACACTGTCACATACAACGGCAATGGCGGCGGCCCGGTACAGGAAGAAAAGACCGTGCTGTTCGGCGACACTGTCCCATCCCCCGGCACTGTCTCCCGGGAAGGCTTCATATTCGAGGGCTGGTACTCCGATCCCGGCTTCGCACCGGAAAGCAGATGGGACTTCTCCTCCGGTACCATGCCCGCCGGGAATTTGACCCTCTACGCCAAATGGGTTGCCATTGAGGATGAGAACAAGAATCCGCCGGATTCCGGTGATGACAGACCGCCGGATTATGAGGGAAGCACTGATCAGGATGAGAGGATTGATTTCGCCAGCAGCGGCGAAGATGTGGAACTGGAAACTCCCAATATGCCCACAGCAGCGCCGACAGTCAATCTGCCTGAGGTAACCATGCCCACAGCACCGGGCCTTGCCGGTGAGGCCCCTACCGGAAAACTTCCCAAAACGGGCGGAAGTATCCCAATCGCCCTCCTGTTGGGTGCGGCGGTGACCGCAACAGGCCGTCTGCTTGGAAAGATCAAGCGCAAGAAATAATAGTCCCTACATGCATCTACAGCCCGGCACCGCAAAAGTGCCGGGCTGTTTGGCGCGAATCGACATTGTTTTTTTCATCCATGGTATACTCTTACAACAGCTTGTACCTTGGAGAGGATCTGTCAAAATGCTGAAAATCAAACGCGCCTACGAAGCCCCCTCGCCGGAAGACGGTTTCCGCATTCTTGTGGACAGGCTCTGGCCGCGGGGTGAGAGCAAAGAAAAAGAACAGCTTGATCTGTGGGAGAAGGACATCGCCCCCACAAACGCCCTGCGGAAAGAATTCGGGCACGACCCCGATAAGTTCGACTGGTTTGCGCAGGAATATCGCAAGGAGCTGGATAGCAACCCGGCCACCGCGGAATTTATCCGGCTGGTGGGCGAAAAACTCCAGACGAGCGATGTAACCCTCCTCTACGGCGCAAAGGATACCCGGCACAACCAGGCGGTGGTGTTACAAAGCTATCTGGAAGAAAAGCTGCGGGAATGAAAAAACAGGGAGCTCTGAGAGCTCCCTGTTCGCTATTTCCTTCTAGCCAGCAGCCTGCGGATGTAGTTGTTCAGCTCCTTAAAGGCGCTGCGGGGGTCGATCTCATCCAGCGTCTCGATGAGTGCGTCGATCTCTTTGTCGCTGAGGCTTTCCTTCTTGTTCGCGATCAGCGTGGCCCGGCTCTTGACAATAAAATGGAGAATATCCTTGGGATCAGCCTTGTCCGCCACCATGCTGGCAACCACTTTGCTGCCCGCAGCAAACTGAATAAAATCCTTGTTCATCAGCTGGTAGTTCATCTTTCCCTTTTCGTCGCTGTAGCGGTCAACGATGGCCTTGTACTCGTCGCTGCCCACCATGTCGATCTTCTCGGTGTCGTCCTCCTGCACATCCTCTTCCTCAGCAGGAAGCTCGAAGGAGGTGATGCGGATCTTCCCTCTGGAAGAATAGGGCAGGCCGCTTGTGGCCTCCAGCGCCTCGTCCACAGCGGTGTCGGGGAACAACTCGCTGTCCACCTTGCCGTAAGGCGCGCTGTCGCCGGTGCGGCGGTCAATGGTGAAGACAGCCAATGCATCCTGATCCAGCCGCAGGATTTTGAGGCCGGAGCCTCCGGAGGCCAGCTTCTGTTTGTAAGCGACGGCGGGGATTGCGGTCAGCTCTACAGCCGGGGTGCGTATAATATTCACAAAAACAACTCCTCTCAAAATACTGTACAACAACAGTTTAACACACCGGCCCCGCAAAAATGCAGATTCTCTGTAAACGAATCAAAAACTATCCCCATTTTTTTGACAGACTGTGTCCTTTTGCGGTACTATATGCTGAGTAACAGCAGATTAGTAGTGAGAGGGGATGTCTTACCGTGGTAATCGGCATCATTCTGAGTTTTGTGGCGGTGATCGCCGTGATCGCTCTGGATGCCGCCAAAAAGATAAACCTGATGGCGGCGGTTCCCCTTTTCCTCTACTTTCCGGTAGCGCTCAACCTGGTGCTGCTGGGCTGGTGGCTTTACACGGTGTTGCTGGTGCAGTACAGCGTGGCGGCCATGATCTTCTGCTCCCTTCCCCTTGGGCTGTTGATTCTCTACTGGTGGCTGCGGCTGAATATCTTCCCCGTGCGGGACGGGCACAAAACCGGCCCCCGCCTGAAAGCAATGATCGGCGGCCGGTTTATCGCCCTGCGGAGTGTCTGGGCGGTAATGCTGGAGGGCATCCTGCTGCTGATCTTCTATCCCATCCTCTCGCGGAACGGAGTACCCACCAACATTCTGGTTATCAACGGCGTCTACGCTCTGCTTCTCCTGCTGTTTTTGCTGGCCAACGGCACCCTGCGCATGTTTTGCACCTCCCGGCGGCTCAGCATTATCCGGCGGGTGATTCTCCTGTTCACATGGTGGATTCCGGTGGTCAACCTCTTTGTGCTGGGTTACGTCAGCCGCCTGGTGAGTGAAGAGTACGACTACGCCCTCTACAAGGCCAATCTGAACCAAACGCGGGTGGAATCCGACCTCTGCCGAACCCGCTATCCCCTCGTAATGGTGCACGGCGTCTTTTTTCACGACCTGCGGTATTTCAATTATTGGGGGCGCATTCCCAAGGAGCTGATCCGCCAGGGCGCCACTGTCTACTACGGCAACCAGGAGGCCGTGGGCACCATCGCCTACAATGCGGAGGACATCCGCAAAAAAATCTTCCAGGTGATGGAGGAGACCGGTGCGGAGAAGGTGAACATCATCGCCCACTCAGAGGGCGGGCTGGACGCCCGCTACGCTATCTCTACCCTGGAGATGGGAGATTACGTCGCCTCGCTGACCACAATGGGAAGTCCCCATCACGGCGGGCGCTACATGGATTTTGCTGTCAAGCTGCCGGAGAAGGTCTACCGCTTCATCGCGAAAATTTTTGACAACACCTTCCGCCGCATGGGGGACAAGAGCCCGGACTTTTACAATGCCACCCGGGCCTTCCTCCCCGCCATCAGCAAGGAGTTCAACCAGGAGGTGCCCGACTCCCCGGGCGTCTACTACCAGAGCTTTGCCTCCAAGATGAATCACCCCTTCTCCGAACCTCTCCTGGCCTTCCCCTATCTCTTCACAAAGCCTCTGGAGGGGGACAATGATGGCTTGGTCAGCGTGGAGAGCTCCAAGTGGGGCAACTATCGGGGCTTGCTGGTGTCAAAGGGCTTTCGGGGCGTCTCCCATGCCGATATGATCGACCTCAAGCGCCAGGACTACAAGGGCTTCGACATCGTCGAGACCTACGTGCAGATTGTGGCGGAACTCAAAAAGATGGGCTACTGACATTCTCTGGATAACAAAAAGCGGACTGCCAGCATGCAGTCCGCTTTTTCTATTCTATTTTAGCCTTTGACAGCCCCCGCACTGATGCCCGCTATGAAGTATTTCGAGAAGAACAGATACACCAGAATAACAGGTACTGTCAGTATAACCAGTCCCGCTGTCAACACTCCGTAATCTGAGGTGAACTGAGATTGGAAATTGATGAGCCCCAGCGGTAATGTCTTGATGGAATCCTGTTTGACCACGATCAGCGCCCAGTAGAACTCGCTCCACACGCCGTTAAAGTTGTAGATAACCAAGGTGGCCAGCGCCGGAACGATCAGTGGCAGGTCAATCCGTATGATGATATCCCAAATGCTGGCCCCGTCGATGCGGGCGGCCTCGTCCAGCTCCTTGGGCAGCGCCCGGATGAAGTTGGTGAGAATGTAGGTTCCCATGATAAGCCCGCTGGCCGTGTAGGGCAAGATAAGCGCCCAGCGCGTCTGCATGAGGCCCAGATTCTTGATCGTCATGTAGTTGGGCACTGTAGTCATTTCAGAGGTGACGAACATGCCCATGAGGGTGATGGTAAACAGGATATTAGAGCCCCAGGGCTTCAGCTTGCCGAAGCTGTAGCTGGCGAAAACGATGATGACCATCTGCAGCGCCAGGGACACCAGGGTGGTGATGACGCTGTTGAGCAGATAGCTGCCCACCTTGCCCACATTCCAGGCCGTGATGTAGTTTTCGGGCGCAAAGCTGCGGATGCCAAAGGGATTCAGGATAACGTCGGTGTTGGTCTTGATGGAGGTGAGCAGCACGAAGTAGAGGGGGTATAGCACCAGGACAGCGGCGAAGATCATGATGATCCATTCCGCAATATTCTTCGCCTTGATCTTTTTTCTGCGGGGCTTTGCCGCATGGTCGGTAGCTGTGGTTGTCATGCTCATCACTCCCTCCTCAATATTCTTCCTTGGGTGACAGTATTAACCGGGATATCACCATCGTCACCGTCACAATCAGGAACAGCACGATGGACATTGCAAGTGCCCGCCCGAACTTGAAGCTCTGGAAAGCGGTCTCCATAATCCACATGCTGACCACCTTGGTGTGGGTGCCGGGCCCGCCCCCTGTAAGGAGGTACAAGATGTCGAAGGCCCGCAGGCAGCCCGTGATGGAGAGGATGAAGTTGATCTCAGTGGTGCCCCTGGTGAGGGGGAAGTAAAAGTAGCGGATCAGCGCCCACCTGCCCGCCCCGTCTATCGAGGCAGACTCCAGCATCTCCTTGTCGATGTCCAGCATGGAGACGTAGTAGAGCACCATGGTAAAGCCCGCGTAGCGCCAGGTGTTGGTGACGATGACCGACGCCAGCGCCGTCGCCTGTTCCCCTGTCCAAGTGTGAGTCAGGCCGGAGAGACCGATTGCCCGGAGCAGCTGATTGAGCAGGCCGTAGTCGGGGGTATAGATGTAGCGCCACATGACGGCGATGGCTGCGGCGGGCAGGATAACCGGCAGGTAAAGCGTCACCTTGAAGAAAGTCTGCCAGCGGCGCGTAAGGTTAATGACCGTTACCGCCAGGATAAAGCCCAGGGCTGTCTGCACCGTGGTGGCGATCACCGCGTATTTCACGTTGACCCACATGGCCTTCCAGTATTCCGGCATGTCGGTGAAAATGCGGATGTAGTTCTTCCAGCCGACGAACTCGTAGACGTCGTTCATGCCCGACCAGTTCGTGAAGCTCTTGATCACCGACTCCACAATGGGGTAGAACATGAACATGGTGAGCATGACCAAAAAGGGAACCAAAAAGAAGTAGCCCAGGATTTTTCGCTTCTTTTCAAAGGAAGTCGTGCGGTTCATTCGCGCCATCCTCTCTCTGCGAGATGTCAAACATTCTCGGGACAGGGCCTGAAGCTCCCAGAGCAAATCCCTGGGGGCCTCAGGCCCCATCCCGGTAAAACCGGGACGGGAATGGGGAAGTTTTTACAGTAAGCACGGGAATTGCACCGTTATCGCAAGGGGGCAACGTAGTTGAACCCTGCGATATTTTTGGCCCTCTGCCAAAAAAGGGGCAAAACCGGTAAATAGAAAGCTCTGCTTTCTATTTACTCTTCGGCATCTTCGATGGCGCGGGCGTACAGTGCCTCAACTGTGTCCTCGAATTCCTCAGCCGTCATGGTATCGCTGGTCATATAGTCCACAAAGGCCTGGGCACGCAGGTCGCCAAGGTTTCCGGTATTGTAGTCCTCTACGACTCTGTAGGTACCGGCGCGGGCAAACTGGTCGGCGAAGGACTGCTGCAGCGGGTCGTCGTAGGAGATTCCGCTCCCTGCGACAACGCACTTCTCGTCATTGCCCCAGATGGTGAATACCTCTTTGGAGGTCATGCCCCGCAGGAAAGCGGCGGAGGCATTGGGATACTTGGAGCCTGACCACGCGCCCCAACCATCGCCGAAGCCGGCAGCCGTGAAGAGAGTTTCATCACATGCTTCGGGAGCGGGCCACATAAAGGAGCCGATCTCAAAGTTGTTGGCGGCTTCGTTGAGCTCGCGCAGGGAGACCAGCTCATTGTTGTTGCAGAGCAGCATGGAGGCTGTCTCGGTGAAGAAAACTGTCTGGCCCTCTTCCCGCTCCAGACCGAAGGGGCTGGTGCCGAAGAAGCCGCCCTTATACCAATTCTTCATGATCTCGCCGCTCTCCGCATAGAGGCCGTCCCATTCCGTCACACGGCCGGTCAAGCGCAAGGGATCTTCAATACGCCCGGCCATGTAGACGATGTGGTCAAAGATTCTGCCGCGGGCAGACTCCATCTGGAAGCCATTGGGCTTGCCGGGAGCCATGATGGGGGTGACGGCGCCGTCGGTATCGGCGATGATTTGCTCGCAGAGGGAAACCAGCTCCTCCTGGGTGGTGGGCTCCTTCCAGCCGTACTCGTCGAACATCGTCTTGTTGTAGATCAGGAAGACACCTGTGCCGCGCAGGGGAACGCCCATGACCTTGCCGTCCAGGTTGGCATACTGGGTCAGGCATTCCTCGTTGAGGAAGTCGCTCTCCCAGGTGGGATCCATCGCCAAGTAGGGGTCAAGATCCAGCAGCAGGCCGATCTGGTCGTAGCCGGGAACCTGGTTGTTCCACTGGAAGAAGGTGTCGTACATGTCGCCGGAGGCGGAAGCTGTCTGTATGGTCTTTGTGACCTCGTTCCAGGGGGTGACGGTCACTTCGACAGTGAGGGGATACATCCGCTCGATGACCTCGACGGACTTTTCAATCGCGCCCGCATGCTCGGGATAGATGTGCAGGAAGCGGACAACCGCACCCTCCTCCACACCGAAGGGATCGTCGCCTGCCACCGCCGGGGCGGGTTCCTCGCCGCTTGCCTCCGGCGCCTCAGATGACGCTTCGCTGGAAGCAGGGGCCTCGGAGCCGGCTTCACTGCTTGCGGCAGAGGGCTCGGATGAGGTGGCCGTGGGGCCGCATGCGGTCATGACCATTGCCATGAGAACCAGCAGCGCTACGATCCGGAACACTGTGCGATGCCTCTTTACCATTCTTTGGTTCCTCCTTTTAACACTTATCATTTTCTGTTGATTTATTCCAACGGGGAATAGTTCCCTTTCCCTTCCCCGCCACGAATCCTTTCAGGCAAACGTTGGCTGCATTAATCAGCGTTTGCCTTGCGATCACTCATTTTCCTGATGCGCTCGATCAGCTCCAGGTGCATTCTGGCGTTGTGGTAGGGGCAGATGGAGGACATGGCCTTGTCCACCCCCGCCCTGGGAGTGAGATCGCCGTTCAGGTGGGCATACCATCCGCCAAGCTCCCGGTCGACGAAGTATTTGTCGATGAAGTCCGTCACAGCCACCGCCTTGTCCAGAAACTTCTCCTCGCCCGTCATCTGCCAGGCATTCAGGAAGCCCACAACCGCCTCGGACTGCTCCCACCAAGTAAAGCCGGGGTGGTACTTGCCGGTTCGGGGGTCGTAGTCGGTGTAGAGGCCGCCCAGCTCGCTGAAACCGTCGTCCAGCACCGCACGGGCGATGTTGACGCAGATGTTGGCCGCATCCTTCTCCACCTGCGCCTCGCCCAGCACCTCCGCCGCCTCGGTCAGCAGCCAGCTGCCCTCGATGTCGTGGCCGTAGGATTGCTCCGGCGTGGTGGGCGTCCAGTCCCTGCGCTGGAAGTAATGGAAGTGATGGGTGACGCGGTTGGTGATGGTCTCCAGAAAAAGGTAGAGCAGAACCCTTGTCCGGGAGCGCAATACAGGCGTATCCGCCACCCGCAGTAGGTTGGTGTATGCCTCGATCATGTGCAGGTGGGTATTCATGGTCTTTTGGTCTTCCTTGCCCGCGTTCATACCGCGGACAGTGGGCGTCCACGCCCATTCCCTGGTGGCGGTCTCAAAGTAGCCGCCGTATGTCGTGTCCCAAGCCGAGCTGTCCAGCTTTTCGGCGGTCTCTAGGGCAAGCTCGACCGCTTCCCGGCTGCCAAACGCCCTGGCGTACTCGGCCAGTGCATAAACGGCAAAGGCATTGCCGTAGACGAACTTGTGGGGCTTGGATGGCTTCCCGCCCTTGTCCACGGCAAAGTAGAAGCCACCATATTCTTTGTCGTAAAAGGTCTCTGTAAACTGCCGGTAGCAGTCCTCCGCATGCCTTTTGTACTCCTCCCTGCCGGTCACCCGGTAGGCAGCGGAATATGTCCACACTAGACGGGAGCTGAGCACAATGTAGCGGTCTGCTTCG
Organism: Oscillospiraceae bacterium; assembly: GCA_047973265.1. Classification (GTDB taxonomy): domain Bacteria; phylum Bacillota; class Clostridia; order Oscillospirales; family Ruminococcaceae; genus WRAV01. The sequence goes on from JBKEBS010000046.1 coordinate 59,571, forward strand.
GGGTCGGATATGCCGTCAGGGGTCACCCTGCCGTAAAAACCGCCCGCTCCATCCATGATGTGGCTGCTCCACCAGGGCATGAGGTTTTCATGGAGATCCTTCTCTGCAAAATCCAGCAATCGCTGCAGGCGGTTGTCCATAGATTTCATTCCTTTCACAGGTTTGGAGGCAGCGCTCCAACCAAATTGTGCTTGTGCATCGTTAGTATACTTTAATCCATTCTCTATTTCAACTATAATTCATAGAAAAATATAGTTTTTGTATGAAAAACTTACTATGCCTCATTTTGTTTGTGCTATTTTACCAAAAAACTTAAGTTGCCCATTTGAACAGAAACCTTTTCTCCATCATCTCCTTTGCATCTTATCAGATTTCATCCTCAATAAAGTATACTTTTTATTATTTTCCTTGGTGTGAACCCCCTTCTGTGATACAATAAAAGAATCCTACAACCGGAAAGGACACAAGTTGGGAGTGACCATAGATGCCTGATGCCCTGGAGTGCTTTGCGGTGGACTGCCTGTCTCGGCTCTACATGCTCTTCAACCGCCTGACTCCCCTCCCCACCGGGCAGACAGCAGAAAATGTGATGGCACTGCGCACCGGGCAGGCCAACTGCTATCTGCTAGGGCACCCCGGGGGCTGGATCGCCTTTGATGCGGGGTTCAGCCTCCCCGTCCTGCGCCGGGAACTGGCAAAGCTGGCTATTGATCCCGCCAGCATCACCCACCTGTTTCTCACCCACAGCGACTTCGACCATGCCGGGGGCGTCACCCTGTTTTCAAATGCCGAGGTCTTTCTTTCGGCGGACGAACTGCCCCTCGCCGAGGGTCGGCTGCGCAGAAAGCTCTTTGTGCGAAACCGCCTGGACTGTGAAAGCCCCCGCCTTTTGAGAGACGGCGAGGTGGTGGAGATTGGCGATATCCGTGTGAAATCGATTGCGACGCCCGGGCACACGCCCGGCTCCATGTCCTATCTGGTGGAGGGAGTATCGGACGGCTCACTCCTCTTCACGGGAGATGCCTTCCGCATTCTGAAGGGCCGTGCGCAGCCAAACCTCTCCTTTATCACGATGAACTCCGGGGAGAGCCTCCGCTCTATCCGCAAGCTGGCGAAACTGGAGGGAATCAAGGCGGTGTTCACCGGCCACCGGGGTATGAGCAGGGACTATTCCTCTATTATGAAGGCCTGGAAATGACGACATAAAAAGCACCCGGCATCAGTTGATGCCGGGTGCTTTTTATCGCTGTCATGCCTTCCAGATTACATTGGGGGCAATGCTGTTCAGGTCAGGCGAGCAGGTGAGCGCCATGGCGTGGGCCAGCTCCGCTGTCATGTTTCCAATCGCCTTTTCGACGCCGTCGGCGCCGCTCTCCCCCAAGGGGCCCATCAGCGCGCGGCCCACCGAGGCGGCGGACGCTCCCAGCGCGATGGACTTGAACACATCCAACCCCCTGTTCACGTCGCAGTCCAGGAAGATGGGGATTCTCCCCTTTACGGCCTCGGCAACTCTCGGCAGCAGCATGAGGGGCGGCACCGCGTAATCCATGATGCCGTGGTGGTGGGAGAGCACAATGCCGCTCACTCCCGCCTCCAGGCACTTCTCCGCATCCTGCACGCTGAGCACTCCCTTGATCACAAAGGGGAGCTTGGTCGCCTTCACGAAGCTTTTCAGCTCCTCCAAACTCTTGGGACGCATGGGGAGACCCAGCACCGTGTCGTACTCCCCCCGGTGGTTGAAGGCGTGGTCGATGTCCATTCCCACCGCGAAGGCCCCGATGCGCTCCGCGTGCTCAATCTTGCGGAAGACCTCGGCATTGTCGGCGTGGGGCTTGATAATCTTGATGGTGCGGGCGCCGGTGCCCACAATGGACTCCAGCTCCTCGTCCTCCCCCATCCCGACCCACATGACGGCGTTCGCCGCCTTCGCACCCCGCGCCATCTCGGTAAGGCCGCCGGGGTGCACCTTGTTCAGGTGGGAGAGGTCCGCCGTCATCACCGGGGTGGAGAAGGTCTCTCCGAATAGTGTAAAGTCAGTGGAGGGCAGCACCGAATCAATGTGCCGGAACTCCACCAACAGGGAGTCAAAATAATCCCTCGTAATTTGCCCGGAATCGCCCGGCCTACGCTTTTCTTCCATTCCGCTCAATCCTCCCGCTTTATATTGTCGTTGACCAGCCGCGCGAAGCGCTCCATGGTGTACTCGTGCACGTCGCTGAAATCATCTGTCACCTTGTAAAAAAAGCAGGCTGGAATCTCGCCCTGTTTCAGGTTTTTCGCGATGCAGGGCGTACAGCCGTTGTCGTGATTCGTGGGGTGGTGGCTGCACGCATGGTCGGTGCAGGTGCAAAAGCTCACGTTCTTCATTTTCAGTTCTTCCTCCTGTTATAACACAAAATTCCGGCATGCCTCCACATAGGCCACCACATTCTCCACCGGAACCTCCGGCTCCAGCAAGTGGGTGGGAGCGGCCAGCAGCCCGCCCTTCTCCCCTGCTGTGCGCAGGTTCCGCTCCACCGTCGCCTTGACCTCCCCGGGGGTGCCGAAGGGCATGGTGGTCTGTGTGCCGATGGTACCGTGGAAGGACAGGCGGTCGCCGTACTGCCTGTGCAGCTCCGCAAAATCCATGCACTCCGGCTGCACGGGATTGAGAATGTCGATGCCAACCTCGATCAGATGGGGGATGAAGGGCTCCACATATCCGCAGGAGTGGTATGCCACCAGCAGGTCGGGCTTCTCCGCCTTGGCGGCGGAGATCACCCTGGCGAGCCGGGGTTTCAGCCATTCGCAGTAGAGCTCCTCGCTCATCATAATGCTGCTCTGCATCCCGATGTCGTCTCCCAGAAAGAGGATATCCACCCCTGCCCGTGCAAACAGGCGCGCACGCTGTTCCGACAGCTCCGTCACCTTGTCCAGCATCGCGGCGGCCATCTCCCCGTCAGAGAGCATGTCCATCATGAGCGCCTCCATGCTGCGGATGTACCACGCACACTCCCAAATGGTGCACTGCATGTTGCCCAGGGAGGCCAAACCCTTTTGCTGCGCGGCCTCAACGCTTTCCCGCACCGCGGGGAGGAGCGCGTCGATGTCGTAGCTGCCCAGGGGATACGCCTCGATCTCCTCTACAGTGGAGGCGCTCTCCAGCGGGTGGAACATCTGGGTCATGTGCATGGACGTCGGGGTTTTCAGGTGTCCCACACCCCAGTTGTCCACCGAGTAGGCCGGATCGGTCAGCAGCTTCGGATCATGGTAGCGGTCAAACCGCGCGATGTCCGATGGCGTCGCCCTGTCGCCCTCCGCGTTTTGCCAGGGTGGATCAAAGTAGCCCGCCGGATACTCGTGGCCGTGTGCCTCCAGGAACTCGCCGAAGCGCTCCGAGAGGCTGGGGCACATGCTGTACTCCACCGGAATGCGCTCATAGCCCTGTCGCCGGAGCAGGGACAACAGGTTTTCCCTCTCTGTCATGGGAGCCCTCCTCTGATCATTTTGGGATCAGTATAACGCAGTGGTGTCCCTTTGTAAACAAAAAGAGGAAGACGCCTTAAGCGCCTTCCTCCTCGCCGATTCCGGCCAGCTGGCTGTTGTAGAGCTTCGCGTAGAAGCCGTCCTTCGCCATCAGCTCCTCGTGGTTGCCGGTCTCAACGATGTCGCCGTCGTTCAGCACCATGATCATCTGGGAGTCGCGGATGGTGGACAGCCGGTGGGCGATGACAAAACTGGTTCGGTTTTCCATCAATCTCGCCATGGCTTTCTGGATGAGCACCTCTGTGCGGGTGTCCACCGAGCTGGTGGCCTCGTCTAAAATCAGAATGGTGGGGTCGGAGAGCACCGCCCGGGCGATGGTCAGCAGCTGGCGCTGTCCGCCGGAAAGGGTTCCGGCATCCTCGCCCAAATCCATCTGGTAGCCGCCGGGGAGCGCTCTGATGAATGCGTCGGCGTAGGCCGCCTTGGCGGCGGCGCGCACCTCCTCGTCGGTGGCGTTCAGCCTGCCGTAGCGGATGTTCTCCTCAATGGTGCCGGAGAAAAGCCAGGTGTCCTGCAGCACCATGCCGAACATCTCCCGCAGGTCATGGCGGGTCATCTCCATGATGTCCACCCCGTCGATGGTGATGCGCCCGCCCTGCACATCGTAAAAGCGCAGCAGCAGGTTGACCAGGGTGGTCTTTCCGGCGCCTGTCGGCCCAACCAGGGCAATCTTGTCCCCGCTGCGCAGGTCGATGGACAGGTCGTGGATGAGCACCCGGTTGGGGGAGTATCCGAAGCGCACATGCTCCATACGAACCTCGCCCCTGGGGTCTGCGATGCGCTTGGGCTGCAGGGGGCCGGGGCTCTCCTCGGGCTCCTCCAGAAACTGGAAAACCCGCTCGGCGGCGGCGATGGTCGCCTGCACCTCGTTCACCATGTTGGAAATCTGGGAGATGGGCTGGGAGAACTGCCGCAGGTACTGGATGAAGCTCTGGATGCTGCCGATGGGCAGGGTTCCCTGAATCACCGCCACACCGCCCAGAACGGCCACCAGAACATAGCCGATGTTGGTGAAGAAGAAGGTGACCGGCATGATGAGCCCGGAGATGAACTGGGCCTTTCTGGAATTGCCGTAGAGCTCGTCGTTGATGCGGTCAAAATCCTCCACCCGGTTCTTCTCCTGGCCGTAGGCGCGGATGACATCGTGGCCTGTAAACATCTCCTCGATGTAGCCGCCCAGGTCTCCCAGGCCCTTTTGCTGACCCCGGAAATAGCCCTGGGAGCGCTTCATGGTCTGCATGGAGAAGAGAAAGCTCAGCGGCAGGGTCACCAATCCCACCAGGGTCAGCAGCGGGCTGAGCAGCAGCATGGCCACCAGCACCAGCACCAGAGTCAGCAGGGAGGTGAAGAAGTTGGGCAGGTTGTTCTGCAGGCTGGTAGAAACCGTGTCCACGTCGTTGGTCACCCGGGAGAGCACATCCCCCAGGGTGTTGGTGTCAAAGTAGGAGAGAGGCAGAAACCGCAGCTTGCGCTGGATGCGCTGCCGCAGGCGGTACATCAGCTTCTGGGTCACCCCCGCCAGCACATAGCTCTGCAGGTATGTGAACAGTGCAGAGGCCAAGTACACTCCGCCCAGAATGAGCAAAATGCGCAGCATGGCGGTCATGTCCATGCCGCCGGTCTTCGCCATCAGCCGCTGGATGCCCGCCGCCACCTCGTTGGTGGCAAGGCCCATCAGGTAGGGGCCCAGCACCTGGCAAAGCACCGTGAGCACCGCCAGAACAATCACAACGATGAAGCCCCACTTGAACTCGGCTACCAGACCCAGCAGCTTTCGCAGAGTCTCCTTCGTATTCTTTGGCTTGCGGGCGTCTGCGGCCCCCGCTCCGGGGCCTCCTCTGCCTCCGCCGCCTCTTCCGGGGCCCATCATCCCGCCACCTCCTTCTCAGAGAACTGGGAGTAGGCGATTTCCCGGTAGACCTCGCAGCTCTTCATCAGCTCGCTGTGGGTGCCGATTCCCGCCATCCTGCCGTCGTCCAGCACCAGGATGCGGTCGGCGTCCCGTATGGTGGAGATGCGCTGTGCCACAATGACCACAGTCGCATTCTCTGTCTTCTCCGCCAGCGCCCTGCGCAGCTTAAGGTCAGTCGCGGCGTCCAGGGCGGAGAAGCTGTCGTCAAAGAGGTATATCTCGGCGTCCCGCACCAACGCCCGCGCGATGGAGAGGCGCTGCTTCTGGCCGCCGGAGAAGTTTGTCCCGCCCTGGGCTACATGGGCGTCGAACTGGCCGTCCTTCTCCTCGATAAAATCCAGGGCCTGGGCGGTCTCGGCGGCGGCGGACATCTCCCGGATATCGGCATCCTCCTCGCCGTAGCGCAGGTTGTCGGCGATGGTGCCCGAGAACATCTGGGCCCGCTGGGGGACATAGCCGATGCGGCTGCGCAGATCGTGCTGGGAGAGCTCCCGCACATCCACCCCGTCCACCAGTACCGCGCCCTCGCTCACGTCAAAGAAGCGCACAATCAAGTTGAGCAGTGTGGTCTTGCCGCTGCCCGTGCTGCCAATAATCGCGGTCGTCTCCCCTTTGCCCGCGGAAAAGCTGATGTTCTCCAGCGTGGGGCGCTCCGCCCCGGGAAAGCGGAAGGTAACATCCCTGAACTCCAAGGTGACGGATCCCCGCTCGGGCAGCGTTTTTGGCGCGGTCGGATCCTGAATGGCGGGGACTGCCTCCAGCACCTCCGCGATGCGCTCTGCGGAGGCCTGAGCCCTGGGGTATACCATAAAGATCATGGCCAGCATGACCAGGGAAAACATAATCTGCATCACGTACTGGATGACCGCCAGCAGATCGCCTGCCAGCAGCCCGCCCGCCGTGCTCACCTGAACAGCCCCTGACCACAGGATGGCCACCACGGTGAAGTTCATGGTGAGCATCAGCAGCGGCATGAGGACGGAGACGGTGCGCATCATCTTGATGCCGGTATCGGCCAGGTCGCCGCTGACGCCGTCAAAGCGCTTCTCCTCGTGATCCTCGTTGACAAAGGCGCGGATAACCCGTATGCCCGTAATCTGCTCCCTGAGCACCCGGTTGACCGCGTCCACCTTCTTCTGCATCACCCGAAACAGCGGCATGGCAACTCGGGAGGCGATAAAGATAATGAGCACGATAGCGGGGATGGCAAACAGCAGCGGCTTTGCCAGCTGGCTGCTCTTGCTGTAGGCCATGATGGAGCCGCCGATGAGCATGATGGGCGAGCGCACCAAGATGCGGGTGAACATCAGCACAAAGCCCTGCATCTGGTTGACGTCGTTGGTGTTGCGGGTGATGAGTGAAGCGGGGCCGAAGCGGCTCATCTCCGCCTGGGTGAAGGTCTGCACCTTGGCAAACACGTCCCGGCGAAGGTTTCGTGCAAAGCCCGTGGCCGCCCGGGAGGAACAGTAGGCGCCGAACACCGCTCCCGCCACCGCCCCAACCGTGACCAGCAGCATGAGCACCCCGTCGCGCACCACATGGCCGTAATCCTGATTTCCCACTCCGATGTTGATGATGTCCGACAGCAGCATGGGCAGCAACAGGTCGGACATGGCCCCAAGCATGGTGCCGAACACCGAACCCAGCACCCACCACTTAAAGTGGAAAAACTCCCGAAGCACTCTCCTCATGGACATCTCTCCTCAAACAATATTGCCTGTATACATCCTAGCCCTTGAATGTGAAGAAACTGCCGCCAAATTGTAAAAGGATTCACACTTTGTTAAAAAAGTGCGGACGCCAAAAAGCGGAGAACCCTCCAGCTCTCCGCTTTTCAATTACGCTTAGCTAATCGTTGTACACTGTAATCTCGCAGTCGTAGGTGCAGGCTGTGTCGGCCTTTGCGGTGACGGTGATGGTCGCCGTTCCCTTCTTCAGCGCCTTGACGTTGCCCTTGCTGTCCACAGAGACCACACTGGGATTGCTGGAAGTCCAGGTCACGGCCTGGTTCGGGTATCCCTCCGGGTCGAAGTAGACGGTGAGCGTGTCGGTGTCCCCGATCCACATTTCAAGGTAGGCTACGTCCAGATAGAGGTCTTCGATCTCCATCTCCCGCACCACGGTCACCTCACAGCGGGCGGTGAAGTTGCCGTCCTTGGTACGCAGGGTGATCATTGCGGTGCCGCGGTTCTTGGCGGTCAGCTTGCCAGCAGAATCCACCGTGACGACGTTCTCGTTGGAGGAGCGCCAGACCAACTCCTTGTTGGTTGCGGTGGAGGGGCTGAGAGTCGCCTTGAGCATGTCGGTTGTCACGCCCTTTTGCAGCTCCAGGCTGGAGTGGCTGAGGGTGACGCCCGTGACCGCGACCTTGTCCCTCGTGACTGTGATGTTCACCGAGGCGTAGATGTCGCCGCTGCGGGTGATGTACGCCTCAATGGTCGCGGTGCCCGCCTTGGATTTGGCGGTGACGACGCCGTTTTCGTCCACTTTGAGGATACTGGTGTCGCTGCTCTTCCACTTCAGGGCAGAGTTTGCCACCACCCTGTCCTTGTCATCCACCAGGCGCATGGTCTGGGTGGCGTTTATGTACATTGTAAGGGTGTCGCACTCGATATCAATCCACTCGACATCCTTGGCGACTGTGCCGCCCGAACTGTCCGAGCCATTGCCAGTCCCCACGTAGACCGTGCAGGTGACCGTGATGCCGCCGTCGTCGGAGGTGGCGGAGATGACGGCCACGCCGTCCTTCACGCCGGTTACCTTGCCGCCGTTCACGGTTGCCACAGCAGTGTCGTCGCTCTCCCAGTGGATTTTCTGGTTGGAGGCGTCTGTGGGATAAATCGCGGCATCCAGGCTGTATTCTTCGCCGATTTCAATGTCGATCTGGCTGTCGGAGAGCTGGAGGTCGTCCACAGGGATGTCCTCGCCGGAGGAGCTCTGCGAGCTGTCACCGTCGTCCAGCACCGTAACCTTGCAGGTGGCCTTGAAACCGCCATCCGCAGCTGTGGCGGTGATGGTCGCCTCTCCCGATTTCAGGGCCGTTACCTTGCCGCTGCCGTCCACCTCGACAATGGATGCGTCGGAGGAGGTGTAGGTCACATTGCGGTTGGAGGCGGTATCCGGCTGCACGGATCCCTTCACTGTGCCGGTGCGACCGACTTTGAGGGTGAGGGTGTCGCGATTCATTGTGATGCCGGTGGCCGCCGTGTTCCCGGCGCTGCTCTCGCTGGAGGGATCCTGAGAGGAAGAGGATTCCTCCTGAGAGGACTCTCCGTCGGTGACGACACTGCCGCCGCTTTGGCTTCCGCCGCCGTCAATGCCGGTGTAAGAATTCTTGATGGCGCTGGAAATGCCGTCGGCGATACCCACCGCGATGCGGCTCTGGTATTTGCCGGAGACCAGCTTTTCATATTCGTCCTTGTTGCTCATGAAGCCGCACTCCACCAGAGCGCTGGAGAACTGGGAGGAGAGGCTGACAGTGTAGTAGCTCTGGCGCGCGCCCCGGTTGTTGGTGCCCAGCTGGCTGCTGACGCCGGAGGAGGTTCCCGCCGCAAGCGACTTGGAGAGGGGGTAGAAGTAGTAGACCTCCGTCCCCTGGGCCGACGTGTTGGAGGCGGTGTTGTTGTGGATGCTGACGAAGATATCGGCGTTGAACTGCTCCGCCTTGGAGACGCGTGTGGCCAAATCCATCCCGCCGGAGGTGTTCAGCAGCAGCACGGTGGCCCCGCGGCTCTGAAGCTCCTCCGCCAAAGCGTCGGCGATGAGGGAGTTGATCACCTTTTCGGAGTAGTCGGCCAAGAAGCCCAGCGCGCCCACATCCCTGCCGCCATGGCCGGGATCGATGACAATGCGGGCCCCCGCGATAGAGGAGGGCGGGTTGTTGAAGCGGAACACCAGGTTGCCGCCGTCGTCGTAGTAGCCCTTATAGCCCATAAAGCCGCCCTGCTTCACCATGGACAGCACCAGGGTGGAGCTGTCCCAGGAGGCATCGGTGAAGATCGGGTTCTGATTCAGTGTCATGCCCTCGGGCACGTTATTCGTGTAGTTCAGCGCAATTTTGAACGCGCTGCCAGTGTAATCAACGTTGTAGGAGACCTTCTGGGCGGTTTTCAGGGTGACGTAGGTGAAGCCGTCCTTCACATCCACCGAAATCTTGCTCACGGTGTTTGCGCTGGCGAAATCGCTGGTGCCCTGAATGTCGGAGCTCTTCACCCGCAGGCCGGAGGCCAGCACGGTGTAGCCAACACTCTTGTACTCGATCTCCTCGCCCACGGCGTAGTCCATCGCGCCCTTGGGCAGAGGGTAGCAGTCCGCCCTGGGGATGTTGTCCAGGGTGGATGCGGGGTAGGTCATGGCCTGGTCGGTGACGACCACGACAGGCGTGCCGTCCTCCACCTTGGCCTTTTTGTTGACGGTGACCGATGCGCCAGTGAGGGATTTGGTCTGTCCCTCATAGGTAGCCTGCACCGTAATCGCCCCAAGACTCTGCTGCTGGTCGGTGGCCCCGGGGGCGGTGTAGGTGCCCGTGAAGCGCTTATAGCTGGAATCGCGGACTTCCTCGTCGATGACGTTGTCGTCGGGGGCCATGGGGACGGTTGTCCCGTTCACGGTCGCATACACCTCGGCGCCGTCGTAGGCCCAGGCGATAATGGCAATCTCCATGCCGCCGTCGGTGGAGATGCTGCCGGTGGGGGAAATCTCTTTGAGTATCTCCACCTGCCGGGTGATTGCGTAGTTGATGGTGCGCTCCTTGTGGGCGATGACAAAGTTGTTCTGCCCCGCCTTAAGGGAAAAAGTTGCCGTAAAGTAGCCGCTGGCGTCGGTTGCCACCGTTTCACCGTTGATGGTAACGGGTTCTTCCGGGTCGGAGGCGCCCGCGAACACCACTTGGTTCTCCGCCGTGGTGTAGGTAGTCTCGGAGGGCTTGGTCATCTCCAGCTCCTGGAGGATTTTTTCCGGTTCAATCTGGGGTTTTCCCGCGTTCTGCAAGGCCTCGTTCAGGCCGCCCTCGTCTTCGGAGAGCACCTTGAGACTGTCGAAAGCGCTTCCCCGTACGCCGCTGATGTATTCCAGCTCCTCCATCTGCTTGGCGAGCTCCTCGGCAGACCAGCCGGAGTCCTCCGCCCCCACCATACTGGAAGCCTGTACTATATAGAGGGGCATATCCGCACCCCTGGCCACATCGGCCCACCAGCGGACAATTTCGGAAAAGGGAACGGACTTATCTTCTATAGAGGCGAATGCCTTGACTGCAAGAAAATCAACCAATCCCTTTTCCACAAAGGACTTGGTGTCGGCGTTGCCGTCCATCAGGGATGTGAAGGTCGCCTCAGTGGCGGAGCCCTCTTCCCTGTCCGCGGCGTTTGCCCAGACGGGGTCGGCGAGGAGGCCAACCTGGGTGGAGGGAGCCGACCCATGTATGGCCTCCGACGCCTTGGAGACGAGCGCTTCGGGGGTTGTGCGGAGGTAATTGTCATAGCCTATGCCGCCGCCCAGCAGGGTGTAAAGGCTGTAGCTGTCCTGGCTGCGCTCGTTGGTGTATCCGTCCACCAGGATGCCGTCAAGGGCGTATTTTTCGGCAAATTCGCCCAGGTCGGAGGCAAGGGTATTGAGCTCACCCGCAGTAACTGTCATGCGGGTGGTGGGAGTGGCCTTGTAGTGGGAGACATCGAAAATGGCGTAGAGGTAGAAATCCCGTTCCCGGGCGGCGTTCACCATGTACTCCATGACGTCGAAGGAGCCGGAGAGGGTGGGGGCGTTCACGGTGCGGTAGACCACCTTGTCCTCGTAGTTGGTGCCGAGGATGACGGTGTTCATGCCCAGGGCCTGGGCTTTGTCCATGGCGTCGCCGATCTGGCCTTTGACGGTCTCTTCGCCATCCGCCGGGTCATAGTCCGTCCCCGCGGAGAGAAACACGCCCTTCATGTTGGAGGGGCTGCGGAACTCCGCGACGGGAGCTTCCTCTTCGGCCAGGGCACCCTGCTCCTCTTCCGTGGGTTCTTCCCCCGACGAATCCGGCTGTGAGCTCTCCAATCCGGGCTCCGAGAGGAGACCCGCGTTCGCCCCATAGGCGAAACTGCCCGCGGCAAGCGTGACCACCAGCATAAGGGTGGTCAGCAGGGCCAGCAGCTTGTACTTGTTTTTGAAAAGCTCACTCATGGTTTTCAATTCCTTTTCGTTATAACAGAAACAATAAATACGTATAGTTTATTTCAGAATATCCTTCAAGTTCTTGTTTTCGGCCTGAACATGGCTCTTCACGCTGGAAGCCGGGTTAAAGAGGCTGTCGTAGCGGTAGAGCACAAAACCGCCGTAGTGGTCGGTCAGGCGGGAATACTCCACCATCCGGGCCATCAAATCCTTGTTGTTGACCCACTCGTTCTTGCCGGATTTCGCCCAGCTGTCCACCGTGCCGATTTTGTAGGAGGCGACGCCCACATACAGGTCGATCTTGGAAGTGGCGATCAGATCGTCCCACTGATCCAGCGTTTTGGCAAAGGGCTGCACCTCGTTGTCAAAGCCGAAGTAGATTTGGGGGCACACATAGTCGCAGTAGCCGGTGGTGGAGACGATCTTGGCCACGTCGAGGTACTGCTGGCTGTAGTTGTTGGACACACTGCTCTGGGGGCTAATGCCGAACACCAGCTTGGCGTCCTCCGCCTTGACGGCGGCGTAAATCTTTTTCAGCAGGGTCTCCACGTTGGAGCGCCTCCAGGACGCGTGGGAGAGGGTTCCCCCCGCTGCCTTGTAGGCGTCGTACTCGACCTGGTCAAAGTTGGCCGCAGTGGTGGGATAAAAGTAGTCGTCGATGTGGATGCCGTCGACGTCATACTTCTGAATAATTTCCTTGATGCCGTTGACGATCAGGTTCTGGGCCTTGGTGCTGGCGGGGTTGTAGGTGATCATATCGCCTTGCTTCACAACGCTGCGGTCACCGGCAGTCAACCACTTCTGGGCCTGGTTGCTGCTGTGCAGAGCCTTGTCCTTGCTGTTTGCCGCCCGGACGCGGTAGGGGTTGATCCACGCCTCGATGCGCAGGCCGCGGCTGTGAGCCTCCCGCACCATGATGGCCAGGGGGTCGAAGCCGGGATCCTTGCCCTCGGTGCCGGTGGCGATGTGAGACCAGGGGAAGTAGTCGGAGTCGTAGAGGGCGTCGCCGAAGGGGCGGGCGTGAACAAAGACCGTGTTGAGGCCGTAGCCCACGATGTTGTCGAAGGCAGTCTGTATACTCTTTGTAAATTGCGCTTCTGTTTTTCCTTGCAGGATAGTCTGAAACTCCAGATAGGAGATCCAGATGGCCCGCACTTCATCCGCCGGGGCGGCTTTGGTGGTGGCGTAGCTGTCCTTGTCCATCTCGCTGGAGACGTAAGAGGTCATGCCATTCAAGGGCTCCTCCGCTGAGGCTGTCAGGGCGGGCTGGCCGCAGCCGATCAGAAGGCAGACGGCGAGCAGCAGGGCGGAGCATTTACAGAGCAGGGATTTCTTTATCAAAGCCTTTTTTCCTTTCGACGGGAATTGAGTCGAAGGCTCAAAACCGGATTGAAAATTCATTTTCAATTGTTCCTTTCTCTTTCTGTAGTTATAGTGTGCAAGGGCTTCCGTTTTACTGCACCGGTCACAAGAAAATTTACCGGAAGCCTCAAGTCCGTGGACTGTCTGACAAATATCGAAAAATATTTGCGGTCTTCCTGCTGTTCTCACCTCCTCTATATGGTATAGTATACACAGATGCCGCATCAAATTGTGAACAAAATGTGCGAGGTAACAGCCGATGAAAAAGCTTCAAAACCGCCTGGCTCCCCTGCGGGAGGAGAAGGTTCTTCCCCTTGCTCCCTGCCCCTGCTGCCGCAAGCAGGGGCGGATGACGCTTTTCCGCGTCAGAGAGACGCTGCCCTTCTCCCTGCCCTCCCCGCTGCCGGTCAGACATCGCTTTTTTGCAGCGTGCCCCTCCTGCGCCGCGGTGGTGGCCGTTTCGCCAAAGGAAGCGAAACGATTGCTGAATGAGCAGAATGGCGTTATCCGTCCCGAAAGCTGCCGCATTCTGCGCAAATGAGACCGCTTCTGTCGTCCTCCGATTCCATTTCGTGAGTTTTTCCAGTTTTTTCAGAGAAATGAGCGGGAAAATCGTGCAGATTTTGTCGATAATGCTTGACTTTTCCCATTTCATCCACTAAAATAGCAGCTGTACGAACAGAAGGGGTTTTGGTGATTACGGCTATGTCTTTCCCCTCCATTCCCGACCCGGCCCATTTGTCCGACCAGGAGCTGGCCGAGCTGGTCAGAAAAGGCGATAAGAATGCCTTTTCCCACCTGGCACGGCGCTTCCATTCCTCTCTGCGGGCAAAGGCTGCCCACTACAGCGCCTCCGCCGCCGAGTGCGACGATTACCACCAGGAAGGGCTGTTGGCCCTCTACCGTGCGGCCATGACCTTTGACAGCACGCGGGACGCCTCCTTTTCCACCTATGCAGACGTCTGCGCCGAGCACGCGATGATCGACCATCTGCGCAGGCTCAAGCGCCAGGCCGACGCGCCCCTCCCTCTGGACGACAGAGCAAGCGCTCCCTCCGAGTTGTCCGCAGAGGAAAGCTTTTCCCGCCAGGATTCCTACGAGAAGCGTGTTCACCAGCTGAGCAAGCTGCTCTCTCCCTTTGAAAAGCAGGTGCTCCTCCTCCGGCTGGAGGGGTACAGCTACAGCCAGATCGCCCAGCGTTTGGGCTCTTCCCCCAAGGCAGTGGACAATGCCTTGCAACGCGTTAAGAGAAAGCTGAAGTCCGACGGCTGATGTTATTCCATCGCACAGAGGACTACCCCCTATTTTGTCGGTCGGCCGATAACGGCTGTAATATGCCCTTGGCACAAAAGAGCAGAGCTTGGAACCTCTCATTCACGGTGCTTCTCAGGTCTCGGCAATTCTGATTCCACGGGTAAATCTTGATACGTTGTAAGCGAGGTAACAAATCATGGAAGACAAAACATTAACCTGTAAAGATTGTGGATCTGAATTCGTGTTCACTGCCGGTGAGCAGGAGTTCTATGCTGAGAGAGGCTTCGTCAATGAGCCCCAGCGCTGCAAGCCCTGCCGCGATTCCCGCAAAAACGGCGGCCGTGGAGAGCGCGAGATGTTCGACGCCACCTGCGCCGGCTGCGGCGGAGAAGCCAAGGTTCCCTTCCGTCCCCGCGAAGACCGTCCTGTTTACTGCAGCGAGTGCTTTGCCAAGATGAAGGAAGAGGAAGCCGGCTCCAGCTACTAAGCCAAGGCATTATCCAGTAACTGAAAAGGACACCTTTATCGGAAGGTGTCCTTTTTGTAGTTTTTGTCTACTTTTAACATACAAAACTGGATGGGAATGGCCGTTTCACGCAATCTTGCGAAAAACATTGAGTATTTTCCACTTTATTGATATAATGTTAAGGGTATTTTCATATTTGTGTGAAAGGCCCATTCCGCTGTTCTTTTCGTCTTACCATAGAGCAAGGGATAGAAGGTGGCCGGTCATGCCGGTGTCCCTATCTTTCAGCGAAAGGATACTCCCCAAATGTCTCTGAAAAAAAAGCTGCTCATCATCATTCCCAGTGTACTGGTCGGCATCCTGCTGATCCTCTACATCATCGGCGTCGTCTATTACTCCTCCCGCTACCTGCCCGAAACCTACATCGAGGGCGTTGAAGCGGCTAATCTCCTGCCGGAAGATGTTCTCCCCCAAATTCACCTCCCCCTGGAGGGCACCCTCACAATCACCAACCGTGACGGCGTCTCCGAGACTGTGGATTTGGCCCCCCTCTCCTTTGAGGAAAAGGTGGAGCTCTCCGACCTGCAGGACGTCAAGGGACGGCAGATCAATCTGCTGTGGTTTGTAGAGCAGTTTTATCCCAAGTATTACACCGTGCCCCACAACATCAGTTATGACGAAGCCGTGCTGAACGAGCTCACCGTCAGCCTGGGCCTTGTGTCCGGCGATGACGTGGTGAAGCCCCAGGACGCCTACATTGAGGAGGACGACGACGGCTTCCACCTTGTCCCCGAGGTAGCGGGCAACCAGATCAAGGCCGAGCAGCTTCCCCAGCTGATTCTGGACACCGTGCGCAGCGGGCAGTCCCAGCTGAACCTCAGCGATCCCGCCCTCTACTACAACCCTGAGGTCACCTCGGATGATCCCGAGATGAATGCCTTCATGGAACAGGTGGGCTTTCTCAACGACCTCAAGATTACCTATGATTTCGGCGACCGCCAGGAAGTGCTTGGCTATTCCGGCTTCAAGGATTGGATCGACCTGGAGGATATTTCCCTCGGCCTCTCCTACGACGAGGTCAAGGCCCGGGAATACGTGGAGAAAATGGCCGAGAAGTACGACACCTACAAGACCACCCGCAAATTCCAGAGCACGAACAAGGGTGAAATCGAAGTGGGCGGCGGCATCTACGGCTGGAAGATGGATGTGAACACCACCACCAGCCGTCTGCTGGAAATGCTTCAGGAGGGCAAGCCCCAGGAGGTCGAGCCCGCCTACTACATCTACGGCTACACCCGGGATGAAAACGACATCGGCGACACCTACGTGGAGATCAACCTCAGCGAGCAATATATGTGGTACTACGTGGATGGGGAGCTCTACCTGGAAACCAGTATTGTCTCTGGCCTGCCCGATGGCGAACGGAACACCCCCACCGGCGTATTCTATGTCTGGTCAAAAGAATCCGACCGCTATCTGGAAGGGGACGATTACAAGCTCTGGGTGGACTACTGGATGCCCATCGACTGGACAGGGGTTGGAATCCACGACGCCACCTGGCAGCCCACCTTCGGCGGAACCAACTACCTGGTGCGCGGCTCCCATGGCTGCATCAACACCCCGCCCGCCAAATGCGGCATCCTCTACGACCACATTGAGATAGGCACTCCGGTGGTAGTATACGCAGTAGCCTGATAATGGAGCCAAAAGGAGGAGCTTCTTGCTCCTCCTTTTTCATCTGCCTTTCATTGACTGTCTCTCTCAGGGGGTGTATGATTATGCTTATCTGTTGAGAAGGAGTGGTAGGTATGACCAACCTGATTGAATTTCTCAAGGCATTTTTCCTGGGCGTGGTGGAGGGTATAACAGAGTGGCTGCCCATCAGTAGCACCGGCCATATGATCATCCTCAACGAGCTAATCCAGCTGGATGTGAGTCCGGAATTTATGGAGATGTTCCTGGTGGTTGTCCAGTTGGGCGCTATCGCCGCGGTGGTGGTGCTATTCTGGAACAAGCTGTTCCCCTTCCACTTCCAGGACGGCCTGCACGTGAAAAAACCGGTCATTTCCATGTGGCTCAAGGTGGCAGTGGCCACGTTGCCGCTCCTGATTGCTTTCCCCTTGGAGGATTGGTTCCACGAAAGATTCTACAACTACCAGTCGGTGGCCGTGATGCTCATTCTCTTCGGGATCATCTTCTTAGTTGTGGAAACACTCAACAAAAATCGCACGCCAAGGGTTACGTCAATCGCCACCCTCTCCTATCCCACCGCGTTCGCCATCGGCTTCTTTCAGCTGATCGCCGCCCTCTTTCCCGGCACCTCCCGCTCGGGTGCAACCATTGTGGGGGCGCTGCTGCTGGGTGTCTCGCGCGTCACAGCGGCGGAGTTCACCTTTTTTCTCGCCATCCCCGCCATGCTGGGGGCAAGTGTGCTCAAGCTGGCCAAGTTCGGCTTCCAATTCTCCAGCTACGAGATCATCATCCTGGTCATCGGTATGGTCACGGCCTTCCTCACCTCGGTGCTGGTCATAAAGTTCCTGATGAGCTATATCAAGAAGCACGACTTCAAGGTGTTCGGCTGGTACCGGATCATATTGGGCTGCGCGGTGCTGCTGTTCTTTTTGCTGAGATAGTGCTTTGCTGGGGACGAATCGCTTTAACGAAACAAAGAAGGAGCGGCGGATGCCGCTCCTTCTTTGTTTTCATAATAGGTGGTCAGTGCATGTGGCAGGCGTCAGCGTCGGGAATCTCCCCCACGATAGGCACCGGATCGATGCCCTGGCGGGTGTAGTAGTCCGAAATGGCGCTCTTGATGGCCTGTTCCGCCAGCACCGAGCAGTGTACCTTGACAGCGGGAAGGCCGTCCAGCGCCTCGATGACCGCCTTGTTGGTAAGGTTCAGTGCATCGGAGATGGGCTTGCCCTTGATCATCTCGGTGGCGATGGAGCTGGTCGCGATGGCCGCGCCGCAGCCAAAGGTCTTGAATTTGACATCCTCGATGTTGCCGTCCTTGATTTTGAGGTACATCTTCATAATATCGCCGCAGGCGGGGCTGCCCACCTCACCGATACCGTCGGCATCGGGAATCTCCCCCACATTTTGGGGATTGGCGAAATGCTCTAACACTTTTTCTGAATATTGCATGATAGCTTCATCCTTTCATTACAGGCTGAGCCTGCACCCACACGCGCTAGAACATCTATCTGTCGGGCAGACACACTGCCCGCGAACCGGCGCGGCGCAAATTATCGGTTTAGCCTTGCAGTCTTTCCCAAAGGGGGGACATGGCCCGCAGCCGCTCCACAACGGGGGGCACGGTAGCCAAAATGGTGTCGATGTCGTCGTCAGTGTTGCTGTCGTCCAGAGAGATGCGAAGCGAACCGTGGGCCACCTCGTGGATCAGGCCGATAGCCAGCAGCACGTGACTGGGGTCGAGGGAACCGGAGGTGCAGGCCGACCCGGAGGAGGCTGCGATTCCTTTCATATCCAGCATGAGCAGCAGGCTCTCCCCCTCGATGCCCTCGAAGGAGATGTTGACGTTGCCCGCCACCCGCCTATCCCTGTCACCGTTAAGCCTTGTGCGGGGCAGCTGGAGCAGCCCGTCCATGAGGCGGTGGGCCCGCTTGCGGATTGCAGCCTCCCGGGCTTCCATATCCCTGACAGCCAGCTCCGCCGCCACGCCGAAGCCCACAATGCCTGGGACGTTCTCGGTTCCCGCACGGCGGTTCCGCTCCTGCGCGCCGCCCTCAATCAGGTTGGGGATGCGAATCCCTTTTTTGATATAAAGTGCGCCCACGCCCTTCTGTGCGTGAATTTTATGGCCGGAGAGACTGAGCAAATCGATATTCTGGCTCGCCACATCGATCGGGACATGGCCCAGCGCCTGGACGGCGTCGGTGTGGAACAGCACCTTCTTTTCCCGGCAGATTTTCCCGATCTCCTCCACCGGCTGGACGGTGCCGATCTCGTTGTTCACCTGCATGATAGTCACCAGGGCGGTGTCTTCCCGGATGGCCTTCGCCACGTCCTCCGGCTCGATGACGCCCTTCTCCCCCACAGGGACAAAGGTGACCTCCCAGCCCTCCTTTTTGAGGGCCTGGACGGTGTGGAGCACCGCGTGGTGCTCGAAGGCGCTGGTAACAATGTGCTTTTTGCCTTTTCCCGCCATCGCCTTGGCGACGCCCCGGATGGCCCAGTTGTCCGATTCACTGCCGCCAGAGGTGAAGAACACCTCCACCGGGGAAGCGCCGATGGCCGCAGCCACCTGCTCCCGTGCGGTCTCAATCGCCACCTGGGCGTCCCGGCCCAGCTTGTAGATGCTGGAGGGGTTGCCGTACTGCTCCTGGAAGTAGGGCATCATGGCGGCCAGAACCTCGTCGGATACCCGGGTTGTCGCCGCATTGTCTACGTAAATATAAGGCTTTTTGTCCATATCAAATCAACTCACTTATTCTCAAGGTAAGCGGCAATTAATCACCGCTTACCTATGTATTGCTGGTATGCCTCCACCGCCAGGGCGTCGCACCGCTCATTTTCCGGGTGGCCGTCGTGGCCGCGAATCCAGTGAAAGGTGACATCGTGTGTGTCCAGCAGCCGAAGCAACTGCTCCCACAAATCGGCGTTGAGGGCGGGCTTTTTGTCCGCCTTCTTCCAGCCGCGGGCCTTCCAGCCACGGGCCCAGCCCTTTTCCACCGCATCCACCACATAACGGGAATCACTGGTGACATCCACCTTGCAGGGCTCCTTGAGGGCTTCCAGTCCCTTGATCACTGCGGTGAGCTCCATGCGGTTGTTGGTGGTGTCCGCCTCGCCGCCGGAGAGCTCCTTTTCGTGGCCCCCAAAGCGGAGGATCGTGCCCCAGCCGCCGGGGCCGGGATTGCCGGAACAGGCGCCGTCGGTATACAGCCGGACATTCTTCAAAGAGGCTTCCCACCCTTTTCGTCACTTTTGTTACATAGATGATTATATACCTTTTTGAACCGTCTGACAAGGGAAAACTGTCTTATTATGAAAGACCACCAGATTATACAGAAAAAAGTGGAAATCTCTCGTTTTTCCGCCCCAAGCAAGTCAACTTGACAATTAATACAACCCCATGTATAATTTAGTGTAATGATGTGATCGTAATTTCGGCAGGCAAAGATTTCCCGCTATTGTAAAGAGAGGGAAAGCTGAGTCAATGGATAGGTGAGAGTTTCCCATTGCCACTTTGCCGGTGATCGAACGAATCGGCGCTTTCGGGCAGGACGGGTAATCGGCTCGGGAGGCGTTTCGTTAACAGCGAATCATGTGACAGCTGATTTGCCATCGGGATCCGAGGATTGCACAGAGTTACTCTGTGTGTTTTTTGCTGTGCGCGGCCTTGCCCAGCCGCCGCGCCATCCAAATTACAGGTTTTCGTCAAAGAGCAGTCGAG
The DNA here is from genome assembly GCA_047973265.1 of Oscillospiraceae bacterium. GTDB lineage: Bacteria > Bacillota > Clostridia > Oscillospirales > Ruminococcaceae > WRAV01. Next base: position 79,656 of record JBKEBS010000046.1, read on the forward strand.
CCGGAAGGGCTCTTGTCCGTTTCAGCAGTTTCATGAAAGCTGCAGGATTACCCAGACCGCAGGATGCCTTGCGGGATGGGTCTTTTGTTTTTGTAGCCTTTTTCCGGATGCTATCGAATGAAATGGCGGGGAATGATATTTTCCGCCCACACAATAAAGAATTATTTTGGAAGGAATGAATTACCAGTGGCAGAAAATGCAACAAAAACCGGCGGGCGTTCCCGTCGGCCGGGCGCAAAGAGCCCGAGTAACACAGGTGCCAACGGCACCAACAATGCGAGCACCAACAATACGGGTGCTAACAGCACAAGCGCTAATAGCGCTGGCACAAATAGTGCCGGTACGAACAGAAACAGCCGCTCCCGCGCAGGCACAGCAAACCGAAGCACCGCGGCCAAGCAGAGCCGGACGCCGCAGCCTCCTGTGCTGGCGGAGCAGTCCCACCCCGAGCTGGTGGAACAGCTTGTAAACCCAAATCAGAAGAAGGCACAGAACGGCGGACAGGGAGCGGCCCAGAAGACCGCGCAGCCCAAGACCGCACAAAATCAGCCCAAAGCTGCGAAGGCGCAGCCCCAGCAGAAACCTCCTGCCCAGGCGCAGAATGCCAAAAATCAAGCTGTTCAGGCAGCCAAGAAAAAGGACAGCGGCAACACTCCCAATGAAAAGGGCGTAAAGCCCGCCCCGGCTAAGAACACCAAAAAGCCCGACAACAAGGCCGTCGCCAAGACCGCCGACCAGAAGCCCGCTCAGACGCAGGGCCGCCCGAAAAGCCGCGGCAACAGCAACAAGGGCGGCAAAAAGCCCACCCTCAAGATCATCCCCCTGGGCGGCTTGGGTGAGATCGGCAAGAACATCACCTACTACGAATATGACGGCGAGGCCTTTCTGGTGGACTGCGGCATCACCTTCCCCGACGAGGGCATGCCCGGCGTCGATTTGGTCATCCCCGATTTCACCTATGTAATAGAGAACAAAAGCAAAATCAGGGGCCTGTGCATCACACACGGCCACGAGGATCACATTGGTTCCATCCCCTACCTGCTGAAAACCCTGAATGTGCCCATCTACGCCACCAGGCTGACCATTGGCCTCATCGAGGGCAAGCTGAAGGAGCACGGCCTGCTGAACAGAGCGAAGCTCACCACAGTCAAGGCCGGCGACATCGTCAAGCTGGGCAAAAGCTTCCAGGTGGAATATATCCCCGTCAACCACTCCATCCCCGACGCCTGCGCCTTTGCCATTCACACCCCTGCGGGCATCGTGGTGCAGACCGGCGACTTCAAGGTGGACTACACTCCCATCGCGGGGCCTGTCATCAATCTGGCCCGCTTCGGTGAGCTGGGCAGCCAGGGCGTGCTGGCGCTGCTCTCCGACTCCACCAACGCCGAGCGCCCCGGGGCGACCCCCAGCGAGCGCACAGTCGGCGAGAGCCTGGACGAGCTCTTTTCGGAGGCCGAGGACAAGCGCATTATCGTTGCGACCTTTGCCTCCAATGTGCACAGGGTACAGCAGATCATCAATGCCGCGGTCAAGAACGGCCGCAAGGTAGCTGTCACGGGCCGCAGCATGGAAAACGTGGTGGCCAAGGCCCTGGAGCTTGGCTATCTTGAAATCCCCTCCGGCGTGCTCATCGAGGTCGACGCCGCCAGCCGCTACCCCTCTGAAAAAATCGTGATGATCACCACCGGCAGCCAGGGCGAGCCCATGAGCGCTCTGACCCGCATGGCCACGGGGGATCACCGCAAGATTCAGATCACCCCTCACGACTGCATCATCATCTCCGCCTCCCCCATCCCCGGCAACGAAAAGCTGGTGGGCAAGGTCATCAACGAGCTGATGAAGGCTGGCGCGCAGGTCATCTACGAAAAGATGTATGACATCCACGTCTCCGGCCACGCCTGCCAGGAGGAGATCAAGCTGATGATCGCCCTCACCAAGCCCAAGTTCTTCATGCCCGTTCACGGCGAGTACAAGCATCTCGCCAAAGCGGCGGGACTGGGCAGGGCGATGGGTATCTCCGACGAGAACATCATGATCGCCGACCTGGGCTGGGTGGTGGAGGTCAACGACGACGGCATCCGCAATACGGGCGTCGTGACCGCCGGAAAAGTCCTGGTGGACGGCCTCGGCGTGGGTGACGTGGGCAGCATCGTGCTCCGCGACCGCAAGCACCTCTCGGAGGACGGCCTCATCGTCGTCATCGCCGCCATTGAGCGCAAGACGGGCAAGATCGTCTCCGGGCCGGATATTGTCTCCCGCGGCTTCGTCTATGTGCGGGAATCGGAGGACATGATCGGCAAGGTGCGGGACATCGCCCGCAAGAGCATCCAGCAGTGCATGGAGAACAACTCCCGAGAGTGGGGCGTTCTCAAAACCAAGGTACGGGACGATGTGGGCGACTACCTGTGGAAGATCACAAAGCGTAACCCCATGATCCTCCCTGTCATCCAGGAAATATAAGTATATCCAAAAGGGTGCCGGTTTGCAGAAACCGGCACCCTTTTTTTGCGGATATGGTAGTCATGTCGGTGAAAAGATGGTATACTCAAGCAAATTTCATATCACATTGATCTGGGAGGAATGCAGCGATGTTTGACGGACTGTTCAACAGCATGGCGACCCTTTCCCGGCTATCCGACGCGAAGACCCGCTCCATCAGCTCGGAAAACCCCACCGGCAAGAAGGGCCGGGGCGGCATGTGCCCCCTGGAAGAGGGCAGTGCCCGGAACGCCGCCCGCGACCTTGGCACCGGCTGGAAGGTGAATCCCTACGAGGTGATCGGGCCGGGCGAAACGCTGGAAATCGCCCGCATCCAGGGGCCGGGAGCCATCCAGCACATCTGGCTCACCCCCACGGGCAAATACCGCAACCTCATCATCCGCTTCTACTGGGACGGCCAGGAGAATCCCTCTGTGGAATCCCCCATCGGCGACTTTTTCTGCTCCGGCTGGGGGGAGTACGGCCAGATCAACGCGCTTCCCGTCTGCGTGAACCCCGGCAGGGCCTTCAACTGCTACTGGACGATGCCCTTCCGCAGCAGCTGCCGCATCACGGTGGAAAACACGGGCGACGAGCCCTCCCCTCTCTACTACCAGATTGACTACGCCCTGGCCGAGGTGCCGGAGGACTGCGCCTACTTCCACGCTCAATTCCGCCGGGTGAATCCCCTGCCCTACAAGGACGTCTACACCATCCTGGACGGCGTCACCGGAAAGGGCCAGTATGTGGGCACCTACATGGCCTGGGGCGTGAACAACAACGGCTGGTGGGGCGAGGGCGAGATCAAATTCTTCCTGGACGGCGATGGGGAGTTCCCCACCATCTGTGGCACCGGCACCGAGGACTACTTCTGCGGTTCCTATAACTTCGAGGACCCCAAAACCCATGACAGATACACGGACTTTTCCACCCCCTACGCGGGCCTCCAGGTGGTGGACACCGACAAACTCTACGCTGTGCAGAAGCGCTTCGGGCTCTACCGCTTCCACATCACAGATCCCATCCGCTTTGAAGAAGATATCCGTGTGACCATCCAGGCCCTTGGCTGGCGGGAGGGCGGGCGCTACCTGCCGCTGCAGGACGACATCGCCTCGGTGGCCTTCTGGTACCAGACATTGCCAACGGTGACATTTCCCGCCCTGCCGGAAAAAGATTACCTTGAGATCATCTGAATGAAAAACAGCCGGAGGCCCGAGGCTTCCGGCTGTTTCATTTGCATCTCAGTAATACCTGCTACAATAGCTCTGAAAACAGCGCCTCCAGCAGGGGATAAGTGTTGAATTCCGTGTTTCCCAGCGCCGACGCTGTAATCTGTTTTTCGGGGAAATACGCGGTAAAAAAGTCCACTCCAAAATCTCCGCCGACCGCATAATAGGCTGTTCCCGAGCCACGATCCGTGCGGTAGACACCCAAGCCGTAGCTATTCGTTTCGCCATGAACCACTTGGGCCTTGAGAAATTCCTGCAGCATCTTCTCCGACAGCACGCGGCCAGCAAAAATCCCGCGCCATAGAATATCCAAATCTCCCGCACAGGTATACAGCCCTCCGTCGGAGCCGCCCACAACCGGCAGGCTGAACATATTTGCCCGCCACAAACCCTTCTCAATCTCCATATATCCGTAGGCCGTGTTGGCGGGGAGGCTGTCTGCGCGATAAAAGCCCGTATGGCGAAGGCTCAGCGGTGCAATGATCTCCTCAGTGACATACTGCTGATATGGCTTTCCGCCGACCGCTTCGATTACCAGCCCCAGCATGATAAACCCCGCGTTGGAGTAGCCAAACCGAGCACCCGGCTCGAACTTTTGCGGCAACGGCGCAATCATCTGCAAATAGTAATCGAGCCGCTCCCATAGATAAACAGGATACTTGTTGCACAATTCCTGCTCTTTTTCATAGGAGTCGGGGGCTTCCTCATCCAGATAGTCGCCGATGCCGGAGGTGTGGGTGAGCAGGTGAAATACCGTTACCTCCTTGTTGATTTGTCCGAGATCATAGGGCAGTATGTCCCACAGTTTACTGTCAAGTGACAGCTTTCCCGCGTCGATCAGCTTGCAGACTGCCAACCCGGTGAACAGCTTGGTGCCGGACGCAATCCCAAAAGCAGTCGCTTTGTTGTTCGGCAGCTCCTCGCTCCGGTTGCGAAGATCACAGCACTTTTCAAAGACAACGCCCCGTTCACCGGCCACGGAAAACACACCGGAGAATTCATCATCTTTGTTCCAGTCACTCCATATCCTGTCAATATTCATCTTCGACCCTTTCTATTTAACGGCAGATTCTCCACAATGGCGCATCCGTTTTCCTTTATTCCAATTGTCGCTGCGCCCATTATCGCATATTCAATATGGGATAACAAGTTCTCTGGCGGGAGACTTTGACGAAACAAAAAACAAGCTGTGAAAAATCCTCTTGCACCACCCCTACGCCTTGAAAAGGCAGGGGAAATAGGGTACAATGATTTATACCAACTGGCGGTGCTGTTCCGCGCATTGCAGCCGGAATCCCGCCAGCAGCAGAGGAGCGTGTGCCCATGTCAATCAGTCTTTCCGCCAACTATCTGGCGGATTTTGTCCGGCCCGGGGAGCTGGACGCCATCTGGCCGCAGGTGGAAACCGCCCACAAAACCCTGCACGAAAAGACCGGCCCCGGAAGCGACTTCCTCGGCTGGCTGGATCTCCCCCTGAACTACGACAGGGAGGAGTACTCCCGCATCAAGGCCGCGGCGGAAAAAATCAAGAAAAGCTGTGACATCCTGCTGGTCATCGGCATCGGCGGCAGCTACCTGGGCGCCAGGGCGGCCATCGAGTTCCTCCGCTCCCCCTTCCACAACGCGCTGGGCGGCGACTCCCCTCAAATCTACTTCGTGGGCAACTCCATCAGCCCCAGCTACTTCAATGAGATTCTCGCTCTCTGCGAGGGGAAGAACATCTGCCTGAACGTCATCTCCAAATCCGGCACCACCACCGAGCCCGCTCTGGCCTTCCGGGTGCTTCGGGCGATGGTGGAGGAGAAATACGGCAAGGAGGGCGCGAAGGAGCGCATCTTCGCCACTACCGACAAGGCCCGCGGCACCCTCAAGGAGCTATCCGACAAGGAGGGCTACGAGACCTTTGTCATCCCCGACAACGTGGGCGGTCGCTTCTCGGTGCTCACCGCTGTGGGACTGTTGCCCATCGCTGTGGCGGGCTGCGACCTGGACGCCATCATGCGCGGGGCAGAGGACGCCCACCAGGCCTATTGGCAGCCCGACAAGGACAACGACTGCTACCGCTACGCCGCTTACCGCAATATCCTCTACCGCAAGGGAAAGAGTGTCGAGGTACTGGTGGCCTACGAGCCCGCCTTCGCCATGATGGCCGAGTGGTACAAACAGCTCTTCGGCGAGAGCGAGGGCAAGGATCAAAAAGGCCTCTACCCCTCCTCCATGATCTTCTCCACCGACCTCCACTCCCTGGGCCAGTTCGTCCAGGACGGTTCCCGGGTGATGTTCGAGACTGTGGTCAACGTGGAAAAGCCCCGGAAGGACTACTTCCTCCCCGATGATCCCCAAAACCTGGACGGCCTAAACTTCCTCTCCGGCCAGGATATGTCCATCGTGAACCAAAAAGCCATGCAGGGCACCATTCTGGCCCATGTGGAGGGCGGCGCGCCCAACATGATGCTGAATCTCCCCGCCATGGACGAGCACACCTTCGGCTGGCTGGTCTACTTCTTCGAAAAGGCCTGCGCCATCAGCGGCTATATGCTGGGCGTCAACCCCTTCGACCAGCCCGGTGTGGAGGACTACAAAAAGAACATGTTCGCACTGCTTGGCAAGCCGGGCTTCGAGTCACGCAAGGCTGAGCTGGAAGCAAAGCTATAAC
>JBKEBS010000047.1:0-12018 GCA_047973265.1 Oscillospiraceae bacterium
GGCAGTGCGCTGCTCCCCCAGTGCTGCCGTCTCAGTGACTGCAATTCCGTCCAGCGACAGCTCCAATTGCTCCGCAAAGTCTGCATCGGATTCCAGCAGCAGAAACCGAAACGTTTCACAATTCCGAAACGTTTCGCCCAGGCTTTGAAGTGACTCCTCCTGAAGGAAATCCCCCCGGAAGAGGGACAGCAGGCTGGTCTGCTTGTAAATCTTGAAGTAGCGTCCCAGTGTCTCCTCCTGGCGCTTGCTGCGGTCGACAATCTCGTCGATTTCCTGCTCAATTTCTACAAACAGCGGATAAAACCGCGCGCCCTCCCCTTCCCGCTGTTCCCCCCTCATCCTCTCCAGGAGTCTGCTGAGCGGCCTGGAAATCGTGCTGGCCAGCAGGATCGCCAGGGCGACCCCTGTGATCATAATTGCCAGTTGCAGCAGAATAACCTGGTAGTTGAACGGCGTATAGGCTGTCCCCATCGCCGAGGAGGGAACTGCAAGATAAAACTGCCTGTCATTTTTTTCCTGCACCGCAAACAGGTGATACTCCCCGTCCGTCAAGTTAATTTTGATCAGACCGGTGTCGCCAGAGCCGATTTCCTGCACGACGATTTTGTCGTAATCCTCCGGGCTCAACGGGTTTTTCACGCTGTTGGGGTAATCGAATATCACCTTGCCTTGCTCGATCATCAGAAAGGTGGAGCCCTTCGGCAGGTTGCTTGTGGCGAGCAGCGCGTCGAAAAACGAGCTTTTCAGGTTGACGACCAGTACATCCCTGGAGCGTTCCCGAAAGGGAATCCGGATGGAGAGGGAGACGATTGACTGGGTCTCCCTCGTCGTCTCGCTCCTGCCCAGGTAGTTGGGAGAGACCTCCCTCACGGGGGTCAGGCGGGTGTAGGCATTGGCCTCCATATGATTGTAATAGGTCTCCATGTCGTAGAATTCCTCAAAATCCATGATGCCGTTGTTGAAAGTGGAATAAAAAAACACCTTTTGATCGATTTCGGAGTAGAAATAGAGGGAGAGGATGTCGGGATAGGAGCGGGTCAAAATCTGCGCGTCCTGGTAGAGTGCCTTGAAAGAGTCCGCATCCCCCTCCATCCTGCCGATGCCGCCTACCGGAATATCCTTTGACAGCTGGAGCAGCGTGACATTGCCCAGATTGACTAGCGTGTCGTTCAGGTAGCGGCTGATTCTGTCGTGATACACCGCGGTGGATGCCGCCTCCTGCGCGAAGATTGTCCTGCGGGAAAAAAGCGACGCCAGTCCATAGGTCAGGGAGGTGACCAGAATTACAAGAAGACAAATCAAAATCGTCAATTTCGTCATCCGTCCGCTGCGTCTTTCTCTTGCTGCCATTGCGTCTCCCCTCCTTTCCTGTCTTTTCCCACAGTATAGCACGGAAAACACCGCTTTCTGAAGTGCGCAAAAACATAGCGGCCTGCCTGGCCGCTATGTTTTTGCTTTCGCGTATTTAGCTTACCGCTCGGGGACGTATTCCTGCATTTTCTCTCTCACTTCCTGGTAGCCATCGCTGTTCGCCAGCGCAAGGAAGCTCTCGTAAAGCGCGTCGATATCACCTTTTCCCATGATGGCGTCGTAGCAGAGGCGCTCCGCAAACTTGACATAGTTGTAGTCGTCCGCAAAGGCGACAGCGGAGGCGTCGTCCACCACCAGATTTGCATAGGGCTTGTTGGGGTCGCTGTCCGGACTATCCTTGCCCATGGGGAGGTTCAACAGGAACTGCTGTGTCTCCACGTTGTAGGGGTCGACTCCCATCCACCGGACATCGTACTGGTTGCGGAACCGCATAGAGGGCGACGCAACCCACTTGTCGATCTCGTTCTGATCCCGTATCCGCTTGGCAAGCTCCGCGTCGCCGGAATCCCCATTGCCCGTCTCGCAGACGCCGTCGACCACTTCCCAGTTGACGCCGCGAACGCCCAGGGCGTTCCAGTAGCTGCCCTCAAAGGTCATGCCGTTTTCATCCGAGGTGTCCACGCACATGTAGTCCATCAGGCGGAGGGCCGCGTCGATATCCCGGCAGCTGGTGGAAATCGCGTAGAAATTGCGCACGGGGTTGGGCGGAATGATGTTGATGTACCCCTTGTCGTAAATGCCCTTGACCGGCTCCATGGGCGCCCACACCGCATCGGGATGCACTTCCTTGATGCTGTCGAAGTTGTCGTTGGAGTTCCAGCCGTAGTGGAAGCCCACCAGCCCAGCCTTCACCTTTTCCAGCAGAACGTCGTAGGTGGTGGTGACCAAATCCTGATTGATCGCACCTGCGTCGTACAGGTCTTTCGTGTAGGCCAGGGCATCCTTTACCCGGGGGGAGAGCACGCCCAGCTCCGGAAGGCCGTCTTCTCCAGGATACCACGTGAAGCCCGCGCCGTAGGCGTCCAGAACAAACCCGAGGCCCCAGAATTCGTTGGTCATCGTGCCGTAAACCGGGATTCCGTCGCCGTTTGGGTCACTTGTGGAAAAGGTCTTGACGACATCGGCCAGCCCCTCCATAGTGGTGGGCATTTCCAGATCAAGCTTTTCCAGCCAGTCCTTGCGAATCCAGGGGTGCTCCTGGAGCGGATTGTTGAAGACGCTGGGAATGACATAGGTGTGGCCGTCGCTCCACTCAAGGGTTGGCAGCACAGTCTCCCAGTCGAGGGAAATGCGGATCAGGTTTGGAAGGTATTCCTCGGTGAGGTAGTCCTCCACGGGGACGATCAGATTCTCCGTCAGGAGAGGGGCAACGTTGTTGATGCTCGCCGTGTCGATGATGTCCGGGGTGTCGCCACCCGCTACCAGCACCATCAGGCGCTCCATGTAATCCATTCCGGTGGGCAGCGTGATGTGGACGAGCTCCACATTGATGTCCTCCATGATCTTCTGGGCCACGTAGCTCTCCGGCGTGACCTGGTTGTTGCTCTCATTGAAATACCATGTGATGCGGGCGTAGTCGTACTGCTCGCCCGAAGCTGCGGGAGCGGATTCCGCGGCGGGCTCATCCGCCTGACTCTCCGACTCCGCCGTGCTGCTGGCAGAGGGCGCGGAGGAGACTGTGCTGTCCAGGTCTGTGCTCTCCCCCTGGCAGCCTGCGAACATACAGAGCACCAGAACAATTGCCAGAAACAGTGTGAAAAAGCGCTTCATACCGATATTCCTTCCTTTCTTTTCTACAGTGACCGCCTCGGTTATTTGTGTCTACCCCTTCAGCGACCCCACCACAAGGCCCTTGATGAAGTATTTCTGCAAAAAGGGATACAGGCACACAATTGGGATGGTGGCGGCCATAATATTCGCCGCCTTGAGGGATTCCGTGGGGGGCTGTCGGGAGCCCGCCTCGTGTATCTTGACCATTTCCGCCGCATTCAGCTTCATGGCGCGGGCGTCCCGAAGAACGTTCATCAGATAGACCTGAAGGTTGTACTTGGTGGAATCCGTGATGTAGACCGCGCAGTTGTAAAAGTCGTTCCAGTGGCCCACCGCGTAAAACAGGGAAAAAGTCGCGATGGCCGCCGTGGAGAGGGGCAGGATGATGTAGGGCACCATCTTGATATCCGAGCAGCCGTCTATCGAGGCCGACTCCATGATCTCATGGGGTATCTGGGAGATGAAGTTGCGCAGGTAGAGCATGTTCATGACGCTGACCATACTGGGGATAATCATGACCCAGATATTGTTCAGCAGCCCCATGTAGCGGTTGAGCAGGTAGCTGGGAATCATTCCGCCGCTGAAGTACATCGTAAATACGAAAAATAAGGTAATTGCATTCCGGTAGGGCAGCTTTTTGATGGACAACGCCACTGCCGCCAGCACAGTAAAGGCCATATTTAGCGCCGTACCCACCACCGTGACAAAAATCGTGATGCCGTAGGCGTTCAGGATTCCCGTGTTTTTGCCGATGATGGTGCGGTAGGAGGAAATGTCGACCCGGGAGGGCCACAGGTTGATGGGCTTGAGGGCGAAGTCGATGGCGGGAGAGATGGAGTTGATGAGAGTGATGTAGAAGGGAAAGACTGTCACCAGCCCCACCACCGCCAAGAAGATGTAGTTGAAAACACTGTATGCTTTCTCGCCCTTTGTTCGCTTCATGTTCATCCCATTCCTTTCGCGGGCAAATTGGAATCTTGGCCACCGGTATTACCAAATCGCGCCATCTTCGTTAATGCGCTTGCCGATTTGATTTGCCACAACCAGCAGCACCATGGCGAGCAGGGAATTGCACAGGCCGATTACAGTGCTGTAGGAGTAATTCCCCCCCATCCCCAGGTTGCCCGCGCCCCTGACGCCTATCTCGTAGATGTACATGGAGAGCGTCTTGCCCATGGTCACGGTGGTGGGGTACACCAGGTTCATTGTCTGGTCGTAGTTGTCCGAGATGAGGTTCGGCGTGGTGAGAATCAGCTGGAGGGTTATGATGCTGGATATTCCCGGCAGCGTGATGTGGCGTATCTGAGAAAGTTTGCCCGCGCCGTCCAGCACCGCAGACTCGTAGAGCTCGGGATTGATGCCTGTGAGGGCCGCCATGTAGATGATTGTCCCCCAGCCCACGCTCTTCCACACATGGGAAAGGATCATCGTCCAGCGGATGTACTGCGCCTCGTTGAGGAGATAAAAGCCCTTTGTGCCGCCGGTCAGCTTGATGATGCCGTTGATCACGCTGAAATCGCTGGATGCCAGCGAGATGATGAGACCGCCCACAATCGACCAGGAGATGAAGTGTGGCAGATAGGAAACCGTCTGGATGGTCTTCTTGAACTTCATGCCCCGGCATTCGTTGAGCATCAGCGCCAAAATAATCGGGGCGGGAAAGCCGATCAGCAGCTTGCCCACCGCAATGATCAGTGTGTTGGCGATGACCTGCCCCAAATCTCCGGTCAAATTGTCGGCCAGGTACCGGAACCACTTGAGCCCCGCCCAGGTGCTCTCGAACATATCCGTGATGTTGTAGTCCAGAAAGGCAATGGAGATGCCTGCCATTGGAATATAGGCGAAGACGATGAAAAAGAGGATAGTGGGCAGCAGCATGAGGAAAAACCATTTGTAGCGCAGCATGTTTTTGCAGAAGTTATTGGTAGAACAGCAGATCAGCAGGTTGCAGGCCAGCATGGCGATGATCACAGCAAAAAACAGCGTGGTCTGAAACTCCACCCCGCCCTTCACCACCTCGTTCAGCTGGACGACAAAGGGGGCGTCTTTGCCAAAAGCCCTAGTCACCATCGTCAGAGAAAGGATGGAGCCCAGGCTGGCGGCGCCCGTCACAATCCGCATGGGCAGCCGTGGCAGCAGCCAGGCGGCTGCGACAGCCACAGCTGCAAAGATCAGTGCCAACAAGGCGCTTACACTGAAGCCGGAATTGTAGGCGACACCACCGGAGGAAAAGCTCTTGCCCATCAGTATCTCCACGATGTTGATGGAGCTGGCCTTCGGCATGCGCGAGGTCTGATAGGTGACAAAGTTGATGAAAAACAGCAGCAGGGTCAGCGGGGTGGTCACTCTGAGTATCTTTTTCACTTTCTCTGCACGCCTCCTCTTTGTCTAATTGATGGGATCGCAGGTGAACAGGCGCTCCTCAAAGAGGCCCCGCTCTCCCCCATCCACCAGCTCCAGCGCGCCCACTACCTCCGATGCGGAGGAGAGAATCGGGTAGAAATAGGATACCCTGTTCTCCCCGGCGTCCCTCGATGTGGGGATTCGCTTTGTCATGCAGTCGTACAGCTCCTGGGTGCAGGGCACAGCCCGCCAGCCCGTCGCCGGCAGCGCCTTGCCCGCCACCGCCGGTATGGCCAGCTTGCGGTTGATGTGGTGCCACTGCCAGAGCACCCCTGTGATGTACCGGTCGGGATCGAACCGCTCGATCTTCATCAGTGCCTTTTTCAGGGCGTTGAAGTGCCCGGCGTTGTAGTCGGTATCGTCATCGTCGCTGGTCAGCGGATCGACCAGCACCTCCCGCAGCGCGTCCCCATCCAGGAACATCAGCCCGATTCGGGCGATGGTTTCGATATCCAAAATCCTCTCGGCCATTTTAATTTCCCCCATTTGTCGACGACTCAATTTAATATGTCCACATCCCTGCATTCGTTACGAGGGAAACCGCAATCCGGAAGCCTTCGCCAGTTCCAGTACCTGTGATAGAAGCCGGTCGGGCAGGTCGGGCTCCATATTTTCCCCCGGGTCGTTGCGCTCCGCGTCACCGATGGCGTCGTTTGTCATCAGCTGCGGCTCCACCGCCAGCGAGGCAGGAAGCGGGCTTGTCCACATCTCATCGCTGGTTCCGAATGCGTCGTTGACAGCCTGGCGCAGGACGGAAAAGTGCTCCGTGCCATCGAACATCGCGATCAAATCCATGGTCTGCATCGCGTTGCGGTGGTACTTCATCCGCAGTGACGGCAAGGCTCCTCCCTCCAATCCAAGGAGATGGGAGGGGTAGAGGAACACTTCGCTCCCCCCCGCCACCGGGCAGGTGAGATAGTCGTCGCCCACCCCGGTGGTATTCCAGTACAGAATGCCCCAGGCGCCGTTCATGAGGCAGCGAGCAGGCCGCTTGTAGAGGCTGGTGAGCGGCGCCTCCAGCGTTGGAACTCCGGTGTATTCAAACAGGTAGTTCCCCTTTTGCCGCATGAGCGCAAAGCTGTCGGGGTAGAACTCCACCAGGCTGGAGCCCGCCGCCCAAAAGCGGAATATCCTGTTCATGTCGCTATCGTAGTGCTTGCCGAAGCTCCAGGAGGAGTCTGTGCGCAGCACAATCTGCACTCTGGATTGCCCCAGCAGGTCGCTGAACATCTCATCCTGTATCCTTGCCAGCTCCTCATCGTGCTGGTGGCGCACCTCGTCGCCGTCATAGGGGTAAAAGCGGTAGCGCTTCTTGTGGTTGAGGAACAGCTCAAACACCGTCTCCGTCCAGCCCATGTCCTCAAAATGCCGGATAAAGTCGACCAAAATACGGCGATTTTCCGTGCGGTACCCCTCGCTGCCCCAAATTTCGTAGGAGGAGGGCCAGTCGAAGCAGAAGGGCAGGTAGAAAAACGGCACAGGAATAGGGCCCCGGGCTGTCCCCTCAAAGGCCGAGCCGTCCAGGTAGTGGCCAAAGTGGTTGTCGAAGGCAGTCCAGTCGCTGACGCGGATGGTCTTGCCGGAGCCCTCCAGCTTAGGGGCAAAGGTCAGGTAGTTGAAGCCGGAGTGGGCGTAGGGCAGGTAGTGAAAGAATGCCCTGTGCTCGTGGGTCAGCCGGAAGAATTCCCGCTCCTGGGAAAGGTAGCTGCCGTCGAAATAGCGCTCCTTATTGCCGAACAGTGCGGGATCGTTGCGGCTGATCGCGTCGGCGTAGTTGTTGAAATCCGCCTGCAAGATGGCCTCGCTGCATAGGGTGACCGGCTCGGCCTTCAGCTCGAAGGAGAGGGTTTTCGACGCGCTGCCGCAGGTGACCTCCGCTTTTCCGCCATATACGCCGTCCGGCAGTTCCTTTGGCAGGAAGCAGTCGATCCAGTAGACCCGGTAGGGAGAGGAATAGTAGTTCCCACGCACCTTTTCCCTTTTCGCGCCGTCCATTCTATCCAGGGGAATCAGCAGGTCGGGAATCAGTTTGCCCTCCCACTGGTGAAACCATTCGTCGAATATTGCTATCTCGATGCCGCAGCCCGGGTTGTCCATGTGCAGCGATACCTGGGGGGCTTCGCCGCCCTCCACCTTCACGCCCAGCTGGAAGGACAGGTAGGAATTCTTCGCCCCCCTGAGCGATATCTCCTCCGCCCTGTCGATCGATTCGCCCGCCCTCTCCACACTGGTTCCGCTTTTTCCTTCCAGTCTTGTTGTCGCAGCAAACAAAAAAGCTTCCATCAAAAAATCCTTCCCCACTTCCTGCATGCAGCAGATTTTTCACAAATTGCCTGTCTCAATTCTATTCGCCGGAAGGACTTTTGTATATTAACACTTTGAAATATACTGAACAAATACCACCTTTTTATACTTATTTTCGACAAAAAACAGGGAAGATTCACCAATCTCCCCTGTTTTGTCTATGTGATTACATCTGCGCTTTCCGGTTCTACCCTTTCAGCCACCTGTCCAGCCAGGCGGTGGCCTCGGCCTGCATGACGCGGCAGAACTGGTGGCCGTGGTTGTAGAACCCATAGCGGAAGTTTTCCGCCGCTCCGGCGCTGCGGTAGATTTCCCCCAGATGGTCGCACGCCTCCTGCATGCCCTCCACCGTGAACAGGTGATCCTTTTCACACTGCATGACCATCAGAGGAGTGGGGCAGCCAAGGCCCAGCATGTCGGGAAGATCCATCACATCCGGCAGCCCATGTATCGAAACCATATGGGTGTGGATGGTGCTGTGAAGGGGCAGCAAACTGTTGTAGCTGACCATCCAGCCCGCCACCACGCCGCATTTAATGCGGGTGTCCAGCGCTGTGAGCATCGCAGACCGAAAGCCGCCCAGGGAAAGGCCGCAGCAACCAATTCGCCCGCTGTCCACCTCCGGCCGGGAGCAGAGATAGTCGATGCCGGTGCGGTCATCGTAGGCCAAGATACCAGGCCACTCGATTCCGGCAAAGCGGAAGTACCGCTCAATTGCGACCTCGAAGCGGACAGCTAACTTGTTGTACTCGGCAATGTACTCCTCACTGCCCTCCTCCAGCTTTTCCAGCCCGGCGCGGGACAGCCCCACCTCGGCGAGTGCATACTCCGGCACATCCTCCAGGCGCAGTTTGCGTTCGCCAAAGTAGAAGGCGTCGATCACCAGCACCACATAACCCTTGGTCACCAGCTCTGTGGCCCAATAGGTGCCCTCGAAGCCCCGCTCCAGAAAGGCGTCCAGATTGCCGCTGCGGATGCCGGTGTCGACGATCTTTTCCTTGCCCCAATAGTAGAAGCCCCCGTGGTCGTGAAGGGCAGCCACCGCCGAAAAGGGGCCCTCGCCGTCCGGAATGAGCAGGTAGCCCGGCACCCGCAGGCCGCCGCTGTCAAAGCTGATCTTCTCCATGCGGTAGCCGTCCCGCTGCTCCGACGAGTGCACCTGGGGATTCAGGGGAGTGGGGGTGGGGGAATAGCGCAGCAGCTCCATGACCGCGCCCTTTCCCAGCGACTTCCACTGCTCCAGGTCGCTCCATCTGCCCTCCTCAAAGCGCAGGTGCCGCCTCTGCCTGTGTGCCCGCAAAACTGGATTCAGCTGTTCCAGATTGCTCGTTGCGTCCATTTCAGCTATGCCCCTTTCCTTATTTCCCGCATCGGTTATGCCTCTCTCTGTTCACCGACGAACTCCAGCATATTGCCCCCCATGATCCTGTCCACCGTTTCCTGGGACGTGCCCAACTCCCGGTAGATGGCGAGATCGCGGTAGACTGCCTCCTTGTACTTCTGGCTATCGAAAAGCGTGCTGCCGTCCGTGCCGAAGAGAATGCTACGCTCCGCCATCTCGTAGCCCACCGTCATCAGCTTGCCCAGGGCCTCCCGCCGGTAGATGGGCGGCGTGCCGGGGGTGACGTCCACATACATGCGCGGTCATGCCCGGCACTTTTTCGGTGTACAGGTAGTTCCACTTGCCGAAGACTGCGATCAGCTCATCGCACCAGGGCCAGGAGATGTGGGCTACGGCAAAGCGGAGATTTTTCACATAAAAGAGGGCTTCAAAGTTGCCGGGGCGGTTGAAGTCCGCCGAGGGGCCGTTGTTGTACAGAATGCCGGAGTGGAGGAGCAGCGGCTTGCCATGCCCCGCGATCCGCTCCCAGATGGCCATGGGGCGGTCGTCCTGGGGATAATGGTGACAGCAGATCACCTTGAAGCCGCGAATCCCGGCCTCCACCGCCCTGTCCACCTGCTCCTCGGCGTCCTCCTCCATGGGGTCGATGAAGAAAAAGGGGTAGAGATTGTCCAGCCCCTTGGTGTAGTCCAGAATTTGATCGAGGCGGCGCTTGGCATCCCCCCGCTCCGCCTTGCAGTTGTGGAAGGAGGCGGGCGCCTGGGAAAACACCATTCCCCCATCCAGCCCCGCGGCTTTCAGCTTGTCCAGGAACACCTGGGGGGAATCCCATGTCTCGTTCATGTGAATGTGGCAGTCCAGCATCATTGCAGTGTTCACCCTTTCAAATGTATTTCGTTCCGTTGTTGTTATCCCAGAATGCGCAGCACCTTTCGGCGCAGCTCCCCGATCAGACCTGGGGAGCGTCCCTCGTAGTGGTTGCGCTTGTACACCTCGTCCCCGTAATCCCAATAGCGGGGCGGCGTATCCAGGAAGGGCGGCTTCTCGTTCCACCAGTCTTTGTTGGAGCCGTAGCCGAACGCCTCGTTCACCGCCTGCTCCAAATCACTCCGTAGGGGCGTTGCAGTCTCGATGTCCAAGCCGTCAGCGGTCATCATCAGATCGGCCAGCTGCATCTGGTTGCGCAGCACCTTTAGCCGGATCGACGGCAGCACCTGTTCCCCGCCGAACTCCGTGCCGGGGTAAAACAAGCTCTGTCCCGCATTGACAAACGGGGTGGTCAGGTAGTCGTCCCCCCAGCCCACCGCGTTCCAGAACAGGCAGAAGCCGGTCGCACCGGTCATAAAGCAGATCATGGGCTGGGTGAGAAAGGAATGCAGCGGCAGGTCGATGGTCATGCCCTCGCCGTACCACCCGTATATCCACAGGATGTTGCCCCGGTTGCGCATTTCCAGCACGCTCTCGGGAAACCAGGAGTACATGGTCATGGCAGCCACCCACATACCGAAGATATCGGCGTACTTGGAGTCGAAGTGATTGCCGTAATGGTTGCTGGAATCCGCCCGGAAGACAAATTTGGCGGCGGAGTGCTCCACCGTATCCTTGATGACATCGTACATGTAATCGACGATCTCCTCGTCGTGCTCGTACCAGATTTCATCCTGGGTAGAGGGGTAAAACCGGTACTCCTTCTTGTGATTGAGCATAATCTCCAGAACGGTTTTTGTCCAGCCCTTTTCTTCAAAGTGGCGCATATACTCCCAGAGAATGCGGCGGTACTCAGTCTTGAAGCCCTTCTCCCCCCATTTTTCGTAGGCGGCGGGCCAGCCCAGATTAAAGGGGGTGAAGTGGAACTCGATGGGCATTGGGCCGCGGCGGGAGCCCTCGAAGGCCGAACCGTCCAGGTAGGGGCCGAAGTGGTTGTCAAAGGCCTCCCAGCTCTTCACCCGGATATTCTTTCCGGAGCCCTCCAGTTCAGGGGCGAAGCTCTCCACCGGCACACCGGAGTGGAGGTAGTTGAGATTTTGAAACACGCAGCGGTGTTCCCGGGACATGCGGTAGAACTCCCGCTCCACCTCCAGGTAGCTGCCGTCCCGGTAGCGCTCGGGATTGTCCGCCAAGTGGGGGTAGCTGGGGGAAATATTGTCCGCGTAGTTGTTGAGGTCGGCGATCAAGAGGCTCTCGTTCGGCACGGCGGAGCGGTAGACCCGCAGCTCCACCCCAAAGGAGAAGCCCTCTCCGTTGGCGGTGCCGGACAGCTCACCCCGGTACAGTCCCTTGACGGCGCTCTCTGGCACAAACAGGTCGATCCACAGAGCCCCCGCCCGCTGTGCGGAGTGGTAGCGTTCATCCAGAGGGATGCGGAATTCCAGGCCCTCGGGGCCCAGCGGCACCAGCATGTCGGGCATCAAATTGCCCTCTATCCGGTGGAACCACTGGACATACAGCTCGGTGTCCGCCGTCACCTCGCCGCTCTCCCCCGTCAGATTGGACATAGAAACTGAGAAGTCCTCCAGGCGCTCTCCTTCCTCCAATGCCGCGGCCAACTGGAAGGAGACCCACTGATTGCGGGCGGATACTAGTGTCTTGTTAACCCAGTGATTTAGTGTTATCATCACAGAAAAAGGGCGGTGTGATGATGGCGAAGAAATACTATGTAAATTTAAGTGAATGCGAGCGCACACAGTTACAGGAAATGCTCCAAAAGGGAAAGGTCTCCGGATTCAAATTGCGTCATGCGGCCATACTGCTGAAGCTGGATGAAGTGGATGCAAACAGGGGCTGGACACAGAAAAAGATAGCAGAGGCCTATGGCAGCACAGAAGCCA
>JBKEBS010000048.1:0-10906 GCA_047973265.1 Oscillospiraceae bacterium
AACGAGTTGCGTCTTTACAAAGATAAGTTTACAGGCTCTATGTCCTACTCATTGGTGCTTGAATGGATGTCCGACAACTTATATATGAGCGCGGCTACAGCATGCTGCACCGCACCTACCTCCTCGTGTTCTGTAGTATTGCTGCTCTCATCTTTATTTTAACACCAAACTACAATTTACAGCGAAAGCACCGGCCCTGTTTCATTCCTCGTTGGTGCCTTTCGCAGAAAGGTATGGTCATATATGAAAAAAGTAATGTCCGTGCTCATTTCCATTATCATGATCATCGGGCTTTGCCCGGTGGCAATGGCATCGCCTGTCGCGACACTTGGCTACAGTGTGCAGAATACCATTCCAGGCGCCGGAGCCGCCTCCTCCGACATCGCGGGTACATTGAAGGTGAACCAGAGCTTTACCGTCACCTTCTCAGGCACCAGCTTCAAATGGTCGGATACCGGCAACAACACATATGAGCTGGGCAAGCTGACCGCCGCCTGGGTGAATATGACGGGGGCGACACTGAACCAGGACTTCTCCGTTACAGGCGTGCAGGTCAACTCCGCCACAGGCGCAGCCACCGTCACTATCAAAGCGCTGCGCCCCTATAGCGGCAACATTCAGGTCAGCCTGAACGGCGGGGCAGGCGCTGCAAAAGCATTCCAGGCGGATGTGAGCGTTGTAGCGGCTGAAAGCAGGGTCACGGGCACCAAGGCGGGCGGCACAGCCCCCACTAAAACCGCCCCCAACGGTTCCAGCCTGTCCATTCTGGCGGGCGAGACGCTGACCTACCGCGTACCGGCCAACAACTTCGCCTGGGACCCGGCGGACGGCACCAAAAACCCCGCCTCGATCACCGACACCTCTTGGATCAAGCTGAAGAACGCCGATATTGCCGGCAACTTCTCGGTCGCCTACACCCCCACCACTGACGGCACCGGCGATGTAATGGTTGTTCTCACCGCGCTGCGGGGCGGTTCCTACAGCGGCCTTTCCCTCTACCTGCAGAGCAGCGGCGGAGCGGCCACCACTGCCTCCGACAGCATCTCCCTCACCGTGACCGAGCAGGGCGGCGGCAAGATTACAGGCATCGCCTCGGGCGCCAAGCTGGGCGGAACAGGGAGCGGCGCACTGCTCAACGGCACAGCCATCTCCTACGATCGCCTCGGCTCGCTGGATGCAAATCCCGGCGATGAACTGCTCATCCCCCTCTACGCGGGCTTCTTCACCTGGGAGGGAACCGCTCCCTATGCGGGTACCCCCGTCACCAACAATCAACTACGTAGCGGCAAAATCACCGTCGGAATGGGCAGCCGCAAGGGCAAGCAGGTGTTTGATGCCAACACGCCCGAAATTGTCCAAGTGAGCGGCAGGGCCTACATCAAGGTGAAATTCGCCGACCTGCCCCGCACCAAGGGCGACGACACTGACTTCGCCATGCAAATCTACCTCAGCGTGGACAAGAGACGCCACACCGATTCTCAGCTTGACCTGGAGGGCACTATGATCCAGGAGGTCTACACCCTCTACGATGAGAATTACGTCGACCTCTCCGACGGCACCGTGATCGAGCCGGATAAGTATCTTCGGAACGTGGAGCTCTACCTGGGCGCCAATGTCACCATGTTCGCCAACCTCTACCAGGGCAAGCGGTACTACGGCACGGCGGAGATGACCATGTCCGGCGCAGACCAGGAGATTCTGGACAAGTTCCCCTCCATTGAAATGGTCATTGCCCTGAACACCTTCAACCTTAACAAGTCAAGCAACAAGGTCACCTTCGACTTCCCCGAGAAATTCTATGTCTACAACGCAGACGGCAAGTACCTGGGCAGATCGAACGAAAAGCTCCCCTACTCCTCCAAATACTACCTGTCGTCCAAGGATATCGACATGGGCGGGGGCGACGTGTCGGAGCCCGACGATCCCAACACGGTACTGCCTCCCGCGGAGGGCAACATCTCCGAGCCCGGCGCTGTGCCTCCCCAGAACATCAACGAAAATCCCTCCACAGGCCGGTAGGCGCAATCAGATCAAACCGAAAAAAGAGGCCATCCGCTGTTAGCAGATGGCCTCTTTTCTTTTGGTATACATTATTGTGCAGCGGATTGCCTGTACAGCTTCCAGCCCATGAGCACAATCCAGACATAGGCCAGCGTCTTGGGGATCATCAGCATCCCCAACATCGGTATGGTAGCGGCGAACAGCACCACCGGAATATAGAACCCGAAAGAGAGGGTGACCGCCAGCGGCATGAATCGGAACACCTTATCCTTGCTCCGCCTGACCTCGACGGCGAACAGCACAATGATGAGGACGCCCATAACTGCGAAGGGAATGTTGCGCAGGATGCCCCAAAACAGTGGTTGCCTGTAGTTGAGCCAGTCGTTCTGGGGAAGGAGGCAGAGCACAACGCGCAGGCCTGTCAGGGCCCACATCACGGCTGTCAGGCTCTTTCTGCCCTCAATCCGGTACCTCTCCCGCCAGATGTAGTAGAGAATGAGGTAGAACACTGTCATTGTGATGGAGGTGACCAGCTTTCCTACGCCCAGAGCGGCGGCGTTGGCCTCCAGCCCGGTTGTCCACAGGGAATACATCCTGGGCACCAGGTGGAAGGCATCCCCCGCACCCAGCAGCACCGCCATAAAGCCAAACTTTCGCACCAGGGGATTCCCTCTCCCCTTTGCAAACATGATACTGCCTGCGGTGATGACGCCAACCAGGTAACAGATATCAAAGATAGTCTCTGCAAGCGCCTGTGCCATGCTGATTGATACTTCCTTTCACCAGTTTGCTTTGTGAATACGTCTACTAATAATCTATACTGTATTATTTGCTTGTCAAGCTTTTTGTGAACTCGTTGCCAACAGAATACCAATTATCAACGATACCCATTTAACGAGAGCTAAAGAGCATCTGCGCCTTGACTTTTGGGCGGCAATCGACTATACTTGGTTTCGCTGGTTTTAGATGCGGGTGTAGTTCAGTGGTAGAATTCCAGCCTTCCAAGCTGGCTATGTGGGTTCGATTCCCATCACCCGCTCCAACAGGACTCTGCCTGTTTGAGCCAAAGAGAATATATCGGTTTGGCTCCACGCCTCTGGCCTAGCCGGGGGCGTTGTGATTTTCACGGCGACTTTGCTGCCGATCCACGCGCCAATAGCTCAGCCGGATAGAGCAACTGCCTTCTAAGCAGTAGGCCGGGGGTTCGAGTCCCTCTTGGCGCACCAATAGCGAAAGTACAGGGTAAATTGCCCTGTACTTTTTATTTTTTGGAAGCCTCAGGCACTTGATTCCCCCGTTTCTGAGGCCATCCACTGTATCAAAACTAGTTGAACTATTGTTTTATTGCAATTTTATATTTATATTAAGCTTTTTTTGATTGCATTTTCTCTCTATTTATGCTATACTGTTATTACAGCAATGGGGCGCGCCCAAGCTGGAAACGTATATTGATTTGTGTATAAAATAAGGAGAATATCGCATGAAAAAAATTCTTTCGATTTTGTTGGTTCTTCTGATGGTGGTCGCGATTGTTCCGCTATCCGCTTCGGCTGCTGATCCCACAACGACCGATCTGGGATTGGATGGTATTTATGAAGTGCAGAATGCTCATTTTCCATCTTCAATTATGACTGATCAAGATGATTTCACTGATTGTGCTATTTCTGTGTATTCAAATGTCATAACCATCCGTTTCAAATATCTTGGACAACAGTATGAATACCTTGGCGAGTTCGACCCGAGCGCTGAGTATGGTTATCAATTTAACCCTCAGGGTTTTAATGGTTGGATTTCATTGAGCTTCTATGATAGTCCCACAGAAGAGTTTACCTTTTTGGGATTCGAAATTAGTGATTTTTTTGGACCGAATTTGTGGCTTGACGGCGAAATTTCGCTAACAAGGCCGGACAATCCTACTGAACCCGCCAACTACTTTACCCCCTTCACCGGCACCGCAACATCCAGCACCGCGCAGTACGAGCTCGCCATTGCCGGCTGCATTGATATGGAGCTGCTGCCCGGCGACAACGTTCTCACTCTCGCCGAAATCCAGTCCAACACCATCGCCGTCGTTGCTTACAACAACAATAATGGCGTCAAGCGCACCATGAACCAGACCACTATTGAAGAAATGACCGTCACAGTTTCCGGCGGCCAGATCACGCAAATCTACATTATGGGCCGGGTGCAGACAAGTCCCGGCACGCTGGACAGGTACTCCACCACAATCTCTCTGTAGGCGGAACCGCCCAAAAGCCCCCATCATAAAGATGGGGGCTTTTCACTCGCCAAAATAGCGGACATCTGTGCATTAACTCTTTTTAATAAATCTTTATGATATATTAAGCACTTCTTTCGCGTTTCTTATAATCCGGCTGTTATTCTTACCTCACAATCAGTTGAGGGGATGAATAATGATGACTACGACTACAGCGGCGCGTATAGAGAAGAAAACCGTAAGTGCGGATGTTGAGAAAACCAGCAAACTAAAGTTTCACAGCTTCGTGTGGATTTTCACTATCAGCAGTGTGATCGGCGTGGTGGTCGAGACTGTCTTCTGCCTGATCTTCAAGGGCTATCTTGAAAGCAGGCAGGGTGTCATCTACGGCCCATTTAATCAGATTTATGGCTTCGGCGCCATCCTGCTGGCCTTCATTCTTCTCCATGTGCGCAAAAAGGGAATCATAGCTGTCTTCGGTGTCAGCGCCCTGATCGGCGGCGCATTCGAGACTGTGTGCAGCCTTGTGCAGGAATACATTTTCGACACCGTTTCCTGGGACTACTCCCGGATGCCTTCGCCCATATCCCTCTGCGGGGGCCGCACCAACCTGCTGTACATGCTGTTCTTTGGTGTGCTTGGCGTCGTTTACCTCTACCTGCTCTTCCCTCCCCTCACCAAGCTGAGCGACCGCATCTACAAGGGCAGGGGCGTGGCCGTCACCTGGCTGGTAGCCATCTTCATGTCGGTGAATCTGCTGCTGTCCGCCACAGTCGTGGCCCGCTGGTCCCAGCGGGTGGAGGGCGTACCCCCCGCGACAGTCGTCGACGAGATGGTGGACCGCTACTACCCGGACAACGTGCTGCAGGTGATCTACCCCAGTATGATCTTCTCGAAAGCCGCATAGCACTTCATTATAAAGAGAAGCGGGCCAAGTATTGGCCCGCTTCTTGTTGTTATCCCTGCACGGGGGAAGGCTTATTCTCCTCATTGAGCACGAGATTGTAATAGTTTAAGTCCTTGCGCAGCGTCCAGCCAGAGCGGCTCCAAAAGGCGTTTCCAATCAGGTTGTCCTGAAACGTAACGAGGGCGCACTTCGTGATGCCCTCCTCCTTGAGCGCATCCAGCGCGCGGGCGACCAGCGCCCTGCCGATACCCACCGCGCGGTGGCTCTTGTCCACGCAGGCATGGTAGATGAAGCCTCTCCTGCCGTCGTGTCCGCAGAGAATGGTGCCCACTGTCTTGCCGTGCTCCACCGCCAAAAAGGAGGTGGAAGGGTTGCGCTTGATATAGCGGCGGAAGCCCTCCTCTGAATCGTCGATGGAGGATAGCCCCATACCCGGGGTTCGCTCCCATAGGCCGTAAGCCCTGCCGTAATCGTCGGCCGTCATCAGCCGGATTTCCATCAAATCACATCCTCATTCTGCTGGATCACTGTAATCTCTCTGCAGCAATCATACCACGGCAGGCCGCCTTTCCGCAAGGGAATGCCCCAAGGAAAGAGGTTTACTTTACCGACAGAATGATGTATAATGGATTAGCTATCCGGTATGTGTGCCGTGTTGTGCGGACATGTTGGTCCTGTGCGACGGTGTGCCACGAACCATGTCAGGCGGGGAACCGAGCAGCATTAAGTGGTTCTCACTGTGCGCCGCAGATCACCTGCGTGTCCGCATAAGACGGCACAGAACGGGCAGCGCAAAATGGGCGGAAGATAGAGGGCCAGATCGCTATCTTTCGCTTTTGTTTTCGAAGTTTGCATGTGCAGACTTTGGGCCTTGCTCCCGGAAGGAAAAACGGTATGTACCAGGCGCTCTACCGAAAGTGGCGGCCCCGCACCTTCGACGATGTGGTCGGCCAGGAGGCCATCACTACCACGCTGAAAAACGAGGTGGCTACAGGCAAGCTCTCCCACGCCTACCTGTTCTGCGGCAGCCGCGGGACGGGCAAAACTACCTGCTCCAAAATACTGGCCAAGGCTGTAAACTGCCGCAACCCGGTAGAGGGCAATCCCTGCGGGGAATGCGATATCTGCACTGGCATCGACTCTGACAGCATCCTGGACGTCACAGAAATTGACGCGGCCTCCAACAGCGGTGTGGACAACATCCGGGAACTGCGGGAGGAGGCCAACTTCACCCCCGTCACCGGCAAGTACCGGGTGTACATCATCGACGAGACACACATGCTCAGCACCGGCGCCTTCAACGCCCTCCTGAAAATTATGGAGGAACCGCCCCCCCACGTGCTATTCATCCTTGCCACCACCGAGCTTCACAAGGTGCCCGCCACCATTCTCTCCCGCTGCCAGCGCTTCGACTTCCGCCGCATTCCCTCCGAGATCATTGCGGAGCGGCTGCTGCTCATCGCCGAGGAAGAGGGCGCCGCCCTCACAAAGGACGCCGCGATGCTCATCGCCCGTCTCTCCGACGGTGGCATGCGGGACGCCATCTCCCTGCTGGATTTGTGCCTCTCCGCCGGAGAGGAGATCACTGCCGACGCTGTCCGGGAGGCTGCGGGCCTCGCCGCCCAGGACTACCTGTTCGACATGGCGGAGGCGGTCATTGAGGAGGATGGTGCAAAGGCACTGGAAATTCTCGGTTCCCTCTGGGAGTACTCGGTTGACTATCAGCGCTTCTGCGAGCAGCTGCTGGATTTCTACCGCGATCTGCTGGTGGTCAAGACCGCCCGGGACGCCACCGAACTGGTGGAGGGCACTCCCCGGGAGTTGGAGCTGCTGGGAGAAATTGCCGCGAAGTATTCCCCGGGGCGCATCTTCTACTCCTTGACGGTGCTGTCGGACACCCTGGGCCGCATGGCCCGCACAGCCGCCCGCCGCACCGAGATGGAGATGGGACTGCTCAAGCTCTGCAACCCAGCGATGGACACCTCCCCTGAGGCGCTGCTGGCCCGCATCGAGCAGCTGGAGCAAAATCCCGTTCCAGCCAGAGTTGAAATTTCGGCGAAGCCGGAACCGGCGGGAAGCGTGGAAAAAGCCGACGAGATAAAGCCCGCTCTTCCGGAGAATGCCAGACCCACAGAGGATTCATCCACAGCAGATGATGTCTCCAAAACAGAAGCTGTGCCCTTCGAGCCCTGGCCCAAGTTGCTGGATGTTCTCAAAAAGAAGAACAAGGCACTCTACGGCACGCTGGTCAATTCCAGCGCCTATCTTTCAGGAAAAAGGCTTCTGGTGGACGCTGGCAGCGAGCTGTTCGCCCAGATGCTCCGCAATGACGAATACGCCAAGGAAAGTCTGCGGGATGCAGCTTTTTCGGTGACGGGACAACGCTACAACCTGGGCCCCTACCAGCCGGATCGCTACCGTGTAAAGGAAGAACCCGCCAAGCTGGACGATCTGCTGCAAAGCGGCGCAGAGCTGGGCGTGGAGATGGATATTAACGAGTAAAAGAAAGGAATGGACATACAGATGAAAGCGAATTTACCCAAGGGCATGGGCGGTGGCCCCCAGAATATGAACGCCATGATCAAGCAGGCTCAGAAAATGCAGGAGCTGATGGCTGAGAAGCAGGAGGAAATGGCTGACCGCGAGTTCAAGGCCACCGTGGGCGGCGGCGCCGTCGAGGTGACCATGACCGGCAAAAAGGAGCTCACAGCTGTCACTCTCAAGCCTGAGGTCGTCGACCCGGAGGACATCGAGATGCTCCAGGATCTTGTCATTGCGGCGGTCAACGAGGCCTACCGCCAGGTGGAGGAGATCACCAACGCCGAGATGGAGGAAATCACCGGGGGGCTCAACGTTCCCGGGATGTTCTAGGTATGCGATGGTTCCGCACTTTTAACTAAGGAATGGATGTCTGAATGGATTCTTCCAACAAGGCCCTCCCACTGGTCAAGCTGATCGAACAGTTTGAGCGGCTGCCGGGAATCGGCAAAAAGTCGGCTCAGCGGCTGGCCTTTCACGTGCTGGACCTGCCCAAGGAGCGGGCATACGAGTTTGCCTCCGCCATTTTGGAGGCGCGGGATAAAATTCGCCGCTGCAAAGTCTGCCAAAATCTCACTGAGCAGGAGACCTGCCCCATCTGCAGCGACGAAAGCCGCGATAAAAAGACAATCTGCGTGGTGGAGAACCCCCAGGATGTGCTTGCTTTCGAGCGCACCCGGGAGTATCATGGTCTTTACCACGTGCTCCACGGGCTGATTTCCCCCATGGACGGCATCGGCCCCGAGCAGCTGTACATCAAGGAGCTCATTGCCCGCACCGGCTCCGGCGAGGTGACGGAGGTCATCATGGCCACTAACCCAACTGTGGAGGGAGAGGCCACCGCGGCCTACCTGGCCCGGATGCTCAAGCCACTGGGGATCAAATCGACCCGTCTGGCCTACGGCATTCCTGTGGGCGGCAACCTGGAGTACGCCGACGAGGTGACGCTCTACCGGGCTCTGGAAGGGCGAAGGGAAATCTAGCCAGCCTGAGGCTGGTTGCACACGCGCCCCAAGCCCAAAGCAAAAGGAGGTAGTTTCGTGGCGGACAAAGCCAATTTCAAGACAATTGCGCAGAACAAAAAGGCCCGCCACGACTACTTTGTAGAGGACAGCTACGAGGCGGGCATAGAACTGGTGGGCACCGAGGTGAAGAGCCTGCGAAAGGGCTCCTGCAACCTGCGGGACAGCTGGTGCGACATCAAAAACGGAGAGATTTTTGTCAAGCAGATGCATATCTCCCCCTATGAGCACGGCAACATCTTCAACCGCGACCCCATGCGGGTACGCAAGCTGCTCATGCACAGGCGGGAAATTGCCAGACTGGCGGATTTGATGGCCCAACAGGGCTACGCATTGATCCCCCTGTCAGTCTATTTCAAGGACTCAAAGGTCAAAGTGCAGGTTGGGCTCTGCAAGGGCAAGAAGCTCTACGACAAGCGGGCAGACATGGCGAAAAAAGATGCGCAGCGCAACATCGAACAGGCCATGAAAGACCGCAGGCACGGCTAAAATATGTTGTAAAATCGAAACGAAAGGTAGTATTGCGGCCGATGAAAAAGAAAGTTATGCTCATCATTTTCAGCATTTTATTAATGGGGGTAACAATTATGTCCACAGCAGCATGCAGCCCGGCGCAGAATCCACAGGTCACAATCGAGATGGACGACGGCTCAAAAATCGTCGTGGAGCTTTATCCCGACAAGGCGCCCAACACGGTGAATAATTTTATTTCGCTGGTGAATAAGGGCTTTTATGACGGCGTGGTATTTCACCGCATAGTGCCCGGCTTCATGATACAGGGCGGCGACCCCACCGGAACCGGAATGGGCGGCCCCGGCTACAGCATTGCCGGCGAATTCACGGGGAATGGCTTCGAGAATAATGATATCTCCCACACCGAGGGTGTGATCTCCATGGCCCGTTCGGGGCATCCCGATTCTGCGGGCAGCCAGTTCTTCATCTGTGACGGCAGCCCTACCTTTCTGGACGAGCAGTACGCCGCGTTCGGCAAGGTAATTGAGGGAATGGATGTTGTGAATGCCATCGCCAATGAGCCTGCCAACGGTGAACTGGCGGCAAATCCCCGCGTGATGAAAAAGGTCACTGTAGATACTTTTGGCAAAGATTATCCTGAACCCATAACAGTTGCTGAATAAGCTTTTCCCACAGGCGGGCGATTGTCTCGTCCGCCTATTGTGGGGGCGTAAAGGTTTCGACGGGGGTTCTGAATCACTGTAAGCGGGTAGAGACGCACGATCTCTTAAAAATGTGCACCCTAAATTAAACGCTGAAGATAACACTAGCGATCTCGCGTTTGCTGCTTAACTAAGCAGCTGTCCGAACCGGAGGGACCACGGGCCGGCTAGGGCATAAAATCAGTGGTGAACGTCTTCCGCGAGTTCCACGGCGCGGTTGATGTATTAGGGATACCGAGCGCGTAAGCCTTCCTGCCGACGTGCGCGCGAGGGAATGTAAAGGGTAGGATGCACCCGGAGAAAGCAGTGTGGATGGATTTTCGGACAGGGGTTCAATTCCCCTCGCCTCCACCAATAAAAACCACGAAAACAAAACGTTTTCGTGGTTTTTTCTTTTTAAAGTTGCACTAATAGTTGCAAACATATATCAGATATGCTATGCTTTTGGAAGAAAAGTGGATGGTTGGGATTGATTGAGAAGTAATAGTTGCACAGGAAGGATAGTCTACATGAAGCGCGTAATCACTCTTTCATATATATTGCTTTTACTGCTACTATGCGCATGTTCAATAAGTGAAACAACGGAAGTGGTCGTTCCTGATTCATGGAAAGGTACATCACCTCCAACAATTGGTTCTGATGAATGGTACCGCGCCAATCGTAGTCTTAAAAACACCTCACTCAAAATCGATAATGGCACATTAGCTTTTGATGAGGATTCTATATCATACAAATATGAGACTCGACTTGATGCAGAGAATGGCTATTTGATTGGCACAGATGGCGGTGAATGGGGTGGGGAAGTTTCCTATGTTTGAGGTGCACCCCGTTTTTGTACCAGTTTCAATGTTAGGAATCAGAGGTTTTGAGGTGCACCCCGTTTTTGTACCAGTTTCAATGTTAGGAATCAGAGGTTCTGAGGTGCACCCCGTTTTTGTACCAGTTTCAATGTTAGGAATCAGAGGTTCGAAGCGGCTAAAAGCCCCTGATTCCGGGCGAAATCGACCGGCGTCAGGTATGTTAGTGAAGAGTGCGGACGAAGCTC
>JBKEBS010000049.1:0-6445 GCA_047973265.1 Oscillospiraceae bacterium
GCTCTGTATTTGCATTATGAAGCAGAAAGATTAAAAAATCATGGAAGAGGCGTGAAATAACCAGAAAGATTTATTTACGTCAATTGAACAATTAAGCCGGAGGAATATCGGGTGGAGTCGCCGTTGACTTTGCGCCGGGCTGTGATATGATAAACGAGCAAAATACAAGAAGTCATTCATTATATGACCATGCTTCCATATTCTGTCTAAGTGAGCGTATCACACATGAAGGAAAAACTGTCCGGCCTGTTAAAAAACCGCAAAAACATCCTGCTGTACATCGGAGTCGTGGTGATCGCGGCGCTGATTCTCTTTTTGGGAAATCACTTCGCCACCGGCGGGCGGCATGTTTTTGGCTCCTCCGGTGATACGGAGGTCTACCCTGCCAGGATCGAAATCCTGCTCGCCACCAAAGAGCGCCCCTACACCGTCGACGGCCTGCAATTCGCGGACGCCGAAATCTTCTTCGAGGCGGTCTTCACCGGCGGCCCCCGCAAGGGGGAGCGAATTATGGCCCGCCAGGTGATGGAGGCCACCAGAGCCGTGTCGATCAAGGCTGTGGAGGAGGGCAACCGGGTCATGCTGGTTCTCGTCCCCTACCAGGACGAGGGGCCCGTGTGGATCATGCAGGAGTATGATCGAACTCTTCCCCTTCTGATTTTGGTTGGGGCGTTCTTTCTCCTATTATTTCTGTTCGGGGGCAAAAAGGGCTTTGGCACGATTCTCTCCCTTGTCTTCACCTGCCTGTGCATCTTTTATCTCTTTGTGCCGTCAATTCTGGCTGGCCGGGACATCTACGCAGCCACTCTGCTCTGCTGCCTCTTTATCATTGTGGTCACCCTCTGCCTGGTCAATGGTTTCAACTCCAAGAGCCTTTCGGCGGGACTGGGCTGCGTGGGCGGGCTGGCGGTGTCCGGTATCCTCTTCTTCGTGATGGATCGCTTCCTCCAGCTCACCGGCCTGATCGACGAGGATTCCGCCTTTCTGACCATGATAGAGATTCCCATTGACTTGAAGGCGATCATCTTTTCCTCTATCCTCATCGGTGTGCTGGGCGGGGTACTGGATGTGGGAGTCTCCATCGCCTCCTCCCTCAGCGAGATTAATCGGGAAAAGGGCGAGGATTCGCTGTCCTTCGGCGACCTGATGCGCTCGGGCATGAACATCGGCAGGGACATCCTCTGCACCATGACCAACACTTTGATTCTGGTCTATATCGGCAGCGCTCTGTCGGTCACTTTGCTGCTGGTGGTGTACAGCAACTCCTTCCTGGAGCTGATCAACCGCGAGTCTATTGTAATCGAGGTGCTCCAGGCACTGCTGGGTAGCATCGGCCTGCTCTTCACCATCCCCCTCACCACGCTGTTCTACGCGCTTTCCGTCACCCGCAAGAAAAAGGACAAAGGCCCTGGCAAACAGAAGAAGACTGCTCCCCCCACCTTGGAGGAAGCCATGGCCGCGGGCTCCGCCCCATCTAAAAAGAAACGCAGGAGAAGTGCCCAATGAATAAATTCATTCTGATCCCGGACTCCTTTAAGGGAACAATGAGCTCTTCCGATATCTGCGCCATCATGGCGGAGCAGATTGCGGCGGTTTATCCCGGCGCGCAGGCGGTCTCCCTCCCCGTCGCCGATGGCGGCGAGGGCACGGTGGACAGCTTTCTGGAGGCCGTGGGGGGTGAGAAACGCACCCTGACCGTGACCGGGCCCCTAGGTGAATCGATGGAAGGCTTTTACGGCATACTCGGGGACGGCAAAACCGCAGTTGTCGAAATGGCCGCGGCAGCCGGACTCCCGCTGGTGCAGGGCAGGGAAAATCCGCTGCTCGCCACCACCTTCGGGGTAGGAGAGCTCATTCTGGACGCCGCGAAAAGCGGTGTGGAGCGCATCGTCGTCGGGTTGGGCGGGAGCTCCACCAATGACGGGGGCTGCGGCGCTGCCGCAGCTGTGGGCGTGCGGTTCCTAAACGGTGCCGGAGAGGCCTTTGTCCCCGCCGGCGGCACGCTAAAAGACATCGCCAATATCGATATATCCGGCCTGCACCCCGCCGTCAGAGATGTGCGCATCACAGCCATGTGCGACATCGACAACCCCATGTACGGCCCTAGCGGTGCCGCCCACATCTTCGGCCCCCAGAAGGGCGCCAGTCCCGCTGTAGTGGAGGAGCTTGACGCCGGGATTCGTCATCTCGCCGAGGTCATCCGCCGCAGCCTTGGGCAAAATCTGGACGATGTGCCCGGAACCGGTGCGGCGGGCGCCATGGGGGCGGGAATGGTTGCCTTTTTCGGCGCTTCCCTTCAAATGGGCATCGAGACCATCCTGGATGTGGTGCAATTCGACAAGCTGGCAACAGACGCTGACATTGTGCTCACCGGAGAGGGTAAAATCGACGGACAGAGCCTGCGGGGCAAGGTGGTCGTCGGTGTGGCCCGCAGGGCCAGCAAGCTGGGCGTCCCGGTGGTGGCTGTGGTAGGTGATATCGGGGACAATATCTCTGAAATCTATGGGCAGGGGGTCTCCGGCATTTTCAGCATCAATCGGGTCGCGGTGGGGATGGATTCCGCCCGCACCCGCAGCCGGTCAGATATGGCGCTTACCGTCGAAAACCTCATGCGGTTCCTGCGCAGTATGGGCCTGTAGCATCTCCTCCTGCGCCCGGGACTTACATTTTGACAAAAAATGTGGTATAATAGAAAAGCAGCGAGCGGTTTGTGCAAACGTAAGTCCGATTGCATCCGTCACTCGCTGCTTTGTTGTATCCGCGTCATGTGTTGTGTCCGTGTCTATGGGAGGTTTTTCGATGTATCAGGTTGGAGATATCGTTGTTTATGGGAACACAGGGGTGTGCCGCATCACTGAAATCAGTGAGCAAAAGATACCCGGCTCTGTGGAGCGCAAGCCGTACTACACGCTTAGCGCCTGCCATCAGCAGTGTGTCATCCACACACCGGTGGACAATCCCAAGGTTCTGATGCGCCCCATTATCTCAAAAGATGAGGCGGAAAGGCTAATTGACTCTCTCCCTTCCCTGCAAACAACCCCCTGTCAGGGAAAGGCCAGCGGCGAATTGGCCGAACAGTACCGGCAGACGATCCGCTCCAATAGCTGTGCGGATCTGCTCGTGCTCACCAAATCGCTGTATGCCAAAAAAATTGCGCTGGAAGGGCAAAAGCGGAAGTATGGCTCTGTGGATGAACGGTATATGCGCCGCGCCGAAGAGCTCCTGTTCGGAGAGCTTTCCATGGCGCTGGACATTGATCTCGAAGAGGTCGCCTCTTATATCTCCTCAAGGGTAGAGGCTTCCGTGCAATAAGGTATAGTCTCAATAAAAAGAACCCGCTTTCAAAAGGAAAGCGGGTTCTTTTTATTTGCAGAGCCTACGGCTATTTTCTTGCCAGCGGGCCGTCGGAGACAATAATGGTGTCACCGTTGCCGGTGGTGAAGTGCAGGTAGCCGTTGCCGTCGATTCGATAGTTGGGCTGGGCGATCAGCGTCAGCGAGCCGGTTGCCCTGTCATAGCTGTAGAAATACAGGTTGCCGGTCTCCATTTCGGTGAACTCCGTCTTGGCCGCAATGTTGACATTCATACCGTAGGAGCCCTTCTGGCCGGTGTGAATAACCACAATTTTATTGCTGTACCACTTGCCAAAGGCTTCCTTCACCTTGTCCACTATCGCTCCGCTGACGGAAATCGTGGTGGAAATATCCTTTGTAGCTGCCGCAGGGGCAACTGTCAGACGGCCGGTGACCGCGTTTCCAGTCATCGTATCAAAGTGGATGGTAAGGGTATTTCCTTTGTCCGCGGCGTTTTTCGCCAGGGAATTCAGCACAGCCTGGGAGGCGTTGTCATAATCCCTGGCCTTCAATGCAAGGGCCACGGAGCCGGGAGCCGCTGCGCTCTCCTTGTTGTAGAGAGCTGTGCCTGCCTGAAGAGTGAAGGCATTGGCCGGTTTTGCCGCTGAGGAGAGGCCGCCGCCACCTGCACCGCCGCCGCCACCGCCGCTGGAGTT
Source organism: Oscillospiraceae bacterium (assembly GCA_047973265.1). Classification (GTDB taxonomy): domain Bacteria; phylum Bacillota; class Clostridia; order Oscillospirales; family Ruminococcaceae; genus WRAV01. The sequence goes on from JBKEBS010000049.1 coordinate 4,010, forward strand.
GGGGGACCTATCAGCAGGCTTGGATTTACCGGAATTGGAGCCGCCTCCGGTGGAACCTCCCCCGGGATTGACGATTGTCTTCGTGTCCGTCACCGTCACTGTGAAATCCACATCATAGGCAGGCATTGGCTGGCCAGCCGCATCAAAGAAGCGGGCCGAGATCGTTGCAGTGCCCTTTCCAACAGCTGTCACGGTGACAACACCGGTGCTGCTGTCAATGCTGGCGGTGGCGACGCCGCTGTCGCTGCTTGTAACATCGACGGAGGCCGCAAGAGGCGTCGTACTGTCGCTGCTCATTCCCAGTGTGACCTGGAATGTACCTGTAATTGAGTTGTTTAGGTTGAGGGTCATGTCGGCGCCAGTGCTGGTGGGCTCGGCGTCCGGTATTGTGGAATCGAATACAGTCACATTATAAGTATAGGTCTTGCTCTCGCTCGTCCAGTCGACTTTCAGTGTCAGTGTGGCAGAGCCCTTGGCGACAGGGGTAATTGCCATACCCGCGCCTGTGGCAACCGCTGCGTCACTGGTTGTCCAGGTATAGGTCACGCCTGACATTAGCCCAAAGACAGTGATGAAGTTATTCCCGCTCTCTACCACGCCGCCCGCATCCACAGAGTGGCCGCCCACCTGAACATCCAGTCGCAGGGCCGTGGGAGAGGAGTTGTCCGCCCAAGCGACCGTATCAGCCGAAACCGCTGGGAAAGTATTCGCGTTGGTCACCGTATAGGCGTCAACAGTCAGAGTGCCAGACGAAGTTTTATCCAGTGAGACAGCCCCAAGCAGATCGGTGTTGCTAATGTTAGCGCTGGAGGTTCCTCCCAAATAAATGTCTCCACCTGACAGATTTCCGGTCGTAATACTGGAATTCGCCACGGTGATGTCAGTGTTCGACGCATATACGCCGATGTCTCCACTCGTTACAGTCAGACCGTCAACAACCGCATTATCGGCCCCGGACAGGAGAATCGCGCAGCTTTCGTCGCTCCCATTGTATACCAACCCGGAAATCTCCACATCTTTGACAGTCAGCTTGCCGTCAAGTACCGTGATTCCGTTTCGCGCAATCGTACCAGTTGAGGAGGCCTTTACTTCGGTATTGCTGACCGTGACCTCCTCGGGAGTTATCGAAAAGACAGCAGTTTTCTGGAATTCTTCAAAATAGCAGCCGTCGACAGTTGCGCTACCTGTCTGTACAACAAGGCCGTGACCCCTCTGCATACCGCTGAGCGGCTCATCCCGGATATCCAGAAAGTTCACATTGGAAACTGCCAGTGAATTGCCGCTGCCGGAGTTAGACATGATCCCCGCTGTGACTTTATCGCTCTCTCCCGCACCGCCGCCGGGCCCCTGGAGCGTCACATCGGAAATGGAACCACCGGCAGTAAAATACAGCAGTGGAACTGCTGTTCTCCAGCCATCAAAAGTGATCGGCGTGGACGAAAAACTTGCCGAAGGCTTGATAACCGCACCGTTTCCCTCAATTACAATGTTGCTGGCAACGATAATCGTCCCATTCAGCTGGTAGGTTGTCCCGCTGTTCAACATGATGACATCGCCCGCCGAGGCGCTTCCAATCATAGACGCCAACTCTGCACCGGTTGTAGGCGCATAGTCCGCCGCCGACACGCTCGTCGGCAGAATCGATACTGCCACCAGCGCCACAATCAATAACGTCAGTATTCTCTGCCATGCACTCTTCTTCATGTTATCTCTCCTCAAAAATAAATATGGAACTCAGTCCGGCCACTTCGCCGCGAAGCCGCACCCCTCTCCCCGCACCGTGCCGCAGATTAGCATAATGCAGATATAATGTTGCTTAACATAATAAGCCCTTATTCACGTTTGGTCAAGCCAAATTACAAAATATTGTGACCATTATCAGTGCAATTTGTCGTAAATACAAATCTATAGACCATAAAATATGTTTTCATTGTTTATAATGTACACAATTACAGTATGGTAACAATTATCCTTTCTACTGCGTTTTTGCAAGCAAAAAGCCGCCTTTACAGGCGGCTTTTGAAACGCTTTTTGTTGCGTGATATTATCTCTTCAAGTCCAGCTTCATGACAATTTCGCCATCTTCAACTTCCCCGGTGGGGACAAAGCCCAAGTTGCGGTACAGCCCTTCCGCTTTTTCGTTGCCCTGAACATAGGAGAGCTCAACGCTGGAAAAAGCGGGCTCTTCCCTCGCCATCTCCAGTGCTTTGATCAGTGCCTCCTATTACTATAAATTTAGGTTATGGACACGACATCCAGCCGTGTCCTTTTCCTATCTCACGCCTAAGCTGTAGAATGAGAGAGCAATTGGCCTGACGTATGCCTCCAGGGACTAACCACGTCCGTCGGAAAGTCAGTCAGCCATCCTCTCATTCACAGCGTTCGTTTTATGCAGGTAGTGCCACCTTCATCGGTGCGTTCGTGTCAATAGATTGA
>JBKEBS010000050.1:0-31333 GCA_047973265.1 Oscillospiraceae bacterium
CTCCCGCTGGAACAACTATTTTTTGGAGGGGCTGGACTGGCTGCTGCGCAGCACCGGTATGGACGGCCTCTACTTCGACGATGTGGCCTTCGACCGCACGGTCATGAAGCGCATTCGCAAAATTCTCGACCGGCACCACCCCGGCTGCACCATCGACCTCCACTCCTGGAACTACTTCGCCGACAACACCATGGACGACAGCAGCCTGGCGGGCCACGCCAACAGCATGAGCCTCTACATCGACAACTTCGCCTTTGTGGACAGGCTGTGGTTCGGCGAGGGCTTCGACTACAACATCACCCCTGACCGCTGGCTGATCGAGCTCAGCGGCATCCCCTTCGGCATGATGGGGGAGATGCTCCAGGACGGCGGTAATCCCTGGCGGGGCATGGTGTTCGGCATGTCCAACCGCATCTATGGCGGGGACGATCCCACCGGGCTGTGGGATTTGTGGAACGAGTTCCGCATCCGGGAAAGCTCTATGTGGGGCTTCTGGACAGAGGACTGCCCGGTGCGAACCGGCAACCCCGCCGTGCCCTGTACGATATACCGACAGGCGCACCGCTGCCTGATCTCTCTGGCCAGCTGGTCGGAGAAAGCGGAGGCTGTTCGGCTCGACATCGATTGGCGCGAACTGGGCCTGCGGCCGGAGGATGCTGCCCTCACTGCACCGGAGGTGCCGGGATTCCAGGAAAAGGCTTCGTTTGCGCTCGATGAGCCCATCCCCGTGCCGCCGGGCAGGGGCTGGGTACTGCTGTTGGAATGAAAGGAATGGTCATAAAAATGGCTGACGCAAACTATACACAACTGGACATTGACAGCGTGGCCCGCATCGGGCTGCTCTACCTGGACGGCGACAGCTTTGAGGATGTGCTGCTGGACGCCTACGGCCATGTGGACTACGACTTCGACAACTTCAACCGCTGCAAAACATCGCTGATGCTCCTGCAGCGCATCAATCCCGCGTTGGAGGTAGCCGCCATCCTCTGGCAGCGCAGGCCGGACAACCCCGCCATGGCTGTCCCGCTGGTGGCCTCCGGCTCTCTGCCCCTGGAGGGCCATGGCATCTCCCCCATCTCCCCGGAGCTGGGAGCGGCTCTGAGCGGACAGTGGGGAGTTGTTCGCAACCGGGCGGAGGGCGTCTCCCGCTACTACCCGGTGAAAAACAGCGATGGGGAGATTGTGGGTGCTCTGGAGCTCCTCCAGGGGCCCAGAACTGACATATAAAGCGATGGGGAGATTGTGGGTGCTCTGGAGCTCCTCCAGGGGCCCAGAACTGACATATAAAGGGATGGTCATAACCGTGAAAACAAAGATTTTTCCGCTCAGAGATTTTGTCCGCATCAACGGCCTGGACGGCTCCCTTGTGGAGCACTGCGAGATGGCGGATGCCGTCTACTCCGACGCCGTGGAGCTGATCGCCACCCGGAACAGCACCGTATCATTCCAGATCGCCGTGCTGCCGGAAAGCGGGACACTCTCCTCCCTGTCCATCCGTTCCTCCAGCCTGACAAGTGGTGACGGAGAAAGCATTCCCGCAGAGAATCTCGACTTTTTCACCCAGTGGTTCCACAGGGTGGACGACCTCTTGGTGCCGGATCTCCTAATCCCCTTGATGGAGGGTTTCCCGACCTTTCAAATCCCGATGGATGGGGATTACCTGCCGGATCAGCGGGCGGGGGCCGTTTGGGTAGATCTGTGGATTCCCGCGGACTTTTCTCCGGGACGCTACAAGGGCACGATCCGGGTGACTGCCGACGGAGCGGAGACGGAGATTATCCTGCACTGCGAGGTGACAGATATTGTCCTGCCCGACAAGCCCGCGATCACCGCCGACCTCAACAACTACGCGGACAGCATCTCGCCCGCCTTCTCTTCCCTGCGGGACAATCCCCAGCGCTACCGGGACGGCAGCTATTTCGGTGTGGAGCGAGAATTCTACCGCATGGCAAGGGAGCACCGCGGATTGTTCCACAACCTCCCCTACCGCCACTCCGGCCACATGCCTGAGAGCTTTGCCCCCGAGCTTGAGGGGGAGGGGAAATCCATTCGCGTGAAGAACTGGGAGTCCTTCGACCGCCATTTCGGCCCCTACTTTGACGGCAGCGCCTTCCATGGCTGCCGGGGCGGAGAGCACCCTGTGGAGTTCGCATATCTTCCCTTCCATCTCGGCTGGCCCGGGGACTATGCAAAGTGGGGCAAAAAGGGGTACCGTACGGAATACCGCCGCATACTCGCGGAATTTGTCTGCCACTTCGAGGAAAAGGGATGGGACTCCACCGTATTCGAGATTTTGCTGAACCACAAAAAGGACTACCGCTTTTACCCCTATACGGTGGATGAAATCTGGTACGACCACGACCAGGATGTGGTGGACACCTATTACGATGTCATTCGGGACATCTTCGACACCAGCAGCGGCAAATTTGTGCTCCGCATGGATTCCAGCAACCACTACGGCAACCACTTCGACCACCGCTTTTCGGATTACTGCGGCATGTGGGTGGCGGGCTGGGCAATGTTCAACTGGTTCCCTGAAAGCGTTCCCGTCATGCGGGAAAAGGGTAATATTCTGTGGATTTACGGCAGCGTTTTGCAGTCGCTGGAAGAGCCCCTCACCTCCCTGTTCGTCTGGCCCATGCAGGCGCTGATGACGGGAGCGACGGGATTCACCGTCTGGAATACCAACGGCTTCGGCGACGACCCGCTGCTCTGCCCCGCTGCCAGGGGCGGTGAGGCGCTCTTCTACCCCGGCTCCCACTTCGGCATCGAGGCTCCGCTGCCCTCCATCCGGCTGAAAGCGCTTCGCAACGCCATGCAGACAGCCGAGCTGGCGGCCACGGCCATCGCCACACCAATGGAGCCGCTCATGCGGAAGCTGATCAACGAAGCCTTTGGCTTTGAGCGCGCGGAGGACTGGTTCTGCCCCAAGCCCGACTTTGTCGACACGCCGCCCCGCTACTGGGATCACGACAAGAAGGTGCAGGAGAGTTCCATGCCGCCGCTGTACCTGGATAGGCCCTGCGATTTCGCCGCGGTGCTGTCCCGCAGGCTGCTGCTGGCTGCCAGCGGCAGAGCGGATCATGACGGTGCCGAAGGCCCCAACTTCAAGTTTCAGTAGCAGGAACATACAAAAAAAGCTGCAGATTCCCGGATGGGAGTCTGCAGCCTTGTATTATTTGTAAGTCTTTTCAACTGTGTAAAAGTTGCTTTTGCAGGTGCTGAAGTTGAGGAAGGAGTAGAACTTTTCAGCATATTCATTCGGCTCGCCCGGTTCCGCAAAACGCTTTGCGTCCTCCATTGTTTCAAATGTTGTGGAATCCGCCCAGGTCTCGCCATCCACCAGAATCTGAAATGAGATATATCCCTTTTGCTTGGAGATATACTCATTGTTCAACTTTTCCACTGCATCTAAAAAATCCGGAATGGATGACCCCTTTTTTAGCTTGTAAGAATTAAAGAAAACTACGTTAGACATGATATGCCCTCCTCTTGTTTTGATTGCCGCCTGTCTTATGGATGGCCGTTTTCACGATCAGCCTCCATTAGTTTCCTTTTGGAAACTACGGCACTAAAATGTGCCTACTTTACATTCGATACGATTGCATCTATTATAATCACGACAAGTACGAAATGCAAGCCCCAACAATAATATGGAGGGATCAGTTATGTTTGATTACACAGCAGCTTTGAAGGAAAATCCCAATGGTGTTCTGGCGACGCAGGACGGCGGCAAGGTGAAAACCCGCGTGTTCCAGTATTTGTTTTCGGACGGAAACAAAGTCTACTTCTGCACCAGCAATGAAAAGCCGGTTTACGATCAGCTGAAGGCAAACCCTGATATCTCCTTCTGCACCTACCCCGCCGACTTCACTCCGGTGGTATCGGTCAACGGCAAGGCGATATTCGTCGACGATAAAGCCCTCAAAACCCGGGCGCTAGACGAAAACCCCGGTATCAAGGGCATCTACAACACCCCCGACAACCCGGTGTTCGAGCTGTTCTACATTGAGGTGGAGGAAGTCGAGACCTTCAGCTTCGCGGAAGGCCCTAAAACGTACACAATCTGACACCGGGAAGGCGGGAATCGAGATGACCCAGGCGCAAAGGCGGGAATATTTGCTCCGTGTACTACTGGATGAGACGCCGGGGGAGCAGGAACAACGGCGCTTATTGCGGTCTCTCATGAACATCCGCCACCCTGACCCCATCGACGAGGCTTTTCTGAAGGTACAGGATGCTTATCTGCAAGAGGAACTGCGCGAAAAGGGCATTACAAGGGTGGAGGAGCTCGCTCCACTTCCCCGCAATCCACAGTTTTTCTTGTGGAAAGGGGATATCACGGCGTTGGCGGCAGACGCCATCGTCAATGCCGCCAACAGCGGGCTGCTCGGCTGCTTTGTTCCCTGCCACGGCTGCATAGACAACGCCATCCACACCTGCGCCGGTATCCAGCTTCGGCTGGAATGTGACCGCCTTATGCGGGAACAGGGCCACGGCGAACCGACCGGTACCGCGAAAATCACCCCAGCCTACAACCTGCCCTGCCGGTATGTTCTTCACACAGTGGGGCCGATCGTGACAGGGCGGCTGACCGAACAGCACGAGGAACAGCTCGCATCCAGCTACCGCTCCTGCCTTGCGCTCGCCGCCGACTACAGGCTGGCCAGCATCGCGTTCTGCTGCATTTCCACCGGGGAGTTTCACTTCCCACAGGAGAGGGCGGCGGAGATCGCAGTGAAAACCACAGAGGATTATTTGCGGGAGAATCCCGCCGGAATAAAGGTGATATTCAATGTCTTTACGGAACGCGACCACTCCATCTACAGCCGGTTACTCGGAGCTGATTGACCGGCTGAAAAAAGAAATAGCGGAGGCCGACGCCATCGTCGTCGGGGCCGGATCGGGGCTTTCCACCTCCGCAGGGCTCACCTACGCCGGGCCGCGCTTCCAGGAAAACTTCGCCGACTTTATCGACAAATATCACTACACCAATATGTACTCCGCGGGCTTCCAGCCCTATTCCTCGCCGGAGGAATACTGGGCGTACTGGAGCCGCCACATCTGGCTGAACCGCTATGCGGAGGAGCCCGGTGCGCCCTACAGCGATCTGCTGGATATCGTCGCCGACCGGAATTACTTTGTCCTCACCACCAATGTGGATCACTGCTTTCAGCGGACTGGGTTTGATAAGCGCCGCCTGTTCTACACCCAGGGGGATTATGGCCTGTTTCAGTGCTCCAAGCCCTGCCACAAGAATACCTATGACAACGAGGAACTGGTGCGGCGAATGGTGGAGGAGCAGAGCGGCATGCGCATTCCATCCGAGTTGCTCCCAATCTGCCCGAAGTGCGGCAGGCCCATGACAAACAACCTGCGCAGCGACAACAGGTTTGTAGAGGATGAGGGCTGGCACGCCGCCAGAGGGCGCTATGAGGATTTCATCCGCCGGCAGGACAACCGCCATGCTCTCTTTCTGGAGCTTGGCGTCGGCGGAAACACGCCGGTCATCATCAAGTATCCATTCTGGAGGATGACCCAGCGAAATCCAAAGGCGGTATATGTCTGCGTAAACAAGGGAGAAGCCGTCACCCCACAGGAAATAAAGCAACAATCTATCTGCCTGGATGCGGATATCGGCCAGGTTCTCCATGACAGCAAGGCGTGATCGATCTATCGGAATATGCAACAACAAACGGTTCGGAGATTACTCCGAACCGTTTGTGTTATGACTATATTTAGATCGCACCGACGATCTTGTGGGGCAGGTATGGCTCCTCCAGATAGGTGATCTCCTCTGCCGTGAGGCTGACCTTCAAGGTTCCGGCGGCATCGTCAAAATACTTCGCCTTGGTTGCGCCGATGATGGGGGCTGTCACGCCCTTGGCAAACTGCCAGGCCAGCGCAATCTGGGTCATAGTCGCGCCGTGCTTTTCCGCCAGCTCATGCACCCTCTGCACAATCGGATAGTCATTGTCCTGGGTGCTGTCATACTTGGAGATCGCCGTCTTGTCGGTCTGGCTGCGCTTGGTGTCGGTATTCCACTCCAGACGGGAAAGCCTGCCCGCGGCAAGGGGACTGTAAGGCGTGCGGGCAACATGGTACTGCTCGCAAATGGGAATCAGCTCCCGCTCATCCTCCCGGTAGAGGAGGTTGTAGTGGTTCTGCATCGATGCGAAAGGCGTCCAGCCGTTCTTCTCGGCTGCCAGCTGCATGTTGTGGAACTGGTAGCCGTACATGGCGGAAGCGCCCAGCGCCCGCACCTTGCCCGCCTTGACCAGGCTGTCCAGCGCCTCCATGGTCTCCTCGACAGGGGTACTCGCATCAAAGCGGTGGATGATGTAGAGGTCGACATAGTCGGTGCCCAGCCGCTTCAGGGAGCCGTCAATCTCCCGCAAAATTGCTTCCTTGGAGAGTTTCCCTTCGTTGAAGTAGACCTTGGTGGCAAGCACGACCTTGTCGCGGGCGATGTGCTTTTTGATTGCGTTGCCCAAATACTCCTCGCTGGTGCCCGCGGAATAGATGTTGGCGGTGTCGAAGAAGTTGATGCCCAGATCCAGCGCGTGCTTGATGATGGCTTCGCTCTCTTCCGGGTTCAGCGTCCATGCGTGCATGTTGCTGGCGGGGTCGCCGAAGCTCATACACCCCACGCAGAATCGGGAGACTTCGATGTCGGTAGTACCCAGTTTCGTGTATTCCATGTAAGCTCCTCCTGTTAATATAGATGTGTGACATATTTGATCAGCTTTTAGCTGACAAGATTCAGACTTTCCATCCATTCCTCAATGCCGTCCCGGGCGCTGTCAGCTTGGTTGCCGCTGACTGCAAACCCTTCCAGAACAGTGGCTCCCGGCACCAGCTCGGCGATATCCGCCTCGCTGCTTCCCAGCCCGCTGCCCTCGTGGGTGCAGAAGGGGATGATGGTTTTTCCCGAAAAATCATAGGACTCCAGGAAGGTGGCCACCGGCATGGGGATTGTCCCCCACCAGATGGGATAGCCCAGGTAAATGGTGTCGTACTGCTCCATATTCTCCACGCTGTTTGCCAGCTCGGGCCGCGCCTCTTCGTTCTTTTCAGCCTGCGCCGTCTCGGTGGCTGCATCATATTCGGTGGGATAGGCCTCCACCGTGATGATCTGATACAGGTCTGCCTCACCGGTTGCCGCCACGATCATATCCGAGAGAATGGTAACGTCATTGCTAGAGAGTGTGGCGGAGGACACCGCATCCACCCCATCCATGGTGTTGCCGTGGCGGGAAAAGAACACCACCAGGGTGCTGGCTCCCTCCGCTGAGATATCCTCCTGGCTACTCTCCTCCGGCACTTCTTCCTCTGAAACCTCGGCTTCGCTTTCACTGGAGCTTTCTTCGACCAATGAAGATGTAGGCTGCTCCTGTACTTCGGAGCTGTCAGGCTGCGCCTGGTTGGAATCCGCACAGCTTGCCAGCGTAAAAATCATAAGAATCGCCGTGAAAAATGCTGCTGTCTTCTTACCCAATCAATTCATCACTCCCTTCATGACGTTAAACCCTATTTTGCGATTGACATAAACCACTCGACCGTCTGGGGATCGTAGTGGGAGAAAAACAGGCTCTCGCCGGTGTCCAGCGCCGCGATCTGCTCCATCTCTCCGTCGGAGAGGGCAAAGTCGAACACAGCGAAGTTCTCCGCCATGCGCTCCTTGCGGACAGATTTGGGGATAACCACCACGCCGCTCTGAATCAGGAAGCGAAGGGCGGTCTGCGCGACAGACTTGCCGTATTTTTCGCCGATTCCCTTCAGGGTTGGATTCTGGAAATAATCGTTCTTCTCCTCGGCAAAGGGGCCCCAGGACATGATTTGCGCACCGTGTCTCTCCATGACCTCCCGCGCCGTTTTCTGCTGCTGAAACACATGGGTCTCAACCTGATTGACAGCGGGCTTGATTTCGGAAAAGGTTGAGATGTCGATGAAGCGGTCGGGATAGAAGTTGCTGACGCCGATGGCCCTCACCTTGCCCGCCCGATAGGCCTCCTCCATGGCGCGGTAGGTGCCGTAGTAATCGTTGAAGGGCTGGTGGATGAGCAGCAGGTCGATATAGTCGGACTGGAGCTTGCGCAGCGACTCCTTGATGGATGCTTTTGCTTTCTCATACCCCGCATTGGTGATCCACACCTTTGTGGTGATGAACAGCTCCTCCCGGGGGATGCCGCACTTCTTGACTGCGCTGCCCACGCCCTCCTCATTGCCGTATGCCTGCGCCGTGTCGATGGAGCGGTAGCCCACCTCAATGGCATCCAGCACACAGCGCTCGCACTTGGCTGAATCCACCTGATAGACGCCGTAGCCCAGAATCGGCATTTTCACGCCGTTATTGAGTGTCACATATTCCATGCTGTTGTCCTCCTCAGTCGTTCCAAATCTCTTTTGCCATGCGAAATGCGGCCCAGGCCTTGGGCCACCCGGCGTAGAAAGCCAGATGGGTTAGCGCCTCCGCAATTTCTTCTCTTGTGATGCCGTTGGCTTTTGCCGTCTTCAAATGGTGCTCCAAAGAGCTGTCCAGGATGCCGCCGGTTACCAAGGCGGTCACCGTGATCAGGCTGCGGTCCCGGGGAGAAAGCTCCTTCTCCCTTGCCCAAACCTCGCCGAACAGCACATCGTCGTTGAGCTCCGCGAACTTGGGGGCGAACTCGCCCAGGGCGTCCCGGCCCGCAGTCACCTTGCTCATTCCGCGCACTCCCTTTCCACTTCTACATCCACTGTCTGAGTTTCCCCTCTACATCCTGCACCTTTGAGCCGAGGATGGCGATCCCTTTTTCCACGACCGCATCCGGACACAGCCGCTTGATGTCTGCCTCGCTGCGGCCCATGCCGCTGCCCTCGTGAGTGCAAAAGGGCTTGATGGTTTTGCCGGAAAAGTCATAGCGCTCCAGAAAAGTGAACACCGCCATGGGCATGGTTCCCCAGTAATTGGGATAGCCCAGGTAGACGGTATCGTACTGCTCCATGCTCTCCGGCCAGGAAACAAGCTCCGGGCGGGCATCCCGCTTGAGGTCGCACCTTGCTTCCTCTATGCACTCATTGTAGTCATTGGAGTACGCCACCATCGGTTCAACCTTGAATGTGGACGCGCCGGTCAGCTCCCCCAGCTTCTCTGCGACAACTTCGGTATTGCCCACTGCCAGATTTTTGATGGCTCCGCCCACGTAGTTCTCACCGCTGCGGGAAAAGTATACGATAATCTGTGCCATGTCGTCCCTCCTATCCTTCTATTTCTGACCCAATTGTACGTCAGTTTCTCTTGACTGGGAAGAACAGATAAGATAGTATTGTATTAACTAAAAGTTGACGCGAGGTGTGAACAAGATGTACAACAGCCATTTGACCGCCTTTGTCCACGTGGCCGACTGCGGGAGCTTCAGCAAGGCGGCGGAAAAGCTCTTTATCTCCGCCACCGCCGTGATGAAGCAGATCAATGCCCTGGAGGCGCACCTTGGGCTCAAGCTCCTCGTGCGCACAAACCAGGGCATCCAGCTGACATCGGCGGGGGACTCCATCTACAAGGATGCCAAGTTCCGGGTTGAGGATTCCGCACAGGCGATATCCCGCGCCCGGCAGCGCATGGCATCGTCGGAGACCACCTTCTGCGTGGGCACCTCCATGCTCAACCCCTGCAAGGCGTTCATGGATTTGTGGTACCAGGTCAACGATGATTTCCCTGGCTACAAACTCCACATCGTTCCCTTCGAGGACGATCATGACGGGATTTTGGCGGTAATCAGCGCCTTGGGGGAGAGGTACGATTTCCTGGTGGGCGTGTGCGACTCGGCACTGTGGAGGGAACGGTGCAATTTCGTGAAGCTTGGGGAATACAAGCGGTGCTTCGCCGTGCCGGTCACCCACCGGCTGGCCTCCAAACAGAAAATTTCGCTGGATGATCTCCATGGGGAAACCCTGATGATGGTGGGGCGGGGGGATTCTCCCATCAATGACCGGGAGCGGGAGGACATTGAGCGGAACTACCCGCAGATTCGCATTGTGGACACGCCGTATTTCTACGACATCGGGGTGTTCAACCGGGCGGTACAGACGGGGAGCATCCTCTCCTCCATCGAGTACTGGAAGGATATCCACCCGGCGCTCGTCACCATTCCGATGGAATGGGAGCACACCATCCCCTACGGGCTGCTGTACCCTCTGAATCCGGACGCGGACATCCTGCGGATTGTGGAGGCGATCACGGCCGTTCACTAGACCACTTACATAACAACGTCAACCAGCACGCCGGATAAAAATGCAAACGCCATGGCAAAGATAATGTACAGGGCGAATCGTTTCGCGCCCAGCACAATCTTGACCGCGCCCAGGTTTGTAATCTTTGTGGATGGCCCCGTTATCATGAATGCCGTGGCGGAACCCATGCTCATGCCGTTGGCCATCCAGCCCTGCAGCAGCGGAATTGTGCCCCCTCCGCAGGCATAGAGGGGTACGCCGATGGTAGCGGCCATCAGCACGCCAAAACCCCGCTGGCCGCCAAACAGCCGCGTGACGATATCCTGCGGTACATACCGCTGGAACAGGGCGGAGAGGGCGATTCCCAGCAAAAAATAGGGCCCGGTCACCTTGACATTGCGCCAGATATTTTTCAGCAGCCGCAATACGGGGTTGGGATCGGTGTCCCGGTTTGTCGGCTCGGCGAATCCGGAGAAGTTGAAAAAAGGCTTATCCCGGTAGAACAGCCGGATGAGAAGCCCCGCCGCGATTCCGCAAAGCAGGCAGGACACAATGCGGATAATCAGCGCCGTGCGGCCGAGAGCCGCGCTATAAATGATCAGCTGCGGGTTGAGCAGGATCGAGCTCATCATGAAGGCTGCAAGCCAGTCGTCCCGTATCCCCTTTTCGGAAAAGGAGGCGGCGATGGGTATGGTTCCGTACATGCAAAGCGGGGAGATCACCCCTATGGCGCTGGCCGCCACGATCCCCAGCACGCCCAGCTTTTTTTTGCCCATGGCGGAGAAGAGCTGGTGAATCCGCGCTTTACCGAATACGGAGATAACCGAGCCGATGACAATGCCGATGGCCCAGTAGCGGAAAATCTGCTCCAGTTGCAGCGAAAAGTAGTACCAGAGATAAATCCCTTCTCGCCGGAGTGTGTCGAGCATCCGAGCCACCTGCCTTCCTCACCTTGATATTCTGTCTATCCCCTGCCTATCCGTCGATGCTGACCAGCGTGTACTCCCGGCTGCCCAGACCAATCTCCACGGCGTGCTCCACAGTGTGGATGCCGTTGCGGGACTCAATCCGCTCCACCAAATCCTGTCCGTCGGGTGCCGCATAGACAAGATCGACGCAGGCCTGGTCGAGGGCGACCGGGTCGAGGGAGGCGAGGATCGCGATGTCCGCCATGGTGGGAGCCGCGGGATTGCTGTCGCAGTCGCAGTCGACGGAAAGATGGTTCATGACGTTGATGTACAGGATGTTGTCGCCCGCGGAATCCACCACCGACTTTGCCGCTTCCGCCATAGACTCCAAAAAGGCGTCCTGCTCGCCGCCCCAGGGACTTTCTATGCTGGTGCCCCCCGAGTGAATCCAGCTCTTTCCCGTGGAGGAGGCGTAGCCGATGGAGAGATTTTTCAGCGCGCCGCCGAAGCCGCCCATGGCGTGCCCCTTGAAGTGGGAGAGCACCATGTGGAAATCGTAGTCGGCAAAGCGGGCGCCCACATAATTTTCGGTCAGGCGGGTTCCGCCGACAACGGGAATGGTCATGCTGTCCGTTTCATCCATGATGACCACATCGGCGATGGCGGTGAAGCCGTGATCTTCCGCCACCTGGTAGTGCATGGCGGTGTTGGCCCGGCTGCCGCCATAGGCCGTGTTGCACTCCACAATGGTGCCGTCCACGCTTTGCACCAGGCCGCCGATCAGGGAGGGGGCCAGGAAGTGGGTGCCGCCAGGTTCTCCGGTGCTGATCTTCACTGCAACATTCTCGCCCACAGCGGGCCGGTTCAGCGCCTCATAAATGGCCATGATCCCGTCCGCGCTGATATCGGAGGTGTAGTATACGGTGGGGGCGCCCTCCGCAACGGCGTGCTCCAGCGTCGAGGGGTCAATGCTCCCTAGGGAATGCGCTGTGGTGTCGTTCGCCTGAACCTCTGGCGCTTCCGAAGAAGCGCTCGTCACGGGTTCCGGGTCGGCGCTGCTCTCCGGCGTCTCCGAAGCCGATGGGGTGTCGGACGAAGCCGCAGAGCTGCTTTCACCCGAGCCGCATGCGGAGAAAAAAGACGCGCATAAAACCAAGGCGAGTACAAAGCTGATTCTCTTTTTCATGATTGGGCCTCCTTCTTTTCGCAGAACTTCCTTGCGTTTACACGAAAAGTATAGAAAGGGAACCTTGAATCAACATAGAATGGATTTTACAGGTTCATTCAACATTTCATGTTATAATTGACGTGTAATACCCTTTTGCAGGTGGTGAGTCATGAACATATTGCTTATTGAGGATGAGCGCCAGCTTTCGGCGTCCCTTTCCAAGCTATTGCAGCAGCAAATGTATTCTGTCGATACCGCCAACGATGGAATCAACGGCGAGGAGCTTGCGCTGTCCGGCATCTACGATGTCATTGTTCTGGATGTCATGCTGCCCGGCAAGAACGGCTTCGAGGTTCTGCGGACAATCCGGGCAAAAGAAATCTCCACCCCTGTTTTGCTTCTGACGGCAAAATTTGAGGCGGAGGATAAAATACACGGACTCGATCTGGGCGCGGACGACTATTTGACAAAGCCCTTCCAGCCGGGTGAACTGCTGGCGCGAATCCGGGCCATGACACGCAGGAAGAGCGAGTTTATCGGCAACGGGCTGTCCCGCAACAGAACGGAGCTGAAACGAAATGCCCACGAACTGGTTTGCCGGGGGAATATGGTAAAGCTGGGTCACAAGGAGTTTCAGATTATGGAGCTGCTTATCCAAAACAATGGGCAGATTATCCCCAAGGAGCGGTTCATTGAAAAGATATGGGGCTTCGATTCCGACGCGGAATACAATGCCATCGAAACCTACATCTCCTTCCTGCGCAAGAAGCTGACGGCCATCGACGCGGATATCCAGATCAAGACCTATCGGGGAATTGGATATGCCTTGGAGGATTTATCATGATTCGCAAGCTTCAGTTCAAGATCGCGGCCATCATGGCAAGCGTTCTGCTGGCCGTATTTGTGGTCGTATTTGTGACTCTGAACATCCGGATGCAGATTGGCAGCTTTCAGAAAATGGAGTCGTGGCTGCAAATGGTGGCCGACTTTGACGGCGTGATGCCCGCCACCTCCGAATCGGAGGCAAACGCCCCCGAGCTGTATGCAAAGCTGGATCATGAGAACAATATCACGGAGGCTAATATCGAGAAAATCCATAACCTGACAATGGAGGAGCTCCAAGCGCTTACCACAGCGACTCTGCAGCAGAACAAGCAGAGCGGCACCATTGACGATTACCAGTTCTATATAGCGGATAAGGCGTACGGCAAGATCATCATCTACACTGGGCGGGGCGCCACCGTGGAGCTGCTGAGCGATCTGGTGACCAACTCCCTGGTCATCGCCGGGATCAGCTGCATTGTACTGCTTGTGATCTCGGTGCTGCTGGCCCGCTGGGCGGTCAGGCCGGTGAAGGATGCCTTTGAGAAACAGAGGCAGTTCATCTCGGATGCGGGGCATGAGCTGAAAACACCCCTCACCGTAATCATGACAAATATGGATATCCTGAAAAACGACATCGGGGAGAACACGGAAATCGCCTTTGTGGAGGATCAGGCGGGCCGCATGAACACGCTGATACACGATATGCTCTCCCTGGCCAAAACCGATGAGGGCACGCAAGCGGTGCGGCACGCGGAGTTTGATTTGAGCAGCGCGGTGCGGAATACCGTTTTGGGGTTCGAGAGCGCCGCATTCGAGGCGGGCAGGAAAATGAGCTACGATATCCAGGAGAATATCCGGTACACGGGCGATGAACTTCAAATACGCAATGTGGTCTCCATTTTTACAGATAACGCAGTCAAGCATTCCAATCCGGGCGGGGAGATTAAAATCCATCTGAAAAGAGATGGCGCAAAGATCAAGCTCTCCTTTTACAATACCGGCGCAGGCGTCAAAGAGGCGGAGAGGGAGCGGATATTTGAGCGATTCTACCGCAGCGATGAGTCCCGTTCCAGGGAGACCGGCGGGTACGGACTGGGCCTTGCAATTGCAAAATCCGTCATTCAGCAGCACGGTGGAAAAATCCATGTGGATGGCGTGGCCGGAGAATGGGTGCGCTTTACCGTTCGGCTGTAGAAATTGCTATCAAGGAGATTGGAGTAGAATTATGGCAGATAAGCAAATTGCCGTCAGGCGCTACGGCGCGGACGATGAACACTCCCTGTTTGCTCTCATTGAACGGGAGGGCGAAGAATGGAAGGACTACTGGTATGGCGCCGGGCGGGAGAAGTACAAAAAGGCGTTGAGCAGCTCCATCGCATACCTTTTGTTTGAAGATGAAACGCTCTGCGGGTATTCCCGCTGCCGCGACGATGATGGATATGGCGTCTATGTTTATGATCTCTTGGTGGACAAGGCCTATCGCGGCAAGGAATATGGCCGTATGCTGCTGGAGCAGACCTGCGAGGATTTCCCCGATGACATTGTCTATGTTATGAGCGACGTCAACCCATACTACAAAAAGCTGGGGTACGAAAAAGAGGGAAGCATTTTTGTTGTGGAAAAGAAGCAATAGTCCATTTTTATGGCATCGTGAAGGTGACCATGGCATCCCCGCTGCCGAGTGCTGTGTCCAGGCCGGTGATATCTTCTATGTACCCAATCGGCACATATCCGCCATACGAGTTCTGGAATGTTGTATAGAACAATACCAGGCTGTTCTCCGACCACAGGTATAGCTCCCCGGCGCGAATGGTTGCCGGTGTCTGCGTGGAAACAGATGGAAAATCATATGGAAGCCGGAGAACCTTTTCCTGTCCGGCGTAGTCTTCCATTTTTATTGTCAGTGGCATTTGGTCTGTCAGCACTCGTGCCGATACAGTGTCGTAGAATTTGGCAGCAAAGGTTTCTTCGCCAATCACAATGCTCACAGCGATCAAGCCATCCTCGCTTACTGCTTTCGGTGCGCTTTCGGAAACAGTGCTTGGGGCGGTGATTTTGTTATGCTCTAAAACCTCAGTAGACAGCTCGGGGGTATCGATGACAGTTTCTTGGCTGGATTCAGGAGCAGTTCCGCTCTCTTGAGGCACTTCCGACACACTGGATTGGCCCTGCACGCAGGTTGTCAAAACCATGATTAACGCGAAAGTAACAGCCATCCATTTTGCCTTTCTCATTGCCCGCTCCCTTCGTCTATCACTTTCAAAACCTTTGCAGGAACACCGCCGACAACTGCATTGGCGGGAACATCCCTGGTCACCACCGCACCGGCGGCAACAACCGCATTGTCACCGATGCGAACCCCGGCAAGCACAGTCGCATTTGCGCCAATCCATACATTTTTCCCTATGACAATCGGAGCAGGGTGCATATCCTTCCGCTTTGCAGGCACAAGGCTGTGATTGAGGGTGGCCAGCACTACATTGTGGCCGATGAGCGTATCGTCGCCAATCGTGATGCCGCCCTGATCCTGAAAGCAGCACCCGGCATTGATAAAAACACGCTTGCCAATACGGATATTCTTGCCGCAGTCGGTGTGAAATGGTGGAAAAAGGGCAAAAGTTCCGTCTATTTCCCTGCCGGTTATGCGGGACATCAGCTCGCGGATGTCCTCGGGCGTGTGATAGGAACTGTTCAGCTCCGCCGTCAGCCGCAGGGCCTCCTGGCTGGCCCCATGCATGTATTGATGCACCTCCGAACCCCCTATTACAGTCTCTCCATGATTCAAGTGTTCCAGAAATTCATTCAATTCCATGATTTTTCTCCTTTCTTAACGCAGCAGTGCTATCTCTGTGTCTATTATAAGGCAGAAGCATTTAATATGTAAAATACCTATGTTGAATAGTTGGGCATGCTCTTAAAGCATGATATATTCTTGGGAAAGGGGTGAGAATATGGAACTGCGAATTTTGCGCTACTTTTTGGCTTTGGCAAGAGAGGAAAGCATATCGGCGGCGGCGGAGTTCCTTCATCTGACGCAGCCGACTCTCTCCCGCCAGTTGATGGATTTGGAGCAGGAGCTGGGCACAAAGCTGTTTACACGCGGCAAGCGGAAAATCACACTGACCGGCGAAGGAATGCTCCTGCGCAAGCGGGCGGAGGAAATTATCGACCTGGTCGACAAAACAGAGGCCGAGCTGCTAACACCTGATGATATCATCAGCGGGGATATCTATATCGGCGGCGGGGAGACCTGTGCCATGCGGCGGGTCGCCAAGGTGATGAGGGAAATTACCGACGAACACCCCAGTGTTCATTTTCATCTGTTCAGCGGCAATGCCGAGGATGTGACCGAACGGCTGGACAAGGGATTGCTCGACTTCGGCATTCTGATACAGCCGACAAATCTCGAAAAGTATAACTCCCTGCGTTTCCCGGCAGTGGACACCTGGGGGGTGCTGATGCGCAAGGACAGCCTGCTTGCGAAAAAAGCGGCAATCCGGCCCCAGGATTTATGGGATGTGCCGTTGCTCGCTTCCCGCCAGCGGCTGGTGAGCAGCGACATCACCAAATGGATAAAAAAAGACTACGAGAAACTGAATCTCGTAGCCACATATAACTTAATTTACAATGCGTCGCTGCTGGTGGACGAAGGCGTAGGCTATGCCCTATGCCTCGACGGGCTGGTCAACACAACAGGCGACAGCAACCTTTGCTTTCGGCCCCTGGAGCCGCGGCTGGAAGCGCACCTGGATATTGTCTGGAAAAAGTACCAGGTCTTTTCCAAGGCCGCCGAGCTGTTTTTGTCGAGGGTGCGGACAGCGTTTGGGGAAAGTAAATTGTGACCGCTTAGAAATCATCCTTGCGGGATTCCACTTTTTCCTCCAGCTTGCGCACCAGCAGCACCCAATCCTGACCCCGTCCCTCGGTGGGCGGGGTGTAGGTCTGCATCCCCTGGTTCACGCCCTTGTGAATGAAGTGGGAGATGTTGTAGCGCGGGTCAAACCAGACCTCCTCGTAGAGCCCATTGCGCCGGGTATTGTCGAGGGAAAACCGCCTGCCGTAAGGCGAATACACGAGAACCGTGCTCCTGTCCTCCGACGATAAGACCAGCACCCGCTCCCCACCCCTGTCGGGGCCGTCGAGCAGCACCTCCTGGGCGGGCCGCAGAGACTCAAAATGATGATCCTCCATGAGCGTTCGCAGATACCCCATCTGGCGCGCTCCCGGATGGTGCAGCGCGTCCATCCAGGGAATATCTGCGCCGATCAACGGCTTTCTCCCCGGAATCCACATCTGCCAGATATTGTTGTTGCCGTAGGTATGCCCACAGGCTCCGCAGAAAACTGCGAAATAGGCCGCCTGGCGCACATCAAAATCGTCGAAGCGGTCAAAGACCTGCTGCACCCTGTTGTAAAATCCCACCTGCATCTGCTCGTAGCGCGGCTCCCCGTCCAATGTGGGCTTGGCCGGGGTAAGGGCGTAGTCGTGCTGGATGAACAGTCCGTTAAAGTGGTCATGGGCGCCGTGGGAGCTCTGGCTCATGTTGAAATCCAGCCAAGGCTCGTTGTGATAGATCACCGAGGACTGCCCCGGGCCAAGGGGATGGAAGGTGATCAGGTGATTCCCCGAATCGCCCTCCCGCAGCCCCAGGGCCAGCTGCACCATGGTTTCCCGCTCCTCTTCGTCCATGGGGAGTGTGTCTCCGCCCAAAATCCAGATGAGTTCCGCGTCCCGGTAGCGCTGCCCCAGCAACTTGCCATAGGCGTAGGCGTTGCCGGTGTCGAGGTAGCGCTTTTGCTCCGCCCGCTTTGTCCAGTACTTGCCCCATGTGGGCAGAATCCCCATGACAATACCCTTTTGGTTGGCATATTCCACCAGCCTGTCGCAGTGGGTAAAGTAAGCTTCGTTCAGCCGGGTGACGTCTTCCTCCACCAGCGGGCAGTCGCCGTTGGCATTGGAAACGGTGATGCCGTCCGCCTCCGCCAGAAGAACAGCCTGCACCACGTTGAAGCCCAGCTCGGCGCGGTTGTCAAAGTAGAGCTTCGCCTCCTCCCAAGACAGGCGGTGAAAGAGCTCCCATGCGGTGTCCCCCATGTAGAAAAACGGCTTGCCGTTTTGCGTCAGAACCCGTTGATTGCTGTGAACCTTCAGCATGCTTTTCCTCCATTTCTGTCCGGCACGGTTTGCATACAGATACTGATATGATTTCATTATACACATCGTCAGGCTTTTGATCTATCCCTTCAGCCCGCTGGTGCTGATTCCCTCCAACAAATAGCTGTTGAAGAACAGGAAGATCAGGAATACTGGCAGCAGGGACAGCGTGGACATTGCAAACAAGGCGCCATAGTCCGTCTGCGAGGTGGAATCCACAAAGGATTTCAGGGCGAGGGAGATGGGATATTTTTCCGGCCGAGAGAGATAGATCAGGGGCTGCAAAAACTCGTCCCACTTCCAGTAAAAGCTGATGATGACGGTGGTGATCAGGGCGGGAACCACAAGGGGCAGGATGATCCGGGCAAAGATGGAAAACCGGT
Source organism: Oscillospiraceae bacterium (assembly GCA_047973265.1). Classification (GTDB taxonomy): domain Bacteria; phylum Bacillota; class Clostridia; order Oscillospirales; family Ruminococcaceae; genus WRAV01. Next base: position 18,651 of record JBKEBS010000050.1, read on the forward strand.
TGCAGCCGTCGATGGTGGCCGCCTCATCCAGCTCGCGGGGAAGTCCCTGGATAAACTGCATGATCATGAAAATGAAGAAGGCCTGGCCGAAAAAGGCCGGTACAACCAGCGGATTGTAGGTATTCACCCAGTTGATTTTCTGAAAAATGATGTACTGGGGAATGAGAATCACCTGGCTGGGCAGCATCATGGTCATCATCATACAGGAGAACCAAATCTTTCTGCCGGGGAACTTCACCCGCGTGAACCCGTACGCCACAATGGCCGACGACAGGGTTGTGCCGAAAGTGGAGAGGGAGGATATAACAAGCGAGTTCTTGAAAAACGTTGCAAAGGTGATGTTGCCGAAGCCCTTCCATCCGGTGGGATAGTTCTTCCAGGTGAATTCCACCGGGAGAATGCGGTAGGACTGCGTGACAATTTCACTTGTGTCCTTGAACGAGGCCGCAATCAGCCAAACCACCGGGTAGATCATCACCAGGCCCAGAAGAATGACGACGACATGGTTTGCCGCTTTGCCTAAAAACTTTTTTTGGGAATAGGTCATCGGTCTCCATCCTCCTTATCCCTTGGATTCGTAAAATACCCAGCGATCCGATGTTCGGAATACGATCCCAGTCACCACCCCGATAATCAGCAGCAGCACCCAGGACATTGCGCACGCATAGCCCATATCCATGTAGGAGAACGACTTCTGGTAAACATAGAGGGCGTAAAACAGCGTGCTGTCCAGCGGGCCGCCCACCGTGATGACGAAGGATTGGGTGAAGGACATAAATCCGCTGATAAGCTGCATGATCAGGTTAAACATGATGACGGGCGACAGGCAGGGCAGCGTGATTTTGCAGAACATCGCCCATGTGGACGCGCCGTCAATTTTGGCCGCCTCGTAGTAGCTGACCGGAATCTGCTTCAGCCCCGCGGCGAAGATGATCATAGAAGAGCCGAACTGCCAGACTGACAGCAAAATCAGCGTCCAGATAGCGGTACCGGTATCGCCCAGCCACCGGATTGTCCCCGTATAGCCCAGGCTTTGCAGCAAGCTGTTGATGACGCCCTTTGTGGCGAACAGCTCCTTCCACACCATGGACACCGCGATGCTGCCCCCGATCAGGGAGGGCAGGTAGTAGACTGAGCGGTATATGTTGTAGGCTTTCGCTTTGTGATTCAGCAGAAAAGCCACCAGCAGGGCGAAAATCAGCTTTAGCGGAACGGAGAACAGGACGAAATAGAGTGTCGCCCGGATGGATTTGAAGTACCGGGGGTCATTGGTGAACATGTCGATAAAATTTTTCGCGCCGATCCACTGGGGCGGAGAGGTCAGATTGTACCGTGTGAAGGAGAGGTACAGCGAGATCAGCATGGGGATAATGGTGAGAAACAGAAAGCCGATGAGCCACGGGGCTATGAAGGCATACCCGACAAAGGTGTCGTTGTCCACCAGTTTTTTTCGTGTACGCCGTGTCTGAACTGCCTGTTTCATAGGCTCCTCCTTTCATCTTTTACCGAAAAATGGTAGAAAAAATACCGCGGCAATAACCTCAACCGATTACAGCCGCGGCACAGCTTCATTTTGTGGCAGTCACAGGGATTTGCCCTGTTCTGTTTTTAGCTTTCACCCAAGTTGCGTTCAATAATTTCCGTCGCCTCTTTGTAGAAGCGCTCGGCAGCGGCGGCGGGCTCGATCTGGCCAAAGGCAAGCTCTTCCCCTATGCGCTTGGTCATGTCCTCGATCTCAATCTGCCCGTTCGCCTCCACAGGCGCCGGATGGGAAGCGATCTCGCCGATCAGGTCGACGTAGTCGAAGATTGCTTTTGTCGTATCCGACGCGCCCTCCATCAGGGTTTCACGAACCGCGGAGGAAATCGGAATGCCCCTCTCCCCCTGCAGAATCGCATTGGCGTCTAAATCATTGACAAAGTAGTTGATGAATTTTGCAGCCTCATCCTTGTGGGGGGAGGATGCCGCGATGCAAAATGCCTGGGCGGAGCGGATATACATGCCGGAAGGGCCATCCGCCGTGATTTTGGGATAAGGCGTCATTTTCAGCTCGCGTCCGGCAGCCTCTGACATGGCGAGGAATTGATTGCTGCTCGCCCATCCAATCCCTGCGTCGCCGGTGACAACCAGATCGCCTTGAATGTCTTTGACGGAAGCGACAATGTCCGGTGTGGGATAAACGCCCTCTGTGCTGCGGACATCCTTCTTCATCTGCCAGTAGCCCTCGGTGATGCCAGGGTCGTCATAGCCCAGCGCGGTGCCGTCTTCGTTGTAGACATTGTTGCCGGTCTGCATGATGTACATGGCGCTTCCCCAGAAGTCGGACAGGTCGCCGCTTCCGTAGATGCCCAGCTTTTCGTTTATGGTATTGCACGCCTCCAGGTAATCATTCCATGTCCAGGAGGTCGTCGGTTCCGCAACGCCAGCCTGCTGGAATATCGCCGGGTCATAGACCATGACGTGGGCATTGGTTCCCAGCGAGATTCCCATGAGCTGGCCCTTGATGGTCGTGGGCGCCAGGAAGGAATCCTGGATATTTGCGGTGTCGATAAGGCCCCTCTCCACATAGGAATCCAGCATTTCAATGTGGGACTCGTAGGTGAGGAAGTTGTTTCCCATCTGTACGATATCCGGGACGTCATTTGCAGCGATCAGGGTATTGAGCTTTTGCCAGTAGTCGCTGCCGCCCATGTACTCATACGAGATGTTGATCTGCGGATTGCGCTCCATATACAGCTCAATTGCCGCGATGGTACCGTCGTGCCGCACCTGGGAGCCCCACCACATGGCGCGCATGGATATCTCTTCGCCGGAAGCGGAATCCTCCTGTACCTCCGGGGCTTCGCTCTGCTGTGACGATGTGGATTCCACAGATGCGGGCTGGGATGCAGACTGCTCTGTGCCGCCGGAGCAGCCTACAAAAATGCTTGCAAGGATCGCCGCGATCAACAGGTATACGCCTACTCTTTTCCTCATACGATTACTCTCCTATTCTTCACAAGTTCGAGGGATTCTTTTCCGTATCCCCAAAATAGCACAAAAGAAAGAGGAACTAAATGCAAAAAGTAGACATTGTTCCTCAAAAAATCGACATGTTAAGATATATTTCAAGCTATGTATACAATTTCGCAGCGGAACTACTTCCCCAAATACTCTGTCGGCCGACAGCCCATAACCTTGCGGAACAGCGTGCTGAAATAGTTGGTGTTGGAGGCAAACCCCGCCGCTTCCGCGATTTCGTACACCTTGGCGCCCGGGTTCGTCTCGATAAAATAGACCGCGTGCTTCATCCTGCGATCCAGCAGGTAGGTGGAAAATTTCACCCCCATCTCCTTTTTGAATAGCTTGCCCACATAGTGGGAGTTGAGATACAGGTAATTTTCCGCTATGGAGGTCAGGCTGATCTGCTCGTTTGAGAGATTATCCTCCAGGTAGTCCAGGGTTTTTTGAATGATGGGATTGGCCGAGGAGGGCTGGCCATTGGCATTCCCGGCCGGAAGGGAGCCCCAATCGCTAAACGCGTCCTCCACAAAGGAGTGCAGCACCTTGCGGGCCTCGTCTGTCAGGGAATCCACCAGTTCCTTTTCGATGCTCTTGATCTGCCTCATCCGGCTTCCACGCCTGTCCAGCACCTGGACAGCCTGCTGCATCGCGGCGGTCAGCTCCTCATCCTCCACCGGTTTCAGAATATAGTCCAGCACATTGCTTCGCATTGCCTGCCGGGCATATTCAAAATCATTGTATCCGGTGAGAATATAAGTGAGCACATGCCCATATCTTTCATGAACCTCCCTGCACAGCTCGAGACCGTCCATTTCCGGCATGACAATATCGCTCAGCAGAATGTCGATGTGGTGCTCACCGAAAATTTCCAGCGCCTCCAAGCCGTTGCAGGCCATGAAGATTTCACCGATGCCAATCTCTTTCCAGTCACAGCTGACTAGAATCCCCTCCCGAATGTTGCGCTCATCATCGCTGATCAGCAGATTGTAGGCCATCCTGCTCCTCCTCCTCTTCCACCGGTATTCGTATCAGTGCGATTGTTCCCTCACCGAGTGTACTCTCAAAGCTTATCCCGTAAGCGTCGCCAAAGGCCAAGCGGATGCGTTCGTGAATGTTCTTGATCCCGATGCCGGAGTTCTCAGATTCCGCCTTCCCCAGCATAATCTGCTCGATATACTCGGCAGACATTCCGGGGCCGTTGTCCTCGATGCGGATGCACAGCGTCTCGCCCTCGACCGCAGACGAAATGTGAATCGTGCAGGTTTTGGAATACCGCTCCAGCCCGTACTTGATGGAATTTTCCACCAGGGGCTGAAGGGTCAGCTTTGGTATCATCACGTGGTGAAACTGCGACATATCGTCCATCGCAAAATCCAGCCGCTCCTCGAAGCGGATTTTTTGTATGGAGATATAGCTGGTCAGAAAAGCCTGCTCTTCCCGCAGAGTGTGCAGCTCCCGGTCTGTCAGCGAAGTGCGGAGCATTCTGCTGAGCGACTGCACAACCCTGCTGATATCATTTTGCCCATCCTGTTTTGCCAGGCTGTTTACCGTGTCAAGCGTATTGTTCAGAAAATGCGGATTGATCTGGCCGCGCAGTATCTTGTACTGCATGTCCTTGATCATAATCTGTTTGCGGTAGACATCGTTGATCAGGTGGTCTATTTCGGTGGTCATGTACTGGAAGTTGCTGCTGAGGGCAGCCACCTCGTTCACCTGCAGGCGGTTTTTCCCGCTCTCCGGCGGGATGTTGTAGTCTCCGGTGCGGACAGCATCGATATTCCGGGACAGCTTTTCAATGCGTGAGGTGATGGAAAAGGAAAACTTCAGCGATACCAACAGTGAGCCGACCAACACCAATGTCAGCACGACAACGAGCTGAGTGTTCAAGGTATTTACACCCTGCAGCATTTCGGCATTGTATACGTGGCAATTGTACTGCCAGCCGGTGTCGCCGCTGGTGCGGCCAACCGTGTAAAACTGGTCGCTGTCAAGAGATGTTTCCGCTAGGCTTTCGTCGCTTTGGGGCAGGCTGGAATACACTGTATCCTGCCCGTCCATCACTTCGATAATGGGATTGTAGGCATACGATTCTGAGAAATCATATGCGAAAATGTCGTTGACCGGGCAGGTCAATACAAGCACGCCCAGATTATAGAAATTGGCGCTGCCAGTTTCTTTCAGGGTTCGGAGCATGTGGAGTGTCCTGCCGTTTGCGTCGCGAACCCAGACGGTTCCCCCGTTATACGAATTGGAAACCGCAATAATATTGGCAATTTCATCTTGCGTGAAGGGCTCATAGTGGGAGGTATATGTGCTGGCCAGCTGTACCCCGCTATTGGTGATAAAACTGACTGTTTCGCAGTGTTCGATGGAAAAAAGATATCCGGTCAGGCGGCTGTTGATCTGCTGCTGGACGAGGTAGCTGTCGTAAAGCTGTGTCGATCCCTTCTCCATGGCCACCAGCTCTTTCTGCATGGATTGATCCGACAGAATATTGAACGACCACTTCTCCACAATGCCCAGCTTGTTCTCACAGTTGAGCATGTAGAGGTCCAGCACCGTGGAAGCTTGCTGGTAGAGCAGGCTGGTGTTGTTGTTGTAGTAGATACGCACAAGGACAAAAGCGCATATTCCAATGATGACGGCCTGCGCAATCAGAATGGCCATATATCCCCGCTTGATTCCGATCTTCACCATTCGATTTCTCAGCCCCTTCCGATGCGCTCGACCAATCCCAGATGGTAACCACAGTATAGCGGCAAATATTCCACAAAACAAGAATAATGGTTGAGGCTCCTCTCTGCCGGGGAGGTTGCAATACCAAGTTGTCTGCATCAGTGCACCTTTACTTGAACGCTAAAAGACGGCATAAACATTCGTTTATGCCGTCTTTTAGGCTGCGTGCTCTCCCTTAACAATCTCTTCTTAATCTTACGTCTCATAGAGGAGGACGAGGGAACCTGTCTCCTTTGTATCAGGGTTGTTGAAGGTTCTGACGCAGGTTCTGAGCGTTCCGGCTTGCGCCCAAGCCGCTTTCTCGCTGTCGATTGCCGCCATGGCTGTCCAGCCAATCTGCGGGAACTGCCTCGTCTTCATGATCTGCGTTCCCACAGTCGAGCGCGCAATTACATCGACAGGAAACTTGCCGGTCAATGTGTTCACAGACGCACCAACCGTATCCGCCAATGTCCCCATCGCCACCGGACAGCTCAGCACGGATTGTCCATCTCCATCCGTAAATAGGAATACTCTGAGCAAGGCGGACAGCGGCATGTTGCTCGACAAACGGGGATTTGTAGCTGTCCAGCTTTCCTGAATTACGCTGGGAGAAGCAGTTTCCACCGGCTGGGCGGCCTTCTCCTGCTGTTCCTTCCATGCGCTCATAAAGCCGCTCGCGCACCAGCCGCCGGGCCCTTGGATATCCCCATTTCTCACAACGCCATCCACCACCAAAGGCTCACTTGTACTGCCGACAATCTGTGTAAGGGGGATAGCCCCACACGCTCTAATCTCTTCATTCGCGAGAATCAGCGGTTCGATTTTTTCTTTTAGCATCGACCGATTCGATAGCGTCGAGATCGAGACGACGCAGACATATTCCCTTCCGCCCAGCGTCGCGGCAGAATCTCCGTCGCTGATGGTCATCCCCTCAAGCAAAGAAGAGGGAACTGCCTGGCCAATCAATTTACCGGACTGGAACCCATAGGAGCCGCTGCATTTGTTCAGCGCATCAATGCTAAAGCGCACCAACAGCACGCCGGGCCCTTTGACCTGACTCACCGCAGGAACTGGTGCAGGCTGCGCTGTCCACGGCTGTGGCTGTGCCGCGGGCTGAACATATGTCTTATAAGTGCTTGCACCAGAGGCGGGTGCATTTTCCAGCACATCATAAGCCGTCAGAGCTCGCGCCATAAGCCACCAAGCCAGGGAACTGATGATCGCATTTACAACGTACATTACCCCAGCCCTGCCTTCGCTCGTAAATAAAACGATGAGGTACGGCAAAAGATACAGAGCAGCAGGGATAAACTCCAGATTTTTCAGGGGACTGACCCGTTCGGAAAACGGCGGCACTGTAGCAAGTATGACGACAACCAGCATCGCTATGTCTGCCACAAGCCCAACAAGCTGGGGGATATTGAAATAGACTGCTAGTTGCCAAATGGACAACACTACTTGGAAACCCACAATGATAGCAAACCCAATATTCCTTCTGCCTATAAAAAGCAATATGATAATCCCGAGAGAGCACAACTGCAAAATCCAGCTCGACGTGCTCATAGAAAAAGAGCCTCCCCATGCAGCGCTGGCAACCACCCTATTCACAAAAAAATTAAGGAATCCCCAAAGGAAAAGTATTGCAGCCGCTGTTCGCTGAGGCCCTATGCCTTTTTTATTTTCCATGACAACCTCCGTAAAATCTCGCTTTTACAGCTTGTACTTTGACAAGTCAATACCGTTTCTTTCCAGCTCCTCAAATGTGCGGATGGCCTCTGCCATGTTTGTCCGCAAGATCTTCCTCAAATCTTCCATGCCGCCCATCATCATCCTTGCGTTTGATAGCTGATTTTGAATGTTTCCCTCAGAAAAGCGATTTCCGGAAATGCGGTTGTATTCGCGGAACTTAGCCTCATCAAACGCTCCACAGCTGTCGAGATAGGAGAGCCCCGCTCTATACTGATCCAATATACTGACACCCGCTGTTGGGAGCGGTTTGGGCGGGGGTGGAACCTGGACGACAGCTGGCGCCGACGTTGCCGGCGGATGGGAAAATGTTTGGTATACAGGCGCGCCGGAAGCGCTGACCTGTTGCGCCACAGGCTTGTAAGCGGCTCCACTTGACGCCTTGCATAATTTGACAATCAGTATGATTGGGCCCGCGATTGGCAGAAACACCCAAAATACATTTGTCCACGCAGACCCCGCATCCCGCAGCCGCCGAACCATAATGGCCAGCGACGGAAGCAGACATAGCAGCATAAAGGTCATTGAAACTGTCATGGAGGCCTCCGGCCTATTGATGTTTAGCAACGCTGCAAGAAGCGATACTACAAAACTGGCCAAATAATTGGCAAGAAACGCCCACCAATAGCCGCCGACACTTGTCTTGCCCTTGAAGTCGACATAGCCTTTCCAATACTCCTTGTATGCTTTTATCATAATGAGTCCCTCCTATGGTGAACGACTTAACCGAATATCTTGCTGAAAAAACCTTTTTTGGATTTTATCTGCGGATACTTGCTCGTAACATCATTCGTCAGCGTCATTTTCCCCGGAACCATGTGAATTTCATACACCTTGGAACATTTCTTGCACATTACGACATTGTCGTCTATGCCATGTGATTTTGCCAATTGCGCTGACTTTTCAAACGTCAGCTCAGTATTGCAGCTTGGGCAGGTGCCCTTTGAATTCATAAGCATCTTTCCAAATGAGTCTCCGTTTCCAAACATCATCTTGTTGCCTCCTAATTTTAAATACGTCAGTTATTCCACAAATTTCCGGTTGAATTTCACTTCGACTACTCCACCCGGAACCGCTTCAAAACGGTAACAGCTCTGAAATGCCGCACCATATTGATCTGTGACAAACAGCGTATTCCACCGGTTTCCGGTTTGAAGCGTGATGGTCTTTCCGTTCTTGATGGGGCCGCAGTTGACGCCGTTCAGATACACAATTTGCACCACTGCGCTGCCCACGAAGCTTCCAAGGCGAGTGAAACTGATTATACAGGGCACTTCAAGAATGTCCTCGGCCGGTGCGCTGAGCGGAAAGGTCTGAAACTTGTGTTTGCAATTTTTGCAGGCATAGGAGATGGGAACCGTCTCCACATTTTTCGAGGCATTACTGCTGACTGCCAAGTTGGCAATCGCTCCTCCAAAAAGAACCCCTGCCATTACCGCGCCCGTGCTGCCAGGCTTTCCTTTTATATGCAAATCTTCTGATCCGCACTGCGGGCAGCTCAGCCCTTTTAGCGTTGCAACCATATTCATTTCTTTCTCCTCCTCATTCAAAGTCGTTGCCGTGTTACTTATAGTATAAGGAGAATCAGCTCGCCACTTGTCAGCTTTATGCATACAAACCGGTGTTTTCTCAACATAAAAAGACAGCAGGCTCGAATAAGCCTGCTGTCTTTTTGCGATTATCCCTGCTATACAACCTTTGCGTTGCCAGACCCGTCTACACGGACACGCCACAGTGCTCCGCCGTCTTCTTCATTCGAGTAGAATATCCATCTCCCTGCGATATTGAAAATGCCGGTGCGGGTGAACAGGATGCTGTAACGGGTTCTTCCATCATGGGACATCCACTCAAGAGTCCTGTTATTTCCCGCGATATAGAAGATTCCACCGTCCGAGACATTTGGATAATAGGCTGGAATATTCGTAAAGCTCTCGATATTTCCGCCGTCCAAATCCATGCTGATCAGGAAGCTTGCCGAATAATTGAGCGCATCTCTTTCAAAACTTGCAGCATAGGCATATATTTTGCCGTCGTAGATACAGAAGCTCTCACAATTGTTGCTGTTAATCAGCTGTACGTTGCCCCCGTCGAGGTCGCATCGATAGATATTGCCGCCTTTATCCGTATCAATGTAGTACAGCCGCCCGCCCACAATATTGAGGCAGTTGTATTTTATCAAGTCATTCATTTGCGTCAGCGTTCCCGCATTTGCATTTATCCTGTAAAGATAACCGGTACCGGTGAGATCGTGGAGGTAAAAGTCTCCGTCGACGATGTATAGGAGGCCGGAGCGCAAATCACAAAACACTTCTTCCGTCATCGTCTGGGGATTCACCCTGAGAACCTTTTCATCCGTGCAGTAATAGAGCCAGCCGTCATAATAATTCAGGCCGTATGCCTCTGCATCATTCACAAGCGGTTGAACGCTTTCCGTATATGGGTTCATCCGATAAATCGTTCCCTCGTGCAGGAAGAAGACCTCCTCTTCACTGCGCACCGCAATCGCCCCACCCTCCCCCGCCAGATTTCCCGAGAGATTCCCAAACTCCGGGTCAAAGGACGCTCCATCGATTCCAATTCCCGGGGCATCTGAATAGCCTTTTTCGTATCCGGATGTATACCCCGCCGTATACGCCGACTCCCTTCCCACTGACTCTCCTCTGGCATTTCCGTCCTGATAGAACCAGAAGATAAGCGCGGCAGCGGCGGCGATACATGCGACAAACAGGAGGATAAACAGCGCTTTTTTCATCTTCCCTTTTGCCCGTTTCATGGCAACCGAAAGCTCTCTCACGTTCTGAAAGCGCATCTTCGGATCAAATGCAACGCAGTGTGCAATTATGGCGCGGAGAGCGTTGTCGGCAACAAAGGCATCCATATCCCCCTTTTTTTCGTGCCCCGTTGCCATAAAAAGCATTACCATACCGATGGCATACACAGTTGCGCTGGGAGTAGCCTCGTCGAATTGATCCTGTTCCGGCGGAATATACGCTTCTCTGGCAGACAGCGGGAGAGAGCGGTCAGACAATCGAACCGTTCCATTGGCATTTACCAGAATGGTTTGCGGGTGAACATGTCCATTTACTGGGGACGATTTCTCATGGCTTTGGCCATCCAGAACGCGGCACAGCTGCTGTACAATATAGAAAATCGTTTTGGGCCGCATAACACCCTCTTCTGAAACAATTTCAAAAATTGAGCGTTCTTCTTGCTGCCAGTTGAAGTTGGGCTTCCCAAGCACCCGGATCACCTCCCCGCCTGAATCGGATGGTCGTTGGTTCCATCCAGCCGGACGCACCACAGCCTGCCGCTGTCCGCCTCGTTGTGATAGAATATCCAATCTCCCGCAATATTAAAGTCAATTGCGCGATTCTTTGAAATCCTATTCCTAACACTGCCATCAAGGGAAGATATATTTATCGTCCTGTCAAAGGTATCGATAAAATAGATGCCCCTATTGGTGGCATTGAGCATAACGGCGTTTACCTCCGCGAGCTGTTCCACCTCGCCGGTATCACCCTCGATTTTCACCAATTCGCCGCTTCCACCTTCATAAAGGGCGCAGAAAACATCTCCCTCCAAGAGGCAGACACTTTTGCAGTCTCCGTCAGTGACTCGCTTCAAGCCATCTCCGTTCAAGTCAGAGCGATATAGCCCATGATTGTCCCCACGGATGAAAAATATTACTCCATCTTCAATATTCACATACTCGCTCGCAGAAAAATCATTCAATGCAGTGAGGTTGCCGGTCACAGTATTGAGCCGGGAAAGGCCGGTATCACCCTGGATATAGTAATTCCCATCCACAAGATACAGCTTGCCGGTTATATCCTCGCAAAGCACATCGCTTTCGAGAGTGTAGATATTGGTTTGCAGGATGCTCTGCTCCGATGAATAGTACAGCCACCCATTTTGGCAGCTGAGCGCCTTGGCATTCTTCCCCTGCACCAAAAGCTCCGATTCCGCGCCGCTCCCCGACATCCTATAGATGTCGCCATCGGCAATATAGAATACGAGGTCACTGCTCTGTACCGCAAAAGCGCCGCCGTCAATCGCCATATTCCCAGGGGTGTTTCCGCTGTTCAGGTTTACACCCATTTCCCCCATTTTGAAAACAGGTGCAGCTTCGTATCCGTCGGTATATCCAACATCATAGCCTCTCTTATAGCCGGTCTCACTGCCATTGCCTTCCCCTATATAATTGCCTGTTCCATAGGAAAAAGCTGACAAACAAGCGGTAACGACAATAATCGAAGCCACCATGGCCAGTCTTCGCTTTACCTTCGATGCCTGCTGGTTGATATCCCGCCGGATATAGTTGCGAAGTTCTGTCACACTCTGAAAACGTGATTTGGGGTTAAATGCAATGCAGTGCTCTATCAAATTGCGGAGGCGGTTGTTCACAATCTGCGATTCAAGCCCCGACCTGCTTGTATGCTCGGTTGCCATAAACAGCATCACGACCCCCAAGGAATAGATATCGGACAGGGGCGTTGTCTGCTCAAAGCCATATTGCTCGGGCGAAGCATAGTCCAATGTCAGGACAACGGACGTGTCGTGTGTCCTCTCTTCCTTGTGGACTCTGGCGATGCCGAAGTCAATCAAATGTATGCTGCCGTCTTTTCCCACGATGATATTTTGGGGCTTGATATCCCGGTGGATGACGGGCGGCACCTGAGAGTGCAAATAGGTTAAAATATCTGTGAGACCCAGCATGAAATTGAAGATATCGCCCGCACTCAAGCTGCCGCTTGACTTCACAATTTCATGGAGAGAGCGTCCCTCGATGAATTCCCGGACAACATATGTCTTTCCATCCTGCTCATAAGAGGCATACACCTTCGGGATACCCGGATAATCGAGCTTTGTCAGCAGCTTCGCCTCTTCCAGGGCGTCCTCCTCCGGGTAATCCTTCGTAACCCGGAGCAGCGCCTTTACCCCGTCCTGCCGCCGCCTCAAAAGATAGATTTCCTTCTTCCCCTCTGGATCTTTGCGAATACAGCTCTCAAAGGAATAGTCAGCTGTCAGGGCATCCGGCATGTGTTCCTCGGGTATTGTCTCTTGCAATGTTTCTTCGTATGCGCTCAGAAAACTGTCGATATCGCTGTCGATTACTTCTTTGCTACGACCCTGGGGAGAGCTGACAATTCTCGGCGATGCGTTCTCCATGTTCATACTCCAAATCGATACGCCCTGCCGAATCGCTTGTCCGCTCA
>JBKEBS010000051.1:0-76962 GCA_047973265.1 Oscillospiraceae bacterium
AGGAGGCATACGGAGTATACGGCGTGGACACCGACGCCGCCATGGACATGCTGGACAAAATCCCCACATCCTTCCACTGCTGGCAGTTTGACGACGTGCTTGGCTTTGAGAACAGCGGCCAGGCGCTCAGCGGCGGCATCCAGACCACCGGCAACTACCCCGGCAGGGCGCGCAACTTTGAAGAGCTCTCTGCCGACTTCGCGAAGTCCCTCTCCTACATCCCCGGCCGCAACAAGGTGAACATCCACGCCTCCTACCTGGACAACGGCGGCAAACAGGTCGACCGCGACCAGATTGAGCCGGAGCACTTCGACAACTGGATTGACTGGGCCAACGACCAGAAGGTCGGCCTGGACTTTAACCCCACCTTCTTCTCCCACCCCAAGGCGGAGAGTGGCTACACCCTAGCCAGCGCCGACAAGGGCATACAGGATTTCTGGATCGAGCACGGCGTGCGCTGCCGCAAAATCTCCGAGCACATCGGCAAAAAGACAGGCCAGACCTGCGTGATGAACATCTGGATTCCCGACGGCGAGAAGGAAGTCCCCATCGACACCTACGCCCCCCGTGCCCGCTTTGCCGAGGCGCTGGACAAAATGTGCGCCTACAAGACCAACGAGAAGCACCACTTGGATTCCCTGGAGAGCAAGCTGTTCGGCATCGGCAGCGAGGCCTATGTTGTGGGCTCCCACGAGTTCGTCATGGGCTATGTGCTGGATCGCCAGAACATGGCTCTCACCATGGACGAGGGGCACTTCCACCCCACCGAGTTCGTCTCCCCCAAGCTGTCCACCGCCCTGCTCTTCGCCAAGAAGGGCGTTCTGCTCCACGTAAGCCGCCCTGTCCGCTGGGACAGTGACCACGTGGTGGCCTTCGACGACGAGACCCGCCAGCTGATGCGGGAGATCGTGCGCATCGGGGATTACGACCGCACCTATATCGCCACCGACTACTTCGACGCCTCCATCAACCGCGTCATGGCCATGACCATCGGCGCCCGCAACACCAAAAAGGCACTGCTGGAGGCCCTCCTCCAGCCGGTAAGCAAGCTCAAGAACCTGGAGCTGAAAGGCGACGTCAGTGCCCGCCTTGCCATCACCGAGGAGCTCAAGGCCATGCCCCTCTCCGCCGTGTGGGATTACTACTGCCGCCGCAGCAACGTGCTCTGCGGCATGGAGTGGATTCACGACGCCAAGGCGTATGAAAAGGATACCCTTGCCTCAAGAGCCTAATACTAATCTCAAATAAAAACTTCGAATCAGTTGTCGCTCAGAACGCTTTCTTTCCCAAAAGAAAGCTTCGCTCCACTTCTTCGGTTTTTAACTTAAGATTAGTATAACCTGCACATCAAAAAAGGAACCGCACATGCGGTTCCTTTTCTTTTCCCTTTTTATTGCTTCACCCGAAAAACATATTTCATGATCTCCACCATCTCCTCCGGGGATTCGCGCTCCTCCTTGTTGAGCCACAGCTTGATCAGGCTATAGCCGCCGTTGACATGGCATTCGTGTACATAGTCGGCCGCATAACCCATGTTGTCCAGCGGCAGGCTCTCCTGAATCAAGCGGCTGACAGAGGGGAGCGAAAACAGCCGCTGCGCGAAGTCGGGGTCAACATTGCTGTTGCACAGCAGACGGCTCAGCTCCAAGTTTTCGTTCACGTAGTTGAGCACATCCTGGAGGTGAAAGCTGTCCAGCGCGGTGGAATCCCCGATGTTCTGCTCTATCTGCCCGAACCAGTCATCCTCCATCTCTTTGAGCAGGTCATACTGGGAGCCGTAGTATTTGTAGAAGGTGGAGCGGTTGATGTCGGCCCGCTCACACAGCTCCCGCACAGAAATTTTGTGGATATCCGCGCCCCCATGGAGCAGCTCCAGCAGGCTTTCCTTCAGCATACGTTTTGTCAGACGCACCCTGCGATCCTCTTTCTCCAACACCAACGCCCCTTTCCCCGATCCTGTTATTTAAGCAACACTCGCGTTTGATTTGACGCGCAACATACCATATTCCGCAATCAATCGGTTGAATCGGCAACATGTGTTTAGTATAATACCAATGGATTCTATTGTCAAAGGAAAGAATGGAAGAATGAAGAAACTTGCGAATTTCATAGTAGAAAAGCGGATTCTCCTCCTGGTGTTCATGCTGGCTCTCACAGTGGTCTGTGGGCTTTTGATCCCCCAGGTTGGCATCAACACCGACATGACCAAGTACCTGCCGGACGACTCCTCCATGAAGATGGGCATGGATGTGATGGAGGAGGAATTCCCCGAGCTGGAGGAGACCTATACCATCCGCGTCATGTTCACAGACCTAAGCGAAGGGGAGCAGTCCGCCATTGAGGAAAGGCTGGCGGCGCTCCCCTATGTGGATTCCGTGGACTACGACGAGGACAGTCCGGACTACAACAAGGACAATCACACACTGTATAAGGTCGGCACCCTCTACGACTTCGACACAGAACAGGAGCTTGCGCTGGAAAAGGCCATAGAGGAGGAGTTCGCCTCCTATGAAATGGTCTTCACCCGGGATGTTGTGGGCAAGACCAACATCTCCCCCCTTCTGCTCACGCTGGCGGTAGCCATGGCGATGGTCATTCTCTTCGCCATGTGCGCCTCCTGGGCGGAGCCGCTCCTGTTCCTCTTTTCGATCCTTGTTGCCGTCGTGATCAACATGGGCACAAACATCTTTTTGGGGAGCATCTCGGACATCACCTCCTCCATCGCCGCCATCTTGCAGATGGTTCTGTCCATGGACTACTCCATCATCCTGCTCAACCGCTACCGGCAGGAGATTGACAAAACCGACAGCAAGTACGACGCCATGAAAAACGCGCTGACCTACGCCTTCTCCTCCATCGCCAGCAGCGCGGTCACCACAATTGTCGGCCTGGTGGTGCTCGTGTTCATGCGCTTCAAGATCGGCCAGGATTTGGGCCTCGTGCTGGCCAAGGGCGTATTCATCAGCATGATCTGCACCTTCACCCTGCTCCCCGTCCTGATCCTGCTGTTCGACAAGCTGATCAAGAAGACCGCCAAAAAGGTGCTCCACATTAAGATGGACGCCATCTCCGCCTTCAGCTACCGGTTCCGGCATGTCATCGCCGTGGTTCTGGTCGTGCTGTTTGTCGGCTCCTACTTCCTTCAGGGGAATACCCAGATCGCTTACACCCTGGAGGATCCCGACCCCATCGCCGAGGTGTTCCCCGCCACCAACACAGTCCTCGTCCTCTTCGACAACCAGGATGAGGAGAAGATCACCGAAATCGCTGAACATCTGGAGGAAAACGAGCACGTCACCAGCGTCACTTCCGTGTCTACAACCCTGGACAAGCAGTACACCTCCGCCGAGCTCGCGGACGAGATCGACGCCCTGAGCGGAGATTTCGACTTCGACACCGAGATGGACATAGACTCTGATCTGCTCGACATCCTGTACTACTACCGCTACAGAAACGGAGAGGTAGGCGACATCTCCACCGCCGATTTCCTGCGCTTCCTCGCCGACGACGTGGCGGAAAACGAGACCTTCTCCGACCGCCTGGATGACGAAATACTGGATCGCCTCGACCTCCTCTCCACCTTTTCAGACAAGGAGGAGTTGACGAAGCCCAAGACCGCCGCCGAGATATCCGATCTCTTTGAAATGGAAGAGGAAGACATCACCAACCTGATGGTGTACTACTTCGGAGACCACGGCGGCGTCGAAACCGGCACCATGACACTCCCCGCCTTCGTGCGCTTTATTCAGGACGACGTCATGACAGACGAGGACTTCGCCGACCTCTTTGACGCCGACACCCTGGATATGATCGATCAGCTGGCCACCCTGACCGATACCGGCGAGATTTCCACCCCCAAAAGCGCCGACCAGGTCGCAGACACCCTGGATATGGATGCCGACGACGTGGAGCTGCTCTTCCTGTACTACTTCGGTAAAAATGGCGCAGCGGACAATCTGGAACTGACCTTCCCGGCTTTCGCCGACCTGCTGCTGGACGAGGTGCTGGAGGACAGCCGCTTTGACGACGCCATCGACAGCGACACCCGGGAGGATATGGACAAGCTGTCCGTCTTTGCCGACCCCGCTCAGGTCCAGGCCAAAAAGGACAGCGCCGCCCTCGCCGACACACTGGGCATGGACGCCGACATGGCGGAGCTGCTCTTCCTGCTCTACTTTGCCGACCACGGCGCGGTGGACGACAAAACCATGCAGGTTCCGGTCTTCTCCTCCCTGCTGGTAAACGATATCCTGAACGACGACCGGTTCGACGACGCCTTTGACGACGAGACCCGGGAGCAAATTGAACTGCTGGGAACCTTCGGCAACGAGAAGAAGTTCCGGCGGGAGTACACCAGCAGTCAGTTCGCGGAGCTGCTGGGCGTCAACTCCCGCATGGCCGATCTGCTCTACTCCTTCTACTACGCGGACACCGGAGAGGTGGAGCCCGGCGCACTCACCCTGCAGGAATTTGTGCGCTTCCTCAAAAAGGATATCGCGGACAATCCCCTCTTTTCCTCGATGTTCCCCAGCTCGCAAAAGAGGCAGATTGAGACTCTGTCCACCTTTACAGACCCGGATATCCTGCTGCAGCCCTACACTGCCGCCCAGATGGCGGAACTGCTGGGCGATATGGGCATCGACCGCTCCATGATCGAAATCGTGTACACCATGTACCATTCCCCCGGCGTAACCGCCATGACGCTGCCCCAGTTCATCGACCTGCTGGCGGACAATGTGCTGGCGGCAGGCTCCCCCTTCGCGGGCATGGTTGACCCCGCCGTCGCGGCACAGGTGAAGGGCTTCCAGCAGCTCATTCGGGCGGAAGAAGGCGGCCCCTACACCGCTCCCCAGCTTGCCGGCCTCACCGGGCTCAGCATGTCCACCGTGCAGGAAATCATGAACAATGCGACGCCGACACTGGGCTACAGCACCTCCGCGCCCGACATGACCCTCATGGACTTCCTGCAGCTTTCCCTGGGGCTCGCCCAAGACCCCTATTACGCGGCTCTGATCGGCGGGCAAAACATAAGCCAGCTGACAACCATGTACGGCATGCTTCAGGCATCGGCCTCCGGCCAGAGCTTCACGGCGGCAGACCTGTCCGCTTTCCTGGGCATGGACGAATCCCTCATCTCCATGCTGTTCCAGCTCTCTGGGGGTGGCGGGAGCGGCCAGACCATGACCCTCTCCGACTTTATCGACTTCCTGGTGGCCAACTTCGGCCCCATGCTGGGGGAACAAGCGGACAGCCTCACCATGCTAAAAGCCCTCAAAGATTCCTCCCTCTCCAACGCGCTCCTAACCGACAGGGAGATGGCGGAGCTGACCGGAATGGACAGCTCCATGATCGCGCCGCTCTACATCTACCACACCACCCTATACGACCGGTACCGGGGGCCGGGTGTGGAGCTTTACGACATTGTCGAGTATATAGCCCGGGATATGACGGGCTCCGGCATCGGCGGGGAGGAGCTCTCCGACCTGATCGGCATGAAAAACCTGATGGACGGCGCCATTTCCGGCCAGACCTACACCCCCGACGACTTGGCCGGGCTGATCGGGATGGAGCCGGACATGCTCAAGGTGATGTACGCCTACCAGATCGACAAGTACGTCAACACCTCTGGCTGGCGGCTCTCCCTGGAGGAGCTGGTGGACTACGTCCTGGACGACCTCACCGGCGGGGATTTCGGCGACACCCTGGAAGAGGACGACCTGGAAGACCTGGAGATGTCCCGCACCCTGATGGAAAGCACCCTCTCCGGCCGCCGATTCACCCCCGCCGCCCTGGCGGAGCTGCTGGATATGGAGCCGGACATGCTGCGGCTGCTGTACGCCTATCACATGAACCTGTACGGCGATACCAGCGGCTGGCGCATCTCCCTGCGGGAGTTGGTGGATTTCATTCTGGAAGACCTTACGGAGGATGAAGATTTCGGCGACACCTTTGACGACGCAACGCTTGATGATCTCCGCATGCTGCGGGACATCATGGCCGGGTCGGTGGCAGGGACAGCCTACACACCGGAAGCCATGGCCGATCTGCTGGACATGGACACCGAGCTGCCCACCCAGCTCTACCTGCTGAACATCAGCCGCCACGGCAGTACCCGGGACTGGAAGCTCTCCCTGCAAACCTTCATCCACTTTATCACCGATGAGGTGCTGACCGACCCCGACCTCGCCGACCAAATCGATGCGGACGACACCGACCTGCTTGACGGCGCAAGGCGGATTGTGGATGCGGTCATCGACGGACACTCCTATTCCTATGCCGGAATGACCCAACTCTTTGACGGGATGTCGGACGAGCTGACCGACGACAACATGAAGCTCCTCTACGTCTACTATTTCAGCGGGATTGACTCCGACCCCGCCTGGACATTCTCCCTGCTGGATTTGTTCAACTACCTGGTGGACGACATTCTGCCCGATCCCCTCTTTGCCGACCTGTTCGACGAGGACGTCAAACAGACGCTGTACGACACCAAGGACGACCTGGACGAGGGCATTTTGCAGCTGCGGGGGCCCAACTTCTCCCGCATGGTGATCGCCACCACCTTCCCCGGTGAATCGGACGAGACCTATGCCTTCCTTGGCAACATGATCAGCGAGTTCGACCAAGGTCTGAAGGGCAACTACTACCTGGTCGGCAACTCCCCCATGAACTACGAAATGTCCCAGAGCTTTGGCGGCGAGATGGCCCTTATCTCCGCGCTGACAGCCATTTCCATCTTCATCGTCATTCTGCTGACCTTCCGCAACTTCCTCATTCCGACCATCCTGGTGCTCATCATTCAGACCGGCGTCTACATCACGGTCAGCACAATCGGGTTGCAGGGCTACAGCATCTACTACCTCGCGCTTTTGATCGTGCAATGTATCCTGATGGGTGCGACGATCGACTACGGCATCCTGTTCACCAATTACTATGTGGAAAACCGCAAGCACCTGGGCGTGAAGGAAGCGCTGACGGCGGCCTACAACGGCTCCATCCACACCATTCTCACCTCGGGCCTCATCATCATTGTGGTGACAGGCATTCTGGGCCAGCTGTTCGAGAACCCCACCGTGGGCCAGATTTGCGAGACGATCTCCAAGGGGGCGCTCTGTGCGACACTGCTGATCGTATTCGTGCTGCCGGGTGTGCTGGCGGTCTTTGACCGGTGGATCACCAAGTCCAAAAAACAGAAAAAGCCAAAAGAAGATGGCTGACATAAAAGCAGGGCGGGATCACTGATCCCGCCCTGCTTTTTCCATCGCCTCCGCGATATTGTCCAGCAAAACGCCGTTGTTTTCGGAAGTGGAGACGCAGACTCGGTACCAGCCCTCCCCCATCCCGGAAAAGTTTGCGCAGTCCCGAATCAGAATCCCCCGCTCCGCCAGTAGCCCGCCCAGGCTGGGCTCGGGGGAGCGAAAGCAGATGAAGTTCGCCTCCGGCTCCAGCACCGCCATCCCCAGTGCGCGGAGCCCCTCCGCCATTCTGGATCGCTCTCGAAAGACCATTTCCCTGCCCGCCTCCAGGTAGCTTTCCTGGCCGAGAGCGGCCAATCCCGCCGCCTGGGCCGGTGTGGAGACCGACCAACTCTGCCCCGCTTGCTCCAGCTTATTCAGCAAATCCCGGTCGCCGCTAAGCAGGTAGCCCAGCCGCAGCCCCGCCATGGCATAGCTCTAGGTGAACGCCCGGAGGAGGAGGAGATTGGGAAATCTTTCCAGCAGGTCAAGCAGGCTGTGCCGCTCCCTGTCCGCCACAAAATCCAGGAAGCACTGGTCAAGAACAAGCACTGCACCAACCTCCCGGCAGCGATCAGCGATTCGCTCCACCAGCCCCGGCTCAACCGTGCCGCCGGTGGGGTTGTTGGGGGTACAGAGGAAGAGCAGGTCGGTACCAGGGACAATGGCTTCGAGGATGCGTTCCGTCACCCGGAAGCCGTCCTCCTCCCGCAGAGGGTACGCTTCCACCCGGCAGTCGGCTGCCATCATAGCGGCGGCGTATTCTGAAAAGGCGGGCGCCGTGATCAGGCCGCGCTTGGCGCGCAGTGCCACGGGAATGCGGTAGATCAAGTCCGCCGCGCCATTCCCGCAGAGGATGCTGTCGGGCCAAATTCCCAACTTTTCGCCCAGCGCCTCCCGAAGCAGGCGGCAGGAGGGATCGGGGTACGCCTCCGCGTCGTCCACCGCCTGTTTTGCGGCCTCCCGCACCGCCTCCGGCATGCCCAAAGGGTTCAGGCTGGCGGAAAAATCCAGCGGCATCCGCCCATATTTTCGGTAAAAGCCCAGCCTGTCGCCGCCGTGTGTGCTCATATTTCCCCTCGCTTCTTTATCGGATTACAAGTAGAACTGCCAGCCTTATCCCCGTAAACAGCACCAGGGAAAGCGCCGCCGCCGCAAACATCAGGCGGTTGGCGCGGCGAATGTCCGACCGCACTGCCGGGCGGGTGTCATCCCCGATTGTCGGCTTCTCCACCATCTTGCCAAAGTAGGCCGACGGCCCCCCCAGCTGAATGCCCAGCGCGCCCGCGCAGGCGGCCTCAGTCTGGGCGGAGTTCGGGCTGCTGTGACTTAGCCTGTCCCGCCGGAAGATTCTCCACGCCCCCCTGCCGTCCTCCCCGCAGAGGAACGCCCCCAGCACCATGAGCAGCCCCGCAAGCCGCGCCGGAAGCCAATTGAGCACATCGTCCAGCTTTGCGGCAGCCCGCCCGAAGTAGAGGTAGCTCTCGTTTTTGTAGCCCACCATGCTGTCCATGGTGTTGACCGCCTTGTAGAGAAAGCCCAGCGGCGCGCCGCCAATGGCGAGAAACAGCAGTGGTGCGACCACCCCGTCCCCGGTGTTTTCCGCCACAGTCTCCACCGCCGCCTTCGTCACACCCGCCTCGTCCAGCCCGGCCGTGTCCCGGCCCACAATGCGGGAAACCCCAGTCCTGGCCGCCGCCAGATCGCCCCGTTTCAGCTCCCGGAACACCGCCATGCTCTCGTCCCGTAGGCTCTTTGCCGCCAGGATCTGATAGCAGCAGAAGCTCTCCACCGCGAAGCGCAGCAGGGGGTGAACCAGTCCCAGCAGCCACAGAATCAGGACGGAGAGGCCAAAGCAGAAGAGGGGCAGCACCGCCGCCATGACCGTCCCAGCAGCGAGCTCTCCCTTCTCCGACTTGGGGAACAGCCTGCGCAGCAGCTTTTCCAGCAAGTTGATCAGCTTTCCCATCCCCACCACCGGATGTGGCAGCCAGTGGGGATCGCCAAAGCACAGATCAAGCAAAACCCCCGCCAGAATGGCTAACAGTGTGTACAACGTGAATCTCCCCTATCGCATGCCTAAATACTGATATAGCAGCGCGTTGCAAATCGCCGCCGCCACATTGCTGCCGCCCTTGCGCCCCCGGGCTGTGATGTTGGGGAAATCGCTGACAATCAGCTGCTCCTTCGCCTCCACCACGTTGACAAAGCCGACAGGAACGCCGATGACCAGCGCGGGCCGCTTTCTGGCATCCGTCAGTTCCAGCAGCCGCAGCAGCGCGGTGGGAGCATTGCCCACGGCGTAAATCATCGGCCTGTCCCCAAAGCGCTCCAGCGCTTCGTCCACCGCAACACGGGAGCGAGTGACCCCTTCCTCTTTGGCGCGGCGGGCAACCTCTCCGTCGGCCACGAGGCATGCAGCCTTCATAGAGAGCTTCTCCAGCGCGGGCTTGCTGATTCCCGCCAGTGCCATATTGGTGTCGGTGATGATCGTTCCACCCTCCCGGAACACGCGGCGGGCTGTCTCGATAGCATCCTGCGAAAAGTACAGGTTGTCGGCGTAGTCAAAGTCGGCGGTGGTGTGGATCACCCGCTTGACGACTGGGGCGATGTCGTCGGAGAAGGTGCGTTCCCCCAGCTCCCGGGTAATGATGGCGAAGCTCTCCGACTCGATCTCCTTGGGCCGCATTGTCGCGCTGTCTGCCATGAATGCAATACTCCTTCCAAATTACAACTGGCTGGGAATTGTGCCGGTGCCAACGCGAGTTGGCATTGCAGCCCCTCTGGCTGTTAAGGCGCAAACCCAAAGTATGAAAGCACGGCTTTCATACTCCTTCTTCCATGATTTGATAGATGCGCTCCATGTCAAGGCTCTCCCGCAGGCCCTGTTCCAGAATGTCGAACTGCCTTTCCCGGTAGACGACTGGATCCTCCGCGTGCAGCGCGTCCCCGCTGAGGCCCTTCCGGGCCAGCAGCGCCCGGAGCAGCCCATCCACCGCCTCCGCGCTGTCAAACACGCCGTGGAGGTAGCTGCCGTAGATGCTCCCCTTCTGCATTCCGTCTGGGCGGCCGTCCTCCACCAGCGCGAGGGGCTCCGCACCTTCTTCCCCAATGGTTTGACCCATGTGTATCTCGTAGCCCTCGATTTTGGCGCCCGACAATGGGGCAAGGGGGCCCTTCACCTCGCCGAAACAGCCCTCCACCTGCCGCCGGGCCTTCTGTGGGGCAAACTCTGTCCGCCCGGGCAGCAGGCCCATTCCCCGCAGTTCACCGCCGGCCTCCATGCCCAGCGGATCGGAGAGCCTCTCCCCCAACATCTGGTAGCCGCCGCAGATGCCGAAGACGATGCCGCCGTCGGCCCCATATTTGAGGATTGCCGCCTCCAGGCCGCTCTGGCGCAGCCACAACAAATCCTCCATGGTGTTCTTGCTGCCGGGGAGGAAGATCATGTCGGGCCTGCCCAGCTGGCCGGGAGAGGCCACGTACCGCAGCCCCACCCCCTCCACGGCGGAGATGGCCCCAAAGTCCGTGAAGTTGGAGATGCGGGGCAGCCGCACCACCGCAATGTCCAGCACACCGCCGGAATTCTGGGAGAAGCGGTCGGTAAGGCTGTCCTCGTCGTCGATATCCACCTTCAGGTAGGGAACCACGCCGACCACAGGGGTGTGGATGATGTCCTCCAGCATCTGGAGTCCCGGCTCCAGAATGGTGACATCCCCCCGGAATTTGTTGATGATGACGCCCTTCAGGTGCCTTCGCTCCTCCTCGTCCAGCAGGAGGTGGGTGCCCGCCAGGGCGGCGAACACCCCGCCCCGGTCAATATCCCCCGCCAGCAGCACAGGGACCTTCACCATCTTGGCAAGGCCCATGTTGACGATGTCGTTCTGCTTGAGGTTGATCTCCGCCGGGGAGCCCGCCCCCTCAATGACGATCACGTCGTTCTCCGCCGCAAGGCTGTGGAATGCCTCCAGAATCGGCTCCTTTAGTTTGTGCTTGTAGGCGTAGTAATCCCGGGCGGGCATGTTGCCCACCACCTCGCCCATGACGATGACCTGACTGCCGCTGTCGCTGGTGGGCTTGAGCAGCACCGGATTCATCCGCACGTCGGGGGCAATGCCCGCACATTGGGCCTGGGTCACCTGGGCGCGGCCCATCTCCAGGCCGTCGGCGGTCACGTAGGAGTTGAGGGCCATGTTCTGGCTCTTGAAGGGGGCAACCCGCAGACCGTCTTTGGCGAATATCCTGCACAGCCCGGCGGCGAGCAGGCTCTTGCCCGCGTTGGAGGTGGTGCCCTGTATCATGATGACCTGCTTTTTCATGGGTGGTTCTCCCCTCTATCACTAATATGCAGTAATTGCGGAAAATGGTCTTATTATTTTCCGCAATTACATGGAGCGAAACTACATGGGCCAAAATGCTTACATTGTCTTTCTCTTTCGCTCTCGGCACCCCTCTACAAAGCGCTCCGCGGCAGTTTTGTTGCCCCAAAAGTGAATGTGGGGATAGCCCGCGTAGAGGCTTCCGCCCCCGTGAACGCAGGGCCACTCCCTGCCGTCCGCTTTGCTGGCGGTGAATGCGCTCCCCGGATCACTCGCCTCGGAGTAGTGGAACTCGTGGGCGCGAATCGTTTCACCCTTGGCCGCCAGCAGGTTGTCCTTCTCCGCTGTCATAGTCACGTAGCCAAAGTGGGAGAGCCGCTTCGTCATCTTCACCGTGGAGCGCACCGCCCCCGCCATGGGAAAGCTGCCCCCATTTTCCTCGGTGGCAAGGCTTTCGCACAGCGCCATAAAGCCCCCACACTCCGCGATGGTGGGCATGCCGCTCTCCACCGCTTTTTTCAGCGCCGCCAGCATCCCCCGGTTGGCGGAAAGCCGCTCCGCATGCAGCTCCGGGTAGCCGCCGGACAAAATCAGCCCGTGAAGATTCTTCGGCAACCCGGCGTCGCCCAGGGGCGAAAAAGGCACAATCTCCGCGCCCATCCGCTCCAGCAGGAGCAGGTTGTCTTGATATGTAAAGCAGAAGGCCTCGTCCTCCGCCACGCCGATGCGGATGCCCTGGGCAGTCTTCTCCCGCTCGACCATTTTCCGGGCGATGGGCGGTGCGGAACAGGCAATCTCCAGCAACCTGTCCAGCTCCACCGTCCGCTCCAGCTGGTCGGCCAGCAAGTCCAGCTTTCCCCGCAGATTCTCAACTTCTCCCGCCGTGACTAAGCCAAGATGGCGGCTTTCCAACTCCACCTCCTTCACAGTGGGCAGGTAGCCCACCACCGGCAGGCCGGTGTGCTTTTCCACAAGCTCTTTCAGCTTTGGATAGCTCCCCTGTGCACAGCGGTTGAGCAGAATTCCGGCGATGTTGTTTGGCGCAAAATCGACAATTCCCCGGAGCTCCGCCGCCAACGTGACCGACCTTCCCCGGCAGTCGGCCACCAGCAGCACCGGGATGTTCGTCACCCGGGATAGGTGGTGAGAGGATGCCTCATCCGTCCAGTTCAGGCCGTCGTAAAAGCCCATCACCCCTTCGATCAGGGTGAGCTCAGCGCACTCACAGCTCTCGGCAAGCAGCGCCATGACGGCCTCCTCGCCGCAGAGGAACAAATCCAGGTTGCGGGAGGGCACCCCCAGCACCTGGCGGTGGAACATGGGGTCAATGTAGTCGGGCCCGCACTTGCAGGCG
This sequence comes from Oscillospiraceae bacterium, assembly GCA_047973265.1. Lineage (GTDB taxonomy): Bacteria > Bacillota > Clostridia > Oscillospirales > Ruminococcaceae > WRAV01. The sequence goes on from JBKEBS010000051.1 coordinate 12,909, forward strand.
GCCAGGGAAAGCCCCCGCCGCTGAAAGGCGGTCAGCAATCCGCAGGTGACGGTGGTCTTGCCCGCGCCGCTGCTTCCCGCCGCAATGAGCAGCCTGCCCTTTCCTTCCTCCGCCATGCTTATCTCTCCAATTCGGCACTAATGATGTAGACGGGATTCTGCGCGATCATCATGTGCAGACTTCCCGCCGCCTTTGCCCTGGATACGTTAATGCAGCTGAGCTCGATGTCGGCCCAGCCAAGCTCCCGCAAGGCTTCAAGCGCGGCGGAAAGCGTCTCCAGCACGATGGCCGTGACACAAACCCTGCGCCCGCCGGGGAGCTTTGTGAGCAGCTCCAGCAGCTCCCGGAGCTGTCCCCCGCTGCCGCCGACAAATACCCGGTCAGGGATGGGAAGTCCCTCCAGGCAGCTTGGGGCCTCCCCCTCCACCACCTGCATGTTGTAAGCGCCCAGCTTCTCCCGGTTCTCCCGCAGCAGCCCGAGGGCCTCTGCGTCCCGCTCCACGGCAAAGACTTCTCCCTCGCAGGCGGCATAGGCCAGAGCGGTGCTCACAGAGCCCGTCCCCGCGCCGATATCCCACACTGTGTGGCGGGGTGCAACCTCCAAGCGTGAAACCGCCAGGACACGCACCTCCTCCTTGGTCATGGGTGTGCCGCCACGCATGAAGTCGTCGTCCCGCAGGCGCGCGCCCGGATTCCCGGGGCGGAGATTTTCCAGCAGCAGCACCGACAGCCCGGCGTACTCCCCGGAGGCCAGAGCCTCTACAGAATCCGAAACGATTCGCTCTGCTGCAGCACCCAGGTTTTCGCCCACATGAGCCGTGACAAAACCCAGCCCTGCCTTTTCTAGTGAGCACAGAATCTCGCCCGTGCCGTTTTCTCCCCCTGCCAACGCAAAAACCTTGTTGTTGTAGCTCACCGGCCCGGCGAGACTGCCCGCGCGTCCGTGGAGGCTCACAGCCTTCACATCCTGCCAGGCCGTTCCCAATAGGGCGCAGAAGTATTGCAAACTGGAGATGCCGGGGAGAAGTCGCAGCGCATACCGCTCCCTCAGCCGCTCCCTCAGCAGCGCGGCCAGGCTGTAGAAGCCGCAGTCCCCCGAAACGATCACCACCGCATCGCCGGAGTTATTCTCCAACGCAGCCAGGGTCTCAGGGATGCCCGCTGTGATAATAGATCCATTCAGCTCTCGGAAGGCCTCCGCCAAGCGGGGAGGGGCCAGCGCCCGCTTGGCGGTGCGAATCGCCTCTGTCCCTTCGGCTGTGAGGGTGGCGGCATCGCCCATCCCCCCGCCTACCACGGTGAGAACCGGCTTGCTCATAGCCATTCCCGGATGCGGTCGGCCAACACATCGGCCAGGCGGGGGTCTTCGCCCAACGGCCGCCCCAGGGTGATTGTCATGCCGGGGCGATCCTGGCGATACTTCTCCAGCGCCTCGGGGATATCCTCCCGGATGTGGATGCCGTCAAAGAGAAAATAGGGCACCGCCGCCGCCTCGGTCACTCCGGCAGCAGCCAGCCTGTCCAGGCCGTCGGGGATGTCCGGCAGGCCGAACTCCATGTACGCGGTTTCCACCGGCAGGTCGGGCAGCTTTTCCTTTGCCAGGGCCACAATATTTTCCAGAATCTGCTCTGTGGACTTCTGACGGCTGCCGTGGGCGATGATCAGGACACCTTTCATCTCTATCACCTTTCATTTCCTTTTCCTTATTGGGGAGTTGTGCTGATAACGGCTATGCCGTTATTATGGCCCCTCTGGCCATAAAAGCACAAAACCCAGGATTGAAAATGTCCTTCTTTCAATCCTTTTCTTCCAATTCAAGTATGCAGTCGACCATGCTGTCGATGGTTGCGCGCTCGCTGACGGCCACCCGGAAGCCCCGCTTCCTCGCGGCCTCCGCCGTCTCCTCCCCAATGCAGACCGCCGTGGGGCCGCTGAAATCGGCCTCGCCAACCGCCCCCACAAAGCCCTCCACCGTCATGGCGCTGGTAAAGGTGAGGTAGTCCAGCTTCCCCTCCGCCAGCAGCTCCGCGACCTTTTTGCCGTCGGGGTGCTCATAAAACGTCTCGTAGGCGGCAATATCCTCCACTGCGAATCCGGCTTTGCCGAGGCTTTCGGGCAACGCGGGAGTCCCCTCCTTCGCCCGAAAGAGCAGCAGAGAATCCCCTTGCCGCATCTTTGCCGACAGCTCCTCCGCCAGGGCAGATGCGCTGTACTTTTCCGGGACAAGGTCGGGATAGATGCCCCGACGCTCCAGCACCGCCGCCGTCTTGGAGCCAATAGCCGCTAGCTTTGCCCCGCCCAGCGCTCTGATATCAAATCTGTGCTCCTCCAAAAGGGAGAAGAAGTGCTCCGCCCCGGCGGGGCTGGTAAAGGCGATCCAATCGAAGGCGGAGAGGCGCTCCAACAGGCCGGAGGGGACGGGCAGTGGCTCCGTGCGGATGCAGGGAAGCTCTATTACCTCGCAGCCCAGCTCCCGCAGCCTGCCGGTCAGCTCCCCCGCCGTTGCCTTGGGTCTGGTCACCACGGTGCGGACTCCTGAGAGTGGGCGCAGGCCGGACGAAGCCCGCCCAGAGAACCAATCCAGCTGCTCCGAAAGCGTACAGACTTCACCCACCACGAAGACAGCGGGGGGCTGAACGGCTTCCTTTTCTGCCTGCCCGGCGATGTCCGCCAGAGTGCCGTTTACCCTGCGCTGGCCGGGTCGGGTACCGTTTTCCACCAAGGCACAGGGCATTGTGGGGGGCATTCCCGCCCCTTGCAGCCCGGCGGAGAGCTCGGTGATTGCGCCCACGCCCATGAGGAACACCAGCGTTCCCCCCAGCTCCGTCAACTGGCGGTAGGGGATGTTGCGCTCCCTGCCATGGCGGAGATGCCCCGTGATGATGTGCACCGAGGAGGCGAAGTCCCGGTGGCTGACGGGAATCCCCCCGTAGGAGGGCACCGCGATCGCCGAGGTCACCCCCGGCACCACCTCGAAGGGGATACCGGCCTCCACCACAGCCTCCAGCTCCTCCGCGCCCCGGCCGAAGAGGTAGGGGTCTCCCCCCTTGAGGCGGACAACACGCTTACCCTCCCCCGCGTAGCGGAGAATCAGCGCGTTGATCTCCTCCTGGGGGATCAAATGATGCCCCGCATTTTTACCCACGTCGATGAGAAGTGCCTTTTCGGGCAGCAGGGAGAGGATTTCCTCCCCAACCAGACGGTCGTAGAGCACCACGTCGGCTCTCTCGATCAGCTGCTTGCCCCGCAGAGTGAGCAGCCCAGGGTCGCCGGGGCCAGCGCCCACCAGGTAGATTATTCCGGTTTCCCGCATATGCCGCCCATCCTCTCGATCATTTTTTCCGCAAGCTCCGTTCCGAGCTGTGCGCACTCAGCGGCGCTTCCCCGCAATTCCTCCCGGTAGATGCCACTCTCCGAGGCCACCATACAGCGCAGCCGGAGCGAGTCGCCCTCCACCTCGCCAAACACACCCACGGGGGCCCCGCAGCCGCAGTCCAGCCGCTCGATGAAAGCCCTCTCCGCCCGGGATGCCGTCCAGGCGGCGGGGTCGTGAAAGCCGTTCAGGTAAGAGTAATCCTCGTCCGCCCGGCCCTGCACCGCGAGGATGCCCTGACAGCCCGCAGGGAGAAGCTCCTCCGCCGTAAACACTCTGTTCACCCGCTCCCACAGCCCCAGCCGCAGAATTCCCGCCGCCGCCAGCACCAACCCGGAATATTCGCCCCTGTCCAGCTTTTCCAGCCGGGTGAGCACGTTGCCCCGCACTGGGGCCACCGGCTGCCCGGGGAACATCTCCCGCAGCTGCACCTGCCTGCGCTGGCTGGAGCAGCCAACCGGCTTGCCCGGGTTGGGCAATGTGGCACCTTCGGGCAGAATCAGCACATCCAGGGGATTTTCCCGAGCGCTGACCGCAACCACCGGAAGCGCCGGATTCTCACCCGCGGGCAAATCCTTGTAGCTGTGGACACACAAATCCACCCGTCCGGTTATCAGTGCCTCGTCCAGTTCCCGGACAAAGAGCCCCTTGCCCCCCACTTGATCCAGGGTTCTGTCGAGGATTTTGTCCCCGGTGGTCTTCATGGTCACGAGCTCGACCACCGCGTCCGGCAGGGCGGCCCGCACCGCCGAGGCCACCTGCTCGGCCTGCACCACCGCAAGGCGGCTCTCCCGGGTGCCAATTTTGATTGTCTTCATGGAGTCGTCTTCTCCCTTTTCCTATTGTAATCGTGCAATGTCCTCCGCAGCAGGGCGGCGACCTCCCGCACGCCGCTGTGATCCCCTGCCGTAGAGACCAGGCCGCCCACAAAGTCCTCTTCCCGCAGGAGGGCCGGAAACCAAAAGGTGGACTCCTCCCGGCTGTCAGCCACACTCACCGGGATATCCAATGAGCGGGCGTCCTCCCCCACCTTGGCGTTGACCGCCCGGTCATTTGTCGCGGCGAGAACCAGCGCGTATCGTTTCGCTATCCCGCTGTAGCGCTCCCCGCGCCAGTCTATGCGATCACGAAATGGTTCGAGTTCCGGTGAGAGCTCCGGTGACACCACCGTCACTGCCGCGCCGAAATCCAGCAGCGCTCCCACCCTGCGGGCGGCGATTCTGCCCCCGCCTATCACCAGCACGGGCTTCCTCGACAGGCGGACAAAGAGGGGAAAGAGCGGGGTATCCGGCTGTTCGGCTGGCTGCTCTGGCAAATTCAGCATCTGTGAAAGCAGTCGCAGCGCCTCCTGTGGGGAATGGCCCTGCTCCTCCACCGGGCGGCGGATGACCACCACCCTTGCCCCGCACTCCCTGGCGGCGGACAGCTTCTCCCCGAAGCCCCCCGCCTCGCCGGAATCCTTTGTCACCAGGATGGACGCGCCTGTCGCCCGGAGCATCGCGGCGTTCAGTTCGTGAGAAAAGGGGCCCTGCATGCAGATGAGGTTTGCTCCCGGCACCCCCAAGGCCGCGCAGTCGGCCACCGCCTGAGGACTGGGCAGCACCCGGGGGTACAGTCGCTCCTGCCAGCCCGGGAGGGCTGTGTATGCCCTTAGCTCTTTGCTGCCGGTGGTGAGGAGGATTTTTCCCTCCATTTCCGCCAGCAGCTCCACCGCCTGAGGCGTACTGTCGGCGTAGAGGATGTCGCCCGATGCCTCTCCGGCCTCCCGCAGCACCCGGAGATAGGGGGTTCCCGCCGCCCGGCAGGCGGCTTGCAGATTTGCGGTGACCTGGGCGGCGTAGGGGTGGGTTGCATCCACCGCCACGCGGAAGCTGCCCTCGCGCAGTAATACCGCCATCTCCTCCGCTTCCAGCCTGCCCTCCCGGAGGGTGATGCGCGGATGATCTGGAGCGGCATCAGCGCCGTATTCGGTTGCCACGTGGAGCTCCACCGGAGCGCCGTGCTCCGCCAAAGCCAGGGCCAGGGCACTGCCCTCCGTGGTGCCGCCGAGGAGGAGAATCTGGCTTTCACTCATATATGATATCCCCGCGGAGTGACTAATCTTCCGTTGATCACCTGTGTGCAGCTGTTGCCGATCACCACTGTGGTGAACATGTCCACTTTTGCCTCCGCCAGTTCCGCCAGAGTGAGGATTTGTGCGGACTCCTCCTCCCTGCCGATGTTGCGGGCGATGCCGCAGGGGGTGGAGGGCGGGCGGTGCGCCGCCACGATGGCACAGGCTCTTGCCAGGTGATCCCGCCGCTTGCGGCTGGCCGGGTTGTACAGGCAGAGGACGAAGTCCCCCTCTGCTGCGCCCCGCAGCCGCTTTTCGATGACCGCCCAGGGGGTGAGCAGGTCGGAGAGGCTGACGGTGGCGAAGTCCTGGGTGAGGGGCGCGCCCAGCAGCGCGGAGGCGCCGCAGGCGGCTGTGACGCCGGGGACAATTTCGATTTCCAGCTCCGGGTAGGGCTCCGCCAGCTGAAGCACCAGCCCCGCCATGCCGTACACCCCCGCATCCCCGCTGCTGACCACCGCCACCGTCTTGCCCGAGGCAGCGGCCTCCACAGCGGCGCGGCAGCGCTCCACTTCGCCCCGCATGCCGGTGGAAATGAGTGCCTTTCCGGCTGTCAGCCGGGGGATCAGCTCCAGGTAGAGCTTGTAGCCCGCGACGACCTCGCTGGCCTCCAGGGCTTTCACCGCCCGGGCGGTCATTTCCGCTTCGCCCCCGGGGCCGAGTCCCACCACAAATAGCTTCACAATTATCACCACGTATTCAGTTTCATGTTTCAAAAGTTCCTATCCAGGGCAGCAAGCCCAGGGCCACGGTGACGCCGTCCCCGGCCTGCTTTCGCAGCACCAGTGACCCTCCGGCGGCCACCACCGCCCGCTCGCAGACGTTGTCCACACCGGTCACCTTCTGCACCCGCTCTGAGAGGGTGAACTCTCCCGGAAGAGCGGCAAGCTCATCGGCGGAATAGGTGCAAAAGGAAATGGACAAGTTTTTACAGAGTGCCAACAGGCCCGGTTCCGCGGCCTTTAGATCGATGGAGACGATGGAGGTCAGCGCCCTCATGGGAAGCTTGGCCTTTTCCATGGCTTCCTCCAGCTTTTGCCGCAAAGTCTCCTCCGGCACGCCTTTTCGGCAGCCCATCCCCGCCACCACGACGGGAGGAAGCAGCTGCAGCGTGTGGGGAAATGGCGGCGCACCGAGCCCGACATAGATACCCATCTCTTGCTCCTGCCCCGCCCCGGCAGTCAGGCCCTCAGGGAGGGGGCCTTCAATGGGATAATCACTGATAAATCCCACCGGCTTGCTCTCCAGCAGCGCGGCGGAAACTGTGCGGATAGCGGAGAGCTCGGCGACTCGCAGACCCTGCTCTCTGGCCCAGTCGTCGGGGGAGAATATCCCCTCCACGTCGGTGGCGGTGGTCAGGATCGCCCTCCCGCCAACTGCCTCCGCGATCTCCCTCGCCGCGCGATTCGCTCCGCCCAGGTGGCCGGAGAGCAGGGGGATGACATGCCTGCCCCGCTCGTCCATGCAGAGCACGGCGGGGTCGGTCTCCTTGCTCTTGATATATGGGGCGATGGCCCGCACCGCGATGCCTGTGGCCCCGATGAACAGCAGGGTGTTCCCAGTCTGGAAATGAGCCTTTGTCCAGCCGTCAAGGCTGTTCATAGGGGCGACAAGTCCTGCCGCGATGCGTTCCGGCGCGGATGCCTCCGCCGCTGGGAACAGGCTGCAAAGACGTTCCGCCAGGGCCACTCCTCTGGCAGTAAATGCAGCAACGTAGAGATTCATGCGTCCGTGCCTTCCCGGTAGCCGTGGGTAAAGCCGGGGTGATAGAGCAGGGAGCGGTCGTAGTCCTCCCCCAATACCTGCCCGACAATGATGAGCGCAGTGCGCCCTATGCCCTCTTTCTTTGCGGCCTCGGCGAGCCCCCCTACCGTGGTGCGCACCACTTTTTCCTCCGGCCAGCTGGCCTTGTAGACGATGGCTGCGGGACAATCGGGGGGATAACCGCCCTCCAGCAGCCCTTCCGTCAGCTTGTCCAGCAGCCCGGCGCTGAGAAACACCGCCATGGTGGCCCCGTGGGCGGCAAGGGAGGCGATCTGCTCCTTTTCCGGCACAGGGGTTCGCCCCTCCGCCCGGGTGATGATCACCGTCTGGCTGACGCCGGGCAGGGTGTACTCCGCCTGGAGAGCCGCCGCCGCGCCGTTGAGGGAGCTGACACCCGGCACAACTTCAAAGGGGATGGCCTCCCTGCGCAGCAAATCCATCTGCTCCCGGATGGCCCCGTAGATGCTGGGGTCGCCGGTGTGGAGGCGCACGGTGTTCTTTCCCGCAGTCTCCGCCGCCAGCATGCGGTCGAAGACCTCCTCCAGCGTCATGCCGGCGCTGTCGTAGATTTCACAGCCGGGCTTGGCGGCCTCCAATAGAACCGGATTGACCAGCGAGCCCGCATAGATGATGACGTCGGCCTCGCCCAGCAGCCTGTGCCCCCGCAGTGTGATGAGGTCGGGGGCGCCGGGACCCGCTCCAACAAAATAAACCATTTGGTTATTTCTCCTTTACGATGACCACTGTGAAGTAGCCGGATTCCTCGCTGCCGTCCAGGCCCGCCTTGAGCCGCTGCCCGGGCAGGCCCACCCGTTCGGCCAGGCACGCGCCGGAAAGCAAATCCCGCTCCTCCAGCTGGGCCAGCACCTCCCCCAGCTTTTTGCCCGACTTCATCAGCACCTTTGTGCCGCCCAGGGAGAGGGCCTCTCCGGTATCGGGGTAGGAGGCCGGGAGGATGTGCAGCGCCTCCTCCCCCTCGCAGAGGATTGTCCCCAGCGCCGCCGCTGCCGCGCAGAAGGAGGGAATGCCGGGCACGATCTCCGCCGGGTACCCCCGCTCCGCCACCAGCTTGTGGAGGTAGCCGTAGGTGGAGTAGACCGTGGGGTCGCCCAGGGTGAGGAAGGCGATGCTCTTGCCCTCGTCCAGCCGGGCGCAGAGCTGCTCCGCCGCCTGTATCCTGTAGGCCTCCAACTCCGCCTGATCCCTGGTCATGGGCAGCACAAGGGAGAGAACCTCCTTGCCACCGATGTAGGGCGAGGCGATCTCCAGTGCAATCTGATCACCGCTCCTGCCGTCCGGAACGGCCACCACGTCGCACTGGCTGATAGCGCGAACCGCCTTTACCGTGAGCAGCTCCGGGTCACCGGGGCCAACCCCCACGCCGTATAGTGTTCCCTTCACGCGTTTACTTCCCCTTTCAGGATATCCGCCATCTTTTCCACTTCGCCGCCCTTCATGACGATCCCCCTGCGGAGAAACGCGGCGAAAGCAATCTCTGTGCCTTCTCCCACCCTCTGGGAGAGGTGGAATCCCACTCTTTCCGACACACCGGCCCAGACCCAGTCAGCGGCGCCCCAGCTTGTGAGCAGGTCGTCCGCCGCGTCCACTGTGGCGCAGTCCATCAGTTGGCGGAGGCGATCCCCTGCCACTCCGGCCAGCGCTGCATGGGCGGTGAGGACTTCCATCCTGCCATCTGCAATGCGGGAATGGGTATTCATAATGCCAGCCGCCAGCTTGACCAGCTTGCCGCCGTGCCCCAGCAGCAGAATCCGCCGGAAGCCCTTTGCCACAGCGTAGTCCAGCGCCTCACCGATGTAGTTGGAGCACTTGACGCCCCGCTCCAGGGAAAGACTCCAGCGCTCCCTCGCGAACTCCTCCCCATAGTTTCCGGGCACGAGAAGCACAGTGGAGCCCCCGGTCGCGGCCAGCGTGTCCAGCTCCGCCCGGATGGTCGCAACCAGCGCCGATTCACTCATGGGCTCCACGATGCCGGTGGTTCCCAGAATGGAGATGCCGCCGACAATGCCCAGCCGCGGGTTGAAGGTGCGCAGCGCCAGCGCCTCCCCCTCCGGCACATCCACCACGGCCAGCAGGCCACCTTGATAGTCGGCCAGCCGGGCCGCTTGGGCGAGTTGTTCCGCGATCATGCGGCGGGGCACAGGGTTGATAGCAGCCTCGCCCACAGCGCAGGCGAGTCCCGCTTTGGTCACCCTGCCGACGCCATCGCCGCCCTCCACCCGGAAGCCCTCCGGAATTGCGGACACCGTGCAGCCGATCAGCGCGCCGTCGGTCACGTCGGGGTCGTCCCCCGCATCTTTACTCACCGTGCAGCGGGCAGAGTCCGAGTTCAGGAGACTCTCCTCCACCTCTATCTCCACTGCTATGCCAGCCGGGGTCTCGATCCGCACGCTGTCGGGGGCGGTTCCGGTCAGCAAGAGCGTTGCGGCGGCTCTGGCGGCAGCGGCGGAGCAGCTCCCGGTGGTATAGCCCATCCGCAGCGGCTTCCCGCCCTTTGTGATGTATTGCTCCAGCCTTTTCATGGGCAGTTCTCCCCATCAGCTTATGTCGGTTCTATCAATTTATGGCTGTACCAACGGGCACCCTTCATGCGCTCCCGGTAGGCGATGCTGCGGAACACCCACTCGATCACCATTGCAAGGTTGAGGCCCACCACCCCCATGCCCAGCACACCCGCGAACAGGTAGCTGAGGGAAACGCGGATGCCCCACATGCTGACCAAAGCCGCGATGGAGACATAGACGGCGTCTCCCCCCGCCCGGAGCCCGGCGGGAACCGTGAAGCTTCCCCCCAGAAAGAAGGGAGCAAAGAGGTAGATGATCAGGATGCAGAACAGCGTGAGACGGTTCGCGTCGGCGGATAAGCGGTAGCTCCACAGCAGAAGCCCGGACAGCGCGAGGGTCGGAACCGCCAGCCACAGCACCGCCCGGCGTATGATGCGCAGGAAGCGGTAGACATACCGGCGGGCCAGGTCGGGCCGCCCGAAGCCGATGCACATAGCCGCGACGGTGACGACGCCCTCCCGCAGGGTGGCTTGGGGCAGGTTGATTAAATCGAACAGGGCGTTGACCACGCCGTTGGCGGCCATGTGCGCGGTGCCGAAGCCCGCTATCGCCCGCTGGCTCATGGCCTTGCCGCCGTTAAAGAAGAACTGTTCCAGCGAGAGGGGCACCGCCACGATGAGCACTGCCCGGAGCAGCTTTTTGTCCGGGGAGAGTAAGTCCCGGAGGTGAAGATGGAGCTCCCCCCTGCGCCTCAGCATAATCCCGCCTGCCAGCAGGGCCCCCACAAGCCGGGAGAGGAAGATAGCTGCTGTGATGCCCCGCACCCCCATGCCAAGCCCCAGCAGCAGAACAGCGGTGAGCGCCAACTCGGCCCCGTTTACAGTGAAGGTAATGATCCAGGCAGTGCGGGTGTGGCCCCAGCCCCGCATCGCTCCGGCAAAGCCCTGGTAGAAGGCGTAGAAGGGGAGGGAGAGGCAGAAACCCATAAAATATTCCGTCGCGCTCTGGACAATTGCTGCATCCGCGCCGGAGAGCAGGTAAGCGACCAGCGGCTCCCGAAAGGCGAAGAGGAGCACGCCGAGGGTGACACCGAAGCCCGCCAGCAGGCCCACTGTTTGCAGGGTGCACTTTCCGGCGGTGTCCCGCCGTCCGGCCCCCACATTTTGGGCGACAACCACCGTGCCGCCGGTCACGAGGCCCAGGCAGACGCTGACGAACACCTTGGTGATCACGGCCATCATGTTGACAACCGACAGCGCGCCCTCCCCGTCGGCGCTGATCATCCAGATACCGGCGAGGGACAGCACAACGAGAAAGGCCTGCTCCCACAGGACAGGCAGCAGAATCGCCGTCAGTTGGCGGTATGAGAGGACATCGCTGGTGAGGTAGCGCTCCAGCTTTTCCTTCTGCCGTTTTAGATACGATCTCATATTCCCACTCCAAATTGAGGCAATAAAAAAGTCTTTCCGGCTGGCGGAAAGACAATAAACCGGAAGATTGCTCCTCCTTTGTCGCTCCACACCGAATTAATATGCCGTTAATTCGCAATGTGCTTCCCCGCGGCGCAAACGCTACGAGGTATGATCCTTGCAGGCAGGTCTCCTGGCTCCGGTTTTCCCCTTGAAGGTGAAAGCCGTCACAGTGGCGGTACCGCGCGGGAATTGCACCCGTCTTCCCTATTCTCCCCGGCAACAGCCGGGGCACCTGCTGGACATTTTTATGCTGCTATTTCAGTGCGGCCCAAATTGATCTTTTTCAGTCTAGTGCAGAGCGGTCGCTTTGTCAATCGTTGGCGCGAAATTGTTGTCTTTGAATAATGACGGCAACGTGGTAGAATGGTCGCATCCGCCCGCATTTGAGATGGGATGAGGTGACTGAAATGTTCCCACAAATATATGATACTCTCGACAGACATGAAGCGGAGGATATTATTATCCTGGCGAACGCAGAGGAAAAGGCGCTTCAGTTTGAAAAGGGCATCTGCCCTCCCAGCTTCTCCACCGCCAGGGAACGGCTGGTATTTACAGAAAATATCCCGACGATGCGAATTGCCGACCGATTCAGCGTTCGGAAGCACACGACGCCGGTCGTGCCGTATTTTCACAAGCACCGCTTTGTCGAGCTCCTTTATGTCCACAAAGGGGCCTGCACACAGTGGACGGAAAGCCTGTCAAATCCGCAGCGCATTGGGGAAGGGGAGTTCATGCTGATCGGCCCGTCGGTCTCTCACGCAATCCAGTTTCCCGGTGTCGACGATATCATCCTCAAGATGGTCATACCAGTACCGTTTTTAGCCAATTTCTTCGACGACACCATCAGCCCCATGTTTCAGCTGTTTCACACGCCGCCGACGGCATCCGGCCTGTGGATTCACGTTACCCCCGCGCAGAGCGACACCATAACCCAGCTGGTGAGCCTCCTGCTGAGGGAGTCCCTTTTGGAAAGGCGGTTCCAGATGTCCGCATGCAAGGGGTATCTTGGATTGCTCCTCGTTGAACTGATGCGCGAGGGCCACCCGCAGATTTCGTTTTCTTCATGCGAAGCGGTGCACACAATCGAACAGGCGATTTCTTCCCTCCCCTGCTCCGAGGAGTTCCCCACGTTGGAGGAGTTGGCGTACCAGCTTGGGTACCATCCGGGATACCTCGGGCGGCGGGTGAAGGAGCATTTTGGCTTCGGCTACCGCCAGCTGCTGCAAAAAATACGCCTGAAACGGGCAGTTGAGCTCCTCGCCGAATCGGACGACACTGTCGAGGCGATCGCCTTTCAGCTCGGCTATGAGAGCCCCAACAGCCTGTACAGGCTGATCCGGACGACATATGGGGTTTCGCCTTCGGCATTTCGTAAAAAGGGTTCGATTATAGTAGAAAAGTAGTTCGATAATGATACAGCGACTCCTCCCTCTGTGTGCTAAGATTGGCATCACAAAAAGGGGGAGGTTCTTTTATGTCCAGTCTGGGGGTTGGGGCCTTTGGGGAAATCAGGCAGTGGATATACCGCAATGCAAGGCCGGTGGATTTCACCCGGTGGCAGTATCATTTTGAGAGCGGGAACGGCGATTCCGTTGCCAAAGCGCTTGCGGCGTATCAGAATCAGGACGGCGGCTTTGGCCATGCCCTTGACGGCGGCAGTTGGAACCCGAATTCGTCCCCGCGCACAGCGGCAGCAGCAGTAAGAATTCTTCGGGAAGTGAATCTCTACAGCTATTCCCATCCTGTTGTCATGCGTCTGCTGGTCTATCTTTCCATGACGCCATATTATAACGCCTATGGATGGCCGCTTTCCATCCCGTCTGATTGGGAGCACCCCCATGCGGCATGGGTGGAATGCGAGGGTAACGAAGACAGCTTCGCACTGACAGGTTATCTGGTGGGGTATATCCTGCGCTGCGGCAGCGCTCACAACCCGTTTTATGCTGAGGCCGAAATCCTTGCTAAGTCGATGATCGGAAAGTTGTACTATCAAAAAGCGCTCGATTCGTGGGAGCTTGCATCCTATTGCTCCCTGTTGGAGGACATCCGGGCCGCCGATCTCATGCAGCAGTTTGACGGAGAGCGATTCCTGCGCAGGCTGCACATGGTCGTCAGCGCCACGATACAAGGTGGCATGGCGGCGGATACGCCGTCTGTCGCATCGCTGCCCCTCGCCTGCATTCCATCGCCGGAAAGCCCCCTGTATGAGGGAAATGAGAAAATTGTGAGCCGTGCGCTTGATACCCTGATCAAGGCGCGGCAGCCGGGCGGCATCTGGGATATCCCGGTGGCTTGGGGCGGCTATGCACAGACTTCTGTGATCGGTGGACGGTGGCAGCAGGCCGATTTGGCCATTCGCAATGTGCTGCTTTTGAAGTCATATGGCAGGCTGATCCCCACGGTGATGCGGGAAGATCCAGGTCAAGCTACCTGAAAAAGCGAAAAGGAAGGCGCCTGCCTTCCTTTTCGCTTTTGTATCTGTTGGTGACTTATTTACGCCGATAAGCCGTCCAGAACGCCATAACCATGCAAAACAGTGCGGCATATGCCCAAAAACGATGACTTTTCATGGTGACTCTCCTTGTAATATTCAGATTGTTATTTGGAAATCCATCTCCATTATACCAGACATTTTATTGACTTTCGACACTTTTTTATCTATAATTGAAACAGAAAATAATACGGCGTACAATGGCGATGAAAAGAGGATTAATCATGGGAATCATCAGTTTTTGCACAAACAAAAAGGTGCTCGCATTCCTTGGCGGCATCGCAACCGCGACGATTGGGGTCAAGATACTGAAAAGCGCCCCGGTTCGCAAGGCCGCGGTCAGCGCCATGGCTGGGGGCATGAAGCTTCGGGACGACGCTATGAGCACCTTTGAGACGATCAAAGAGGACGCGCAGGATCTCTACCACGAGGCGCGCCAGCAGTCTGCTCCCGGTGAGGGGCCTACAGCAGCACCCGAGACGGACGAGTAAAAGCGGACGGCGGGCCTGTGTCATCCTGGTGGTGATGCAGGCCTTTTTCATATGACCGGCGAGGTTGACCTTTGAGAGGAATAATCATATATGAAATATACAATTGTCAGCGATCACCCCGGGCGCATCCGCGTTCGCTGCGGCCGATACGCTTTTACCAAAGCGGAGAGCTCGGCCATTTCAGGGCAGCTGTCCTGCCTGCCCTGGGTGGAGAGTGCCGAGGCAAGCTATCTCAGCGGCGGCATCCTTGTTTGCTACAGCGACGGGTTCCGCCCACAGCTGCTCGAGGCGTTGACGGCCCTCGACCTCCGGGAGCTCGCACTGCTGCCGGAAATGGAATCCCCGCCCGACACCGAGATTGATTTCAAGGAGCAGCTGTACAAGATGCTCCTGCGCCGTGCCGTGCAGCATTTCCTGATTCCCGCGCCAATCCGCAACCTCATTTACATATGGCGGGGCTGGGGCTTTGTTCGGCGGGTCTGGGATTCCCTGCGCCGCGGCCGCATCGGCGTGGAGGTACTGGACGGGGCGGCTGTGGGGGTATCGCTGCTCCAGGGCAACTTCAGCACTGCCTCCTCCATCATGTTCCTGCTGGGCCTTTCCGAGCTGCTGGAGGACTACACCCGCCAGCGCACGAAGAATGCGCTCACCCAAAGCCTCGCCATCAACGTGGACACGGTCTGGGTGGAAAGGGACGGGGCGGAATACAGCCTTCCCCTCTCCAAGCTGGCCATCGGCGACAGGGTGGTGGTGCGCACCGGCTCGATGATTCCCATTGATGGCAAGGTGCTGTCCGGAGAGGCCGGGGTCAACCAATCCTCCATGACGGGCGAGCCCCTCCCTGTTCTCAAGGGCCCGGGCAGCACCGTGCTGGCCGGCACCGTTTTGGAGGAGGGCTGCATTACTGTAGAGGTTCGCTCTCTGCCCGATGAGAGCCGCATCAGCAAGGTGGTGGAGCTCATCGACCGCTCCGAGAGCCTCAAGGCGGGCATTCACGCCAAAGCGGAGCGCATTGCGGACAGCATCGTTCCCTTCAGCTTCCTGCTGGCCGCGGGGGTGTTTGTCTTTACCGGCGACTGGCGGAAGGCTCTTTCCGTCTTGCTGGTGGACTACTCCTGTGCGATCAAGCTGGCAACCCCCATCGCGATCATCTCCGCCATGCGGGAGGCCGCAAACCACAAAATTATGGTCAAGGGCGGCAAGTTCCTGGAGGCTATAGCCGAGGCAGACACAATCGTGTTCGACAAGACCGGCACCCTCACCGTGGCAAGCCCGCAGGTTAGCAGGGTGATCCCCTTTGACGGCTACCAGCGGAATGAGATTCTGCGCACCGCCGCCTGCCTGGAGGAGCACTTCCCCCACAGCGTGGCCAGGGCAGTGGTTCGCAAAGCCCAGGAAGAAAATCTGAAGCACGAAGAGGAACACGCGGAGGTGGAGTATATCGTCGCTCACGGCATCGCCACCGCCTATCAGGGAAAGCGTGTGGTGATCGGCAGCCATCACTTTGTGGTGGTGGATGAAAGGGTCGAGATTACGCCGGAACAGGCCGAATTGGTAAGCGAAAACGCCAACGGCGATTCGGTCATTTATCTGGGGGTTGACGGCAGGGCGGCAGGGTTTATCTGCATCAGCGATCCACCGCGGGCGGAATCCCGCCAAGTCATTGCCGACCTGAAAGCGCTGGGCATTGAGAACATCATCATGCTGACCGGCGACGGGGAATCCACTGCCAAAACGGTGGCCGAGCTGCTGGGGATCGACAACTATCGCTCCCAGGTGCTGCCCGAGGACAAGGCGTCCATCGTGGAGGAGCTGAAATCGAAGGGGAGCAGGGTTATCATGGTGGGGGATGGGATCAACGACTCCCCTGCCCTTGCGGCGGCGGATGTGTCCGTCTCCCTCAAGAGCTCCTCTGATATCGCCAGGGAGGTTGCGGACATCACGCTGCTCACTGACCGGCTGGAAGAACTGGTCACGGTTCGGCTTCTCGCCCAGAAGCTGATGAAGCGCATTCAGAGCAACTTCCGGGTCATTGTCTCCTTCAACACGGCGCTGCTCCTGTTGGGTCTCAGCGGCGTGATTACACCCAACCTGTCGGCGGTTCTGCACAACGCCTCCACCATGGGGATCAGCGCCGCCAGCATGCGCCCCTGTTTGAGGCAGGGGGCGGGGGGTGCTCCGACGAAGTTGAAGGCTGTGGAGCAGATGTGAGCTGGACCGCATTTGGGGGAACTGTGTTTGAACGTTCAAATTGTGAGTGGCACGAACAGTTGCGTAAAAAAGAAAACACGGTGCTTATTGCACCGTGTTTTTCCTATAACAAAGCCATTCTCTCGTACGGCGTAAGGGATTCGAACCCCCGACCTCTTGGTTCGTAGCCAAAAGGTTCCTTTGAACTGTGTGCAAGTAGTTGCGAATAGCGGTAAAACAGGATGTGCAAGTTGTGCATATAGCGTATTATTTGCATGTAGTGTACAGGTGTAGAAACCCATGCAACTAAATGGTGTTTGCACTTTGTTTGAAGCCTGTTTGCACTGTCTCAAAAAATGAATCTTTGAGTGTTTGCACTTTTAGTAGTGTATGCCCTTTTATCACACTCGTCATAACTTCAAGAAGCCCCTCTCAATGTAAAATTGAGAGGGGCTTCTTGTGTAAACACTAGGGAGGCAACCTTATGAACAGAAGTACAAGAAGATATGTATAAAATGTCACGATACCGCAGCAAGTATAGTGGAAAAAGAATTCATTGTCAATTATATTCATGAAAATATACTGCCATACACATCCCGAAGATGTAGTCTTTTTGGAGTATTCCTGACTATTTGGAGTGGACAATCGCAAATTGATCTGATACGATGCATATGCAATATGTTAGCAAAGGCTAACTATATAAAGACACATCTGATATGTAGGGGAGCATACATGAAAACAGCAACTCAGAGCACAAATCGAATCGAAGCCAAAGACCTTATCAACGTAGGTATCTTCACGGTACTGTATTTCGTTCTCAGTATGGCGGTGGCTATGCTGGGGTTCATTCCGATCTTCATTCCGCTGCTGGCAGTGTTATGTCCGTTGGTCGGCGGGATTCCCTTCATGCTTTTTCTCACCCGGGTGAAAAAGTTCGGCATGATCACGATCATGAGCATTGTCCTAGGCATTCTAATGGCCGTCGGGGGCATGGGTATTATGGCATTGCCCATCAGCATCGTCACTGGCCTTTGCGCTGACCTTATTTGCCGCAGCGGGAAGTATGCCAGCGCTAATAAATACCTGCTGGGGTACGGCGTATTCAGCATTTGGGTGGTGGGTAACTTCCTGCCCATTTACATGAACCGGGAGGGATATGCCGCCAATTTGATTACAGGTGGCTATGGCGCGGAATATGCGGATGCCCTCATGCGGATGATGCCCGGCTGGTATTTGCCTGTATCCGTAGTAGTTTGCTTTGTGTGCGGCATTTTGGGTGGGCTCATCGGACGCGCCCTGCTCAAAAAGCACTTCATCCGGGCAGGGATTGCGTGATGGCAAGCTTTCAACAGAGCGATACCGGCATTCGGGGCCTGTGGCTAGATCCTCGCACCAAGCTGCTCCTCACTGTGGTGGTGGGTACAGTTACAATCATGGGCGGCAACTCCCCGGTAATGGAAATCCTCAAGTTTGCGGTGGCGGCCGCCCCGATGGTGCTTCTTCTGACCGCTGGACGGGTGCGGCAGGCGTTTCTTTGCCTTTGCGCCTACAGTACCAGTATTGCGATGGCCCATCTGGTTCTGCCCCTGCTTTCAGGAGTGCCGAACCTGATGTTGTCCGCTGTATGCGTTGTGTTCAGCCGCTTTATGCCGGGGATTCTCGCCGCATGGTATATGCTGTCCACCACCACAGTTAGCGAGTTCATGGCCGCTATGCAGCGCATGCATATGAGTCAGAAAATCACGATTCCCCTATCGGTGGTGTTTCGTTTCGCTCCGACGGTGAAGGAAGAATACGCCAGTATTGGCGACGCTATGCGCATGCGTGGCGTCGCCTTTGGCGGCGGTAAAGTGGGCGCCATGCTGGAGTACCGGCTGGTGCCCATGATGGTATGCAGCGTGAAAATTGGCGAGGAGCTTTCGGCGGCGGCCCTCACCCGGGGACTGGGCGCGCCGGGACCGCGCACCAGCATTTTCAAGGTGGGCTTTCGGTTGGCGGACTATTTCCTCCTGCTGTTCTGCACAGCCGCTATTGTCTTGTTGGTGCTGAACAAGCTGGGGGTGGTGTAATGGCACTTGTGGAACTGCGCAATCTTTCCTTTACCTATGTAGGCAGCGGCAGCGATGCCTGCTTGCGAGACATCAACCTTGCCATTCAACCGGGCGAGGTCGTTTTGCTGTGCGGCCCCTCCGGCTGCGGGAAGACCACTCTGACCCGCCTGGTGAACGGGCTGATCCCCCATTACTATGAGGGCGAGCTGACCGGCGAGGTGCTGGTTTCCGGACAAAATGTGGCGCAGCAACCGTTGTGCGAGATCTCAAAACAGGTGGGTTCCGTGTTTCAAAACCCACGCAGCCAGTTTTTTAATGTGGAGACAAGGGGCGAGCTGGCCTTTTGCTGCGAGAACTTCGGCATGGAACCGGAGGAAATCCTGCGGCGCATCGATGCTGTGGTAGCGGAGTTAAGCATAGAAAAACTGATGGGCCGCAGCATGTTCGCCCTCTCGGGCGGGGAAAAGCAGCGGGTGGCTTGCGCCAGCGTGTCGGTGGCAGACCCCCATGTAGTAGTGCTGGATGAACCCTCGTCCAACCTGGATATGGCCGCCATCGACGATCTGCGCCGCCAGATCGCCCACTGGAAATCCCAGGGCAAAACCGTGCTGGTGGCGGAGCATCGCCTGCACTACCTCCGCCATTTGGCCGACCGGATTCTCTATATGAAGGACGGCCGCATCCTGCGGGAGTTCTCCCCTGCCCAGCTGGATGCATTGCCTCAGCAAACGCTGGATGAGATGGGACTGCGACCCCTTGCCTTGGACATGCTGCATCAGCATCAATCCACAAACAACACTCTCCCCTCCCAAGACAGCTCGATCCTATTGGATCGCTTTCACTTTGCCTACAAGCGCAGCCCGGCTTGTCTCCATGTGGATGGCGCGCTGTTCCCGGAAAATGCCGTTGTGGCCATTGTGGGACAAAACGGCGCCGGGAAAAGCACCCTGGCCCGTTGTCTATGCGGGCTGGAAAAGCGATGCAAGGGCCTGCTGCTGCAAGATGGCAAAACTCTGAATCGCCGCGGACGCCTCAAAAACACCTTCATGGTCATGCAGGATGTCAACCACCAGCTGTTCACCGAAAGCGTATTGGATGAGGTGCTGATCAGCCTGCCCGACGATGATCCTGCCGAGGCGGAGCGGATTTTGGCAGGCCTTGATTTGCTGGAGCAAAAGGAGCGGCACCCCATGTCCCTTTCCGGGGGTCAAAAGCAGCGGGTGGCCATCGCGTCGGCCATTGCCTCCGGGCGGCAACATATCCTGCTGGATGAGCCCACCAGCGGCCTGGATCTTTTTCATATGAAGCAGGTGGCCGCCTTGATGAAGGAACTGCAAGAGGCGGGCAAAACCCTGTTGGTGATTACTCACGACCCGGAATTCATCCTCCATGGATGCACCCATGTGCTTCAGATGGAGGCGGGGGAAGTGACCGCGTCCTATCCCATGGATACAGAGGGCCGGGATCGTTTGGTGGGGTGGTTTTCCGCAGCGTATGGAGATGCCTCCCCGGAAAGGAGTCGATGTGTTGGATAAGCTGGGCGATTTGGGCAGCAATATCCGCGAAACGTACCAGGATGCCCACAAAATAGTGTGGCAGATGGACAACGAGAGTGGCAGCGGCACCATGACCCAAACCAACGTGCTGCCGGGCATTGCGGTGATGCAAAATGACTTCCATATGGCACAGTGTTCTTCCTACTTTGTTCCGAACAATGAGATGCTCTGCATCGATCACTGCCGCGAGGGGCGCATCGAGTGGGAGTTGGCCGGCGGCAGCTGTTATTACGTGGAGGCTGGCGACCTCAACATCACCAACCGCCGCAAGCATGTCCATGATTTTAATTTTCCCCTCAATCACTACCACGGCTTTACCATCGGCATTGTGCTGGAGGAAGCCGACAAGTCCCTGCGCGCATTGCCCGGCGGTTTTCCAGTCGATTTATATGTTCTGCGGGAAAAGCTGTGCAAGAATGATGCCCCTTTGATTGCCACCATGACCGGCATGAAGGGACTGGACGTCTCGGCCATGTACACCATGCCGGAGGATATCCGCCCGGCCTATTACCGAGTAAAGGTGCTGGAGCTGCTGCTGTATCTCGATCACATGGAGGTATCCAAAGAAAGCGCCGAAAAGCGGTATTTCTACAAAACTCAGGTGCAGAAGGCCAAGGCGATTGAACACTTTCTCACCATGAACCTACAGAAGCACTACACCTTAGAGGAGCTGTCCGGCCGCTTCGACATTCCTCTGACCACTATGAAGCAGTGTTTCAAGGGTGTGTATGGCACATCCGTGTACGCCTATCTGAAAGTCTTCCGGATGAATGCCGCCGCTGTGATGCTGCGGAGTACCGGTGAAAGTGTAGGTCATATCGCCGCCCAAATGGGATATGACAATGCCAGCAAATTCTCCGCTGCCTTCAAAAGCGTTATGGGAGATACACCAGCCAGCTATCGCGGTGCCCATCATATTTAAAACCAAATGGAGCATTCGGGCCATTACGGAGTAGAAATCAACAGAAAAATACAGTATCCTATGGACAGTTAGCAAAGGCTAACTGTCCATTTTCATTGAAAGGGGTTTTCTTTTGAACATCGAGGGCAGACAAAGCCGCGGCACTTTCGCCTCGGTCTATCATTTTGCCAAAAACTGCCGCTGGAAAATGATCTTCTCTATCCTGGCGGCCATCGTCAGCGTGGCAGGCGGATTTGTGCCCTATTTGGGCATCTACCAGATCATTCTCCAGTTTCTGGAGGGTACGCCAACCCTCCCGGCGGTGTTGGTGTGGGGCGGAATCTGCGTGGCTGGGTATCTGGTAAAATACGTGTTCTATGTGCTGTCCACCAGCCTGTCCCATATATCGGCCTACCACATTCTGGAAAATATCCGTCTGGCGCTGACTGACAAGCTGATGAAGGCGCCGCTGGGCGTGGTGTTAGGCCAGCCGGCAGGCAAGCTGAAGAATGTGATCATCGACCGGGTGGAGTCCATCGAGCTGCCCCTGGCCCACATGATTCCGGAGGGCATCTCCAATTTGCTGTTGCCGCTGGTGGTGCTGGGCTATTTGTTTTCCCTCAATTGGGTGATGGCGCTGGCCACATTGGCCTGTGTGCCCATCGGCGCTGTGGTGTATTCCTTTATGATGCGAAACTACAACACCCAGTACGAGGAGTACATGCAAGCCAACCACCGGGTCAACAGCATCATCGTGGAGTATGTGGAGGGCATCGAGGTTATCAAGGCCTTTGGTCAGAGCGCCACCTCTTACGAAAAGTTTTCAGGCGCGGTGCGGGAGTTCAAGGACTTTACGCTGGACTGGTTCCGCAGCACCTGGAAGCTCATGCAGCTGGGTGGGGCCATTTTGCCCACGACGCTGCTTGGTGCGCTGCCGGTGGGCATTCTGCTGGTGTCGGGCGGCAACCTCTCCATTCCGGGCTTTGTGATGTGTGTCATTTTGGGTATGAGCATCACAGCGCCCATGACCTGGTTCACCACGGCGGTGAATGAGTTTAAGATGATCGAGTACGGCATTCGCGACACAAACGAAATCCTGTGCATGCCCGAGTTGCCCGACAGCTCGCAGCCGGTGAAGCTGACCTCCCACGACATCAGCTTCGAGCACGTGCGCTTCGCCTACAGCGAGGAAGCGGGCGATGTGCTCCACGATATCAATCTCACAATGCCAACCGGCAGCTTCACCGCTCTCATAGGCCCGTCGGGCGGCGGCAAGAGCACCGTGGCGCGGCTGCTGGCCCGATTTTGGGATGTCAGCGGCGGCAGCATTAAAGTTGGAGGAAATGATATCCGCGAAATTCCGCTTTCCCAGCTGGAGGAGCATATCACCTTCGTCACCCAGGACAACTACCTTTTTGGCACGTCGCTGCTGGAGAACATCCGGGTGGGCAAGCCAGACGCCACCGACGATGAGGTGCTGGCCGCTGCCAAAGCCGCCCAGTGCGAGGAGTTTATCTCCCGGCTGGAAAACGGGTGGGACACCACTGCGGGCGAGGCCGGCAAGCAGCTTTCCGGCGGCGAGCGCCAGCGCATCGCCATTGCCAGGGCCATCCTCAAAAATGCGCCCATTGTGATTCTGGATGAGGCCACTGCCTTCACCGACCCGGAGAACGAGGCGCGCCTGCAGGAGTCGATCTCCACATTGACCCGCGGCAAGACCCTGCTGGTCATCGCCCACCGGCTTTCCACCATCACAAAGGCGGATCAGATTGTGGTGCTGGAGGACGGCGTCGTCCGGGATACCGGAAAGCATGAGTCGTTGCTGCAGCATTGCCCACTGTACAATGATATGTGGAGAGCCCACACCGGGGCGCTTACTTGGAATGTCAGCCAAGATACAGGCAATATGGAGAAGGAGGCGAAGCTCATTGTTTAAGGCCGCGTTTCGCGTGATCCGCTGGTGCGGATCCATGAAGGCCCGGTTCATCTGGGGCTGTGTGTTCTCTTTTATTGCCTCCTTATTCACCGCCATGCCCGTCATGGGGGCCGCTTACGCGATCAACCTGATGCTGGCGAGCCGTGATACAGGTGTAGCCTTACCGACTGTCTGGGCGTTATATGCTCTGCTGTTCATGGTTGCCATGATACTGGGGCGCTTTTTGTTCGGCACCCTGCAAGCCACCTTTCAGGAAAGCATTGTCTACGAACAGTCCTCCCAAGAGCGCATCCGCATTGGGGACGTGCTTAAGCGTGTATCAATGGGCTTTTTCCAAAAACACCGCACCGGCGATTTGACGGCAGCTGTCTCCACCGACCTGTCCTTTATGGAGATGTACGCCATGAAGATGGTTACCACCGTGATTAACGGCTATCTGGGCGGTCTCGCCATGCTGCTGTGCATCGCCTTTTTCAGTCCGCTTCTGGCAGGGATCGCCCTGGCGGGAATCCTGCTGAGCTTCCTTTTCCTGACGATCATGGGGCGCATCAGCCGCAAAAACGGCGTGGTGCACCAGCAGACCATTGACGACAGCACTGCCGCCACGCTGGAATACATCCGCGGACTGCCGGTGGTGAAAGCCTACGGCCAAAAGGGTGCCAGCGTGGGTGGCATACGCAAAGCTTATGAAGATGCCCGGCGCATCAACATCAAAATTGAGCTGGGCTATGTGCCCGTGAATGCCTGTCACCTGTTCAGCCTCAAGCTGGCCACGGTTGGAGTGGCTGTGGCGGCCGCTTTCCTGGCACTTACGGGAGCAATTCAGTTGCCCATCTTTTTGATGATGATCATCTACTCCTTTGTTGCATTCAATCATGTGGAGATCGTCAACAATGCCACACACGTGCTGGAAAATATCAGCATTATTATGGATAAGCTGGAGGGCATCGAGCAGGCGGAGTTCATCGACGAAAATGGCCGGGATCTGCCCCTCAGTGGCTGCGATATCCAGTTTGATGCAGTCGACTTCTCCTATGACAGACGGCCGGTGCTTCAAAACGTCTCCTTCACCATTCCGCAAAACACCACCACAGCCATTGTGGGGCCGTCCGGTGGTGGGAAGACGACTCTGTGCAACCTGATAGCCCGTTTCTACGATGTCAACGCGGGCAGTATAATGGTGGGCGGCAGGGATGTCCGCGAAATGACCTGTGACAGCCTGCTGCGAAATATCAGCATGGTGTTCCAGAATGTCTATCTCTTCAACGACACCATCGCCGCAAACATCCGCTTTGGGCGACCCAATGCCACCATGAAGGAGGTCACCGCCGCCGCGAAAGAGGCCCGCTGCCACGATTTTATCATGGCGTTGCCAAATGGGTATGACACCGTTGTGGGCGAGGGGGGCGGAACCCTGTCCGGCGGGGAAAAACAGCGCGTCTCTATCGCCCGCGCCATGCTCAAGGACGCGCCCATTATCATTTTGGACGAGGCCACCGCCAGCGTCGATCCGGAAAACGAACATCACATTCAGGCGGCTATATCGGCACTCACCAAGGGGAAAACCATTGTGGTAATTGCCCATCGTCTGTCCACCATTGAACACGCCGACCAGATTTTGGTTGTGGCGGACGGAGAAATCGCCCAACTCGGCACCCACGTGGAGTTGTTGGCGCAGGAGGGCGTCTATAAGCGCTTTGTGGATATTCGAAGGCATGCGGAAAATTGGGAGATCGCCTGATTATGCAGATTTTCCATATATAATCCAGCAGCGCCTCCTGGTACAAGGTAAGCATCTCCTCATAAACCGACGATTGATGCAACAGGCTTTGGTTCATTAGCAGCAGCCTGCCGCGAGCTGGACATTGGCATAGATCGCATTCCATCACTCAATTATCAAGTGCGAACCCCCGGGAAAATCCGGGGGTTCTGTTGCGTCTCCCTTCTGAATGTGATAAAATGAATGTGTTAGCTTTGGGTAACTATTTGGAGGTGCTTATATGGCGGTCATATGTCCGATGAACTTACCGCGGATTTGATGCGCAAGGTTTTGATCATCCACAGACAATAACAAGGGAGAATTTGCAATGGATACAACTCTTCATTCCCAATCCGTACAGGCCACCATGCTGCTTCCCCTGTGGGGACGCGCGAAGTATAGCGCGGAGAACAAGAATATTCTGGATGATGTGGATGCGAGACGCATTGTGGAGAGCAGCGGACTGGATTTTTCTCATGTGGAGAAGGGCTTCGGCGAATTCAGCGGCATCTGCTATATTGCCCGGGCGAGAAAAATCGACGACGCTGTGCGCAGCTACATCAGCAGACACCCCAAGGCGACGGTGGTCAACATCGGCGCGGGGCTGGATACATCGTTCAGCCGGGTAGATAATGGGCAGATACACTGGTACAACCTGGATTTGCCCGACTCCATCGCTTTCCGCCGAAGCTACCTGCCTGATAGTGAGCGCAATACCTGCATCGCAAAATCCTTTCTGGATCTGTCATGGTTCGACGATGTCGATTTCCTGCCCGAGAATGGCATCATCTTTGTCTCCGGCGGCGTATTCTACTATTTCCATGAGGAAGATTTACAGCGGATCTTTTCTGCCATGGCAGAGCGGTTTCCAGGCGGTGAACTGTATTTTGATGCAGAAAGTCCCATTGCAGTGAAGGGCTCCAACAAAATGGTGCAAAAAACCGGCAACAAGGGTGCTATGATGTATTTCGCGGTAAAGGATGCAAAAGCGTTGGAGACGTGGTCGCCCCGCATTAAACTCATCGCCTGTGAGGCCCCATTCAAGGGCTTTCCAATCGCAAAACACTGGAGTTTTCGCTGCCGCATGACCTGCCGCCTCGGCAATCTCATGAAGCCGATGAAGTATGTGCATCTGGGGTTCCTATAAATAGGGTGGGAACAATAAGTGTATATAAGAATTTGATACAATCTCTTGATAGAAAGTGGGGAGCATTTTGAAATCTGATATCATTAAGGTAGAGCGTATGTCCTGTGGCCATTGCGAAATCGCTGTCCAAGACGCCATTCGCAAACTAGCGGGTGTCAAGAAAGCGAAGGCCAACAAACGAAAAAAACAGGCCTTAGTGGAATATGATGAAAGTCTGGTGAGCCTTGAACAGATTGTTGCAGCGATCAATGCCACTGGCTATGATGCCTCACTCTAACCGACAATCATCGTTTCACGAGAGACAAAAAACCTCACAGCCCACTGCTGCCGTCAAAGCGAATCAGAGGATGGAATTGTATTCCACCTCTATGCAAATTGCGTATGTAGTTTCGTTATGTGCATCCTGTGCATGAGCGCAGAGGCTTACCTCAAAATGACATTTGCATTTTGTTTGCAACTTGTTTGCACATAGGAAAAACCCGATGTCATCAACACCGGGTTTTTCCTATGATAAAGCCATTCTTTTGGTACGGCGTAAGGGATTCGAACCCCCGACCTCTTGGTTCGTAGCCAAGCACTCTATCCAACTGAGCTAACGCCGCGCACTTCTTTTGTCTCCAGACAACTACATTAGTTTATCATGTCCCTCAATGCTTGTCAAGCGTTTTCAGCCTGTACCGGACAAATACAGATATGGCATATTTTGGCAAATCTTGTACGTTTTCCTGCCAATGATTGCCAGTGACCACAAAATATGCTACACTTAGTTTGTACTTATTACGCAACTTTTATTATTATGTGGAGGTACCGTATCGTGAAAGAATTGAAGTTTTATCGTTGCGCTCTCTGTGGAAACCTCTTTGTGGTGCTGAACGACAGCGGACAGAACCCCATCTGCTGCGGGCAGGAAATGAATCTCCTCGCACCCAACACCTCAGACGGCGCGGGTGAAAAGCATGTGCCCGTTCTGGTTCGGAACGGCAAAAACTTGACTGTCAAGGTTGGCGAAGTTCCCCATCCCATGTTGGAAGAGCACTACATTCAGTGGGTCATCGTCCTGCAGGGCGATAAGTTCCAGACTGCTGCCCTCAAGCCCGGCGAAGCCCCAGAAGCCACCTTTACTCTGGATTCTGACAGCGAGCCCGTCACCGCATACGAATACTGCAACCTTCACGGACTCTGGTCAGCCAAAGGTTAATCAGAAATGTAAAACAGCGCTCCTTCCTGGGGCGCTGTTTTTATTATGGCGTTATTCCGTGGATAATTTCAGCACAATCAGACTGTCGTCATCTCCAATTTCTGTTTGAGGGTCCAGCACGGCGGTTGCCCTCTCCCCTCTTATGATGGCGAGGACGTTGATCCCCTCGTTCTTGCGCAGGTTGAGCTTTGATAGGCTTTTTCCCACCCACTGTGGCTTGGGGCGCATCTCAATGATATCGAAGGTATCGGCGCGATGAATGTGCTCCATCGGGTCATTGGTGATGAGGTGATAGGCAATCCGCTCCCCGAAATCCCGCTCCGGCAGCACAACCCGGTCGGCGCCTGCATTCTCCAGTATCTTCTTCTGCCGCAGGCCGTTGGCCTTGACCAGCACAAAGGGGACACTTTTCTCCTTCGCGATCATGGTGGCGATGACCGCCGCCTCGAAGTCCTCGCTGAACGCCACGATCACCACATCAAAATTGCCCAATCCAAGGGCCTCCAAGGCACTCTCATCAGTGAGATCAACCTCGACAACGTGGGTGGCGTATTGGGCCACTTCGTGGATAGCTTGAGGGTCTTTATCACAGCAGAGCACATTGAAATTATTTTCGGAAAGCACATGGGCGATACTGCGGCCGAATTTCCCCAGCCCGAGCACAGCAAATTGAGTTTCCTTCGTGACACGAAATTTTTTCACTGTAAACATCCTTTTCATAAAACAATCAGCCTACAATTACATCCTCTTCGGGATATTTCAGCAATTGGGGCGAAGCTTTCAGGCGACTGGCCAGCGCAACAGCGATGGACACGGGCCCGAGCCTGCCAATATACATGCACAGAGCAAGCACGACCTTGCCAAAGTCTGTCAGATATGGCGTAATGCCGGTGGTCAGTCCCACCGTTCCCAACGCGGAGGAAACCTCAAAGAGTATATCCACAAATGTGTGCTCGAACTCACTCTCCCGCTCGGTGATATTCAGCAGCGCCGTGATGGCGAATAGCAGCACCACCATGATCATCATGATTGCCAGCGCCTTCTGCAGAGAGCGATATGGAATGGTGCGAGACATGATCGTCAGCTTGTCGCGGCCCTTGATCACCGCCCACACGCAGACAAAAACGATAATCAGCGTTACAGTCTTAAAGCCGCCCGCCGTTCCCCCCGGTGAGCCGCCCACCATCATAAACATGCTAGACACAAACTTCGAGGACTCCTTGAGCCCGTCCTGAGGAATCGACATGTACCCGGCTGTGCGCAGGGTGACCGACTGAAAGAAAGATGCCAGAATCTTCTCCGGTAGGGAGAGTGGCCCCAGCGTCGCCGGATTGTTGTACTCCGCCAGGAAGAAAAAGAGCGCTCCCCCCAATATCAGACTTCCCGTGGCGATCAGCACCAGTCTGGCGTGGATGGACAGCTTCCGGCGCTTGATGACATCCCGGGCAAAGCGGTCGTCCAGCTTCTGGGAGAACTCCCCCCACACGGTGAAGCCCAGTCCACCGCCCACAATCAGCGCCATAACAGTCAGATTGATCGGCAGGTTGCCCACATAGGGAATCAGGCTGTCCGGCCCCAGCACGTCAAAACCTGCGTTGCAGAAAGCGGAAATGGCGTGAAACACCCCGTAATACATCGCACTGGCTGGTGGTACTCCCTGGAATAGGAAGGCAAAGAAGATCACCAGCGCGCCCAGCCCCTCCAGCAGAAAGGTGATCTTGATTGCCAGCATAACGATGCGAACCATACCCTGAAAGCTGTTCTGGTTAAAGGCCGCCTGTACCATCAGGCGGCTTCGCAGGCCAATCTTGCGGCCCAGCAGCGCCGAGAAAAAGGTCATGAGGACGATGAAGCTGAGTCCCCCGATCTGAATCAGCATGATTATGACAATCTGCCCGAAGGTCGACCACTGGGCATAGGTTGGGGCGACTACAAGTCCTGTCACACAGACAGCAGAAGTTGCGGTGAAGAACGCGTCCACCACTCCGATATCGGGGGCGGAGTCCTGACTGGAAATCGGCAAAAACAACAATAATGTTCCAAGAACAATGACGCCCAGAAAACTGAGCGCCACAATTTGGCTTGCAGAAAGCCTTTTCACTTGTTTTGCAGGGGCGTTCATTGATGGAAGTCCTTTCCCTTTATCATACGGATGATGCTCTCCCGCTCATTGTCCTCCAGCTTCATGCGGATATAGCGGATGGTCTCCTGAAGCTGCGGGATCGTCATGTATTCCAGAGCATTCACTCTGCGGCGCACCTTCTCAATCTCCTTGGCGAGAAGGACGCAGGTCTTTTCAATTTCTGCCAGCTGTAGCAGCTTGGGCATCAGGGCGCGTATGCGGGAGGCCATCTCGGCAATCTCCGGGCTGGGGGCGTACACACCCTCCTTGTCGGCAAAAACCTGCTTGGAAAACTCCATCACCGGCACGGCAAAGCCCATCAGGTTGGCCTCGGTGATATCCACCGTAATGCCCTCCCGGTTGCGGTAAAAGCTGTTGTCCACGATCTCCTCGGGAAAGGGCGCGGAAGCGATGATCGTCTCCTGCATAATTCCCGCGAGCTCCTCCTCCACCTCCAGGCGAAGGGCATGACTGCCCCGCACCAGCTCAATGAAGCGGCGCACCAGCTCGTCCTGTTTGTCTTTCAGCAGCTTGTGACCGCGGACAGAGGTCGCAAGCTGATCCTTCAGCCGCGAAAGCTCCATCCGGGTCGGGGTCACATTTAGTCTGGCCATACGATTTCATCCTCGGGGAGGAGGTTGCTGTCAAGCAGCTCCTCCGGAATGCGCTTGAGCTCGGAGCGCGGGATGACCGACAGCAGCTTCCAGCCCAAATCCAGGCTCTCCTCAATGCTGCGGTTGGTGCGGAAGCCCTGGTTCACGTAATACTTCTCAAACAGCACAGAGAACCGGGCGTATTTCTTGTCCACATCGGACAGGGCGGAATCGCCCAGCACAACAGCCAACTCCATGGCCTTCTTCCCCGCCGCGTAGGCGCTGAACAATTGGTTCATGGTGGAGGCGTGGTCTTTCCTTGTTTTCCCCTCGCCGATGCCCTTGTCTTTCAAGCGGGAGAGGGATGGCAGCACGTCGATAGGCGGTTCAACTCCCCCCTCCAGCAGTGCGCGGGAGAGGATGATCTGCCCTTCCGTGATGTAGCCGGTGAGGTCGGGGATGGGGTGGGTGATGTCGCCCTCCGGCATGGTCAGAATGGGAATCTGCGTGACAGAGCCCTTCTTGCCCCTGATTCGCCCCGCCCGCTCGTAGATGGTGGCCAGGTTGGTGTAGAGATAGCCAGGATAGCCCCGGCGGCCCGGAACCTCCCGCCGTGCAGCGGAAATCTCCCGCAGGGCCTCGCAGTAGTTGGTCATGTCGGTCATGATGACCAGCACGTGCATGTCCAGCTCAAAGGCCAGGTACTCGGCGGCAGTGAGAGCCATTTTCGGCGTCGCGATGCGCTCCATGGCGGGGTCGCTTGCCAGGTTGAGGAAGAGCACCGAGCGCTCCAGCGCGCCGCTCTCCCGGAAGCTCTCCATAAAGAAGGAGGCGTCCTCGAAGGGGATGCCGATGGCGGCAAACACCACGGCGAACTGGCTGTCGTCGCCCAGCACCTTGGCCTGGCGGGCGATTTGAGCCGCAAGCTGCTGGTGGGGCAAACCCGCCACGGAAAAAATTGGCAACTTCTGGCCGCGCACCAATGTGTTCAGCTGGTCGATGGCGGAGATTCCTGTTTGGATAAACTCGTCCGGGTAGTCGCGGGCCATGGGGTTGATGGCCTCACCGTTGATGTCAAGCATCTTGTCGGCGACAACAGGGGGCTCGCCGTCTTTCGGGCGGCCCAGGCCGTCGAAGACACGTCCCACAATCTCCCGGGAAACGGGAAAGTGAAAGGGACGGCCCGTGAAGCGAACACTGGAATCCCGGAGGTTGATGCCCGAGGTTCCCTCGAATATCTGCACCAGGGCGTTGTCGCCCTCCACCTCCAGCACCTGTCCCCTGCGAATTTGCCCATCCTGGAGATGAATTTCCACCAGCTCGTCGTACTTGACGCCGGAAACCTGCTCCACCGCCATCAGAGGGCCGACGACCTCCTTGATGCTGCGATACGATTTAAGCATCCCGCTTCACCTCCTCTGCGATCAGCGTGTCCATAAAGGTGTTCACATTTTGCCGGATCGCGTCGATGTCGGCAATTTTGTCGTGGGGGATGTACTTGGCGCGGGCGATTCGCTCCCGCAGCTCCCCGGTCTCCTGCATGATGCGGTGGTAGCTGAGCCCCGCCTCCAGCGCCTCTCCCGATTTGTGGGAGAAAGCCAGAATCAGTGAAAGCATCGCGCACTGTTTTTCCAAGAAGGTGTGGTTGTCCTGGTTGTTGAAGGAATCCTGCTGGAGATAGTCCTCCCGCAGGGATTTGGCAATTTCCATGGTCATTCGATCCCGGCCCGAAAGGGAGTCGATGCCGATGAGGCGGACGACCTCGTCCAGGCGTGCCTCCTCCTGGAGGATTCTGGAGGTTTCAGCCACCATCTCCGACCAGTCGACGCCCAGCCTGCGGCCGATGACCTTGCGCACTTCGTCGGAGTAGAGGGAGTAAGAGGTGAGCCAGTTGATGGCCGGGAAGTGGCGCTGTCTTGCCAATGTCGCGTCCAGCCCCCAGAAGACCTTGACCACCCGAAGGGTGTTCTGTGTGACCGGCTCGGCGACGTCGCCGCCGGGGGGCGAAACCGCGCTGATCGCCGTAATGCTGCCCTCTCTGGCGTCCTTGCCCAGGGCAGTGACATGGCCCGCACGCTCGTAGTAGCTGGCAAGTCGGCTGCCCAGGTATGCGGGATAGCCCTCGTCGCCTGGCATCTCTTCCAGGCGGCCGGACATCTCGCGGAGCGCCTCGGCCCAGCGGGAGGTGGAATCCGCCATGATTGCCACGTTGTAGCCCATGTCGCGGAAGTATTCGGCTATGGTGATGCCGGTGTAAATCGAGGCCTCGCGGGCCGCCACCGGCATGTTGGAGGTGTTGGCAATGAGCACAGTGCGCTCCATGATGGATTTCCCGGTATTCGGGTCGATGAGCTTGGGGAACTCCAGCAGCACATCGGTCATCTCGTTGCCGCGCTCCCCGCAGCCCACATAGACCACCAAATCCACGTCGCTCCACTTGGCGATCTGGTGCTGCACCACTGTCTTGCCCGCGCCGAAGGGCCCGGGAATCGCCGCAGTGCCGCCTTTCATGACTGGGAACAGCGTGTCAATGGAGCGCTGCCCCGTAATCATGGGCTCAGCAGGGTTCAACTTCTCCGCCACGGGGCGGGGACGGCGTACCGGCCACTTTTGCAGCATGTTGAGTTCTCGTTTGCCCTCGGAAGTCTCCAGCACGCAGACCGTGTCCTCTACTGCGAGCTCGCCGGACTCGACAGAGAGCACCTTTCCCTCAACACCCGGGGGAACCATGACCTTGTGGAGAATGGCGGTGGTCTCCTGAACGGTACCGATGACATCCCCCTGGCCAATCTGATCGCCAACCGAGACCGTGGGCTGGAACGCCCACAGCTTGTCCCTGTCCAGCGACGGCAAGTGGATTCCTTTGACGAGATAGTCGCTGTGGGTCGTCTTCATAAAGACATCCAGCGGGCGCTGAATGCCGTCAAACATCTGGGAGAGGATGCCGGGGCCAAGCTCCACCGAGAGCGCCTCTCCGGTGGTCTCCAGCTGCTCGCCGGGCCCAACGCCGGAGGTCTCCTCATAGACCTGCACCGATGCCAGGTCGCCCCGCATCTCGATGAGCTCGCCGATCAGCCCCTTCTCCCCCACCAGGCAGACATCCTGCACGTTGGCGTCCGCCATGCCGGAGGCGGTGACCAGCGGGCCCGCGACCTTTACAATTTTACCCATCTATCCGATCATTCCTTTCGGTAGCCGAATATATCCCATCATAGAACTATTTCCTGTATCGTCAACCCTTTTAGGGTAGAACCGTCAAATTATTCGCTGTCCTGCGTCTTGAGGATGTTTGTGCCTATGGCCTGTTCCACCAACCGATGCAGACGGTTTTCGCCGTAGCCTGTGCCGCCGGAGCGGCCCGGCAGCGGGATGATGGCGGGGGTGAGCTCCCGCTCGAAGCGCTCCACCGTTTCCGGCACCCGGAGCGCCCAGTTCTCCATCAGGTAGATGATGCCGTAATTTCGAGCTGACAGCCGGTCGATCAACCTGTCCAGCTCGTCGGCATCCTCGGGCTCAAAGCAGTCAATGCCCGCCATGCGGTACGGGAGGAGATCGCCGTGATCGCCCACGACACACACTTTATATCTCATAGAGAATCCGCAGCCTCCTTCTCACAAGGTCGGTGGAAAGCCCGTTTTCCAGCGCGGTGATCACCATGCGCAGATTTTTCAGCTCCATCACAGCTGCAAAGAGATACGCCAAAAAGGGCAGCAGCCCAAAGGGCATCATCTTGGCTGCCCGCACCTTCTCCATCAGGAAGTTGTCCCTTGCACTGTCAAAATCCTCCCGGCTCTCCCACACCGCCCCGTAGGGTGTACGGGCGGGATAAGATGTATCGCCGTTTTCTGCCGCCGCTACCCACTCGGCCTTGCCGATGGTGCCGCCCTCCGCAAAGGAGAGGCGCAGCGGAAGCGGATTCTCCCCGCTGTTCTGCACAAAGACCGACAGATTGTAGAGGTCGATGATATCGGAGACAAAGGTTTCAACCTCCGGCTCCCCCAACAGCTCCGCGTTTTTCTTCAGGAGTGACAGGCGGAAGTGCTCCGCCATCAGGTTGATTCGCTGCCAGGAGCCATGCTGCTCCCAGTCGGCGGAAAAGTCGTCCAGCAGCTTTCGGCAGTCGCCCTCGCAGAGGCCCGCGCGGTCAAGGCTTCCGCCCTCCAGCCACAGCTCACTCTCCCCCGAGCTGTCCAGTTCCTCCCGAAACAGCACCTTGAGATTGTTTGCATCCTTCGCGGCGGTAAACAGGGACAGAACCCCCTCCACCGGCGTGATCTGCCCGGCCCACGCGAAGAGCTCTTCCTCTTTGGCGGCCACAATCTCCCTGGCGGTGGAGCCGCCTGTATCACCGGAAAGGTATCCCCAGTCCCGCAGCAGACGCCTCGCGTCGGAGAGGCTACCGGAGCGCAACAAAGAATCCCACTGCTCCTTTCCCAGAAGCTGGGTCTCGCGCACGCTGGTCAGGGTATTCGCTTTCGCGTAGACTTTATCTGCCATGTATGAATCCTTTCACAACAGCCGGGACGTCTGTAAAGAGAATTCTCAGTCCTCGTCCTTTGCATCGCCGAACAGCTCGCGGATAATCTCGCTGCCCTCCCTCTGCTCCAAATCCTGGAGCAGGTCGCCGAAGAGGAACAGGTACTCGACCGCTCCCCTGCGCAGCACAAAGCCGCCCTCGCCGGGAATCGACTCGCCGGAAAAAACCAGCTTCACACCTTTGGCGGTGGGTATCTTTTTGAGACCCGCAAAATCAGCCGCAGACAGGGAGCGCTCGCCCACAAGGACGTCATACTCCCCCGCCTCGTCGACAACAGCCGCCGCTTTGGTGAAAAAATCGGTAAAGCTTGCGGTGTCAAAGGCGCACATGGCCTCCTCCGCCTCCTGAAAGGTGGTGTGGGTGAGCTGCTGCCGGTATGCCGACAGCTCCTTTGCCATGGCGGCGCGCTTTGCGGAGACTCTGGTCTCCACGTCCTGCCTGCGCCACTCGGCGGCCCTGTCCTTGCGGTCGTCGTATTCCTTTTGCAGCGCTTCCTTCCGGGCGGAAAGGCTCTCTGCCCGGCGGCTGTCCGCCTCCTCCAGCAGGGTGGCGCTCTCCGCCTCCGCCTGCTGGCGAATCACGCCGGTGAAGGCCTTAATATCTTTCATCTGGCCATCGTTCCTTTCGGGGAATATTCAGAAGGCCGCTCTTATCCAAGTACAAAGAGGATGGAGACGACGAAGCCCAGGATGGCGTAGGTCTCCACCATGGCGGCGTAGATAATACCCTTGGTGGATTGATCCGGCCTCTTGGCCAGAATCTGGAGTCCCGCAGTGGACACCCTGCCCTGGTAGTTGGCGGAGAAAAAGCCTACAAGGGAAACGGGAAGCGACGCGCCCAAAAGCTCCAGGCCAGCACCCAGGGTCATGCCAGGCTGCAGTGCCAGGAAGATGAAGAATGCGATAATGAAGCCGTAGAGGCCCTGTGTGCCGGGAAGAAGCTGGAGGATCAGCGCCTTGCCGAACTTTTCCGGCTGCTCGGCAGTGAGCGCCGCAGCGGCCTCACCGGTAGAGCCCACCGCGCGGGCGGATCCGATGCCCGGCAGGATGACAGCCAGCGCCATGCCGATAATTCCCAGAATAAGTCCCATGTTTTCAGCCATGAATAATCATTCCTTTCAATATTATGGAAATTGTGGCGATGCCGCCAATCCCCAATCTTTTACCCATCTGTCAACGAGGCGCTCAGTGCGCATCCTCCGACTCTATCACAATGTTCTTGTCCACCGTTTTGAAGGGGTTGAACTTTCGCCCGCCGCCGGAGTAAAACTTGCCGAAAAACTCCACAAACTGCAGCCTGATGCCGTGAACATACGCGCTGAGCAGGGAGAGGAAGATGTTGAGTGCGTGCAGCACAATCGCCAACAGAACCCCCGCTGTGACCATGACGGGAAATGGCAGGTAGCTCAGAATCGTGTTGAAGGCGAGAGCGATGGATGCGCCCGCAACGCCCAGAGCCATCAGGCGGGTGTAGCTGACCAGGTCGCCAATGTAGCTTGTGACGCCGTAGAGCGCGTAGAGCCCCTTGGCAAGCCCCTTGATCTTGGAGCGATCCTTCACCATGGGGGCGATGATAATGCCGAGTGCTGCCAGAATGCAGAGCCCCACACCGATGTAAAAGAGCATCTGGGAGGGGAACACCAGCTGGGATAGCACCAACACCAGCAGCCCCACCATGAGGAACACCCAGGATACGCCGTCGCCGATCCCCGTCCAAATATCCTTTTGCTTGAAGTTGATGAAGGCGCTGAGGATGAGACCAAAGGTGATCTGAATCCAGCCCAGGCCCAACGAGATCACCAGCAGCGGAATGATGTCGGTGGTGGCGGAGACCAGCCGGAACGGCAGGTCAAGGCCGAAGAAGGAACCGAACAGCAGCCCCCACACCATGATGGGAAAGGAGAGATAGTAGAAGAAGTCCAGCTTGTGGCGCATCTCCCTGTTGTTTCGCAGAAAAATCTTGGCGGCAAGCAACCCCAGGAACATCACAAGGCCATAGCCCAGGTCGGCCACCATCATGCCGAAAAACGCCATGTAGAAGGGTGCGGTAAAGGGCGTAGGGTCAATTTCGTTATACCTGGGCATACTGTACATCTCGGTGAGATTCTCGAACGCCCGGAACACCCTGTTATTTTTCAGGGCGATGGGCACCTCGTCCACATCTTCCTCCGTCGTCGCCACCGCGCCGTACTCCAGATAGTATTCCTCGTTGCCAAGGAGGCTGTCCAGCGCCCCGGAGAGGGCCGCCTCCTTCTCGGTGGGAATCCAGCCCTCAATGGCCACGGTGGTGCGGGAGCGATCCAGCTGTGCCCCGGCCTCCGCCCGCATCAGCAGGTTGTCGTAGTAGTCCTCCACCCTGCGCAGGACAGGCAGATTATCGGCCAGCTCGGCCAGCTTGTCCAGCAGCTGCTTTTCCTTCTCCGCCAGTCCGGCGTCCTCCTCGTCAAAGGCGTCAATCTGCTCGCCTGGGGAGAGTTTTTCATCCGGGCGGTACTCGGTAAAGCTGAATTCCCGCAGCATGCTGTCAATGTTGCGCCGCTTCTTCCTGGGATAAAACAGCAGAAAGCCCGCAGCGGTCTCGTTTTCAAAGATAATCTCGCTGTAGAAATTCCCTTCAGTTTCCTTTTCCAGGGCCTCCAGCAGCTCTTCCCTGTAGCCGGTGGGAATCATCCCCAAGGCGCAGCCACTCTGAAGGGAAGCAAGCTCTCCGGCGGAAACTCCCAGGCTCTTCCAGGGGTACAGGCCGCTCTTCTGAGAGGTTATCTCCTGGCGGCGGCCCCGCAGGGCTTCCAGCGCTTCATTGGTCTCCACCGCTTCCCCGGCCCGCTGCTCCCAGCCGCTCTCCGCCACCTCGCGCTCCAGCTCGGCGATGGTGCTGCGGGGCAGTCCCTCCCTCATATCCAGCAGGGAACCCTTCTTTTCAAAGAGGCTGAGCACCGGCAGCGCCCTGGAAAGAGCCTCCGGCTTTTCCCGCAGCAGGGCGGGATCGGGGACATAATCCTCCGAGAGGGTGAGCTCCACGCCGCCAAACTCTTGCAGGCTGCGGAGAATATCCTCTTCCCGTTCCGCCATGGAGATGACCGACAGGCGGGACATCTTAACAATGGCCATAGCTATGACCAACCTTTCACAGTTTACTCGAACTTCTGCACCGCATCTACAAGGGAGTGCACCACTTCCGCCGCGCGCTTATCCCGTGCAGCGGCCAGATCGACGCGGGCCGAGAGGTATTGTTCCTCCACCCGGAGCGCCTGTTCGTCGTAGTAGGAGGCCCACTCCTGAACAAAGACGGCCTGCTCCTCCTGAAAGGATGCCTCCATCTGCGCCCGCAGCGCTTCTATCTCCGCATCGGCCTTCCGATCTTCGTCCCGGATGCGGTTCCGGGTCTCTTCCAACAGGGTTTGCGCCTCTTCTTCCGCGGTTTTCACCTGTTCCCAAGCTTCTCTCGCCATGGAAACTCCTCCTTACGGCTGAGCTTTGCATATCTTTTTTGCATTTGTGTCCGGCCACATTGATAATCTTATCACAAATGCCAAAATTCACATCCCAGCAAGTATACTATAATTTAACATGGAATTCAACATTTTGATGGATAACTTGCAGATATTTTTGCCAATGTTTTTTGCGCCTTTTTCACAGATTGCGCTATACATAGTCAACAACGTTGACTTAGGGAAACGGCAACACCCCCGCGAATCACGTCGCGGAGGTGCCAATCATCGCAGCTTACAGCATCCGATTGCCCTACTGCCGGACAACCTCCACATACCGTTTGGCGAGCTCTGTGATCTTGTCAAACTGACCCGACTCGATCCACTCCTTATTCACAAGATTGCCGCCCACGCCAAAGCCCTTCGCACCGGCAGCCAGATATTCGGGAATATTCTGGTCGTTAATGCCGCCCACGCCCAGAAATTTCAGGTGGCTGAGAGGCGCTTTCAGCGCCTTGAGATAGCCGGGGCCCAGATTGCCGAGGGGAAACAGCTTCACGTAGTCCGCGCCCGCATTGTGCGCGACCATGCACTCACTGGGCGTCATGGCGCCAGGCATCGAGACCAGCCCCAGTTCCCTGGTGCCGCGGATGATTTCGGGATCGGTGTTGGGGGAGATGATATACATTGCGCCCGCATCGGCGGCCAGCTTTAGCTGCTCCGGTGTGATGACCGTGCCCGCCCCCGCGTAGACCTCCCCCTTGAAGGTGTCCACTATGGAGCGGATTGCCGCCGCCGTGGAGGAAAAGCTTTCCGGCTTCGCTTGGTTAAACGTGACCTCAATCATCCGGATGCCGCCCTTGTGGAGCGCCTCGCAGAGAGGGAGAATCAGCCGCTCCTCCATTCCGCGTACGATTGCAATCAGCTTGTCCTGTTCGGTGCGCTGCATGACCTTTTCCCGCATCTCCGCTCCCGCCTTTCGCCTGTAATTTCAGCCACAGTATATACCCGCTAATGAACACCGTCAAGTCCGGTTTCCTGTTCTGCAGGAGACTATTGTGCAAATAGATAGCTTGTCATAGACAGTGAGCCCATCGTGCAGCTGTTGTTATATGTCAATATCTGATCTTTTTCATCGGAGGCGCCGAGGATATACAAAATCGGGTTAAAGTGATCCGGCATTGGCACGGCTAATTTCGCAGTCTCTCCCAAGCTCTGGTAATGAATGACCCCATCATGATTCCTGTTCTCAATATTTTCTCTCACGAAATCATCAAACTGATAGGCCCAATCAAACCCTCTGTCGTTCATTTCCCAATCGACCATTCGCAGGTTGTGCACAATGTTTCCGGTTCCAAATAAAAGAACACCTTGCTGCCTTAAAGATTTCAAATCCTTCCCGATCTGATAATGAACCTCCGGTGGTGCGGAGGCATCTATGCTGATCTGAAAGACAGGAATATCCCTTTCGGGGTACATGTGAACCAGAACAGACCAGGTGCCGTGGTCGATACCCCAAGAATGATCGAACACGCTATCTATACTGATTAATTCTTTTGCCTTTTCCGCAAGCTTCGGATTGCCGGGGGCCGGATATTGAACTTCATACAGCTCTTTGGGGAATCCGTACATGTCATAAATGGTTTCGGGATTTTCCTCATTCATGATCTTTGTGCCCTTCGTGTACCAATGTGCTGAAATTGAAACAATTGACGCAGGCTTCGGGATTTTCCGCGCCATCTCCCGCCAGCCTCTCGTATAGGAATTATCCTCTATTGCATTCATCGGTGAGCCGTGGCCCACAAATACCATCGGCATAGTAAACATATCATCAACTCCTTATCTGTCAGACTTCGACAGCAGCACAACCGCCTCCACGTGCGCCGTCCTGGGGAACAAATCGACCGCCCGACCCTTTATGGCCTTGTAGCCCCTCTCCCCAAGTAGCTTGCAGTCCCTCGCCAGAGTGGCGCTGTTGCAGGAGATATAAACGATCTTGCCGGGCGACATCGCACTGATCGCCTCAATGGTTGCAAGGTCTGCACCCTTCCTCGGCGGGTCGAGCACCACGATATCCGGGGTCAGGCCCTCCGCCGTCAGTTGTCTGGCCGCTTCGCCTGCGTCGGCGCGGAGAAATCGCGCGTTGGCAATACCGTTTCGCTCCGCATTGGAGCGCGCATCCTGCACAGCCTTCTCCACCACCTCCACCCCGATGACCTCTCCTACCCTGTGGGCCATGGAGAGGCCGATGGAACCCGCGCCGCAGTAGAGGTCGAGCAACACTTCTCCGCCCTGTGGCGCGGCGTACTCCAAAGCTTGTGCATAGAGCTTTTCCGCCGCCTCCCTGTTCACCTGGTAGAAGGAGGCCGGGGAAAGGCTGAGTTCCACTCCTGCAAGGACGTCGGTGATCTTGCCCTCCCCCCACAGGGTCTTCTCCCTCCCGCCAGTCAGCACATTGGTGCGGGAAGTGTTGCTGTCCAACACCAGCGTGGCGAATCCCGGAAACTCCTCCCGAAGCCGCTCATTGAGCTCCGCCCAGTGGGGCAACGTATCGCCGTTGACGATCACCGTCACCATGAGCTGGCTCGTCGCCTCCGCCTTGCGCAGATATAGGGTGCGCACCAAACCTGTGTGCGTCTCCTCCTCGTAGGCTGTGATGCCGTGCTCCTCCATAAAGTCGCAGAAAATCCGGGTAATTCCGGCAAACTCCTCCGGCTGCAGCAGGCAGTCCTCCACCGGGATCAGCCGGTGGGAGCGGGGCGCGAAGAAGCCCGTGCGGATGCGGCCGTTCTCCTCCCTCACCGGGAACTGGGCCTTGTTGCGGTAGCGCTCCTGCCGGGGAGAGGGCAAAATCGGCTCCAACGGGGGCTCTATCCCGCCGATGCGCCGCAGGTTTTCCCGGACAAAGCCCTCCTTCTCCCGACATTCCGCCTCGTAGCTGATGTGGCGCAGGGAGCAGCCCCCGCACCTGCCGAAGGCGGGGCAGCGGTTCTTCTCCCTGTCAGCCGACGGCCTCTCCAGCTTCTCCACAATTCCATATGCGTGGTTCTTTGCCACCTTGACGATTTTCGCCCGCACCCGATCACCGGGGGCCGTCATGGGCACAAACACCACAATGCCGTCCATCCGGCCCACGCCCATGCCCTCCTGGGTCAGCCCTGTGATCTCCAGCCAGACAGACTGATTTTTCTTTATATTATCCATGCTTTCCTCCAAAATTATGTGGTTCGATTTTAACACACACATGATAAAAAAGCCACGCTGCACTTTTCTTTTGTGCGCTAATGAGCTATAATTGATCGAAGTAAACTTCGATCAACGGAGGGGATCTTGTTTGTCATTGGAATACCGCATTGAGCGCACTCTGCCCACTGTCGAGCAGTGGATGGCCCTGCGCGCCAGCGTGGGCTGGGCCACCTTTCCCGATGAAACCGCCCACCGCAGCCTTGCCGCCACCCCCTTCTGCGTCTGCGGTTTTGTAGAAGGTGAGCTAGTCGCCATGGGCCGGGTGCTGGGCGACGGCGTCTTCTCCTTCTATATAGGCAACGTGATGGTGCGGCCCGACCAGCAGGGCAAGGGTGTTGGCAAAGCCGTTATGGAGGAGATCATGGTCTATCTCCGGGAGAACGCCGCCCCCGGCGCCATCGCCAGCCTACTCTCCATCAAGGGCCGGGAAGAATTCTACACCCAGTTCGGCTTTGAATGCCGCCCGGATGAGAGTCATGGCAGCGGCATGTCCCTCTATTTTTGACTTGACGAATGGCTTTGCAGACGGTACAATGGAAAAATGATTTTAGTGCTTTTATGTGCTAAATTAAACGAAACATGTGGGAAAGGATTGATTGCTGTATGTCCCAGACAGCGGGAACCGGGGCGGGTATGTTCTGGCAAAAGGACATCGAGACCATGAACCGAAAGGAGCTGG
Source organism: Oscillospiraceae bacterium (assembly GCA_047973265.1). Classification (GTDB taxonomy): domain Bacteria; phylum Bacillota; class Clostridia; order Oscillospirales; family Ruminococcaceae; genus WRAV01. The sequence continues at coordinate 54,480 of JBKEBS010000051.1, forward strand.
AGGCTCTCCAACTGGAGCGTCTCAAGTACATCGTCGACTACGCTGACCGAAATGTGGAATTCTACCACAGGAAGTTCGCAGAAGCAGGTGTCTCCGCCGACAAGATTCGCAACCTCTCCGATGTCCAGTATCTTCCGGTCACCACAAAGGATGACCTGCGGGACAACTACCCCTACGGCCTCTTTGCCCAGCCGCTGAAGAAGATCGTGCGCATGCACGCCTCCTCCGGCACCACGGGCAAGCCCATCGTGGTGGGCTACACCAAGCGCGACCTGGATCAGTGGGCGGATATGGTGGCCCGATTCAGCGTCGCTGTGGGTATTACAGATGACGACATCGTGCAGATTGCCTTTGGCTACGGCCTATTCACTGGGGCGCTTGGCCTTCACTACGGCCTGGAGAAGATCGGCTGCGCGGTTGTGCCCGCCTCCTCCGGCAACACCCAGCGCCAGCTCATGCTGCTGGAGGATTTTCAGGTTACCGGCCTGGTGGCCACCCCCTCATACGCCTCCTACCTCAGCGAGCTGGCCAACGAGCAGGGCCTGCGGGAACGCCTCAAGCTCCGTGTGGGGCTGTTCGGCAGCGAGGGCTGCACCCCCGAAATGCGCACCCGCATTGAGGAAAACTTCGGCGTGATCTCCACCGACAACTACGGCCTCTCCGAGCTGGGCGGCCCCGGTGTCTCGGGCGAGTGCTACCTGCGCCGGGGACTCCACTTTGCGGAGGATCACTACCTCCCCGAAATCATCGACCCCGACACCTTGGAATCCCGCCCCCGTGGCGCGGAGGGCGAGCTCGTGGTCACGGCCCTCACCAAGGAGGGCTTCCCCATGATCCGCTACCGCACCAAGGACATCACAAAGATCAACTACGAGCCCTGCGAGTGCGGACGCACCGGGGCCCGCATGGACAAGGTCAAGGGCCGCAGCGATGACATGCTCATCATCAAGGGCGTCAACGTCTTCCCCTCCCAGATTGAGAGCGTACTGATGACCATTCCCCAGCTGGGCAGCCACTACCAACTCGTCCTCACCCGCAAAAACCATCTGGACAGGCTGGAGGTCAAGGTGGAGTTCACCGATCTCTCCCTGCTGGAGAACTACAAAACGATGGAAGCTTTGCAGGAGAGCGTCAGGGAAAAACTGCGCTCGGTGCTCCAGCTGGATGTGAAAATCACCCTGGTCGATCCCAAAACCCTGGAGCGCTTTGAAGGCAAGGCAAAGCGCATTTTGGATCTGCGCAATCAATAGAAACAATTTCTAAAGGAAAAGAGAGAGAGCATGGCAAAGAAGGAACTGCTGCTGGGCAACAAGGCGGTTGCCCGCGGGCTTTACGAGGCTGGAGTGGCCGTTATATCCAGCTACCCCGGCACCCCCAGCACCGAAATCACCGAGGAGGCCGCCCTCTTCGACGAAATGTACAGCGAGTGGGCCCCCAATGAGAAAGTGGCGCTGGAGGTCGCCGCGGGCGCATCCTTCGCGGGCGTCCGCTCCTTCGCGGGCATGAAGCACGTGGGGCTCAATGTGGCGGCAGACCCCCTCTACACCCTGTCTTACACCGGTGTCAACGGCGGCCTGGTGCTCGCCGTGGCCGACGATCCCGGCATGCACTCCTCCCAGAACGAGCAGGACAGCCGCAACCACGCCAAGGGGGCTAAGGTTCCCATGTTGGAGCCCTCCAACTCCGCCGAGTGCCTGGAGTTCACCAAGCTGGCCTACGACCTCAGCGAGGAGTTCGACACCCCCTTCCTGCTGCGGCTCACTACCCGCATCGCCCATTCCCGCAGCCTGGCCGAGACCTCTCCCAGGATAGAGCGCGAGCCCAAACCCTATGTGAAGAATCCCCAGAAATATGTCATGATGCCCGCCATGGCCCGCCCCCGCCACATCTTCGTGGAAGAACGCACCCGCCGCCTGACAGAGTGGGCGGAGACCGCCTCCATCAATCGGGTTGAGATTGGCGACACCAAAATTGGCGTCATCTGCGCCGGGGACTGCTACGAGTACGCGAGAGAGGCCCTGGGCGACGGCGCAAGCTACCTCAAGCTGGGCATGGTTTTTCCGCTGCCCGAGCAGCTTATCCGGGATTTTGCCGCAAAGGTGGATAAGCTCTACGTCATTGAGGAGCTGGACGATTTCATCGAGACCCACTGCCAGAAGCTGGGCGTACCGGTCATCGGCAAGGCGGTCTTCCCCCTCTGCGGGGAGATTTCCCAGACCATGATCCGGGAGAAAATCCTGGGCGAAACCGTTGAGCCCATGCAGGTGGAGGAAGCCCTTCCGCCCCGTCCCCCCGTCATGTGCGCAGGCTGCCCCCACCGCGGCGTCTTCTACGCCCTGAACCGGCTGAGCGTCTATGTCAGCGGCGATATCGGCTGCTACACCCTTGGCAGCTCCGCCCCCCTCTCCGCCATCGACTCCTGTATCTGCATGGGCGGCTCCATCTCGGGCGCTCACGGCTTCAGCAAGGCCATCGGTACCTGGAAGGGCAAGATGCCCGTCGCGGTCATCGGCGACTCCACCTTCCTCCATTCCGGTGTCACAGACCTCATCAACGTAGCCTACAACAAGGCGAAAGTCCTCACCATCATCCTGGACAACTCCATCACCGGCATGACCGGTCACCAGCAGAACCCCTCCACCGGCCTCACCATCAAGAACGAGCCCACCACGGCCGTCAACCTGGAGGCCCTCTGCCGCGCCGTGGGCATTGATCGGGTGCGGGTGGTTGACCCCTACGACCTGCCCGCCACCCACAAGGCAATCCAAGAAGAGTTGGAGTCCGGCGAGCCCTCGGTCATCATCGCCCGCCGCCCCTGCGTGCTGCTCAAGACCGTCAAGGCGCAGCCCCCCTACTCCATTGAAACTGAGAAGTGCACGGGCTGCAGGGCCTGCCTGCGCATCGGCTGCCCCGCCATCAGCTACCACGACAAAAAAGCGATTATCGACCAGAACCAGTGCGTGGGCTGCGGCGAGTGCATCACCCTGTGCAAGTTTGGGGCAATCAAAGTCGGAGGTGCAGAATAATGACCAACGACACCAAGAATGTAATGATTGTGGGCGTAGGCGGCCAGGGCACCCTGCTGGCCAGCCGCCTGTTGGGTGAGGTGCTCACCCGCCGTGGCTACGACGTCAAGGTCTCCGAGGTGCACGGGATGAGCCAGCGCGGCGGTTCCGTTGTCACCTATGTCCGGTACGGCAGCCGCGTCTCCTCCCCTGTCATCGAGTTGGGCGAGGCCGACGCCATCCTCTCCTTCGAGCTGCTGGAGGCCGCCCGTTACCTGCCCTACCTGAAAAGAGAAGGCATGCTCATTATCAACGACAACCACATCGATCCCATGCCGGTCATCACCGGGGCCGCCACCTACCCGGAAGACCTTGTGGAGGCGCTGGAGGCAAACCCCGTGCGGGTGGAGCTCTGCGACGCACTCACCATTGCCGAGACCGCAGGCAGCGCAAAGGCTGTCAACGTGGTGTTGATGGCGCGCCTCGCCCGGGTGCTGGACTTCCCCCGCGAGGAGTGGGAGAGCGCCATTGCGGACGTTGTCCCCCCGCGCTTCCGGGAGCTGAATCTGGAGGCTTTCCGGCTCTCCTATGACGGCCCGGAGGAATAAATGACCACCGTTCAACTTTGAGGATAAAGGATGGATGCCACATGAATTATTTCAGTCCCTGGATTGAGTGCGCCAGCAGGGAGACCATGCGCGAAATGCAGTCGGAGCGCCTGCGGGATATGGTGCGGCGCTGTTACGACAATGTCCCCTTCTACCGCGCCAAATTCGACGAGATGGGCTTGCTGCCCGAGGACATCACAAGTATCGACGACCTCTCCCGGCTGCCCTTCACCTACAAGCAGGATCTGCGGGACAATTACCCCTACGGCCTCTTTGCGGTGCCCAGGGATGAGCTGGTGCGCGTCCACGCCTCCTCCGGCACAACCGGTAAGATGACAGTTGTGGGCTACACCCAGAAGGACATCGACAACTGGGCGGATGACGCCGCACGGGCTATCGTGGCCGCAGGCGGCAGCAAGAGCGACTATGTCCTCATCGCCTACGGCTATGGGCTGTTCACCGGGGGCCTCGGCCTCCACTACGGCGCGGAGCGGCTTGGCGCCACCGCCATCCCCGTCTCCTCCGGCAACACCCGCCGCCAGATCGATATCATGCGGGATTTCAAATCCGACATCCTCTGTTGCACCCCCTCCTACGCCATGCACCTGGGCGAGACTCTCCACGAAATGGGCGTCGACCCCACCACAATTCCCCTGCGCGCCGGAATCTTCGGGGCCGAGCCCTGGACGGAGGAGATGCGCCGCAGCATCGAGGACATCCTGGCTATCAAGGCATACGACATCTACGGCCTGTCCGAGATCACCGGCCCAGGCGTCTCCTTCGAGTGCGCGGAGCAGACCGGCATGCACATCAATGAAGATAAGTATTATCCCGAGATCATCAACCCCGACACCGGCGAGGTGCTCCCCGACGGGAAACAGGGTGAACTTGTCTTCACCTGTATTGCCAAGGAAGCGCTGCCCCTCATCCGCTACCGCACCAGGGACATCGCCACCATCCACAGGGGCACCTGCTCCTGCGGGCGCACACTGGTCAAAATGAGCAAACCCGCCGGACGCACCGACGACATGCTCATCATCCGCGGCGTCAACGTCTTCCCCTCCCAGATCGAGAGCGTGCTGTTGGAGCTAAACCTCACCACACCCAACTACCTGTTGGTGGTGGAGCGGGACGGCAACCTGGACACCCTCGAGGTACAGGTGGAGATGACTCCCGAGATGTTCTCCGACTCTGTGCGCGGGCTGGAAAAGGTGGAAAAACGCATCCGCTCCGCACTGCTGTCCACACTGGGCATCGCCTGTGCTGTCAAGCTGGTGGAGCCCACAGCGATTGCCCGCAGTGAAGGGAAGGCCAAGCGCATTCAGGACAACCGCAATCTGTAAAGGGCACTGTCTTTTGACGAAAAGATTTGCTATACTGTAGGTACAGGGCATCTGCAATTCACTCCAACGCATAGAAAGGAGTCAATTAATATGAGCAACACCATTCAGCAGCTTTCGGTATTTGTGGAGAACTCCAAGGGCAGGATGGCCGAGATCACGAAGGTCATCGCCGACGCCGGAGTCGACATCCGCGCCCTCTCTGTGGCGGACACCAGCGATTTCGGCATCCTCCGCCTCATCGTGGATCAGCCGGAAAAGGCGATCCAGTCCCTCAAAACAGCGGGGATGACCGTCTCCCTCACTGATGTCATCGCGGTGGGCATCGACGACACACCGGGCACATTCGCCCGCGCTGTCAGCATCATGTCCGACGCCGACATCAACATCGAGTACATGTACGCCTTTATCAGCCGCAGCGACGGCAAAGCCTTTGTCATCATGCGGGTGGACGACAACGACAGAGGGATCAAGGCCCTGTCGGATGCCGGTGTCCGCCTGCTGGAGCCCAAGGAAATCTACTGCATGTAGTCATAGCAAAAAGGGCCGGACAATGTCCGGCCCTTTTGTCATAGAATGGAGGTCTGCATGTTTCGGATGATCGCAACCGATTTGGACAACACCCTGCTAAATCAAGACAAAATTCTTTCCCCTTATACCGTCTCGATTCTCCGGCAGTGCAGGGCGAAGGGAATCCTGATCGCCTATGCAACCGCCCGGCCACAGCGAACCCTCCCCTTCCTCCATCCGGACTTTGTCCCGGACATCGTCATTGCAAACAATGGCGCAACCGTGTCGGCGGGATCGCAGATCATCCATCGGCGGGACATTCCCGTGAGCACACTGCATACCCTTCTTCCACGCCTGATCGCCCAAAGTGAGGTGAACTATCTATGTGTGGAGTGCGGCGATTACCTGCTGACCGACTATCCCGGAGATGACTGGGGCCCTGGCTGGAATCCCGTTCACACAGATTTTTCTGCACTGCCCGATCTGCCATCGCCAAAGCTCTCCACCGAATGCAAACACCCCCAGGCGCTCCAGCATGTTCTGGCCGGTTACCCCGAACTGCACCTCTACACAAATATTGGAGAGGATTGGCAGCAAATCATGCACAAAGACGCCACCAAAGCCAATGGGCTCCGCGCTGCTGCGGCCCACTGCGGAATCAGTCTCGGTGAAATCGTGGCCTTTGGGGATGACAGCAACGACATCGACATGCTGCGGGAATGCGGAAGAGGCGTGGCAATGGGCAACGCGTTGGACGAGGTGAAACACATCGCCGACGAAGTCTGCCTCTCCCATGACCAGGACGGCGTCGCGAAGTGGCTGGCGGACAATCTTTGAACATTCAAAAAAATCCCGCTGCGGTGTATGCCGCAGCGGGATTTTTTTTATTCGAGCTTACTTCCTGGCCAAAGCGCCGTCAGAGATGACGATGTCGCCGGCCATGGTGGTGGTAAAGTGGAGATAACCGGCGGAGTCAATGGATGCGCCTGGGCTGTTGATGCGGTTGAAGGTGTTGGTGGAGCGATTGTAGCTGTAGAAATAGAGGTTGTTGGTATTCATGCCGGACAGGTCGACCTTGGCGGCAATATTGACAGCCGAGCCAAAGCTGGACTGCTGTCCCAGGCTGACATAGGCAAACTTGTTGCTGTAGAACTTGGAGAATACACCACGGACAGTCGCGGTATTTGCAGCGTCAACATACACGCCCACGCGCAGGTCGGTTGTGCGGTTGTTGAAGGAAGCCGCATTGATGGTCAGGCGTCCGGTCACCGCGCTGCCGGTCACAACATCAAAATTCACCTTTGCAGTCCTGCCGGAAGCAGAAGCTGTGCTGGCAATTCCCTTGAGTGCATCAGCGGAGATCGCGTTATTGCCGCGGAAGGTGACTGTAACGCTCTTGTTGGTGGTTGCGTTGATCGCCTTGGTGGTTGCGCTGACCGCAGAGGAGCGGTCAATTGTGCCGGAGGTTACGGAGGTGCCGCCGGAGCTGCTGCTGGAAGAACTGCTGCTCGAGCTGCTGGAGGAACTGCTGCTGGAGCCGGAGCTGCTGCCGCCGGAGGTTCCGGTGTTGATAGAGTCGCCCTGCTTCTTGGAGAAGAGATAGACTTTTTCGGAGTAGTTGAGCAGGTTATTGGTGGTGCCCAGATACTTGCCCGCCGCGTTATATGCGTGGTAGGTGCCGTATGTGCTGAGATCCAATTTGGCGTTGCTGGTAAAGCCCACAGTCTGAATCGTGATGATGTCATCGGGATTATACCGCTGGATGACCTTGTCGTCGTCATTCTGCAGCTCGTTGGTGGCTGTGCCAAAGTACTTATTGCCGCTGTAGACAGTGGCGTTGATCACAACGCCGCCGCTGAGCTGAATTTCCAGGTTGCGGAGGGAGGCGCGTGCATTCAGCACATAGCCGCCGCGTGCAGTACTGTCCGCCGAAATATCTATATAGTTCTCGCCGGAACCGACGTCCTTAGAGAGGTTCTCCAAAGTTCCCTGGAAACGCAAACGGCTGTTGGACTGGCGCACGCCGTTGACGGAAACAAACACGTTGATGTCGTAGTCGCGGGCAGTGGTGCTGACAAAGGGGTTGACCATCTCGATGCGGACAACCGCGTTGTTGCTCTTGTCGTAGCCAATTGCCGCGCTCTTGATGAGGTTGGCGCCGGTGCTGCCGGTGGTGACTACCCGAACGCTGGAACCGGAAATACTGCTGCGGGTCACTCCGACGCCGGAGCCCCCTGTGCCACCAGACCAGGAGAACATGTCCTCAGTCAGTGGGAACTCAAAAATGTCGCCAGGGTTTGCGTTGGAAAAGTCTATACTTTTACCGGAGTCAATCGCCTTGGTCATTCCTGTGATTCTACCGGGTGCGCCAAAGGCGACGGCGCTCATACCGAGCACCATGGCAAGGGCTAGAAGAATAGAGAGAAATTTTTTCATTGTCATTTGCTCCTTTACAAAATAATTACAAATCGGTTTCCGGGTGGAAACAACCTTACGGGCCAATTATACCTCGAAAAGGCATAACTGTCCATACTAACCTGAAAACAACCTGAAACATTACAGCAAATCCCTTATTTTTGCAGGTAAAATCCATAAGGGGCTAAATCGGCCAGTTTCAGCACAATTGGTTCCGCTGTTCTTGTGCCCAGCACAACCTCGAAGGTGTCCGGGTTGCAGAACTCCAGCATCACCTGCCTGCATACCCCGCAGGGGTACGTTGGCCCGCTGTCTTCCAGTGCGTCTGCGGCTTCCCCCACCACCGCAATGGCGGAGAAGTTTCGCTCGCCCTCTGAGACAGCCTTGAAGAAGGCGGTTCGCTCGGCGCAGTTGGTGGGGCTGTATGCGCCGTTTTCGATGTTGCAGCCCGTGTATATCCCGCCCGAAGCAGTCAGCAGGGCCGCTCCTACACGGAAATGGGAATAGGGGCTGTAGGAGTGCTCCAATGCAGCGTATGCCCTTTCCACAAGCATTTTAGCCGTGACAGCGTCAATCAAAGCGAATCACCTCTTTCGGAGTGACTAAAGCATGAAGCATGGGCCGGACTGCGGCGGTTTCTCCGATCTCAAATCCACCCCGGAGCCATTCTACCGCCTGTTCTCCGCTGATTTTGTCGTTACAGTGCACAGTGCACAATGTCTCCCCCTTCCCTACCCTGTCTCCAACCTTTTTCGCCAGCACAACGCCCACCGAAAGGTCGGGCACATCGTCCTGCCTGTGGCGTCCAGCGCCCACCATCAAACTGGCCTCTCCCACCTTTTGAGCGTCGATTCGGCTGACAAGACCGTCTTGTGCTGCCAGAACTGGCAGCTGCACTTTGGCTGCCGGGAGCAGGCTCTCATCCTTAATAACGGAAACATCCCCCCCTTGGTTGCACACAAAAGAAAGAAATTTTTCATAGGCGCTTCCGTCCAGCAGAACGCCCTCCAGCATTTTGCGCGCCGTATCCCTGTCCGGAGCGATCTCCCCAAGCTCCAGCATCAGCGAACCGATGACCAAACAGAGCTCGATGAGGTCGGCGGGCCCTTTCCCTCTCAGGGTGTGAATCGCCTCCTTCACCTCCAGGGCGTTGCCCACGGCGTACCCCAGTGGCTCGTCCATGTTGGTCACGGCAGCTACAATCTTCTTGCCTGCCAGTGCACCGATGGACACCATCTCCCTTGCCAGCTCCACCGCCTCCTCCACGCTCTTCATGAAGGCCCCGGAGCCCGCCTTCACGTCCAGCACAATGGCGTCGGAGTCGCAGGCCAGCTTCTTGCTCATGATAGAGCTTGCAATGAGGGATAGGTTCTCGACTGTTCCCGTCACATCCCGCAGGGCGTAGAGTTTCTTGTCCACGGGGGCCACATTCTGGGTCTGCCCCATGACGGCGATGCCGTTTTCCCTCACCAGCCGAACAAATTCCTCCCTGCTGAGAGAGGTGCGGAAGCCTGGGATAGACTCCAGCTTGTCGATGGTGCCGCCGCTGAAGCCCAGCCCTCTCCCCGACATCTTCGCGACGGAGAGACCGCAGGCGGCGGTCATGGGCCCCACAATCAGGGTGGTCTTGTCCCCCACCCCTCCGCTGCTGTGCTTGTCCACCCGAATGCCCGGGATGCCCTCGTAGCTGATCTTCTCCCCCGAGGCTGCCATGGCCAGGGCAAGGTCGGTAGTCTCCCTAGGATTCATCTTATTGAGATAAACCGCCATCAGCAGGGCGCTGGCCTGGTAGTCAGGGATATTTCCCGCCCCATACTCCCGGACGAAGAAGTCGATCTCCTCCCTCGACAGCTCCCGCCCGTCCCGCTTGGCAATGATAATATCGAGTATTTGCATATTGCACCTCCTAATCTAAAATTCCCCTCCGGCAGATTCGACGGAGGGGAATTTTCTAAAACAGTGTCGTCTGGCTGCTCTCCGGCAGGCCCTCCAGAGCCCCTGCTTCCCGCAGCAGCTCCACAACGGACTTAGTCACGCCGGTGCAGTTCAGCAGCTCGTCGCAGGAGAAAAACTCTCCCTGCTTTGCCGCCGTCATAAGGCCTTGGGCAGCGCTCTCCCCCAAGCCTTTGAGCGCGGTAAAGGGCAGCCTGATCTTGCCGTCCTCCACCTGGTAGCGGGTGGCATCGGATTTGTATAAGTCCACCGGCAGGAAGACAATCTCCCTGGCCTGGGCCTCCAGAATAATCTGAAGCATCGCCAGCATGTCGTTCTCCTTGGCGGTTCGCTCGTTGCCCTTGGCTGTCAGCTCCTCGATTTTACGGCGAGTGACCGACTTACCCATGACAGCGGCCTCTGCATCCAGATCGCCGCCCCGCACAGAAAAGGTTGCGGCGTAGAACTCCAGCGGTCTGTGCACCTTGAACCAGCCCAGCCGGATTGCCGCGGTGACATAGGCGGCGGCGTGGGCCTTGGGGAACATGTACTTGATCTTCATGCAGCTCTGGATATACCAGTTTGGCACGCCGTGATCCTTCATGTCCTGGATGTCTTCCTCGGTGAGCAGCTTCGCGGCGTTGCCCTTTCGGGTGATCTCCATGATGCGGAAGGCCCGGCTGGGCTCCAGCCCCTTGTGCATGAGGTAGACCATGATGGAGTCGCGGGTTCCGATCACCTGGGAGATGTCGCAGGTACCGTTTTGAATCAGCTCCTGGGCGTTGCCCAGCCAGACGTCGGTGCCGTGGGAGAGGCCTGAAATCTGGAGCAGGTCGGCGAAGCCCTTCGGGCGGGCGGCCACCAGCATCTGGCGCACAAAGCCCGTGCCCATCTCGGGCAGTGCCAGGGTGCCGGTCTCGCAGTCGATATCCTCCTTGGTAATGCCCAGCGCCTCCGGGGAGGCAAAGAGGCTGAATACCTTTTCGTCGCTCATAGGCACGTCGGCGATCTTGACGCCCGTCATGTCCTCCAGGTGCTTGTAGAGGGTGGGCACATCGTGGCCCAGAATGTCCAACTTGAGGATGGTGTCGTGGAGGGAGTTGAAGTCAAAGTGGGTGGTGACCACGCCGGAATCCCGGGAGTCCGCAGGGTGCTGCACGGGGGTGAAGTCGTAGACCTCGTATTCCGAGGGCACGACGACCATGCCGCCGGGATGCTGCCCCGTGGTGCGCTTTACTCCCGAGCAGCCGATGGCGAGGCGGTTTTCCTCCGCCTTGTGGACAGTTCTCCCCTTCTCCTCCAGATACTTCATGACAAAGCCGTAGGCGGTCTTCTCCGCCACAGTGGAGATCGTCCCCGCCTTGAACACGTGGGAGGAGCCAAACAGCTCCTCGGTATAGCGGTGGGCGTTGGCCTGGTACTCGCCGGAGAAGTTCAAGTCAATATCAGGGGCCTTGTCCCCGTCGAAGCCCAGGAAGGTCTCAAAGGGGATGTCGTGGCCGTCTCTGGTCATGGCTGTTCCGCATTCCGGGCAATCCTTGGGCGGCAGGTCAAAGCCGGAGCCCACGCTGCCGTCCTCGAAAAATTCACTGTGCTTGCAGTTCGGGCAGACATAGTGGGGCGGCAGGGGATCGACCTCGGAGATACCCGCCATTGTCGCCACAAAGGAGGAGCCAACCGAGCCGCGAGAGCCCACCAGATAGCCATCCTCCTCCGACTTCCACACCAGCTTCTGGGCAATGATATAGAGCACCGCGAAGCCGTGCTTGATAATGGAGGAGAGCTCCCGCTCCAGCCGTTTACTGACAATTTCAGGGGGATTTTCCCCGTAGACCTCGTGCACCTTGGCCCATGTGATGCGCTTCAAGTCCTCATCCGCGCCGGGGATGGAGGGGGTGAAAGTGCCCTTGGGGAAGGGGCGGATCTGCTCCACCATGTCGGCGATCTTGTTGGGGTTTTCCACCACCACCTCGAAGGCCTTTTCCTTGCCTAAGTAGGCGAACTCCTCCAGCATTTCGTCGGTGGTGCGCAGGTAGAGGGGCGCCTGTTCGCCGTCGCCGGCAAACTTCATTCCAGCCATGAGAATCTCCCGGTAGACAGCGTCCTCTGGGTTCAAAAAGTGGACGTCGCCGGTGGCGACAACCGGAATTTTCAGTCTCTCCCCCAACCGGACAATGGTTCGGTTGTAGTCCCGCAGAGTCTGTTCGTCCGGCACCAGGTTTTTCCGCAGCATGAAAGCGTTGTTGGCGATGGGCTGAATTTCCAGATAGTCGTAGAAGCTGGCGATATCGCAGAGGTTCGACCAGGATTTGCCCGTCTTCACCGCATCGTAGAGCTCCCCCGCCTCACAGGCGGTGCCCAGGATAAGTCCCTCCCGGTGCTTCAGCAGCTCGCTCTTGGGAATGCAGGGCTTGCGGTGAAAGTATTTCAGGTGGCTCAGCGAAACCAGCTTGTACAGGTTTTTGAGGCCCGTCTGGTTTTTCGCAATGATGATCTGGTGGTAGGGGCGCATCTTCTTGGGGTCGTTGTCGGCGCAGGCGGTGTTGATCTGAGCGACATGGTCGGCCCCCCGCTCCCGGATGCGCTCCAGCATGATCTTGAAGATTTCCGCCAGGGTGCGGGCGTCGTCGCTGGCCCTGTGGTGGTTGAAGTCGGGCAGCCCCAGGTACTTGGCGACAGTGTTCAGCTTGTGGTTGGAGATGTCCTTGTGGAGGGAGCGGCTGATCGCCACTGTGTCGATGGAGGTAAAGCCCATGGGCAGGCCGCTGCGGCTTGCCGCCGCCTCCAGAAACGCCATGTCGAAGGAGGCGTTGTGGGCCACCAGCACGGCGTCCTCCTCCTCGCAGAAGGCGTAGAAGGCAGTGAGTGCCTCCTTCTCGCTGGGAGCGCCCTTCACCATGGCGTCGGTGATGCCGGTGAGCTTGACCACATCGGCGGGGATGGTCTTTTCCGGGTCGACGAAGGTCTCAAAGGTGTCGATAATCTCGCCGCCCCGCAGCTTCACAGCGCCGATTTCGGTGAGCCGCTCCTGGCTGGCGGAAAGGCCGGTGGTCTCGGTGTCGAAAACGATAAAGGTGCCGTCAAAGGGAATGTCCTTTTCCCCCACGACGATGGGCACCATGTCGTTGACATAGTAGCCCTCCACCCCGTAGAGAACCTTGAAATCCGGGTCGTCCTTCTGTATCTTCTCCAAGGTGTACATCGCGTCGGGAAAGGCCTGCACCACTCCGTGGTCGGTGACTGCGACTGCCCTGTGCCCCCACTTGTGGACAGTCTTGATGAGCTTATCCACCGGGGTGAGGCCGTCCATGGAGGACATGTTGGTGTGCATGTGGAGCTCCACCCGCTTGGGGCCGGACGCGTTGTCCATGCGCACCTGCCGCTCCACCTGGCAGACGTCGTAGGGGCGGATGGTGACCTCCCTGTCGTACTTGTCGTAGGAGGCATCGCCCCGCACCAGGATAGTGTCGCCCTTTTTCAGCTCAAAGATAGGCTCCTCGTCGTTGTCGGCGAAGACCTTGATGATATTGGAGCTGGTGTAATCGGTGAACTGAATGCTGAGGATGATCTTACCGTTGCGGGTCTCTCTGGTTTCAATGGCGAAGATATCACCCCAGACCGTGACCTCGCCGCTCTCCTCCCGCACCTCACGCAGCGGCATGGGGGGATTGCGGATGGACTTCCCCTTCAGCACCGTCATGTCGCCGCCGCCGATGATCGGCGTCCCGGTGGTGTCGAAGGCCACCTTGACGGTCTGCCCCTCCTCCGAGCGCTTGCGGCCGCCCTTGGCCGCCCAGCCATTTGGGGAAGTCTCGGCGGCTTTTGGAGAATTTTTGCTGTTTTCCAGCTGCTGCTTGGCGATGGCCACCACGTCGACTGCCGGGGGTGCTTCGGCCTCCTCCCAGGGCGGCGTATCCTCCGGAGAAAGCGGCCCGTCGGCAGAGGATTGAGGCGCCGCTTCCGGCTCGGGCCTTGCCACCACGCAGCTGCCGTCCTCACACAACTCCACCGTGACCGCCTTGCCGAACTCCTCGCTGACAATGCGCTGTACCCTCTGCACACAGTCCTTCGACTCCAGCAGCTTTGCGCCGCCGTTGGTCAGCGTCACCTTGAGGTGATCTCCCTCCAGCGAGGCCTGTGCGCCCTCAAAAAAGCCGTTCACCGGAACCCCCTGCTCCCGGAGGCTGTGGGCCAGCTCCGGCAGGTAGGTCTCGTCAAACAGCTCCGCCGGGTAGCGGGGGATGATTCCGCACTTTTCCAGGGACATGGCCTCGCCAAGCTGCTTTGCAAGGGCCGCCAGCCTGGCCTTGGGCACAATTTGCGTCAGTGACAGGGTCAGCTCCATGCCCCCCTTCGCCTTGTCCACCCGCACATGCTGAATCTGGGTATCCTTTATTTCGCCGTACAGCTCCAGATCGATATGTGGGCCAAACCACTGGGCAAAGCTGGGCACGAAACCACCAATCTTTCTATTGTCAAATTTTCTCTTAAACTCAATTGGTCAAGTTCTGCTTGATCTTTTCTACTTCGCGGAGCAGCGCGGGGATCGCCTCCGCCTCGGGCACGGTGTAGAGCAGCTTTCCCTTGGCGAAGAGCGCGCACTTTCCGCCGCCCCCGCCAGTCACGCCGAGATCGGCCTCCCTGGCCTCTCCGGGGCCGTTGACCGCGCAGCCCATCACAGCGACCGTGATGGGAAAATCCACATCCTTCAGCGCCTCATCCACCTGGGCCGTAAGGGTCATCACGTCGGTGGTCGTCCTGCCGCAGGTGGGACAGGCGATAATCTCCACGCCGCCACCCAAGCCCGCTGCTTTCAGAATGTCCTTCGCGGCTGCAATCTCCTCCACTGTGGGCGCTAAGAGAGAAACCCGCACCGTGTCTCCAATCCCTTCCGCCAGCAGCCCGCCAATCCCGATGGCGGACTTGAGCAGCCCCATCTTCGCGGTGCCGGTGTGGGTAACGCCCAGGTGCAGGGGGTAATCGCTCTGCCCGGAGAGAAGGCGGTACGCCGCCATCATGACGGGCACATCGTTGGATTTCATGGACAGCACAATTTGGTCAAAGTCGTATTCTTCCAGCAGCGAAGCATGGTAGAGCGCGCTCTCCACCATGGCCTCGGGAGTCGGGTGGCCGTACTTGGCGAGAATGCTCTGCTCGATGGAGCCGGAGTTGACCCCCACACGGATGGGAATTCTCCTCGCACCGCAGAGGTGGGCCACCTCCTTCACCCGCTCCTCCGAGCCGATGTTGCCGGGATTGATGCGAATCTTGTCCGCGCCCGCCTCCACAGATGCCAGCGCCAGCCGCCAGTCAAAGTGGATGTCGGCCACGATTGGCATAGAGACGGCCTTTTTGAGCGCAGAAACCAGCCCCACACTCTCCATGTTGGGGACGGCGACCCGCAAAATTTGGCAGCCGGCAGCCTCCAACTCCCTCGCCTGGGCAAGGTTGCCCTCCCGCTCACTCCAGGGAAGGCTGAGCATGGACTGTATCGTAACAGGCGCGCCGCCGCCAATGGGGATTCCCCCGACGACAACCTGCCTCGTTTTTTTTCGGTTTATCAAAGTCAATCTCCTTGCTTTTTATCCGGTTCTGGCCAATAGTTCGGCTACCCTATTGGTACACCGGTCACCCAATTGAATACATCTTTGAATGTCACCACAATAATCAGCCCGAACAGCAGAATCAATCCCACCGCATTGATGGCGAGCTCTATCTTTTGGTTGAGCTTGCGCCGTGTGATACCCTCGATCAAAAGAATCACAACCTTGCCCCCGTCCAGCGCCGGGAAAGGCAGCATGTTGACGATGCCCAGGTTCACCGAGATGATCGCCACGAACAGCAGCAGCGTTCCCCAATCCTGCTGGGCGGAGACCTCGCCGATTTGGCGCGTAATGCCTACCGGGCCGGACAATTGGCTGATATCCTGCTGTCCTGTCACAAGGTCGCCCAATGAATCCCAAATGATGGTGATAATTCTGCCGGTGGTCGTGACAGAATTGCGCAGCCATGCGGTAAAAGGCGGCCTTTTGGTCGACACAAAGGAAAAGTCAACAGCCAGCTGTGTGGTGCCGTCCTCCTTTTCTCTGACGGGAAATTGAACTGAACCCAGCTCGACCCTCTGTCCATCCCGCTCCACAGCCACATCCACCAGGCCGTCGGTGGAGGCGTTGAGGATTTTTGCCAGCTGATCCATGTACTTGACGTCTTTGCCCCCGACCGCCACAAAGGTGTCGCCCTCCTGGAGCCACTCTGCAGTCACGGCGTTCTCCATCATTTTATCAATCTGGATGGTCTGAAACGGCTGGAATGCTGTGAGTGCAAGCACGATCACAAAGCCAAAAATCAGATTCATGACCGCTCCTGCGATCATGATGATCATCCGCTTGGGAATGCTGGCCTGGGGAAAGGGAATGCCCTCGGGCTGATCCTCTTCCGGTTCTGCTGTTTCCGGCCTTTCCTCTGCTACAATTGCTTCCGCTTCTGCATCTGCGGCAGCCTCTGCGGGAAGCTCCTCCCCGTCGGAGAGGTCTTCCTCCTCTGTCTCTTTGCCGTCAGCCGACTCCAGGCTGTTCTCGCCCTCCATCGCCACAAATCCGCCGATTGGCAGCGCCCGGATAGCGTACTTGGTGCCCTTGCGCGTAAATTTGAAGAGGGTCGGCCCCATGCCGATAGCGAACTCCCGCACCTGCACCCCCGCCCACTTGGCCGTGAGGAAATGGCCCAGCTCGTGGAAAAATATCATCAACCCGAATGCAAAAATCGCAATTAGGATGGAGAGTATCGTATTTAAAACAGAAAGAAAAGTCACAGTCATTTCCTCATTCAGTTAGATTTTATTAGCTCCGGCAAGCACAAATTGCCGGGCAGCCGCGTCCGCCTCCGCTATATTCTCCAGGCTGACTTCTCCGGCGAAGTTCACCTTCTCCACCGCTTCCGCCACCAAATCGCCAATCTGCAAGAAGCCAATCTTCCCCTCCAAAAAGAGGGCGACAGCTTGCTCATCCGCGGCATTGGCCACACAGGGGGCCAGTCCACCGAGCTCCGCCGCATGCCTGCAAACTGCAAGGCAGGGGAAGGTCTCCTCGTCCGGCCGGGCAAAGGTGAGGGAGCCGTAGTCGAACAGCGACAGCTTCTTCCCCTCCAGGGGGAGCCGTTCCGGAAAGGTGATCGCATACTGGATTGCCCCCTTCATATCGGGGGCGCCCATCTGGGCAATGACCGAGCCGTCCACATACTCCACAGCGGAG
The DNA here is from genome assembly GCA_047973265.1 of Oscillospiraceae bacterium. Classification (GTDB taxonomy): domain Bacteria; phylum Bacillota; class Clostridia; order Oscillospirales; family Ruminococcaceae; genus WRAV01. The sequence continues at coordinate 71,540 of JBKEBS010000051.1, forward strand.
TGGATGACGCTTTGGCGGTGCACGACCACCTCGATCTGCTCCGGGGCAAGGTCGAACAGCCACATGGCCTCGATAAATTCCAGCCCCTTGTTCATCAGAGTGGCGCAGTCGATGGTGATGCGGCTGCCCATGCTCCAATTGGGATGATTCATGGCCTCCGCCACGCTCACCGACCCCATCTCAGCCCTGGTTCTGCCGAAAAAGGGCCCACCGGATGCCGTCAGCAGAACCTTGCTCAATTCCTCCCGCCGGCCGGCGCGCAGGCACTGCCAAATGGCGGAGTGCTCGCTGTCCACAGGAAAGAGCGCAGCGCCGCTGCGCTCGACAGCCGCCGTGACAAGCTCTCCGCCTACCACCAGGGACTCCTTGTTGGCAAGCGCCAAATCGTTGCCCGCCTCCAGCGCGGCCAGAGTAGGGCGCAGCCCTGCGACACCCACCACAGCATTCACGGCGACGTCGATGCCGGAGAGGGCGGCGGCCTCGCAGACAGCCTCCTGCCCTGCGGCAATTTGAATCCCCGTATCGGCGAGTGCCAGCTTTAGCGCATTGTACCGGGACTCGTCGGCGGCGACCACCAGCTTGGGTAAAAACTCCCTGGCCTGCCGCTCCAGCAGCTCCACATTGGAGCCCGCAGCGAGCGCCTTCACTTCAAATCCGTGCTGCCTGCACACCCCCAGGCACTGGGTACCGATGGAGCCGGTAGAGCCCAACAGGGCAATTTTCTTCTTCATAAAGACGGATGACCTATTCGCATCCGAATAAATCATCCTCTCTCTCCTTTATATTCCACTGTTAAGAGAATACCACGTCACGGCCACAATATTGTGACAAAAGTTTGAATCATCTGCGGCGCAGGTTGAAAGATTTTCACTCAACTCGCAATTGTCACAATCTGGCTGATGATAAATACGGCGGGCAGAGTGAGCAGCACGCTGTCAAAGCGATCCATAATGCCGCCATGCCCGGGCATGATGTGTCCGTAATCCTTCACGCCGTACTGCCGCTTGATCACTGAAGCCACAAGGTCGCCCAGCATGCCCAAAAGTCCCAGCACAGGGCTAATGAGCCCCACCACAAGATAGTTGATCTGTATTGTCATACCAAGCTGGGTCATGCCCAAAGTGAAGAGCCAGGCGATCAGCAGGTTGAAGAGAACCGCTGTGATGAGTCCTCCGATGGCACCCTCCACCGTCTTTTTGGGGCTGATGGTCGGGGCCATCTTGTGCTTGCCGAACAGCACGCCCGAGAAGTACGCCCCGCTGTCGCAGAGCCAAGCGGAGCCGAGTGCCAGCAGCAGGTAATACATGCCCAGCATATCGCCATAATAATCCCGCAAATAGACCGCGCAGGAGAAAAACACCGGCACAAAGAGGGAAAAGAACAGCATCATGGAAGCCTGTTCAAACTTGATCGTGCTGTGGTATTTGAGCACCAACAGAAAGAAGGAGATCACCAGCAGAAATACGATCAGCGGCATAAAGGGGCGCACGTGCAATTCAATGGCAAATGGCATCAGGACGGCAAAAAGCGCCGCCACCACCGCAAAGCCGCGGAATTTCAGGGTGCCGGTGGCATTGAGCAGCTCAAACACCGCCATTACACAGATCGCGGCAATGACGATGTTGAGCAAAAGTGTATCGAAAAGCAGAAACACAACCGCTAAAATGGCCAATCCGACAACTGCCGAGAGTATTCTTTGCTTCAAGATTTGTTCCCTCCGATGTCGGGTTTACAACATCCCGGCAATTCCAGAAATATTCTTACGCAATCGCAGATCAACCGCTATCCACCCCTTCGCTTACAGGCCGCCGATGCGCCTGTGGCGTCCGGCGTACTCCTCCAGCGCCTTATCGAACTCCGCTGGGGTAAAATCCGGCCACAGGACAGGCGTGAAGACAAACTCCGAGTAGGCGGATTGCCAGATGAGGAAGTTGGAGAGGCGCTCCTCTCCGCTGGTGCGGATGAGCAGGTCAACAGGGGGCTGCCCCGCGGTGTAGAGCAGCTCGTCGAAGTCGTCTTCCCCGAAGGCCTCCAGCTCCAGCGCCCCCTGGGCATGCCGGCGGGCCAGCTCCTTCGCGGCGCGGAGTACCTCCTGCTTGCCGCCGTAATTGAAGGCGACGTTGATAATCATGCCGGTTTTGGCCCGGCTATCTTCCTCCAGCAGGCGGATGCTCTCCACGATATCGGGGGCGAGGCCCTCTCTTGAGCCGATGAAGATGGTGCGCACGTCCTTGTTTCGGCTCTTTCGCCGGTCATTCAGGTAGGAGCGCATCAAGTCCATCACCGCCTCCACCTCGTCGGGGGGGCGGCTGAAATTTTCAGTGGAAAAGGCGTAGACAGTCAGGTGCTTCACGCCTCGCTTTGCAGCGTGCTCCACAATCTTCTCAAAGGCTTTTGCGCCCTCCCTGTGGCCCGCCTTGCGGGGCAGGCTGCGCTTGGTGGCCCAGCGGCCATTGCCGTCCATGATAATTCCCACGTGGAGGGGCAAGGACATGGCCTTTTCATCACTCTGTTTGATTATCTCCGCCATCAGATTTCCAGAACTTCCTTTTCCTTAGCGGCAGCGATCTTGTCGATCTGCTTGATGAAGTCATCGGTGAGATCCTGAACTTCCTTCTCCAAAACCTTCTGGTCGTCCTCGGTGATATCGCCGTCCTTGCGCTGTTTCTTGATTCCCTCGTTGGCGTCCCTGCGAACGGCGCGAACCGCTATCTTGGACTCCTCGGCAATCTTCTTGACATCCTTCACAAGCTCCTTGCGGCGCTCCTCGGTGGGCTGGGGGAATGCAACGCGGATGACATTGCCGTCATCGGTGGGGTTGATGCCGATATCGGACTTCTGAATCGCCTTCTCAATGAGGCTGATTGTGCTCTTGTCCCAGGGCTGGATGACGAGAATGCGGGATTCCGCGACAGAGACAGCGGCCATCTGCTGGATTGGGGTGGGGGAACCATAGTAGTCGACCATGATCTTATCCAGTACTGCGGGATTGGCCCGGCCGGCACGAATGGAGCTCAGCTCGTTTTCAAAAGCGCCGATGGTCTTATTCATCTTTTCCTTAACTTTTTTGGTGAAATCATCCATGACTCAATTCTCCCTTTCTATCTGTCGCATTCCTTATCTTCCTGTACAAGCGTGCCGATGGTCTCCCCCTTTAGCGCCCGGACAATGTTGTGGGGGTCGCTGAGGTCGAACACCAAAATGGGGATGCTGTTGTCCTTGCAGAGAGAGGTCGCGGTGGAATCCATCACCTTGAGATCCTCGGCGAGAATTTGGTTGTAGGAGATGCGGTCATAGCGCTTGGCGTTGGGGTTCTTCTTCGGGTCGCTGTCGTAGATGCCATCCACCATGGTGGCCTTGAAGATGATGTCGGCGTCAATTTCGGCCGCCCGCAGCGCCGAGGCTGTGTCGGTAGAGAAAAACGGATTGCCCGTTCCGCAGCCGAATACCACCACCCTGCCCTTCTCCATGTGGCGCATCGCCCTGCCCCGGATATAGGGCTCGGCAATCTGCTGCATGTTGATGGCGGTCTGCACCCGCACCTCCACGTCCAAGGCCTCCAGAGCATCCCCGAGGGCCAACGCGTTCATGACAGTGGCAAGCATGCCGATGTGGTCGGCCCGGGTGCGATCCATATCGTCATTGGAGCGGCCCCGCCAAAAGTTGCCGCCGCCCACCACAATGCCGATCTCCGCGCCCATCGCGGCGCAATCCCGAATGCTCTCGCAAATCTTGCGGACAGTCGGGCCGTCCACCCCGAATTTGGCATCGCCCGCAAGGGCTTCACCGCTTAATTTGAGCAGGATCCGATGGTACTTGATAGCCATAGAAACCTCCTTCTCCGCCGTAAAGCGCTATTCATTCTTCCTGCACGCTCACAATGTCCTTTGCCGTGAGCGGCCGGGTCTTTTCCTGCATTTGAGTATACCGTATCCGGCCCGTTCTGTAAAGCCCGATTTGACTGCCCGGCGCTTTCGGCAAACAGAAAAACACGCTGCAAAACGGTTTTCCCGAATCGCAGCGCGTTCCTTATTAGAGTGACATCCCCAGCTTGATTGCCCGCATGTTGGGCTCCAGCAGATGTTTTTTGCTGGCGGGCACCGATTTCTCCAGCGCCTTTTCCACCGTCTCTACAGAGGAGAAGCCAGTCTCCTTCAGCGTCTTGCCCAGCAATATGATGTTGGCCAGTCCCTCCAGATGCTCATCATTGGAGAGCTGGGTGGCCGGAATCTCGAACAGCTTGACCTCCTGGGGAGGCAGCGGGCAGGCATCCTGCATCATGCTGGAATCCGCGACGACAACCCCGCCGGGCAGCACGCTTTCGATAAACTTGTCGTAGGAGGGGGAGTTCATTACCACCAGGGCATCGGGCTGGGTCACCAGCGGCGAGCCGATGGGCTTGTCCGAAATACAGATGCTGCAATTGGCGGTGCCGCCCCGCATTTCCGGGCCATAGGAGGGCAGCCAGGAGACCTCGTTGCCGTCGATGAGCCCCGCATAGGCAATGACCTTTCCGGTGAAGAGCACGCCCTGGCCGCCGAATCCGGCGATAACAATATTGTGATTTGTCAAGGCCTACTCCCCTCCCTTTTCTGCGCTGCGGTCTTTGTACACACCCAGCGGGTAGTAGGGCACCATGTTGTCCTCCACCCATTTCAGGGACTCCACAGGGGTCAGGCCCCAGTTGGTGGGACAGGTGGACAGCACCTCGATCAGGGAAAAGCCCTTGCCCTCCACCTGGTTCTCGAAAGCCTTCTTGATGGCCTTTTTCGCCTTGCGGATGGCGGGAACGGAATTGACCGCGACCCGCTCCACATACTCCGTGCCGTCCAGGGTGGCCAGCATCTCGCACACGCGGATGGGGTAGCCGGCGGTGCTCACATCCCTGCCGTAGGGGGAGGTCTGCGTAACCTGACCGGGCAGGGTGGTGGGGGCCATCTGGCCGCCGGTCATGCCGTAGATGGCGTTGTTCACAAAGATAACCGTGATGTTCTCGCTGCGCATGGCGGCGTGCACGGTCTCGGCGGTGCCGATGGCGGCAAGATCACCGTCACCCTGGTAGGTGAAGACGATGCTCTCGGGCAGCGCGCGGCGAACGCCTGTGGCCACCGCCGGGGCGCGGCCATGGGGCGCCTGGATCATATCGCAGTTGAAGAAGTTGTAGGCCATGACCGAGCAGCCCACAGGCGCATTGCCGATGGTCTTGCCGGTAGAGATCTGGTTCGGGATCTGGTGGAGGTTGGAGTTGATGCCCTTCAGGGTCTGGAGGGAGACCATCGAACTTGTATTCGTGAGGATGCTGCGCATTTTCGAGATGTCCTTACTGAGCGGCGATTTACGCCGGGGATATGTCCGCCGGGCCTTCCCGGCGTGGTTACCGCATTCTGCGCCTTACGAACGGCTGTCTGGCCGAGCGTGCCACC
>JBKEBS010000052.1:0-4380 GCA_047973265.1 Oscillospiraceae bacterium
AGTGATACCTATACAGTTGAGGGAATAAATGCAGATTTAAGGCATTATATACCGACTTTAGCAAGGAAAAGTCGATGTTTTGCTAGAAGTATTGATTCTTTAAGAGCTGTTATAGCCGTATTCATTGATGCGTATAACAAGTTTGGTATAGCAAAACATAAATTTCGTGAAACGCATAACACTAATTCCTTGCCTTTTTCTGTTGTTGATTTTCTTTAAGTGTTCTTTTGGACACTACCTTTCTCTTTCTCTCCTTGCATTTCACCGGGAAAGTGCTATAATGTTTGCCGAAGGGAACAACCCTTCCCACACGACATTTCCCCAATATGAAAGGATTGATCAACATAATGAACAACAAGAGCCGCATCCACTGGATCGCCCGCACCGCAATCATGCTCGCACTGCTGATCGTCCTGCAATACCTCACCTCCCTCACCGGCATCACGCTCATCACCGGGTCGGTGGTCAACTTGGTGCTCATCCTCACCGTCATGCTGTCGGGGTTGTCCTCCGGGCTCACTGTGGCACTCATCTCCCCGGTGGTGGCCAAGCTCATCGGCATCGGCCCGCTGTGGAGCCTCATCCCCTTCATCGCGCTGGGCAATATCGTGCTTGTACTGCTGTGGCACGTGATTGGAAACGGCAAGTGGGCAAACGGTCTCGTCCGCAACATTGTAGCGGCTGTGGTGGCCGCTGCGGCGAAATTCCTCGTCCTCTTTCTCACCATCGCCAAGCTGATGGTTCCCGTTGTACTCCGCCTGCCGGAGCCCCAGGCCTCGGTGATTTCGGCTACCTTCTCCACCCAGCAGCTGGTCACTGCCCTCATCGGGGGCGCCGCCGCGGTGCTGCTGGTTCCGCCGCTGCAAAAAGCCCTGGGCAAACGCTGATTGTCCATTGGCAGAGACAAAGTTTGGGCCTCCCATCCGGGAGGCTCTTTCTTTTTTGAGATTTTTTTCTTTTGCGACAAAAACAGTTCCATATTTGTGATAAAATGACACTGCAAACACTTATCGGCAAATGCAACCAAATTTCTCCTATGCCGTCTATATTGGTGAAGGGGACAAACTCCCCCGACAGCTGATCTGCTGCAGAAAGGATCGACTCCATATGGAAGACAACGCCATCGTCCAGCTGTACTTTGACCGCGCCGAAAATGCTATTGAGGAAACGGACAAAAAATATGGGCGGTACTGCAAAAGCATTGCCTTCCGCATTCTCACCAGCTACTCCGACGCGGAGGAGTGCGTCAACGACACCTGGCTGAACACCTGGAACGCCATCCCCCCGAAGCGCCCCTCCAAGCTGAGCGCCTTTTTGGGAAGGATCACCCGCAATCTCGCCCTTGACCGCCACGACTACAACACCGCGGCCAAGCGGAACAGCGGCTTCAACCTTGTTCTGGATGAACTGGCTGAGATTGTGGCCTCCCCCGACAGCGTGGAGAAGGAGGCCGAGGCGGGGGAAACCGCCGGAGCCATCTCCGCCTTTCTCCGGAAGCTGGACGAGGACGCCCGGAATGTGTTTCTGCGCCGCTACTGGTTCGCCGACTCGGTCGCTGACATCTCCGTGCGCTTCGACATGAGCGAGAGCAAGGTCAAATCCATGCTGTTCCGCACCCGGAACAAGCTGCGTGCGCACCTGGAACAGGAAGCGCTGCTTTAACCCCTTACATAGCTGTCCCCGAAAGGATTGAATACGATTATGAGTCAAGATAAAGCAAAAAAATTATTCCGAAGCATTGGCGATGTGGACGACGACCTAGTAGAGGAGGCCTCCCAGGCCAAAAGCAAGCGGAAGCCCTTCTACCCGCTGCTGGTCAAGCTGGTCGCAGCCGCTGCCGTGGTCGCGCTGATCGTCGGCGTGGGCGTCACCCAGCTGCCTGGCCTGCTGGGTGGGGGCTCCGTCACACAGATTTTGCCCGCCGCCGAAGCCGGAGTCATGACTGCCGGCGGTCAATCCCGCGGCGGCCCCGGGACAGATGCACCCACCAGCAACCCCCGCCCCTTCTTCAACTACAACGGCTATCGCTACGCCTTCCGGGCCAACGTCATGAGCAACATCCCCATCGCCTACAACCTCACCGCCTTCGACTTCAAGAAGTCCGTCGGCACCCTGGAGTACGACCTCGCCGCTGTCATGACGGGCGAGAGCAGCGAACAGGAGCTTGCCGGACGGGACTACGCCGCCACCTTTGCCCTGGGCGGCACCGTCTGGGAGCTGCCCGGCTACAACCCCGGCTTCCGCCTGGCGGTGGAACTGGACGACATCTGGTACATCGCCGACGTGGTGGGTCGTGTGGACGGCGAGCCTCTGGGCGCAAAGTATTACATCGACACCGCCAAACTGGACAAGCAGGTCTCCCAGATTCTCATCACCCCCCTGAACTACGGCGATATCCTCGGCACCATCGATGGGGAGACAGCCTCCAAGCTGCTGGCGGAGCTGAAAAACGCATCTCCTGCCAGCCTGACCAATGAGGAGTATGAGACCTTCGCCCGCATTCAGTCCCAGGGCGGCACCTACACCCTGGTGGTGCAGCTGAAGGACGCCACCTCTGTGGAGATGCTCATCACCCCCGAGCTTGGAATCATCTCCATAGGGGACGACAAATATCACCTCACCGACCGCTTTGTCGCGGACTATGGCAGCCTTTTTGAGGGCCTGGAGCACATTGCCCCGCCGATGCAGTAAAGAATTATTCATCCCATGCAACCAATGGTCAACGTTCTCCGTCTATATTGGTGAAGGCGGCAAACAAAGCCGCGCACCACAAAAATAATAACAAGAAACCGAAAGGAAGAATAACAACATGAAAAAGAAGATTATGCTCACCCTTCTCGCCATCCTGCTGGTGGTCACCGCTGCTCTCAGCGTCTCCGCCGAGGCCCCTGACGTCTCCCCCAACACGCCCCCCAAAGCGGCGACCAAGCCCGCCGAAACAACCACCGAGCCCGGCCCCGCCGAATCCACCGCTCCCGACTACCTGAACGGCCTGATTAAGGATGAGTACAAAGACCTTGAGATCACCGCCGCTGTCCTGCCCCGCATGGCTATCCTGCCCGGCAGCGTCATCCCCGTCACCGTCACTGTCAAGAACAACGGCACCAAGACGATTCTCTACGTGCTGGGCTCCGGCTCGCATACCACTCCCGATGCCCTCCACATCAGCTTTGACGGCCTCCAGCCCATCATCGCCAAGGACAAGCTTGGCATCGCCACCATGGACTATGTCACCAAGGAGCTGAAGCCCGGCGAGAGCCTCACCTATACCCTGAACGTGCTGGCCGCACAGCCTGACGAGAAGTTCGACGAGTTCACCTACAACACCTTCAACAAGAATCAGACCTACGTGGGAGAGATGGATTGGGCTTCCCTGAAAAAGGCCCTCCCCTCCCTGACCGCCGCCAAGGGCGGCAGCTACGAGGGCAGCGTGTACTTCCTCTACGCCGTAAAGGATGAGAAGAACGAGCTCGCCTTTGTGAACGGCCCCACAAGCTATGCCCAGGCCGATCTGACCATCGGCGTCAACGCATAGGACTATCAAATGAAATTAAAAGAGCCGTTCCATAAAGCGGCGGTGAGTTAAGAAAACATTTAATGCGATTGTCGGCGTAGCGGTTAAGCTATGCCGACTTTCGCTATTTGTTGGTTATTTTGGGCTTGCTCTGTGGCCTTGCCAAAATCAAAAGCACCGATAAAATTATAGACGATTTCGATTTCCTGTACTTTGTCACTGGCTTTGCGCCCGCGCTTGCCGGAGGTTTTCGATACAAGGATTTTGTCGATAAATTCCCGCAGTATAGTCGCGTCAAGTTCGGTCATGTCGGTGTACTTCTTCGCCGTTGCAACAAAGCTCTTGACGTTGGATTTGCTCTTTTCCTGCTGCTTGACTTCCTCGCGCAAGATTTTCACCTGTGATTTTAGATTGTCCTGTTCAAGCTCATAATCACGGGACAGCTTGATAAAACGCTCGTCGGTCAGCTTCCCGCTGATATTGTCCTCATAAATGCGCTTGAAAATCAAATCCAGTTCGGCAATCCGTTTTTCCCCTTGCACAAGGGTATCCTTTTTCTGCGCCAACGCCTTGTCCCTTGCCCGTGTGTCGGTTTCGGCGGCTTCGCGGATAAAATTGATGGTGTATCATTTTAGTTGACAGGAAAAAGACACAGGAGGAAAGTCAACAATGCGCAGATATGATACGCAAACGAAAATAGAAACAGTGACGCTGGCCAAGGAAATCGGGGTGTACAAGGCATCCCAGGAACTGGGGATACCGGAAGGCACGATACGAACATGGCTGGACAAGGAGAAGATCGGGGAGCTGCCGGGCAGCGCCGGCAGCGGCAAGGGTGCATTGAACCTGTCGGAGGAAAACAAGCA
>JBKEBS010000053.1:0-6807 GCA_047973265.1 Oscillospiraceae bacterium
CCCCGGATATTCCGGGGAGCTTTTTGGGAGGAAATATCCGCTAATGCCTATAGATTACACCCTTATCCGCTCCCGTAGAAAGACCATCTCCCTCTCCTTTGACCGGGAGGGCAACCCGGTTGTCCGCTGCCCCCTGCGCATGGCAAAATATCACGCCGACGCCTTTGTCGAGGGCCACGCAGACTGGATCACCAAGCACCAAAGCCCTATTCTGGAGCGCATTCAAAAGCGGGCGGACTTTTCCTTTGCCGACGGCCAGCTTCTGCCTTTCCTCGGTCGGGAATACACGATTGCCACCCTGGAACGGGTGCGAAAGCCGGTTATCAGTGGAGAGCGAATCCTTTTGCCATCCGGCGACAGCACAGAACGAGAAGCCGCATTTTCCTCTTTTCTCTACGCACAAGCCAAAGAATATCTCCCCTCACGCGTTGCGGTTTTCCAAACTGAAATGGCTGTAAATCCCGGTTCCCTGCGCATCTCCTCGGCCCGCACCCGCTGGGGCTCCTGCAGCGGAAAGGGCAACATCAGCTTTTCCCGCAGGTTGCTCTGCCTGCCGCCGCACCTGATTGACTATGTCGTGGTGCACGAGCTGGCCCACCTGCTCCAGCACAACCACTCCCCGCTGTTTTACGCGGAGGTTGCGCAGGTGCTGCCCGACTACAAACAGAGGCAGCGGGAGATCAGGGCGATTACACTTCCATTTTAGCTTTCATAATTATTTTGCACACATCCCTTGACAACTGCCAATTTTTATGGCATTATTGTCGCCATACCACATAAACCAATGAGCAAGAGGAGTACATCCCCATTACGGCATCGTCTTCAGAGAGCAGCGCAACAGCTGAAAGCGCGGCGGCATGTCAGGAGATGGAATGGACTTGCGAGGGCAAGCTAAACAGAGTCACATCAGCCAGGGGCCGATATGACTCCCAGTATGCGAGACGGCATCCGACCGTTATCCCGGAAACCGTATCCGATATAATCGCGTACGGACAGAGTTGGCCGAGCTGCATTTCAGCGTCGGCAAACAGGGTGGCACCGCAGGCCAGAGTTAATTTATGACTCAAAGTCCTGTCCCTGGTTCAGAGCATTATTGCTCTTGAACCGGAGACAGGACTTTTTATTATGCTAAAACAAATTGAGAAAGGATGATGCACCGTGGCAACCATTCCATACAAAACCTATCTATCCGAACAGGAACTGCCCCGGCAGTGGTATAACCTCCGCGCCGACATGAAGGAGCAGCCCGCTCCGCTCCTCAATCCGGGAACGATGAAGCCCATTCAGGCCTCCGACCTCTACCCCATTTTTTGCGAGAAGCTGGCCGACTTTGAAATGAACGAGACCGACCGCTACATCGATATGCCGGAGGAGGTTTTTGAATACTACAAAACCTTCCGTCCCTCCCCCGTCATTCGGGCCTACAATCTGGAAAAAGCTCTGGACACCCCCGCCCACATCTACTACAAGTTTGAGGGCAACAATACCTCCGGCAGCCACAAACTGAATGCCGCCGCCCCCATGGCCTACTATGCCAAGCAGCAGGGCCTGAACAGCCTGACAACCGAGACAGGCGCCGGGCAGTGGGGCACCGCGCTCTCCATGGCATGCGCCTTCTTCGGCATTGACCTCACCGTCTTCATGGTGAAGGTCTCCCACGATCAGAAGCCCTTCCGCCGCATCGTCATGGAGACCTACGGCGCGGATATTATCCCCAGCCCCTCCAACACCACCGAAGTGGGCAGGAAGATTCTCGCCGAAAATCCCGGTACCGGCGGCAGTCTGGGCTGCGCTATCTCCGAGGCCATCGAGGTCTCCCTCCAGCGGGAAGACTGCCGCTATGCCCTGGGTTCCGTCCTCAACCAGGTGCTGTTGTTCCAGTCCGTCATCGGCCAGGAGGCTAAGCTGGCAATGGAGAAAATCGGCGAATATCCCGACATCGTCATCGGCTGTGCGGGCGGCGGCTCCAACTTAGGAGGCCTCATGTGCTCCTTTATGCAGGACAAGCTAACCGGGAAAAAAGCCCCCTACTTCATCGCGGTGGAGCCTGCCTCCTGCCCCTCCCTTACCCGCGGCAAGTACGCCTACGATTTCTGCGACACCGGCAAGGTAACTCCCCTTTCCAAGATGTACACTCTGGGCAGCGGCTACATGCCCGCTCCCAACCATGCGGGGGGGCTGCGCTACCACGGTATGAGCTCCATTCTCTCCAAGCTTTACCATGACGGTTTCCTGGATGAAGCCCGCTCTGTGGAACAGACCAAGGTTTTCGAGGCCGCCAAGCTGTTCCTCACCCATGAGCAGATTCTGCCCGCTCCCGAGTCCTCCCACGCCATCTATACGGCGATTGAGGAGGCCAAAAAGTGCAAGGAAGAGGGCGTACAGAAGAACATTCTCTTCGGCCTCACCGGAACCGGTTACTTCGACCTCAGCGCCTACGACCAGTTCAATCGCGGCGAGATGAAGGACTACATTCCCACCGATGCAGAGTTGCAGAAAGGCTTTGATCAACTGCCCAAGGTGGAATGATTAGTAAAAGTGTCCGTCCTTAAAATCTGCGTTAAGACAGTGTGAAAGGACTTATTTCCAGCATATTTTATGGTAACCTGAAGTAGTTCCCCCTGTAATTGGAGGAGTTACTGTGCCAGATGAAAGGACGCTTACATTTTAAAAGCGGCCTGGGAGCAGTAGTTGCTCCCAGGCCGCTTTTGCATTTCTTTATTCTTCCTCGTTCATCTTCTTGGCTTCTTCCTTCACCGCATCCTCCAGGTTCGAGGGCAGCGGCTCATACCGCTCGAAGCTGAGCACGAAGGAGCCCTGGCCCTGAGTCATGGAGCGCAGCACGTTTGTGAAGTCGGCCATCTCGCTCATGGGAACCTCGCCCTCGATCTCGGTGAGGCCGTCCCCAATCGGGTTCATGCCCAGAACGCGGCCACGGCGCTTGTTGAGCTCACCCATGATGTCTCCCGTAGAGGAGTCCATCACCTGCACCTTGAGGTTGCCGATTGGCTCCAGCAGAATGGGGTTCGCCTGCTCCATGCCCGCCTTGTAAGCCAGGCTGGCAGCCAACTTGAAGGCCATCTCGGAGGAGTCTACCGGGTGGTAGGAGCCGTCCAGCAGCGTTGCCTTGAGGCCCACCACAGGATACCCAGCAATCGTGCCTCGGCCAACGGCCTCCTGAAGGCCCTTTTCCACCGCCGGGAAATAGTTCTTGGGAACGGTGCCTCCAAAGACGTTGGTCTCAAAGAGCAGCTCGTCGCCGTCGTAGGGCTCAAACTCAATCCAGACGTGGCCAAATTGCCCGTGCCCGCCAGTCTGCTTCTTGTGTTTCCCCTCCACCTTCACCTTCTTGCGGATGGTCTCACGGTAGGGAACCCGCGGGGCAATCAGGTCGATATCCACGCCGAACTTGTTCTTCAGCTTGGAGACCACCACATCCAGATGCTGCTCGCCCAAACCGGTGAGCACCTGCTGGCGGGTCTCATTCTTCTGCACAAAGGTGATCGCGGGATCTTCCTCCATCAGCCGCAGAAGGCTCTGGGCCACCTTGCCCTCGTCCCCCTTGTTTTTCACCTTGACCGCCATGGCCAATGTGGGTGTCGGGTACTCAATGGGTGCAAAGGTTACAACTCGGCCGGGATCGCAGAGGCTGTCACCAGTTTTGGCTTCGGAAAGCTTCGTGATAGCGCCGATATCACCCGCAGTGATAAAGGAGGTGTCCTCCTGCTTTTTGCCCAAAACATAAATGACCTTGCCCATGCGCTCGGCTTGGCCGGTGCGGGAATTAACCGGGTTCGCGTCGGAGGAAAGCTTGCCCGACACCACCTTGACGAAGGACAGCTTGCCCACAAAGGGGTCTGCCACGGTTTTGAAGATAAAGGCCGCAAGGGGCGCTTCATCGGTACATGCAATTTCAACTGGCTCGCCGTTGGCGTCCTCCGCCACTTCGCCGCCGTTCTCCCAGGCGCTGGGGAGGTGGTCGACAATAGAATCCAACAGCATATCCACACCCTCAAGGGTGGTGGAGGAGCCGCAGAGAACAGGGGTGATAGCGCCGGATTTTACGCCGTTGTGAATGCCCGCAATCAGCTCGTCACGGGTAAAGGCTTCGCCGGAGAAGTACTTCTCAAAGAGATTCTCGTCGGTCTCGGCAACCGCCTCGGAAATCGCGGTGGTAAGGCCCTCCAGTCTGTGGCCGATGTCGGGCATAGCAGCTTCCTGGGGTTCGCCTTTTTCATTGTAGGAGTAGGCCTTCTGGTCAATCAGGTTCACATAACACAGCACTTTGCTGTCTTCCACGTAGGGAACGACCAGCGGACAAACACTGGGGCCGAAAGCGGCTTTCAACTCTTCAAGAGTTTTGTAAAAATCGGCGCGCTCAGTATCCATTTTATTGACGAAAAACATGCGGGCTTTGCCCATATTGAACGCCTGCTGATAGGCCTTTCTCGCGCCGACAGACAGTCCAGAACGGGCGGAGACGGCGATGATAACGCTCTCAGCCGCGCGTATGCCCTCTCCCATGCCGCTGGCGAAGTCAAAGAGGCCGGGGGTGTCGATAAGGTTGATCTTCACGCTGCCCCAGGCAAAGGGATATGTGGAAAGGGACAGAGACGCCTTGCGCTTGATTTCCTCCGGGTCGTGATCCAGAGCGGTGTTGCCGTCCTCGATCTTGCCCAGGCGGTCCAACTCACCGGCTTTGAACAGCATGGCCTCGGCCAGAGAGGACTTTCCCGCCCCACCGTGGCCTGCAAGCGCAATGTTGCGTATTTTACCTGCGAGATACTGTCTCATGTGTGATCCATCCTTTCCTATATGGTCAACTTTCGCCGACCTTGGGAATGTATTTGCTGGAAACGGCGCGCAAGAAACGTGCCGCTGCTTTTTCCATTATATCAACTCACTACAGAAGATACAAGGAAAAACCATGTCATTTTCGTAAATAGTGGCATAGCACGCCGAAAAAACGAGTGCATTTCTGTACTGATCAACCAAAAACCGTGAGCATCTGTCCGTTTGATAGTCATTTTGGTCTTTTATCGTTCCTTTATGTGCTTTTTGCAATAGGGAGAGCAAATATGTGCAAAAGCAAAAATATCCTACTAAACGCGTCAACATGTCGCAAGAATAGGAAAGACTATTGACAACATTCTGCATTGATTCCTATACCAGTTTTGCTACAATATAGCCATAGATAGTCGTTCGGGACAACCCGAAATGACGTGACATTATATTTTGCATTATATTCAAGGAGATGTTATCATGAAAACCACAATGGCAGTCCGACGCTCTTTCGCCACACTGCTGGCATTGCTTGTGGTATTCGCAGGCACAGTTAGTTCCGTGAGTGCCCGTAGCATTACGACTCCTGGCAATGCCTCTGTGAGCGCAAAGTACTACACACAACTGAACAACGCCGAGCAACAAATATATAATAAGCTTCATTCCTTTGCCCAGCAAAAACAGGGCACAAGCGTGAAGATGAATTTTTCAGATTCCCCTATCGCTCTAAGCGGCCCTAATTGGAGAAAACAGCTTGACCTTTCCCTGTTCCGTGCCTTTGATGCATACCGTTACGACCACCCGGAGGTGATCTGGCTATATAAAATATCGGCCGACAACGTCGTCGGAACAGAGTCGGAGAACGGCAGCGCAAAGGTGGAGCAATTCACCGTCAAATTTACCCTCAATCCCCACAATCAGGCGTCCGAGCAACCCGCAGTCATCGCAGCTATGGATGATCTGATGAAAAATGTGGATACCTCCGGCAGCCGCTATGATCAGTTGGCCTCGCTCTATGTCGCAATCGGTGAGTGGATGGATTACAACTACTCTGTGACAGAGGTGCAGACAGGCCGCGCGGGAATGCGCAGTCAACAGGTCACCAGCGCTTTGATCGACCGATACACCGTCTGTGCAGGCTATGCAAAAGCCTTCAAAATGGGAGCCGACCGCCTGGGTATCCCCGCGATTTCTGTCAGCGGCACCGCAGTGGGGTATGACGGCTCTGTCGCCCACATGTGGAATATGGTTCAAATGGAAGACGGAAAGTGGTATGCTGTGGATATCACCTGGGACGACCAGAGCAATGGCATGGTCAGCGACACCTTCTTTCTCGTCGGCGCGGACACCATGGTTTTGGGAAGCACAGGCTTTGCCCAAACCCATATTCAGGGTACCAGCGCTATGGTCACCAATATCAGCGGCTTTACCGTGCCTCAAATGTCGAGCCAGCGCTACACAACACCACAGGGATACCTGAACGTGACAGGCGAGCCTGTTGCGGTTGTGGCATAACATATTATACAATAGCAATACCAGCAAGAGCCCTGAATAAGGGCTCTTGACTTTCTTTTAACATGTAACAATGCAAAGTGCTTCTGCTATACTATCTGCAAGAAAGCTCGTCTGCTCAAATTGACACTTCGTCGCATTAATGTTATTATTTGGCTATACGGCGTGGATATGAATTGGAGATTCCCATGATTTTCAGACCTGGTAAGCTATTGACAATATGTGAAGATGTCAATAACAGTTGACAGGAAAGATTCGCGTAAAAAAGTGTGTGGTCAGGCGGCAGCAAGTTGTGCATCGTAGTAACGCTGACGCTTGAGCGCGGGCGGTAGGCCACCAAAGGCGTGGCAGAATCTGCGGATGTTCCAGACGCCGAGGAAATACCGGAATACCAGGCTATTCACCTGATCCATGGGCATTCGGGCCGAATAGTGTCGGCCATAAATGGCCTCGGTCTTAAAGCGGGCCCACATGCTCTCACATTTTGCATTGTCATGGCAGCGACCGCCAACG
>JBKEBS010000054.1:0-26844 GCA_047973265.1 Oscillospiraceae bacterium
GCACAACTTTCCATTTTTGAGTACATTGAGGCGTATTACAATTCTTTCCGCCCGCACTCTGCTATTGGATGGATTTCCCCGAATGAATTCGCCCGCGACTGTTATCTCGTTGCCTGTTGAGGTTGTTGTCTACTTTTTCGGGAAGGGCTCAAAGTCATCTTCTTCAGCGAATTCATACGTTTCGCAGACAGGGCAGAGAACCTTTCGTTTCATAAAATCACCTGAGCAGTATATTCTTTATCCTGGCGTATTATATCCCGTAGCTGCGGTTGCTTCTCCGATACTGCAGGGGCGTCATGCCGGTCAGCTCCCGGAACTGTCGGATAAAATTGCTCTCGCTGGCATAACCAACCGCGGCGGCCACCTGGGCCACGGGGAGGTCGCCGGTGGCCAGCAGAAGCTTGGCCTGATTGATGCGATGCTGGATGAGGTAGCGGTAGGGTGTGACTCCCATCTGCCGCTGGAACAGCCGCACGAAATGGAACTTGGAGATGTTGAGGGCCGCTGTGATGTCGTCCACTGAGATGGGCTGGCGGTAGTGCTCCCGAATGTAGTCCACCGCCCGGCGGATGTCCCTGCGATGAGAGGAGAGCTGCTCCTGTCCCACCTCCATACGGGAGAGAAGCAGGGCAGTCAAAAGGCCGGAAAGGGTGTGGCTGATCCGGGCGAGGCCGGGGATATCCTCCCTGGCGGCCAAGCCGGGAAGAAGGCCGAACAGCTCCTCAAAGGCGGCGGGATCGCGGAGGGGAACGGGGGTGTCCGCCGCACGCTCGAAATAGGGGCCGATGCCCGCACCGTCCAGGTGCACCCAGTGGTTGTCCCACCCGCCGGGAAAGGCCGCATAGCGGTGAGGGGGCTGGCAGCAGAGGAGGACGGCGTGCCCTGGCGGCAGGTGAAAGCTGCTGCCCTCCAGCTCCACCAATCCTTCGCCGGAGACGGTGTAGAGCAGGTAGAAGCCCTCCCGGTCACTGCGGGCGGTGTGATAGGCTCCCCCCGCGCGGAAATGCCCCGCCTCGGTGAGGAAGAAGGGCATGGCTCTGGCGGCGGGGGGCTGGGTGGAGATCACCCACTCCGAATCGGCGGAGATGTCCAGATTGTATTCCAGCAAGGCATATCCTCCCGGGTTAGGTGAGAGAGCGGAAGAAATCCCGCAAAGCGGCTTTCTCTTCGGGCGGCAGATCATGCCAGCGAATGCCTCGCACCGCTCCCTCCAGCCCACAGAGCATATTGAGGCAGGCGCCGGGATCGGAGTGCTCCCGCACTCGGAGAAAGGCCTCCCGGCTGCCCAGTTCTTTCAGGGCCTCGGGGGAGTCGATTCCGGCGGCGATGAGCTTCCGCTCATTGACGGTGCTGATGTTGGGGAGGTCGCGCAAACTCTGTGCCATAGAATCAGTCCTTTAGATACTCTGTATTCCGCTCCACAGGATAACCCTGCGCAGCAGTGGGGTGTAGAGGAACGGGGCCTTGCACATTTTGAGCAGCAGTCGCCGCCGGATGGGCGCCGCCGCCCGCCGGTAGTCCCGGTCGGGGCTTTTGGAGGAGGCGAGCACCTTTGCCAGCAGGTCGGCGGAGTTCATGGCGTAGCTGATGCCCTCCAGGGAGCTGGGGGAAACGAAGCCGGCGGCCTCCCCGATGAGAAAGACGCCCTCTCCGCCGCAGTCCAGCTGGAAGGGGGAGGAGGGGCTGGAAACCAGGCAGGCCTGAGTGTGCACGGCCTCGCCAAACACGAAGTCCAGCGCCTCCAACCTTGTCCGCAGGGTTTCGTAGGCCTTGCGGGGGGAATCCTTGGGCAGAGCTGCGCCCAGTTCCGCCATGCCGTCCTTGACATTCACCCAGCCGTAGCAGTCGGTGATGCGCTCGTCAAAAAAGCAGGTGAAGTGAGGGGAGGGGGGCGGCTCGCGGAAGGTCTGCTGGATGCAGGTGTAGCGGCGGATTTTCTTTGTGGAAAAGAGCCTGCGCACCGCGGAATTGGAGCCGTCCGCCCCCACCAGGTAGCGGGTTTGCAGCGTCTTTTCCTCTCCGCCGCGACGGTAGCGGACAGAGAAGGTTCCGTCCTTCTCCCTGGTGATTCCGGTGCAGAGCGCTCCATCCAGCAGCTCCACGCCGCTTGGGATGAGGGAGGCCAGCCACAGGTCGAAGGCATGGCGGTCAAAGTTGAGGTAAAAGCGCTGGTAGTAGCGTTCCCGGCCGGTGGGCAGGTCGATGGTGCGCACCGCGAACAGCTGCGGGTCGGAGAGGATGCGGTCAGGAAAGCCCAGCCCAAAGCGGGCCATAGCCTTTTGGGCGTCGGGGGCGAGCAGGCCGCCGCAGGGCTTTTGAAAGCCCGGGGAGCCATCCAGCTGCTTCTTGTCAATCACCACTGTTTTGAGGGTGGAGGGCAGCTGCCTGGCAAGGGTGGAGCCCGCCGGGCCAAGACCTATGATGGCGACATCGTACATGGGGAGCCTCCTGTTACTCTGTGGGATAATTGGCTGCGGTCAGTTTTGTGACAGTGCGGTTGTGCTTCCGAAAGCGGAAGTAGTAGTTGACCGGCTTTAACAGAAGGAGAACGAGGGGCGCAAAGGGGAGAAGAAAGAGGGGGATGCTCAAAAGACTTGGCGCGATGAGAAAGGTGAGAAGGGAAGAAAAGCTGAACAGAGGAACATACAGAATGAAGATGATGCGGGCGGCGGAGAAGCCCTTCCACAGAAGGGGAATGAAGGTGACGATCGTCAGAAAAGCAACCCATATCCAGACCGGGTGAAAGTGGGAGAATGCCTCCAAAAGCTGGCTGGTCAGCGGAGGCGGCCAAGGGAAGTCGCCGGCAAAGGAAACGGTTCGCCCTGCAAAGAAAATCGTAAAGAGGGATGCAGCTAACTGGAGCACGAATACAGAGATCCAGATTAGGATATCGCTGAGAACTGAGTTTCCGTGTTCCTCCATGAAGGGGAGTGCCACGCCGGTGGAGAGGGTGATGGAGAGCATCCCGGCGGCAAGGGCGCAGACAATCAAAATTCTGGCCTGTCTGATGATGCGGGGATGGTCTTCCGCAACGGGGAATCCGCCGAAAGGGGCGTTGATATTGACGTAGGGGTACTGCAAGATATCATTCTCCTTTCAACAGATTTGCTCTTTCAGTATAGCACGGGAGGAAAGCAAAATCCACAGGGCAAAGCAAAGGCGCCCACAGCGTGGACGCCCCTGATTTAGCATTAATCTTCGTCGGAATCCGAATCTTTATCCCTACCGCGGGTTTTGCCTTTCGGCTCTTCCTCGGGTTCGTCAGGCTCCGGTTCCGGCAGTCTTTCCTCGTACAGCTTAGCGATGCGGCGCTCATCCATCTCCTGGACTGTAAAGCGAATATTCTTTACCTCCACAGAGGGGTGCTCGTCCTCGCCGGGAATGCTGCCCAATCTGCTGAGGATGTAGCCGCCGATGGTGTCGAAGTCGTCCTCCTCGGGGACATCGCCCAAATCGAAGTAGCGGAACACTGTCTCGATAGGGGTGAGGCCGTCTACGATGCAGGTGTTTTCATCCAGAGGGATGATTTCCTCTTCCTCGTCGTCGTATTCATCCTGGATGTTGCCCACGATGGATTCCAGCAAATCTTCCATGCTCACAAGGCCCGCAGTGCCGCCGTACTCGTCCACCACAATTGCCATCTGAATCTTTTTTTCCTGGAACTGGGCCAGCAATGCCTTGCAGCTGGTGGATTCGATGACGTACATGGGCTCGCGCATGAAATCGCGCAGATTGAAGCTGGGCGGATTTTGCAGCACAAACGCCAGCAAATCCTTCACGTAAAGAATGCCCGCCACATCGTCCAAATCCCCTTCGTAGACGGGGATGCGGGAGTAGCCGGTGTCCAGCGCGGTTTGGATGATCTTGGAGAGAGGGGAATCCACCTCCACCGCCACGACCTCGGTGCGGTGGGTCATGATCTCCTCCACGGTGCGGTCGTCAAACTCGAAGATGTTGTTGAGCATCTCCTTGTCGCTCTCCTCGATGTGGCCCTTTTCGTTGCCCACATCGATCATCATCCGAATCTCTTCTTCGGTGATCTCCTCCGGCTCGTCGCTGGGGTTGATGCCCAGCAGACGCAACACGCCGTTGGTGGAGGCGGAGAGCAGCCATACAAGCGGTTTTAGCGCGGTCATCAGGCCGTTCAAAATGCCTGCCACCGCGAAGGATATTTTTTCGTAATTCTGCATGGCCACCCGCTTGGGAACCAGCTCGCCGAACACCAGAGTAACGAAGGAGAGCAGCAGGGTGATCACGACCAGGGATATGACGCGCAGCACGCCGGGGGAGATAGGCAGGTGCGGCCCAAGGGACTGCACAAGCATTTCGGCGAAGGTGTCGGCCGCCACGGCGGATGCCAGGAAGCCGGACAGAGTGACGCCCAGCTGGATTGTGGAGAGGAAGCTGGTGGGATTGTCGATCAGGCGAAGGAGCTTGCCCGCCTTTTTGTCGCCCTCCAGGGCCATCTTGCGAATCTTGTTGTCGTTGAGGGATACGATGGCCAGCTCGCTCATGGCGAAGAAGGCGTTCAGGGCAATGAGTACGATCAAAAGCAAAATATAACCGAACACATTGCCGCTGCTACTGTCACCGGGGGGCATTTCATCAAACTCCATTCCGCCGCGGGTAGCGGCAAGCGCGTGGCCATCTGCCACCTGCGCAAAAATACAAGTGTAACAATGATACCGGGTTGCCGGAAAAAATGCAAAGACCGGGGGAGGGTGGATTGGTCGGCGTGGGAAAGCTGTGAGCGGCAAATAGCAGGGAGCTCACCGGGAAATGGATTATCTGGGGATATCGCTGATTTTCGCTAATTTGCTCAAAGTGAAAAAGCGGAGAGTTATGATCTGTAATAGAAATATTACTAATAGTATAATCAGCAGATGCCGGAGGGCAGGCATACCGTCCTGGCGTGGCCGGAAAAGTCCCTCCCGCTGTAGTCGAACAGGATTGCTGTTTCGCCATCTTCTCCGGTGAGGGGATGAAAGGGGAAAATCTCCAGGTGGGTGAGGCGGGAGAGGCGGATGGGGTCGCGCTCCGTGTGGCCCGGCAGCCAGTCCAGGACATCCTCCTGGCGGTAAAAGGCCCGGATGCGTGCGGTGTGCTCCGGAGTTTGCGGAAGCTGCGCCCAAGAGGGGTAGACCTTCGGCTTTTCGTGGAGGGCGATGTCACAGCGGCTGAGCCAAGCGACATCGTCGGGGACAACTTCCCCCTGCTCTGTCCAGATTTTCCCCGGCAGCTCGTACTGCCCAAGCTTGGAGAGTGGGCCGGTCTCCGCTGCCCGCCGCCACAGCTGCCAGAGCGCCTGGTAGCAGTCAAAGGGTGTGGGAAACTCCCGGATCAGCCTGGCCATCATAAGCGAAAAGCGGCCGGAGTTGTGGTACAGCTCCACCATGTGGGCGATGCCCCGCAGCTCGGTGAGCTCGCCGAAGGAGAGCCAGGGGGTGCGCAGCACTTCATAGGGGGATAATTCTTCGTGAAGGATGTCCAGCTCCGCGGCGTCCGCCGCCATTTTAGAGCCCGGGAGAACCTTGAGAAATCCCAGCTGGAGCTGGTGGGGGCGCATGGCATAGACCCGGTTGAAGGAGTCCCGAAAGCTGGCGAAGTCCTCCTCCGGCAGACCCGCAATGAGGTCGAGGTGCAGGTGGATGTTGTCCGGCGCGCGGAGCTTTGCCACTGTCTTTTCCAAGCGATCCACCTTCCAGGGCCTGCTGATGGCATGTAGGGTGGAGGGGTTGGCGGACTGCACCCCGATTTCAAACTGAAAAAGGCCGGGGCGGAGAGTGGACAAGAAATCCAGCATTTCGCTGTCCAGCAGCTCCGCCGCCAGCTCGAAGTGAAAGTTTGTGACCCCGTTGTCCTCCGCCGCCAGAAAGCGCCAGATGGCCATGGTGTGGACTTTGTTGCAGTTGAAGGTGCGGTCGACAAACTTTACCTGGGGTGGCCGCAGGACGAGCAGGCGGCGCAGGTCGTCCATCACAAGGGGCAAGGCGCGGAGCCTTACACCCGCTTCCACCGAGGAGAGGCAGTAGGAGCAGGAAAAGGGGCAGCCCCGCATGGATTCATAGTAAAGGATGCGGCCCTCGGGGATGCCATCCGGGTAGGGGAAGGGAAGCTCATCCATGGAGAGGGGCGGACGGGGCGCTGTGAACCCGCTGGAAAGGCAGAGACCTTGACAAGCTTCCAGGGGGAGTTCGGCTTCCAGGGAGTGAAGCAACTCCAGGGCGGTGATCTCCCCTTCGCCCAGCAGGATGCCATCCAACCCGGAGTGGGCTGCCAACAGCTCCTCCGCGCGGTAAGAGGCCTCCGACCCGCCCAGAAAGAGGCGGCTGTTTGGCCGCAGGGCTTTTAGCTGAGGGAGAAGCTCCTCCACCATGCGGATATTCCAGATGTAGCAGGAGAAGAGGTAGTAGTCGGCATTAAGCAGATACAGCGCCTCCAGAATTTCCCGGAGAGACTGATTGATGGTGAATTCCGCGAGGACAGGGCGGGGCAGCCCTTCCCGCTCCAGATAGCAGGCGATGGAGCGCACCGCAAGGTTGGTGTGGATGTACTTGGCGTCAATCGCCACAAGGACGGTTTTCACAGAGCAGGCCCCCTTGCAAATATACCGTGGCCAGTATACCACACTTCCGGTTGACAAGTGCGCCGGGGCAAACTAAACTTGAAACATCTATTTTTAACGAGGTATGGCGATGCAGACAATTTTGGGCGGGATGCGCAGGGCGATCCAGCAATACGATATGATTCAGGATGGGGACAGCGTGGCAGTGGGTGTCAGCGGCGGCAAGGATTCGGTGGCGCTGCTGGCGGGGCTGTGCAGGCTGCGGGAGTTCGCGGGTATCGACTACCGGGTGGTGGCTCTGACCATTGACCCACAGTTTGACGGCATTCCCACCGACTACAGGCCGATTGAGGAGCTGTGCAAAGGCTACGGGGCGGACTATGTCATCCGGCGCAGCGACTTGGGGGACATCATCTTTTCCAGGCGAAAGGAGACCAATCCCTGCAGCCTCTGCGCCCGCATGCGCAGGGGGATGCTCCACGACATGGCAAAGGAGCAGGGCTGCAACAAGATTGCGCTGGGCCACCACTACAACGACGCGGTGGAGACCTTTGTCATGAATCTTTCCATCGAGGGAAGAATCGGCTGCTTTCAGCCCGTGACCTACCTCTCCCGCAAGGATATCACTATGATTCGCCCCCTGGTCATGCTGCCGGAGCGGGAGATCACGAACGCTGTGAGCAGGGAGGGCCTGCCGGTGGTCAAGAGCGCCTGCCCGGTGGATGGGGCAACAGCCAGAGAGTCGGCGAAAAAGTGGCTGGAGGAGATGGAACAGGGGCCGATGAAGGGCCTGACAAAGCGCCTGTACGGCGCGCTTTGCCGTTCAGGGATTGATGGCTGGAAGGAATGAACTCAGAAACAAAGAAAGGGAGCGATAAGATGATCCCCACTATCACACAGGCGGAGGAAATCGTCAAAAAATACAATGCCGAGGAGTTCCATCTCCTCCACGCACGAACCGTCTCCGGGGTCATGCTGGAGATGGCGGCGCAGTATGCCCCCGGTGAGGAGGATTACTGGGCCATAGTGGGCATGCTTCACGACGTGGATTTTGAGCAATTCCCCGAGCAGCACTGCGTCAAGGGGGAGGAGTTGCTCCGTGCGGAGGGTGTGGACGAATCGGTCATCCGCGCGGCGATGAGTCACGGCTTTGGAGAGACCGGTACCCCATACCGACCCGAGCGGCTGATGGAAAAGGTGCTGTTTGCAGTGGACGAGCTCACCGGGCTCATCTGGGCGGCGGCGCTGATGCGCCCCAGCAAGAGTACCGCCGACATGGAGCTCTCCAGCGTCAAGAAGAAGTTCAAGGACAAAAAGTTTGCGGCGGGCTGCTCCCGGGACATCATCCGCCAGGGGGCGGAGCAGCTGGATTGGGAGCTGGACAGGCTGCTGGAGGAGACGCTCACCGCCATGCGCGCTGTAGAGGCCGCACAGAAACGCTGAACGGCTTCTTGCCTTTCCCCGCCCGTTGGGGTACAATATTTGAGACAGATTAATACACCGGAATGGGATTTGAGAGAGCATGGGACAGGAAGCGGTCATTGTCGCGCAGCAGGTGCTGCTCATCTTCATCTTTATCCTGATTGGCATGATCGCCGTCTGGAGCAAGCTGGTACCAAAAGAAGCGGGCTCCCACCTCTCCAACATCTGCCTCATCACAGTCACCCCGGCGGTGCTGATCAGCAGCTATCAGCGGGAGCTGAACACCGAGCACCTGAGGGGCCTCGGCCTTGCGTTTCTCATGGCGGCGGTCGCCCACGGCATCGCAATCGCGGTGGCAATGCTGGCGATCAGAAAGCGGAAGGACTCCCGCTACCGGGTGGAGCGGATGGCGGTCATCTTCTCCAACTGCGGCTATATGGCGATCCCCCTTGTCAGCGCTGTGATGGGGGATATCGGCGTCTACTACCTCAGCGCGTTTATCGGCGTCTTCAACATCCTGCTCTGGACAGTGGGCGCGGTGGTGCTGGGCGGAAAAGAACAGATCAGCCTGCGCAAGGCGATTGTCAATCCCGGCGTGCTGGGCCTGGCTGCGGGCATGCTGCTCTATTTCCTGCAAATCAAGCTGCCCACTCCCCTGGATCAGGCTGTGGACTATATGGCGGCGCTCAACACCCCCCTGGCCATGATTACGGCGGGTATCTTCCTCTCGGGCATCAAGCCCCGCTATGTGCTGAAAAACCCCAGGCAGTATTACGTCGCCCTGCTGAGGCTGATCGTGGTGCCGCTGATTCTTTTGGGCGTTATCGCCCTGACGGGAGTGGCCAGGTGGTTTCCCGGTGTGCGGGATGTCATTATGGCTGCGGTGCTCGCCTGCGCATGCCCAACCGCGGCGGCGGTCTCCCAGTTCCCGGTGCGCTTCGGGCAGGACAGCGAGTACGGCGCGGAGATGGTCGCCTTCACCACCTTGCTGTCCATGGGGACATTGCCGCTGATGAACTATCTTGTTAATCTCATTGTATAAACGGGCTTGCCCGAACTATTTGGTAAAGGAGCTGTGAAAGATGGGAAAACTACCGGTTGGCGTACAGGTTTATTCCGTCCGGGAGGACGCGGAGAAGGATTTTCTCGGCACGGTGAAGAAGCTGAAGGCTTTGGGCTATGACTTTGTGGAGCTGGCGGGCCTTTACGGCCGCACTCCCCAGGAAATTCGCGCCGCACTGGACGAGGCGGGCATCTCGGCCCTCTCCGCCCACGTGCCCTTTGCGGAGCTGACAGAGGACACCGAGGGTACGGTAGCGGCCTACGACACCATCGGCTGCAAGTACATCGCCATCCCCTACCTGGAAGAGGAATTTCGTCCTGGAAACCCCGGCTTTGACAAAGTGATGGAGGCCATTCCGAAAATCGGCGCGGCCTGCAACGCCAGGGGCATCACCCTGCTCTACCACAACCACGACTTTGAATTTGCCAAAATGCCCGATGGCCGCTACGCGCTGGACTACATGTATGAGACCATCCCCGCCGACATCCTCCAGTCCGAGATCGACACCTGCTGGGTGAACATCTCGGGTGTAGAGCCCTGGAACTATGTGCGCAAGTACACCGGCAGGGCGCCCATCGTCCACCTGAAGGACTTCTTCAAGGAGGGCGAGGCCAGCAACATGTACGAGCTGATCGGCATTCTTTCCGGCGCGGACGACGCCCCCAAGGGCAAGTTCGAGTTCCGCCCGGTGGGCTACGGAATGCAGTCAATCCCCGATATCCTGGCTGCCGCCGTCGACGCGGGCACCAAGTACCTGGTGGTGGAGCAGGATATGTCTGTCGGCCGCACTCCCATGGAAGCGGTGGAGATGAGCCGGAATTACCTTAAAACTCTGGGATTCTGATCCAGCCAAAAAAAGAGGACGCATATGCGTCCTCTTTTTTTGATTGAAAGCTATAAATGGCAAACCATCGCATCCATAATGCCATAGGTCAACCCGGTAAACAGGAAGAAGAAGAAAACGATGAAAACAATACTGGCCAGAACAAGCAAGCCGTTCAGCACAATGCCTATAATATTCAGTATTTTGTAGTTGGAAGGCGGGTTCAGCCCCTTTTTGCAGTCGCCGTTGTAGATGAGCAGTCCCGCGATGCCGCAGCCAAGACCGATCAGGGGCATGAAGATAATCAGTATGATCGAGGCAATGCCCAGGCCCATGGGTACAGAGCTGGGCTGGGCGTACTGTATGGGCGGATAGTAGGGCGGCGGATACTGCCCTACAAGCTGCCCGGGAGGCAAATACGGAGGCGCTCCCGGCGGAGGGCTGGGATACTGGGTTTGTTGGGGATAGGCGGGGGGAGCCCCCTGAACAGAGTTGGGGAGCACCGTATGACAATAGGGGCAGGTTCCAGCCTGGCTGGCGACTTCTGAGTTGCAGTTGGGACAAATCATAGCGACCTCCGTGCCGTCAATGGGCAACTTCTGGTGTAGGCAAATTACATGCCGTAATAGCTGCCGCCAGTTTCGCTCCACAGGGCGGCGAGCATGGAAAAGACGAAAAGTCCGATATACAGGAGAAAGCGAAGACCGGTCAACACGAGCCCTACAATGTTGAGCACCTTATAGCTGGAGGGCGGGTTCAGCCCCTTTTTGTTGTCCTCATTGTAGATGGCAAGCCCTGCGATGTCGCAGCCCAAGCCGAACAGCGGAATAAAGATGGCCAATATGATTGAGGCGATGCCCAGGCCCATGGGGGCGCTGCGGGGCTGTGGCTGGGGTTGGTAATAGTATGGATTATACGGTTGGGGATAGTAGGGCTGCTGATTGTAGGGAGGAGGATTCTGCGGAGGCTGGTTGTAGTAGTTTGCCTGTCCGCCCTGCTGCCCATAAGGCTGCTGGTATTGGGGGGCTGTCGGCTGCTGTGGATACTGGGGGGTTACCGGTTGTTGCTGCTGTGTGGGGTATGCGGGGGGGACGGGAGCGCCCGGCATGCTGTCGGGGAGTGGGGCGTGACAGCTGGGGCAGTTCGCTGTCTGGTAGGTGATTTCCGTATTGCAGTAGGGACAAGTCATGGCGACCTCCGTGCCGCTGGCGCGGCGTTTTGCAGAATTTGAAGCGGACGGATTTGATCAATCAACGCGCCCGAAGCAAGGTTGACAATATTGTAAACAGAAAGCGCAGACCGTTCAACACAAGGGCGATAATACAGAAGACAATGTAGTTGGAAGGGGGATTTAGCCCTCTTTTTTTGTCTGTCTGAAATATATTGATGCCCTCAGCGCCACATATGATGCCGGCAATCGGGAAAATGAAAGCCAATATGATACCGACAATTCCGAGGACAATAGGGGTGTTGCGCGCCTGCTGCTGTGAGGGCGTATATGGCTGTGGGGCTTGATAGGGCTGGCCGCCGGGCTGAAATTGTTGTGGATATTGCCCGGCAGGCGGCGGCTGGAAGGCAGCACCCTGTTGTTGGGGCGGATAGGCCGGGGCAGATACAGCAGGGTTTGGCGGAGCGACAAGAAGAGTCTCCTGTACATTCGGCGGAATATGAGCGCCACAGTGGGGGCAATTCTCCGTACGGTAGATGATCTGGGAATTACAGTAAGCACAAAGCATAGCAACCATCCGTTTACCATTATTGTCGGTCAGCTTCGCAGACGACTCAAATCCCGTACAGGTCGGCCATCTTGGCGGTGATGTAGTCGATGAAATAGCGGGAGTTGAGGGGCTCGCCCGTCACCCGCTGGAGAATCTGGGAGGGTGTCTCCAGCTTGCCGTAGCGGTAGATTTTCTCGGTGAGCCAGCCTCGGATTTTGGAGAAGCCACCCTGCTCCCGGATGAGGGAATCCAGGCCGCCCAGCTCTTTCTGGAGGGTCGCGGCGAACTGTGCCCCATAGAGATTGCCTAGGGAGTAGGTGGGGAAGTAGCCGAAGTAACCGGCGCTCCAATGCATGTCCTGCAAAATCCCCTGTGCTGCGGTGTCGGCGGAGACTCCCAGGTACTCCCGGTACTTTTCATTCCACAGGCCGGGCAGATCGTTTACCGCGATGTCGCCGGAGAAGATGGCCTTTTCCAGCTCGTAGCGGATGATGACGTGGAGGTTGTAGGTGAGCTCGTCCGCCTCTATGCGGATGAGGGAGGGGGCGGTGTGGTTGGCGGTGCGGAAAGCGTCCTCTGCGTCGGTGCCCAGCCCCACGCCTGCAATTGCGCTGAGGGGGGCGAACTGGGTTTCCCAGAAAGCGCGGGAGCGGCCGATGATATTTTCCCAGAAGCGGGACTGGGATTCGTGAATGCCCAGTGAGGCCCCGCTGTGCAGGTTGCCGGGCAGGTCGTCGGAGACATTCTGCTCGTACATGCCGTGACCGCCCTCGTGCAGAACGGAAAAGAGGGAGGAGAAGGGGTTTTCCTCGTAGTAATGGGTGGTCACCCGCACATCGTGGGGGTGAATTCTGGACTCGAAGGGGTGCTCGGTGGTGAAGAGATTGCCCGCCTCCAGGTCATAGCCCATGGTGCGCAGCAGGTAATGGCCGATCTGCTCCTGCTTTCCGGCGGAGATAATGGGTTTTCTGGGCTGCTCCTTCACGCCGATCTTGCCCACCAGGGCAGCGGTGGCGTCCCGCAGGGGAGGGAAGATGCCGTCCAGCATCTCCACCGTCATGCCCTCCTCGTAGTTGTCCAACAGGGCGTTGTAGGGGTGGCCTTCAAAGCCCCACAGCTCCACAAACTGCTTGGAGAAGCCGATGAGCTTTTCCAGGTGGGGGTGGAAGAGGGCGAAGTCGTTTTGGGCCTTGGCCTCCTTCCAGGCATTGTTGGAGGCGGATTGGGCCAGGGTATACGCCTCAAAGAGGTCTTGAGGAATTTTCTTGTCCTTCTCATAATCCCGCCGGGCAACCTCCACAGAGCGGCGCAGGATGGAATCCAGCTTGTCGGCATTTTCCCACAGCGCGTCCAGGGCCTGGCCGTAGGCTTCGGAGGTGGTGAGCGCGAACACCTCGCCGGACAGCTTCGCGATAGTCTGTCCCCGCACCGCCTGGCCCTTCTTGGGGGCAATGGTGTCCATATCCCAGTGGAGGAGGGAAGTGGCGTAGTCCAGCGCGTCAACTTTATCCATAGTTTCGGTGTAGTGCTGCTTTGCCTGTTCAAATGTCATCGTCTATCCATCCTCTTCCCGTAAAAATCTGTTTGACGTTATTGTACCACAAAGCGGCGTGGATAGACAGTGAATTTTCTTGGCTTGCGTTGCAGGATGGGAGAATACCTCTTGCAAAAACCGGGCGGAAGGGCTACTATATTCTGTAGCAATCCATCGCGGCAGGGCGCCCGCGAAAATGCAGCGCCTGATGCTAATCCCAACTCAAAAACCTAGTGAGGATTAGTATTATGAAAGGAATGAGCAGCAAATGGCCAACGACCTCATGCAGCGCATTGAGCAATATGCGCCCAAGTTTTCCAAGGGGCAGAGGCTCATCGCGGGATATATCCGGGAGCACTACGAAAAGGCCGCTTTCATGACGGCCTCCAAGCTGGGCCACACGGTGGGGGTGAGCGAATCCACCGTGGTGCGCTTTGCCACCGAGATCGGCTTCGAGGGCTACCCCCAGCTCCAGAAGGCGCTACAGGAGATGATTCGCAACCGGCTCACCTCTGTGCAGCGCATGGAGGTCACCGACGAGCGGATGGGCGGTGCGGACGCGCTGACCAAGGTGCTCCAAACCGACATCGACACTATCCGCCGCACCCTGGAGGAGACGGACAAGGACATGTTCTCGGCCGCGGTGCGAGATATTATCGCTGCCCGGAAGATATTCATCATGGGTATTCGCAGCGCAGCGGCCCTGGCCTCCTTCATGAGCTTCTACTTCACCCACATCTTCGAGGATGCCCGCAATGTGGATACCGCCAGCACCAGCATCATATTCGAGCAGATGCTGCGCATCAACAGCTCAGATGTCTTCATCGGCATCACATTTTCCCGCTATTCCAAGCGCACCTACAAGGCTGCGGCCTTTGCCAAGAGCCGTGGTGCCAAGGTGGTGGCCATCACAGATTCCATGTCCGCCCCGATTTGCAGCGTGGCCGACCATGTGCTGGTGGCGAAGAGTGACATGGCCAGCTTTGTGGACTCCCTTGTGGCGCCACTCAGCCTGATCAACGCCCTGATTGTTGCCATCGGGCTGGAAAAGAAGGATGAAATCCGGGAGACCTATTCCCAGCTGGAGACAATCTGGGAGGAGTACAACGTCTACGAAAAGGGGGACGGCGCGAGCACCCCCGAGGACGACGGATAATGGCCTGGGATGTTATTGTGATAGGCGGCGGCCCGGCGGGCCTGATCTGCGCGGGAACGGCGGCTCGGCGGGGCAAAAAAGTGCTGGTTGCCGAAAAGATGGAGCGGCCTGCCCGAAAGATTTTGGTCACGGGCAAGGGACGATGCAATGTGACCAACAACTGCGATTCTGACCGTTTTTTTGCCGCAGTCAGAAATGGCGGGCGCTTCCTGCAGAGTGCCTACAGCGCCTTTTCCGCCCAGGACGCCATGGCTCTTGTCGAAGGGCTGGGCGTGCCCCTCAAAACCGAGCGGGGCGACCGTGTCTTTCCGGTGTCCGAGCGGGCGATGGATATCGCCGACGCCTTGGTGAAATACGCCAAAACAGGGGGAGCGGTGATCCGCCGCCACGAGATAGAGGCCCTCTGGATCGAGGAGGAGGGCCTGCGGGGCGTGGTGACCGCGGACGGGGAGCGGCTGGAAGCGGGGAGTGTGGTGGTCGCAACCGGCGGCCTCAGTTATCCCGGTACGGGCTCGACGGGGGACGGCTACCGCCTGGCGGAACAGGCCGGACATGTGCTGATTCCCGCCCGCGCCTCCCTCATCCCCATTGAGACGGCGGAGCCCTGGTGCAAAGACCTGATGGGCCTCTCCCTGAAAAATGTGGAGCTGCGGGTTTTGGATGAAAATAAAGGCAAAAAGAAGCCCGTCTTTCGGGAGCAGGGGGAGATGCTCTTTACCCACTTTGGGGTGTCGGGGCCGCTGGTGCTCAGCGCCTCCGCCCACATGGCGGGGGAGATATCCCGCTACCGGCTGGAAATCGACCTCAAGCCCGCCCTGACGCCGGAACAGCTGGATGCCCGGCTGCAGAGGGATTTTGGGGAGAACAGCACCCGGGATTTTTCAAACTCTCTTGGAAAGCTGCTGCCCAGCGCGCTGATTCCGGTGGTGGCGGGGCTCTCCGGCATTCCGGCCGACCGGAAATGCAACCAGATCACAAAGGAGCAGCGGAGAAGCTTTGCCGCGCTGCTGGGGGCTCTTCCCCTGACGCCGAAGGCCTTCCGCCCCATTGAGGAGGCGGTGATCACTGCTGGAGGGGTCAAGCTGTCGGAGGTTTCGCCGAAGACGATGGAATCCAAGCTACTGCCCGGCCTCCATTTCGCCGGGGAGGTGCTGGATTTGGACGCCTACACCGGCGGCTTCAACCTGCAGATAGCTTACTCCACGGGGTACGCGGCGGGAACCTATTGCTGAGGCGATCAAAAAAATGGACTTTAACGAGTATCAGGAGTTGGCCCTGCGAACATCCAGCGAGGCCTCCCAAAAAAACCGCATCCTGGACGGGGTGATGGGCCTCTGCGGCGAGGCCGGAGAGTGCATAGACCTGGTGAAGAAGCACCTCTTTCTGGGACAGGAGCTGAACAGCGGCAAGCTGCTGGACGAGGCCTCCGACTGCCTGTGGTACCTTGCCACCATCGCCGCCGGGCTGGGCGTTCCTCTTGAGGAGATCGCCGTCCACAATGTTGACAAGCTCAAAAGACGGTATCCCGAGGGCTTCTCCACCGAGGGCAGCCTGGAGCGGCGGGACGAGACGACACTGAGCCGGGAGGGGCTGGTGCGGGGCCTGTGGGCGGACATCGACGCCCAGCGCTGGGAAAAGCTGCTCGGCTATTTTACCGCTGACGCGGTCATCCTCTGGCCCAACACGGGGGAGCGCTTCGATGTTGCCGGATTTGTCGCAGCCAACGGCCACTACCCCGGTGACTGGGAGATCGAGATTGAGCGGGTCGTGCTGGCAGGGGAAGAGGTGGTCTCGGCAATCCAGACCCGGCTGAAGGGGGAGGACACCTCCTTCCGGGCCTGCTCCTTCTTCCGGTTCCGGGAGGGGAAAATCGCAGAGTTGACCGAGTATTGGGGCGACGACGGCCCGCCGCCGGATTGGAGAAAGGACTGATATCATGATTGCAGTCGCAATCGACGGCCCCTCCGGGGCAGGGAAGAGCACTCTCGCCCGGGCCGCGGCCAAGGAGCTCGGCTATATCTATGTGGACACCGGGGCCTGCTACCGGGCGGTGGGCCTGTTTGCCTTGGAAAAGGGCATTGATCCCGGCGACGAGGCTGCCCTGGAGCCGCTGCTGCCGGAAGCGAAAGTCGAGCTCGTCCACCGGGATGGGGAGCAGCGGGTGCTGCTGAATGGCCGGGATGTGAGCGAGGCGATCCGCGCGCCCGAAATGGGGGAGGCGGCCTCCAAGGTTTCGGCGCTGCCCTCTGTGCGGGCCTTTCTGCTGAATTTGCAGCGGGATATGGCGGCCAGGCAGAATGTCATCATGGATGGGCGGGATATTGGCACCGTGGTTCTGCCCGACGCCCAGGTGAAAATTTTCCTCACGGCCTCCGATGAGGAGCGGGCCCGCCGCCGCTACGAGGAGTTTGTTGCAAATGGCCAGGAAATAAGCTATAATAAGGTGCTCGAAGATATGCGCAGCCGGGATGCCCGGGATGCGGGACGCGAGACTGCTCCCCTGCGGGAGGCGGCGGACGCCATACGCATCGACAGCACCGGCAATGCTTTTGAAAAGACACTCTCCATCATACTGCAAACCATATGGGATAAAATCCTCTAGGGTAAACCGATAAAAGATTTTGTCGGATTGTTCTATTTCCGATAAGGAATGGTTACGATATGTTCTACAAACTCATCCGCTTTCTGGCTAATGTCTACATCCACATCGCTTTTCGCATGCGCTTTGAGGGGCTGGAAAATGTCCCGGCGGAGGGCGGTTATATCCTTGCCAGCAACCACCGCTCCTACTTTGATCCCCCCTTTTTGGTGGTGAAGATTAAGGCGCACTTTCGCTTTATGGCGAAGGAAGAGCTGTTCAAAGGTAAGGTTTTTGGCACGATTATCCGTGCGCTGGGGGCATTTCCCGTCGCCAGGGGCAAAGGGGATACCGGTGCCATTGACACCGCAAAGCAGATTGTCCGGGATAAAAAGGAAGTGCTGCTCATCTTCCCCGAAGGAACCCGTTCCAAGGACGGCGTTCCGCTTCGGGCCCGCTCCGGCATAGCGCTGATTGCCGGGCAGACAGGGGCCAGCGTGTTGCCCTGCTCTGTGGACTACGGCGCAAAGCTGAGTTTCCGTACACCTGTGACGGTGAAGTTTCATCCGGTTATCACGGCGGAGGAGCTAGCGGTGGACACTTCGTCGCCTTCCTCATTGCGGGCCGCCTCCAAAAAGGTGATGGAGGTTATAACCTCCGGTCTTACCCATATCCCGCCGCAGAAAAATGCCGGGGAAGAGGAAAAATCAAATTGAATGTAACAATCGCCGACAAGGCGGGATTCTGCTTCGGGGTTCGCCGGGCGGTGAACCTGGTGGAGAAGCTGCTGGATCAGGGGGAGAAGGTCTGCACGTTGGGCCCGCTCATCCACAACCCCCAGATGCTGGAACACTTCGCGGACAGGGGCGTCGTCGTGGCCGATACGGTGGATGACATCTCCCCCGGCTACAGGATGGTGATCCGCGCCCACGGCGTGGAGCGACAGGTGCTGGAGGAGTTGGAGCGGAGGGGCATTCCCTACACCGACGCCACCTGCACAGACGTGGAAAAGATACACAAACTGGCCGCTCAGGCCGCCGAACAGGGCAGTGTGGTGTTGTTTGCGGGGGACGAGAATCACCCCGAGGTGCGGGGAATCCTCAGCAACTGCCCGGGAGAGCACTACTGCTTTTCCGATGCGGGGGAACTCCGGAAAATTGTCAGTAATCATCCCGACAATGATAAAAAGAGCTACATTTTGCTGGCGCAGACCACATTCCGTGTAAAAGAGTGGCAAAAATGCAGGGAAATCGCGGAAAACGCCTATACAAAGCTCAAAATTTTTGATACAATATGTGATGCTACGATGTTGCGCCAAAATGCAGCTGAGGAGCTGGCGAAACAGTCCGACTGCATGATTGTGGTTGGCGGGCTGAGCAGCTCCAACACGGCCAAGCTAGCGCAGATATGTGAACCACACTGCCGTACCGTACGTGTAGAATCACCCTCGGAATTGTCCTTGTACGAGTTCAGCACCCAGCTCAACATCGGGGTAACGGCCGGCGCGTCCACACCGGCTTTTATAATTAAGGAGGTACATCGGATAATGAGTGATGTTGAAAACAACACCAATCTGAATGACGAAATGAGCTTTGCCGAAATGCTCGACCAGTCATTCAAGACAATAAATGCACGGGAGAAGGTTACGGCAATCGTCACCAACGTGTCGCCCACCGAAATCGGCGTGGATATCGGCACCAAGCACGCGGGCTACGTACCGCTGCACGAGTTTACCGACGACCCCAGCGCCAAGCTGGAGGAGCTTGTCAAGCCCGGCGACGAGCTTGAGTTGATGGTACTCCGCCTCAACGACGTTGAGGGCACCGCACTGCTGAGCAAGAAGCGCCTTGACGCCATCGCTGGCTTTGAAAAGGTGATGGAGGCCCAGGAGAGCGGGGAGATTCTGGAAGGCATCGTTGTGGATGTGGTCAAGGGCGGCGTTATCGCTGTGACCAACGGCGTGCGTGTCTTCATTCCCCAGTCCCAGGCGACCCTCAACCGGGGCCAGGATTTGCAGGAGTTGGTTCGCCAGCCCGTTCAGTTCAAGATTCTCGAGACCAACCGCAGCCGCCGCCGCGCAGTCGGTTCCATCCGCGCGGTGCTCCGCGACCAGCGCAAGGTGCTGGAGGACAAGTTCTGGGAGACCGCTGCGGTGGGCAACACCTACCAGGGCACGGTCAAGTCCCTCACCAGCTACGGCGCATTTATCGACCTGGGTGGCGTAGATGGCATGGCCCACATCTCCGAGCTTTCCTGGAGCAGGATCAAGCATCCCTCCGAGGTGCTCAAGGTGGGCGATGTGGTCGAGGTCTACATCAAGGACATTGATCCCGAGACCCGCAAGATTTCCCTGGGCTACAAGAAGACCGAGGACAATCCTTGGGAAGTTCTGGCAAGGGACTACAAGGCTGGTGACGTGGTCACTGCCAAGGTGGTTTCTATGACTCCCTTTGGCGCGTTTGCGCAGGTGATTCCAGGTGTGGACGGCCTGATTCATATCAGCCAGATTTCCAACGAGCGTATTGCCAAGCCCTCCGACGTACTGGCTATCGGCCAGGAGGTACAGGTTGCAATCACCGATATCGACTTCGACCGCAAGAGGGTGAGCCTTTCCATTCGTGCACTGCTGGACGATGAAGCCCAGCGCGCCGAGGAGGAGGCCAGGGCCGCGGGAGACGCTCCCGAGGTAGTGGCGCAGATCGCTCCCCCTGAGGAGACCTCCACAATTGTCATAGAGGAAGCCGCCCCTGTGGAAGAGCCTGTCGTGACCGAAGAGGCTGCACCGGAGACCGAGGCTCCGGAGGAGGCGCCTGCTGAAGAGGCTCCCGCAGAGAGCGAGAAATAATTCCAACTGATAAAAAGCGGGAGAGCATTTGCTCTCCCGCTTTTTTAGCGCCACAAAATGAGGAGGGCTTCAATTGTTCAAAGCGGTGAAGGTGTTCTACAGCAAGTATGCAGATTTTTCCGGCAGGGCCACCAGATCAGAATACTGGTATGTGATGTTGTTCTTTTTTCTGGTAGGGGTGGCGATGGCTGTGCTGGGCGCCATTCTGGGAAGAGATGCAATGAGCGTGGTCAGGGTTCTCTTGGGACTGTTCTCTTTGGCCTCCCTTGTCCCCAATATTGCGCTTTCGGTGCGCAGGCTCCATGATATTGACAAGAGCGGCGCATGGTGGTTCATTCGCTTTGTCCCCTTTGTCGGCGGAATCGTCCTGTTCGTGTTTTCTCTGATGGCGGGCACTTACGGCCCTAACCAGTATGGCAATCCCAATGATGACTGGAGCTATTACGCCTAGATGGAACAACAAAAAGAACCCGCCACTCCGAGTGGCGGGTTCTTTTATATTCAATAGAGAAACCAATTTCTTATTGAGCGACAAACCGGGAGGTGTTGATCTTGACGCCGGGGCCCATGGTGGAAGCCACCACGCAGCTGCGGACATACTGTCCCTTTGCGGCAGAGGGCTTGGCCTTGACCAGAGCGTCCATCAGGGCGTCCAGGTTCTCCTGGAGCTTCTCCACACCGAAGGAGACCTTGCCGATTGGGCAGTGAACGATGTTGGTCTTGTCCAGGCGGTACTCGATCTTACCGGCCTTTGCCTCCTCGACAGCCTTGGCGACGTCGGGGGTGACAGTGCCGGCCTTGGGGTTGGGCATCAGGCCGCGGGGGCCGAGGATTTTACCGAGACGGCCTACAACGCCCATCATATCGGGGGAGGCGATGACCAGGTCAAAGTCCATCCAGCCCTCTTTTTGAATGC
Organism: Oscillospiraceae bacterium; assembly: GCA_047973265.1. GTDB lineage: Bacteria > Bacillota > Clostridia > Oscillospirales > Ruminococcaceae > WRAV01. The sequence continues at coordinate 20,621 of JBKEBS010000054.1, forward strand.
GCTCCATCATGTCCTCAGCGCCCACATACTCGGCGCCTGCGGCAGTGGCGGCATCGGCAGCGTCGCCCTTGGCGAACACCAGCACGCGGACACTCTTACCGGTTCCGTTGGGCAGAACAACCGCGCCGCGAACCTGCTGGTCGGCGTGGCGGGAGTCGACGCCAAGGCGGACATGAAGCTCCACAGTTTCATCAAACTTGGCTTTGGCAGTCTTGACGCAGAGGTCAAGAGCCTCGGCGGTGTCGAACAAATTTGCTCTGTCAAACAGCTTCTGACTGTCGACATACTTCTTTCCACGTTTCATATATAGACCATTCCTTCTTCATCATTTCAGAACCGCGCCATTGTCCATTGACGGCGGCAGTTAGTCAACCACTTCAACGCCCATGCTGCGAGCGGTTCCGGCAACCATGCTGATTGCGGTGTCGACGCTGGCCGCATTGAGATCAGGCATTTTGAGCTCGGCAATCTCCTGAAGCTGAGCACGTGTGATCTTGCCCACCTTGTCCTTATTGGGGACGCCGGAGGCTTTGTCGAGTCCCAGAGCCTTCTTAATGAGGATGGCTGCGGGGGGAGTCTTGGTGATGAAGCTGAAGGAGCGGTCGGCGTAAACAGTGATGACAACGGGAATGATAAGTCCCATGTCCTTCTGGGTGCGCTCGTTGAACTCCTTGGTGAAGGCGACGATGTTGACGCCGTGCTGACCCAGAGCAGGGCCGACAGGGGGGGCGGGAGTCGCCTTGCCCGCGGGAATTTGCAGCTTAATATAGCCTGTTACCTTGTTTGCCATTTTGATATGTTCATCCTTTCACGGAGAACGTCAAAGTGCTTTTGCACAGTGCGTCCCCGTATGTGGTATGGTATCGGAAAGGATTTGAAAGCTTCGCCTTCAACCCTTTTCCTCCCACATGCGGCGCAAACCCTGTCGGGTGCAGAATCCGGGTCGCATTCAGTACGGATACGATCAAATTAGTCTAATGTCGCCACCTGGTCGAGACCCAGCTCCACGGGGACATCCTTGCCCATCATGGACACTGTGACCCGAACGATGTTGTTGTCCGGTTCCAGGGAATCCACCACGCCGATGAAGCCGTCCAGATAGCCGTCCGTGACCCGGACGGAATCGCCAACCTTGAAGTTGACGACGACCTCTCTTGTCTCCACGCCAAGTCCCGCCACCTCTTCGTCGGTGAGGGGAACAGGCTTGGAGCCCGGGCCCACAAAGCCCGTGACGCCGCGGATGTTGCGCACCACGTACCAGCTGTCGTCGGTCATAATCATCTTGACCATCACGTAGCCGGGATAGATTTTGCGCTCCACCTCGCGCTTTTTGTTGTCTTTGATCTCCACAACGGTCTCGGTGGGAACCTTGATCTCGCTGATCAGCTCCTGCAGTCCGCGGTTTTCTACCGCCTTTTCGATGCTGCTTGCCACCTTGTTCTCATAGCCGGAATAGGTGTGCACAACATACCATTTGGCGTCCGACATTATGCCGCGCCCCCGAACAGCAGACCGATGATTCCGGTAAAGCTGAAGTCCAGAACAAAGATAATGGCCGCCATGATGACCATGAAGACGATGACCACCAGGGTGTTGTTGATGGACTGCTTGCGGCTAGGCCACACGACCTTCTTCATTTCACCCCGCGTATCGCGGAAGCCGCGGGCGATTCGCTGAAAAATACTTGGCTTTTTGACATCCTCTGCCATGCTGCGAAACCCCCCTTATTTTGTTTCCCGGTGAGGCGTATGTTTCCTGCAGAACCTGCAGTACTTGTTCATTTCCAGCCTGTCGGGATCATTTTTCTTGTTTTTGTTTGTGTTGTAGTTGCGCTGCTTGCACTCGGTGCAGGCCAGGGTAATTTTGACTCGCATTCTCTCGGCACCTCCTGTTGAATACGGATTAATTGGAGCGATGATTCCGCCTGAGGCGAGAATCCACTCCTGCCTCCCTCTTTTCAGAGGACGCGGTGATACCAAGGTATCGCCAGTAAGACGTCTCTTTGTGCTGCGAAAGGTCAGCCTCCACCCGATGAAGGTGTCAATTTCGTTGGAAGCAAAGCGGAAAAGACATAATGTATCCGATGGCCTCTCTCTTTTGCTTTTGGCACAAAAAAATAAGCCCTCCTTGAGGTAATTCCCACTATAGCATAAAAACAGGGGGGAAGTCAATGGGTTTACAGAGGTGCTCTATACCTTATATATAATAGCTTGTTTTGCAGCCTGTTTCAAGGGGATATCGGATGGTTCCGTCGCCTTGTACTGCCGTAATTTCTGTGATATACTGTAAAAACTCGAAATATGGAGCAGTGTGGGCTGTAGCCGAGCACTGTGTTTTCCGCATATAAAGGGGGAATAATCATGCTTCGCGTCTGTGTGGTGTTCGGCGGTGTATCCAGCGAGCACGAGGTCTCGCTGCGCTCTGCGGCCTGCATTCTTGAAAATATTGACCGGGATAAATACGAGCCGGTGCTGCTTGGAATAACGAAGGACGGCCGATGGCTGCACTACACCGGGCCGGAGGAGATGATTCCCACCGGCGAGTGGGAGCGAACCTCCTTTGTGCGCGCCGCGGTGATTTCCCCTGACCGCAGGGATCACGGTCTCCTTCTTTTGGAGGAGGAGCTGCCCGCCTCTGTGGAGCTGCGACGACGATTGGTCTGGTCGAAGCCGAAGGGAAAGACGGCGGAGAAAAAGGGCCGCCAGTTTCTTTTGACTTTGGCGCCCTGGCAAAAGGGCAGGGCGGGCGACCAGGTGGTAGCAGACCGCTTTGCGCGGCTGGACGCCAAGGGCAATGCAATCAGCGGCCCCCAGGTGCTGCCGGTGGATGTGGCCTTTCCCATGCTTCACGGCAGAAACGGCGAGGACGGAACCATCCAGGGACTGCTGGAGCTGGCCGGAATTCCCTATGTGGGCTCCGGTGTGCTGGCGAGCGCCGCCTGCATGGATAAGGAGTTCACCCACCAGCTGTTGACTCAGGCTGGGATACAAAAGACCCGGCTCGTGGCCGTTCGCCAAGAGGAGATGCACGCGCTTGCTTCGGTCACAGACCGCCTGGAACGGGAGCTTGGCTATCCCATGTTTGTCAAGCCCGCCAACGCTGGTTCCTCTGTGGGCGTCTCCAAGGTGAAGGCCCGGGAGGAGCTGCCCAACGCGCTGAACCTCGCCTTCGACCACGATGTCAAGGCCGTGGTGGAGGCCGCCGTTGTGGGCAGGGAAATTGAGTGCGCGGTGTTGGGCAACGGCAATCCCATCGCGGCGAACACCCTGGGGGAGATTCTGCCCAGCAGGGATTTTTACGACTACGACGGCAAGTATCTGGACGATACCGCAGGGCTCAAGGTGCCCGCTGACGTTGATCCCGAAATCGCCAGGGAGCTGCGGGAGACCGCAGTCCGCGCCTATCGGATCATGGGCTGCGCGGGTTTGAGCAGGGTTGACTTCTTTGTGGAGGCGGACGGAACAGTGGTGCTCAACGAGATCAACACGATTCCCGGCTTCACCTCCATCAGCATGTATCCCCGGATGTTCCAGGCTGACGGCATGTCCATCTCCAAGCTGGTCGACAGGCTGCTGGAGCTTGCGATGGAAAAGGCGTAAGGAATTGTTGTGAAACTTATTGAGTAACATTTCCTTCTGCCCGGGATCAATATAATTAAGGATGGAATATTTGATATGGATCAGAGACCCATCGGGGTGTTCGACTCCGGCGTGGGCGGCCTGACCTCGGTCAAAGAACTGCACAGGCTGCTGCCCGGCGAGGATATTGTCTACTTTGGCGATACAGGCCGCGTCCCCTATGGAACCCGCTCCGCCGAGAGCATTCGCCGTTACGCCGCCCAGGATATCACCTTTTTGGCGGAGCAGGGCGTCAAAGCCATTTTGGCGGCCTGCGGAACAGTCAGCTCCAACTTTACCCGGGCGGATTATGACTCCCTCGGCCTGGATATCCCCTTTGTCGCTATCGTCGAGCCCGCCTCCGAGGCCGCGGCAGTCGCCACCAGAAATGGCAAAATCGGCGTGCTGGCAACCCCCGCATCCATTCGCAGCGGCGTCTATGAGCGGTCAATTCCCCGATACCGCCAGGGCGTGGAGGTCTTTGTCAATGCGGGCTCCCTGCTGGTGCCGCTGACAGAAAACGGCATGACCGCTCCCGGTCACCCCATCACGACCCCGGCACTGGAGCTCTACCTCACGCCTCTGCTGGACAAAGGGATTGACACCCTGCTGCTGGGCTGCACCCACTATCCCCTGCTTATCGACAGCATCCGGGCGCTGGTGGGGGAGGAGATCACACTGGTGGACGCAGGCGCGGCGGGGGCCGCACACCTCCGCGGCATTCTGGAGGAGAAGGGGCTGCTCTCGGAAAACAAAACGGGGGAGACCCGCTACTTTGTCAGCGACACGGTGGAGAATTTTCTGCCGGTGGCGGCGAACTTCCTGGGTGGAGACGTCGGCGGCAAATGCGAATATGTGAACATCGACCTGGTCGACTACAAGAAAGAATGAACCTGGAGTATACAATGGAACAAAAGGATGTATTGATCAACATACGGGGCGTGTACAACTTCGAGGACGAGGAGAGCGACGTGGTGGAAATTTTCACCACCGGCACCTACGCCCAGGAGGGCGACGCCTTTCTCATCACATACCAGGAGAGCGAGGCCACCGGCTTTGAGGGCTCCACTACCACGCTGCGGGTGGAGAGGGAGGACAGGGTAACGCTGTCCCGCTCCGGCCCGGCGGAGGCGCAGCTCATCGTCCAGAACGGGGTGCGCCACCAGTGCTATTACGACGTCGGCTACGGCGACATGATGATCGGCGTCAGCGGGCAATCCATCCGATCCAACCTGGGCGAGAGCGGCGGCGACCTGGAGTTCCGCTATGCCCTGGATGTGAACGCCCTGCTGGCCAGCGAAAACGAAATGTTCATAAGCGTAAAGGAAAGCCCGCAATAAAAAAGTGGTGCCCCAATTTTACGCTCGCGTAAAGGAGCGGCTGCAATAGGCCGGGCTCCGCTTGATCTTTTGGAGGGATGAAGGATATGCAGAACACCGATTTGGTGAAGCAGGCGGCGGAGCAGGTGCGGGAGCTGGTTTCCGCATCCATTGCCGCTGCAATAAAAAAGGAGCAGTTGCCCCAGGCAGAGCTGCCCGACTTCGTGGTGGAGATACCGGGGGATACCTCCCACGGGGACTTTGCCACCAATATAGCGATGGTGGGGGCAAAGGCGTTTCGCACCGCGCCGCCAAAGATCGCCCAAGCTATCCTGGACAACCTGGCGCTGGAGGGCAGCCTCTTTGCCAGGGCGGAGATGGCGGGCCCCGGTTTTCTCAACTTTTTCCTCGCCCCCCATTGGTTTTCTTCTGTGGTGGAGGCTGTCCACGCCATGGGGGAGGATTATGGCAAAACCGACTACGGCCAGGGCAAAAAGGTGATGGTGGAGTATGTCTCCGCCAATCCCACCGGCCCTATGCATCTGGGTAACGCCCGGGGCGGCGTGGTCGGGGACATTCTGGCTGCGGCCATGGCGGCCTGCGGCTACGACGTCACAAGGGAGTTTTACCTCAACGATGCGGGCAACCAGATTCAGAAATTTGGCCTCTCTCTGGAAGCGCGCTACCTGCAAATCTACTGGGGTGAGGAGACGGTGGAGTTCCCCGAGGATGGCTACCAGGGAGATGATATCCGGGAGAGGGCGCAGCAGTATGCCGATTTGCACGGTGACAAGCTTTTGCCCCTTACAACGGAAGAGCGCACCCAGGCCCTCATCGACTTTGCCCTTCCTCTCAACATCCAGAGCCTGAAGGAGACCCTGCACGACTACCGGGTGGACTACGATGTCTGGTTCTACGAGACCAGCCTTCACAAGGATGGCACCGTGGACAAGGTGATCGACATCCTGAAGGAGCGGGGCCTCGCCTACGAGAGCGAAGGGGCGCTGTGGTACAAGGCCACCGAATACGGCGGCGAAAAGGACGAAGTGCTGGTCAAGGGCAACGGGTTTCCGACCTATTTCGCGGTTGATATCGCTTACCATTACAACAAGTTTGCGGTCAGGGGCTTTGAAAAGGTCATCGACGCCTGGGGCTCCGACCATCACGGCCATGTGGCGAGGCTCAAGGGCGCCATGGATGCCGTGGGCCTATCCGGCGACGCGCTGGACATCATCCTGTTCCAGTTTGTGCGGCTGATCAAAGACGGGGAGCCCTTCCGGATGAGCAA
>JBKEBS010000002.1:0-44049 GCA_047973265.1 Oscillospiraceae bacterium
TATGCAGATATTTATATGCTTTTCCATGCGGGGTTTCTTCAAAAAAAGCCTTATGTACGGAACCGACGATATTAAATCGTTTCTGATAGCCATTGGCAAGTTTCTCCAAGGACATAACCTCTGACTTCAATGTTTCCAATTCACAATCCCGGATAATCTGCTCACAGTAACGGACAAAATTGGCTTCAGATTGGAACGGCGGTTCTCCGTTTTCTTCAAGCAATCCGTCTGCTTTCATCCTTTCAGAGAGTATTCCGCAGTATTCTGAGATAATTGAATTTTTCATACACCCACCATTCCTTTCACCCTTCCTGTTGTCATTATAGCAAAAGGTATGTCGGTATTGCAATAAATGTGGAAAAGTGCCCTGCCGAAAATCAGCAGGGCACTTCGGATTATTTGCAAATCAGGTCATGAAGCACACACTCGTCTGCGATTTCCTGTGCCAATTCTAATGAACGAAAACGTTCCATTGTATCCTCCTCCGGCATAGGATGCGCTTTCAAGTAATCCGCACGGATACGCTCGGCCATCTCAAAGGCGCTCATATCAATGACAGTACAATGTTCTGCCAGCTTGCCAGTCAGAAGCAATTCCCGATACACCCCCGGCTTTTGTTCATGCAGGTAGTTCAAACGGAGCCGTCCGTATTTCCCCAAGTCGGCAAGCTCGGCTTTACCGTCAATTTCAATGTTTGGGTACAGTAACCCATCAATTTCTGTATATTCAAATTCAAACTTTGCCATAAAGCAAATCCTCCAATAAAGATTATTTACAATTCATCGGTAATCGTCTGGCTATATGCGAAACAACTATGATTTTCGTAAACATCCTTATTGGAGGTTCGCCAACACGGCTGTCCTTCTTTTTCTCTTTTCGGGCGATGATTTACAATCAATTTCCGCTATGCTATCATTTGTCCGTGTTGATTGCCGTGTGAGTCGGCGCGGTCAGCGGGTTCTCGTTGATGTTTTTGGCTGAAATATGGCGGTTATTCGTAGATGCTACGATTAGTAGCAACCATGTTGCAAAATGTAAACACATGTTGCTGGTGCTGTGCGGGCTGTCAATGTAACATTGGGGCATCAAATAAATGGAGGTACGACCATGAACTTCTCGGAAAAACTAAAATCCAAGCGCAAGGAATTTGGAATGTCCCAAGAACAGCTGGCGGAAAAGATCGGCGTGTCTAGGCAGGCCATTACAAAGTGGGAGACGGACGGCGGCATGCCTGACATCGAGAATATTCTATCCATCGCTGCGCTGTTCAGCACCACTGTGGACGACTTGCTCTCTTCAGAAAAGCAGCTGAGAAACAGCTCGGATTTCTTCCACGAAAGTTGCGTCGAATACGACATCGACTCCGCCAAGCACTACGACATCAATATCGGTGGGGCATACGAGGTGACAGTGGACAGCAACGACAGCGAAAAGCTGCGTGTGCGACTTGCCTCCAACGTCATCACACCCTTGGAAACGCTGTTCAAAGTGAAGATCGACGACGGCAGAAACAATGTGGATGTGGACATCAGCCGCAACGATGAAGTGAGCGAGGCCCAAGCGAAAGATGCCCTTTATGTTTTCATCAGTGTCCCAGCCAAATATTTGGCGGGCATTGAGCTGGCCGCTCACACCGGCACATTGCGGCTGACGAACCTTAAAACAGAGTCCATCGAATTTGACGGCCGCGCCAACTGTGCCTGGCTAAATAATGTGGAGAGCTATGTAGAGCTGAATTCTTCCAACGACATGACAGTGGTGTGCGACGGCCTCTGTGGTGGCATGGGCATCAACCAGATATCTGCAACCTCGGTGATTCACATTCCCAACGGCACGGAGTACCAGGTGAAGAAAAAGGGCCGTTCCAACCGGGTGAGCTATACGCTGGACGGCGTGGAGACCGAAGCGCCGGATTATCCGGATACGTCGAACTTCATCAAGCTTTCCGGCCTGAACATGGAGCTTATAGTCAACCAATATACTGACATCGCAAAGGTGGATTGACTGAATGAATCTGCGCATCATCAAAAACGACATCCTCCGCAGCAGGCTCATCACCCTGGGCACCACCTTTTTTGTGGCGGTTGCCGCTATGCTGGTAGTGCTGGCCGCGGTGCTTATCGTCAATCTCTCCGGCTCCATCGACCACCTGATGACGGCGGCAAAGTCGCCCCATTTTTTGCAAATGCACTCCGGCGAGTATGACGCCGCCCGGCTGGACGCCTTTGCGTTTGAAAATGCGAACGTGGAAGATCACCAGGTGCTGGAGTTCCTGAACGTGGAGGGCTCGCAGATTTTCATTGGGGAGAATTCCCTGCAAGCCAGCATTTTGGACAATGGCTTTTCGGTGCAGAGCCAGCGGTTCGACTTCCTGTTGGACACCGACAACCGGCCAATTCAGCCCGTCGACGGGGAGGTTTATCTTCCGATTTCCCTGCTGAAGGACGGCACCGCAAAGGTGGGCGATATGGTGCACGTCGGGAGCAATAGCTTCACCGTGGCAGGTTTTTTGCGCGACTCCCAGATGAACTCCACTCTGGCCAGTTCCCAGAGGTTTTTGGTGAGCGAGGCCGATTACGCCACTCTGCGGAATATTGGCAGCGTCGAATACCTCATCGAGTTCCGGCTGCATGATCTCTCACAGATTGGAGCTTTTGAAACCGATTATGCCAACGCCGATATCGCCAACAATGGCCCTGCCCTTACCTATGCCCAGTTCCAGGTCGTCAATGCCCTGTCCGACGGGCTGATGATCGCGGTCATCCTGCTGGTGAGTGCACTGGTGGTCGCCATCGCCTTTCTGTGCATCCGCTTCACGCTGCTCGCCAAAATTGAAGATGACTACCGGGAGATCGGCGTGATGAAGGCCGTCGGCATGCGCGTGGCCGACATCAAGAAAATCTATCTGGGAAAGTATACCTTGATTGCGGCGGCAGGCAGCCTGCTGGGCTTTGCTCTCTCCTACCTTTTTCGGGGCCCGCTGCTGGAGAACATCCGCCTGTACATGGGCGACAGTGGTAATGGAACATTGTCCCTGGTGTTCGGCATCATTGGAGTGGTGCTGGTGTTCCTGGTCATCGTGCTGTATGTGAACAGGGTGCTGGGGCGGTTCAAAAAGATATCGGCGGCGGACGCCGTGCGCTTTGGTATGGCGCAGGAAAAGGCGGCTAAGGTGAAATCCTCCGGTCTCGCAAAGGGCCGTGTATCCAGCGTAAATGCCTGGCTTGGAGTGCGGGATGTATTGGCCAGCAAGAGGCTGTATCTGACTCTGCTGGTGGTGCTTGTGCTCTGCGTATTCATCTTTCTGCTGCCGCTGAACCTGCACCACACCATATCCTCCACCAATTTTGTGCGCTATATGGGTATTGGGCAGACGGATATGCTCATCGGCATCCAACAGACCGACGATGTGGATGGCAAAGCAGCCAATGTGGCCGAAGCCCTTAGCGCAGACGCAGATGTGGGCACTTACACAGTGCTGACTACCAAAACCTTCACAGTACAAAAATCGGATGGGACAGTGGAGAATATCCGGGTGGAGCTGGGCGACCACAGCATCTTCCCGGTGGAGTATTCGTCGGGTGCTGCGCCCGCAGCGGAAAGCGAGATCGCCCTGTCTGCCATGAACGCCGATGAGTTGGAGCTACGGGTGGGCGACAGCCTGAACCTCATGACCTCAATGGGGGAAAGAATCCTGACTGTTTGCGGCGTCTACTCCGACATCACCAATGGCGGCAAAACAGCCAAGGCTACTTTTACCGACGACGGTGCGGGCATTATGTGGAGCTCCATCTACGTGCTCTTTGACGATGCCTCCCTGACCGACGCCAAAGTGGCGGAGTACGCAGGGCTGTTCCCCTATGCAAAGGTAGCGGATATCGCGGAATATATGGATCAGACCTTCGGCACCACCGTGGAATCTGTGGGGCTCACCGCTGTGGTGGCCTGCCTGCTGGCACCGGCCATCGCCTTTTTCATCACCCTGCTTTTCATGAGGATGCTGGTGACAAAAGAGCATTACCCCATTGCGGTGATGAAGGCGATCGGGTTCACAACAGGGGATATTCGCAGGCAATTCCTGGCCCGGGGCGTGCTGGTGCTCGCGTTGGGATTGGTGGCGGGCACGTTGCTGGCCGCCACCCTGGGCGAAGGACTGGCCGGGATGCTGATCTCCTTTTTGGGCGTCACGTCCTTCCGGATGGAGCCGAGCGGCTGGGCCACCTGGCTGGTGTGCCCGCTGGTCACGGCTACAGTGACGTTGCTGGCTGTCATGCTGGCCAGCACTCAGGTCAACAACATCAAAATATCTGAAAACATAAAGGACGCTTAAAATGAGAAATCTGATTTCTGGTGAGAAAATAGTAAAAACCTACGGAGAAGGGTCAGAAAAAAACACCGTGCTGAACAGCGTTTCGGTGACCGTTGCGCAGGGCGAATTTGTGGCTGTGATGGGGCCGTCCGGCTCGGGAAAAACCACCCTGATGTATTCCCTGGGCGGGATGGATGGCATTAGTGGAGGAGAGGTGCAGTTTGACGGGGAACCTCTTGGCGAGCTGAAAGAGGATGCCCTTGCCGACCTGCGCCGTCGCAGGATGGGCTTTGTATTCCAGCAGCCCACACTGCTGAAAAACCTGAACCTGCTGGACAATATTGTCCTGCCTGCCCTGCGGGACAATCGCAAAAAAGGCGTGGAGCTTGCGAAGCGGGCCGAAGGGTTGATGGCGAAGATGGGCATAGGGGACTTGGCCAAGCGGGGTACAACGCAGGTGTCAGGCGGGCAGCTCCAGCGGGCGGGCATCTGCCGTGCGCTTATGGGCAGCCCGGATATCCTCTTTGGGGATGAACCCACCGGTGCGCTCAATTCCAAATCCGCCGGGGAGATCATGGATATCATTGCGGGCATTCATGGGGAAGGCACGGCAATGATGCTGGTGACTCACGATGCCAAGGTGGCGGCCCGGGCCCAGCGGGTGCTGTTTATGCGGGATGGTGAAATCGTGCGGGAGCTGCGGTTTGAGGAGGACGAACCTGCCGACATGGACAGCCGATTTGAGCAGGTAGCCGAGACGATGCGGGAAATCGAGATTTAATGGACAAGCATGGAACAGCGTCCCTGGCATAAAAGGAGCTGGACAGATTATCTGTACAGCTCCTTTTATGCTCTTTAACTTCGAAATTACAGCACGATCAGTTCATGGGTGCTGTGAGTCATGTTGACGGTGTCATGCTCCCGAATGTGTATCATGTCCTCCAGCCGGATGCCGAAGCGGCCCGGCAGGTAAATTCCCGGTTCCACGGTCATCACCATGCCCGGCGCCAGCGGTGTATCGTCATACTTGGTGAAGCGGGGGCCCACCCCGATGGAATGCCCCAGGCCGTGGCAGAAGCAGGGGCCGTATCCGGCGGCCTCGATAACCGCCCTGGCCGCTTTATCCACTTGACAGCAGGATACACCCGCCTTGGCGGCGGCCAACCCAGCCGCCTGGGCGGCCCGGACGATCTCGTAGACCTCCCGCTTTTCGCTGTCCGGCTCCCCCAGGGCGAGCATGCGGGTCATGTCGCTGCCGCAGCCGTTCACCGTGGCCCCGATGTCCAGCATGATCAAATCTCCCCGCTCCAACACTCTCCCCGAGGGGCGGACATGGGGATGTGAGGTTGCAGTCCCCACGCCCATGACATGATCAAAAGAGAGCGCCTGGGAGCCAAAATCGTGAAACAGTACGCCCACCAGGAGTTGAATATCCCAATCTGTCATCCCGGCGCGAATCTCTCCGATGCAGGCCTGGAAAACCCGGTCGGTGATGTCCTGCGCCTCCTGAATCCAGCCGATTTCCTCCGGGGATTTACGGGCCATCTGGGCGCGGATAGCGGCATCCAGTCCACCATCGACCACAAGATCGCAGGGAAGGAGCCGCCGGAGGGCTTCGCATATGGACAGGCTGATTTGATCGTGCTCCACTTCAAGAATCCGAAGGTGCTGTTCCGCCGCTGCCCTGGCAAGCACAGTCAGAGAGTCGCCGCTGTGGGCAGGCCCAATCACTGCGGTACCGTCCGCTGTGATTAAGGCCATTTTCCCCTCGGCTCCGCCGAAGTAATAGGCCATACTCTGGGAGCCGGTCAGCAAAAAGGCGGTTCGAGGTTCCAGCTGGCCTTGGAGAAGGGCGACACGCTCTGCCCGCAGTTGTTCCAGCGTCATGCCGCCACTTCCACCATGTTCCGCAGCAAAGCCAGGCGTGTTCCCTCCCGCCAGAGGCTTGTCTGCACCACAATCCGGATTGTCGCCCAGGGAAAGGGATTGAACCAGTTCCACCTGATAGCCCCTCCATGCCGCTCTCACCTGAAGAGCCAGAATATCCTCCTCTGTCAACGGTTCTTGCGATGTCAGAAGGGGATGACCGCCATCCCGCCGAACCGGAAAATCAAAGCTGGCCAGCTGGGAACCGGCTTGTGCGGCCAGAATTCCCAGCTCCCGCTGTATTTCTGTCTCCGTCATGCCGGGGTGGAGTGCACCGTGAATTTGCTCCAAGACAGTGGCGGCAATTGAATGTGCCCTGCTGATGCGGGAGAGCTCCTCGCTGTCTTTTTCCATGCGCTGGCTTCGAAGGAGCTCTCCCAGCGCCTCCGAAGCCACCGGCTCCCTGCCGGTCAGTTCCCGGGCCCAGTCCACTGTGCCAAGGGTTGCCGAGCCGGGATCCAACGCCACGGCCTCCGCTCCATTGCGGGCAAGAAAGGCCCGAACCTGGGCCGGAGTGTCTTCCTGGAGCGCCACTTCACAGCCTCGGATCGTCTCCCTGGCCACCTCGATGTAGCGGGCGTCGGTGAGAAAGAGTGCATCTTCTCTTGCCAAAAGCAGAATGCCGTAGCTGCAGGTGAAATCCAAATAATACCGGTGGTGCGGCCCGCTTTGGAGCAGCGCGCAGTCAATCCCCGGTGGGAGCTGCCCGGCCAAAATTTGCAGTCTTGTGTTCAACGTTTTCACTCCCTCTCCAAATCCAGGTGGTCAATGGCTAAAATGCCAAGGATGTAGACCTTGAGGGCCAGGCAGAGGGCGTCGATGGACTGGGCTTCGTCGGGCTGGTGAGCTTGGCCGTGCCCTTCCGGCAACGGGCCGCAGGGCGGCACAAAGGGGGCAAGCCCACCGGGGCCGAAGGCCACCGCGTTGGGCAGCTTTCGGGCATGGGTGCCCGCCCCAAAAATCTGCGGCTGCCACTCGTGGCCGGTTACATCACTGAGCACCCGGTTGAGGGTTCCGATAACAGGTTTGTCTTTGGGGTAATAGTGGGGCGCCGAGGCGACGCTGTCCCGCAGGCAAAATCCTTTTTGGCCGGCAAGCTTCTCCAGCTGTTCCAGCAGAGCGTGGGGATCGGCGCTGACCGGGCAGCGGGAGCTGAAGGAAAACCCCAGCCGCCCCTCCTCCAATCTTGCCAGGGAGCAGCCAAACACCAGAGGGCCGGATTCTTCATCCTCACAGGCGATTCCCAGTGCATTGCCGTTGGCGTCCCCGGCACAGTCCCGCAGGAAGGCAAAGGCACCACGGTCAGTCTCCGGCAGCAACTTGTTTTCCAGCAGGAAGCCCGCCAGCACCGCGGCGGCGTTCCGGCTGCTTCCCCCAAAGGAGATGTGCCCGCCCACACCCTTGGCATCCACTACAATGGAGTCGCCCTCCATTCTCCAGGAGCAGTCTGGAGAAGTTGGGAGAGCGGCAAGGAGTTTCTCCCTCTGGGCAGTTCTCTTCAATGAAATGGTGGCCGCAGCGGGCACTTGGCCCGTCATCGTTCCGGCGGAAAAGGCGAGGACATCCCCGGAAAGGGGCTCCTTTGAGTGGAAACTGCCCCGCATGGAGCCCTTTTCCCCATAGCAGATGGGAAAGCCGCTGTCCGTTACCAGAATAAACGTGGGCAGGGGGCAGTTTTCGCGATAGTATTCCACATCCGCCATGCCGCTCTCCTCGTTGGTTCCCGCCAGGGCGCAGAGGCCGTGGCGCAGGGGAATGCCCAGATCCCGCAGGCAGAGCACCGTATACATGGCGGCCATGGCGGGGCCCTTGTTGTCCTGGGAGCCTCGGCCGATGATCTGACCCTCCCACACGGTGGCCGCAAAGGGAGGATAAGTCCAGCCTTCCCCGGCAGGCACCACATCCAGATGGGCCAAAAGGCCGATCCGCTTTTCCGCTTTCTCCTGGCCGGGGGCAAAGAGCTCGGCCACGTAGTAGTCGTGATTTCTGGCGTCCAGGCCGTACTCCCGGCCCATGTCCAGATAGGTGTCCACCGCGTCCCGGCAGCCCTGCCCGAAGGGCTTTATCTCCGAGGCCGCATCGGATATACTCTCTATGTTTACCAGCCGACAGGTATCCCGCACCAACCGGTCTCTGTGGTCGGCAATCCACTGATCAATGCGCTGCTCCAGCGCCTTATCGATTTTCATGTGACAACACCCGCTTTTCCGCCCGGTCAGGAATGACCGGGCTATTTTTCTGCAAAAAGAAAAACCTCCCAAGAGACACCGCAAAACGGCGCCGCTCGAAAGGGAAGTTGTCTTCTATAGTATAGTGTCGAGGCTGCCGATTGTCAAGAAGGCCGTGTGCTTCACTCCAGTCGTATTGCGATTTGAACGATTTGAGTATATAATTGCTCATGATTAGTTCGTAAAACTGGATTGGAGGGGGCGCGGTGAAGCGGCCGGGGCAGCGGAAGACCTTCCGCACCATACTCATGTCCTACGGAGCTGTGCTGATTATTCCCATCTTATTTGGTTTTGTTTTCTCCATTCTTTCTCTCCACATTGTGCGGCGGGAGGTCTCCACCGCGCAGCAGCAGCTCCTCAGTCACATCGAGGAAAATATCGACACCATGGTCGTGCGGATGAACTCCACCGCCAGCGCCCTCTATGTGGACGCCTCGGTCAACGCCATGGCAAAGCGCAAGGCCTACAGCCCGCCAGATTACGTGACCATGCGGTCTATCCAGCGGGAAATCTCCCTGATCATGCTGTCCAACCATTACATTGACGACATCCTGTTCTATTTTCACTCCTCCGATTCCATTTTGGGCCGGGATCTTTACTACAGCTCCATTGGCAGGGTCTCCACAGACCTCTCCCTTGTGGGAATGGATATGGTCACCCTGAAGGAGCAGCTGCGATCCACCAGCGAGCAAAATGTGGTCATGTCCTCCACATCCCGGGAGGGCCGCGACAAGATGTTCCTGGTCTACTCCAACGCCGCGACCACCATTGGCGGGAGCCCCACGGTGTCCATCATCATCCGCCTCAACACCGCCGCCATGGACAGCCAGCTCTACGACCCCAACGCCACCACCATTCTGTACAGCGACGGCAAAAATGCCCTCGTTTCCCCCGACACAGCGCTGCCCGGCCCGCTGAGCGACATTCTGGCCGCCGCGGACAAGGGCAATTCCTATGGAGATTTCATCCTCCTCTCTAGGCACTCCGATCACCCCCAGCTACGCTATCTCCGCCTGATTCCCAAGAGCCTGTACTCCCGGAATCTGGATTTCATGTATCTGATCATGGCCGCCTACTTCTTCATCTGCCTGGCTGCCGGAATTCCCCTGGCCCTCTCCATGGCCCGGCGCAACTACACGCCTATCCAGCAGCTTGTCCGAATGATCCCCAACCCGGCGGCGGGGCAAGATGCGGACGATTTCCTCCAGATTCAAAACTCCCTCACCGCCCTGGTTCAGGAGAACAAGGTCAACGAGGAGACTATTGACCGCCAGACAAGCGCCATGAAGCTCTATCTCCTCCACAGGGCCCTGGCCGAGAAGGAGAGCTATCTCCCCGAGTTCCGCCGGGAGTGCGAAAAGCTGGGGATTTCCATGATCCACCCGGATTTCGCGGTCATGGGTTTCGACATTGAGGACGGCAGCAACCTGTTTTTTGAGAGCAGGGAAGCGGTGGATGACAATGTGACAAAGCTGATTTACTTTGTCATCGACAACGTGATGAACGACCTGATCCCCCCGGAATACGGCAGGTTCACCGCGGAATATGACAGTATGCTCTACTGCGTGGTCAATCTGCCCGAAGGAGCCGCCGCCCAGGTGCTGCTGCTTCTCAGGGCGGCTGCCCAGCGGCTGTTTGAACTGCTGCGGGACGATTTCTGCGTCACCCTTTCCGTCTCCATCAGCGGCGTCCATCAGGGCCTTGGCGGCCTGCAGCGCTGCCGGGAGGAGATTCAGGCGATCATCGATCTGCGCACCTGGCAGAAGGTGGAGCAGTATGTCCTGCAGTACAGTGACCTGGATCAGTTGCGGGGGGATGGGCGCTGGGAGGAACGGCTCATGCTGCTGGTGCGCGGCCGCTCCTACGATGAGGCCATAGAGCTTTTACAGGCCCAGGCGGCCCGCCCTGCTGAAGAGGAGCCGGACAGCGGCGGCCAGGAGGAGCTCATTGACCGGATTTTGGAATATATCGGCAGCCACTACCCGGAACCGGACTTCTCCGTCTCTCGCATCGCGGATCACTTCTCCATGACCTCCTCCAACCTCTCCCTCTACTTCAAGCGCCGCATGGGCATGGCCCCACTGGAGTACATTCACATGAAGCGCATCGAGCGGGCCAAGGAGCTTCTCGGCGGCGATATGACCGTCAAGGATGTCGCCAAGGCGGTGGGCTATGTGGACACACGGCCCATGATTCGCTTCTTCAAGCGGTTTGAGAAGATGTCGCCTGCCCAGTACCGCTCCTCCCTGCGGAACGCCGGGCAGTGAAGAACTTGAAATGAACAAAAAACGGCGGTATGTAAAATACTGCCGTTTTTTTCCTATCCATCTTAAAATATTGGCCATCAAACTGTAAAATATCGGTCATTTTTCATCCGCCAGGGTAAAAAACAGGTGGATATTACTGTTTTTATGGGAAAGAAATTGGCAATTTACACAAAAACATACCCGTGCTATGCTGTGGCCACATCACGACCCGTGAAAATAAAAGGGTTTGTGGCAAAAGGGAAGTTGTCACCCTGAACATGCCGGAGGTGGTACCGCAAGCAGCACGGCACGTGGAACTGAAACAACCAATTAAAAAGTGGAGGGTTATTCATGCGCAAACAAAAATTCGCGGCTCTGACAGCCTGCCTGGTGGCAGTCGCAATTCTGGCCACCGCCTGCACAGGCGGTTCAACTTCGTCCACGCCAGCATCCTCATCTGTGGCATCCGAGACTGCCTCTTCCGCGGCGTCAACGGAAGCTCCCGAGAGCTCACAGGCCGCCGAGCCCTCGGAGGATGGCGGGCTCAGCGAAATCAACCTGCCCCTGAGCGAGGAAAAGATCAACCTGACCTTCTGGAAGTCCTGGTCCAACGACTACACCCCCGACCTCAACGACTACGCCGTTGTCAAAAAGATGGAGGAGCTCACCAACGTTCACGTGGAGTACATCACAGTGGGCGCCGCCAACGCCAAGGAAAAATACGGCATGATGCTGGCCTCCGGCGATATTGCCGACATGGTTTTCGGCAACAACGGCTGCACCTATCCCGGCGGCGGCGAAAAGGCCATTGCCGACAAGGTCTACCTGGATATGACTGATCTCGTGGAGCAGTACATGCCCAACTACCGGGAAATGCGCGTTCTGGACGAAACCATCCGCAAGATGACCGTCACCGACACCGGCAAAATCTGGGCTGTGTACATGCTGCGCAGCACAGACGACCTGGAAATCATCCCCGAGCCCTGCTGGGTGGGCATGATGCTCCG
Source organism: Oscillospiraceae bacterium (assembly GCA_047973265.1). Taxonomy (GTDB): domain Bacteria; phylum Bacillota; class Clostridia; order Oscillospirales; family Ruminococcaceae; genus WRAV01. Next base: position 11,717 of record JBKEBS010000002.1, read on the forward strand.
CGGCGACTGGCTGGAGGATTTGAATTTGGAAGCGCCCCACACCATCGACGAGTGGCACACTGTCCTCACCGCTTTCAAAAATGAAAAGAACGCCGAAGCCCCTCTGATGCTCAGCCGTACCGGCATCATCAAGAACAACTACTTCCTGTCTGCTTACGGCGTGCTGGAAGAATTCTACAACGCAAACGGCACCGTCAAGTACGGCCCTCTGGAAGACGGCTACCGCCAGTACCTGGAGCTGATGAACCAGTGGTATTCCGAGGGTCTTGTTGACCCCAACTTCATCTCCAACGAGGTTACATATACTGTTCCCGCCGACTATATGGCTACAGGTAAAGCCGGAGCTGGCTCCGGTTCCTGGGCTGTCACCACCGATGTGTACCGCCAGGACGGCCGCGCCACCGACCCCAACTTCACCCTTCTCTCCGTTCCCGGCCCTGTCCTCAACGCGGGCGACGTCTGCCAGGCGCGGAACCCCTCTTACGCAACGGTGACCCCCACCTCCATCTCCGCCAAGTGCGAGTACCCCGAGATCGCAGCCCAGTGGCTTGACCTCCAGTACACCCAGATCGGCATGGAGTCCAACAGCTACGGCGTGGAGGGGGAGACCTTCACAAAAGAGGGCGGCAAGTACGCTTACACCGACGTGATCATGGAGCCAACCGACAACCGCACCCCCCAGACCGCCCAGTTCTCCTACATCATGGGCGACCACGTGGGCCTTGTGAACTGGGAGCGCTTCAACCTGACCAACTCCCCCGAGGCGCTTGCATCCCGTGATGTGTGGGAAGCGGACGGCATGTCCCTTGTCATGCCCGAAATTTCCCTGACCGACGCCGAGGGCCTGGAGTTCAACACCCTGTTCACAGACATCCAGACCTTTGCCCAGGAGAAGACCGCCGCCTTTATTATGGGCAACGAATCCTTTGATAACTATGACGCCTTTATCGAGAGCCTCAAAAGCATGAATGTGGAGCGCTGCATCGAGCTGCAGCAGGCGGCTCTCGACCGCTACAACGCCCGATAAACACAACGAATAAGCTTGTCGGAATTCAGCGGCCGGGGGAGTTTCCTCCGGCCGCGTGAGAGGAGCCGTTCCCATGAATCCATTCCGGAATGTGGCCCGGGATTTTCGCCGGAACCGGATGATCTATTTTCTGTGCATCCCCATTGTGCTGTGGTACATCATCTTCTGTTACCTGCCCATGTTCGGCATCGTCATCTCCTTCCAGCAATATACGCCCGCACTGGGTATTACAGGCAGCCCCTGGGTGGGGCTGGAGCATTTCAAGAACTTCTTCACCGGCCCCTATGCCTGGCGGCTCATCCGCAACACCTTCACCCTGAGCCTGCTTGACCTGCTCATCAATTTTCCCGCCCCCATTATCTTCGCGCTGCTCATGAACGAGGTGAACAACCGCTACTTCAAGAAAACGGTGCAGACAGTCAGCTACATGCCCTATTTTGTCTCACTGGTGGTGCTCTGTGGCATTGTGGTGGACTTCACTAAGAGCGGCGGACTGTTTTCCCACCTGGTGGCGAACATGACGGGGACATCGCCCCAAAACCTGCTGGGCAATGTGAATTATTTCCGCACCATCTACACGGCCTCCAGCACCTGGCAGCACCTGGGCTACGGCAGCATCATCTACATGGCGGCCCTCAGCTCGGTGGATCAGGAGCTCTACGAGGCGGCCACCATCGACGGCGCGGGCCGCTGGCGGCAGACCCTTCACATCACCCTGCCCGGCATCTCGGCCACCATCATCATCATGCTCATTATGAAGATGGGCAGCATGCTGTCCGTGGGCTCGGAAAAGGTGCTGCTGCTCTATTCCCCCGCCATCTACGAAAAAGCGGACATCATCAGCACTTACGTATATCGAAACGGTTTTGAGACCTACAACTACAGCTTCAGCACGGCAGTGGGGCTCTTTAACTCCATCATCAACACCGTCTTCCTTCTCACCGCCAACACGATCTGCCGCAAAACCACAGACACCAGTCTGTTCTAATATTCATGTGCGAAGGGAGGAATGTGACCGCCGTTCCCGGAAATGCCGGTCACTGCACCATATGGTCAAGCGAAAAAGCGTTTCGGCAAAGGCGTTCACAGTCGTCAACTATGCCCTTCTCGCCGTGATCGGCCTTTGCTGTGTCATCCCCATCCTGCATATCATCATTGCCTCCATCAGCGATCCTGCCATGGTGGAGACCACCGCGGGCCTGATCCTCTGGCCGCTGGGCAAGCCGTCCCTCAACGGCTACCGCTACCTGCTCCACTACCCCAAAATCTGGTCTGGCTACCGCAACACCCTCTTCTACGTGGTGGCCCAGTGCGCGATTTCCAGCCTGCTCACCCTGGTGGCCGGCTACGTGCTCTCCCGCAAGAGCTTCCGCTACAGGGGTGTGCTCATGGGCTTTATCACCTTTACCATGCTCTTTAGCGGCGGCATGATCCCCACCTATCTGGTGGTGCGGGGCCTGGGGCTGGTGGACACCTATTGGGCCATGCTCCTTCCCGGAGCCATGAGCGTGTTCAATGTGATCATCATGCGCACCTCCATGCAGCAGATTCCCGACAGCCTGGAGGAATCCGCCCACATTGACGGCGCCGGGGAGCTGACCATCCTGTTTCGGATCATCCTGCCCCTGTGCAAGGCAACCTTCGCCGTCATCCTGCTGTTCATCACCGTGAGCAAGTGGAATGAATGGTTCCCCGCCCTGCTCTACCTGAACAAGGAGGACAAGTACCCCCTCCAGATGATCCTGCGGGAAATTCTCATCCGACAGACTGCCATGGGCCAGGTGGACAACATCGGCAGCGACCAAGCGGTGGATAACATGCAGCTCTACAAGGTGCTGCTGCGCTACTGTTCCATCACGGTTTCCACCCTGCCGATTCTCTGCATCTACCCCTTTGTGCAGAAGTATTTTGTCTCCGGCGTCATGATTGGATCGGTAAAAGGATAAAACAAGCCAACACGGGAAAGGCAGTCGAGAAAATGGATGGTAACATGGTGTCCCAATATCTGGAGGTCATTCGGCGGGAGATTTCTCCCGCCATGGGCTGTACGGAGCCCGCCGCCGTGGCTCTTTGCGCGGCGGGCGCGGCTGCGCAGCTGGGGGAACCCGCCCTTCGGGTGGAGGTTCAGGTAAGCGAATACATACTCAAAAACGGAATCAATGTGGGAATTCCCGGCGTCGGGGCCATCGGCCTGCCCATCGCCGCGGCGATGGGTGCGGTCTGCGCCAAGCCGGAAAAGGAACTCCAGGTTCTCAGCGGGCTCACCGAGACAGAAAAGACCCTGGCCAGACAGATGGTCGAAAAAGACAGGATAATAATTTCCTTGGCGGCAGAGCCCGATAAAATCTATATCCGCGCGAGAGCGGTCTCCCAAAATCACGAGGGCGTCGCGGTTATCCGGGGCTCCCACGGCAATTTCGTTCGGCTGGAGCGGGATGGCTCCGCGCTCTTGGATCGGGATACCCCCGGTTCCCAGGGCGAGCCGTCCGCCCCGGCGGCGGAGTCCAACCCGGACATGACCGTCGCCAGCATTTGGCAGTTCGTCCGGGAGGTTCCCGTGGAGGAACTGGCCTTTCTGGATGAGCTGATCCACCTCAACGGGGAGATTGCCAAGGAGGGCCTTGCGGGCAAGTACGGCCTCCAGGTGGGCCGCAGCATGCAGGAGACCTTCTCCAAGGGGCTGATCTCCGGGGACATCGCCAACTACGCCGTGGCCGTGACCGCCGCCGCCGCGGATGCCAGAATGTCCGGCTGTGAAAAATCGGTTATGAGTGTGGCGGGCAGCGGGAATCAGGGCCTCACTGCATCTCTGCCCATCATCGCGGTGGCGGAGAAGACCGGCTACCAGCGGGAAAAGACCTACCGTGCGCTGGCGCTCAGCGCCCTGATCACCATTCACACCAAGCGTTACATCGGCAGGCTCTCCGTGCTGTGCGGCTGCGCAATCTCGGCGGCCATCGGCGTGTCCGCCGGTACCGTCTACCTCTTTGACGGCGGCCTCTCCCAGGTGGAGCTTGCCATCAAGACCATGACGGCGGATATCTCCGGCATGGTCTGCGACGGCGCCAAGCCGGGCTGCGCCCTGAAGGTGGCTACCTCTGTCAGCGCCGCCATGCGGGCGGCCACCCTGGCCTTTTCCGGCTTGGGCGCGACCAATCACGACGGAATCGTGGATATGGATGTGGAGAAGACCCTGCAAAACCTGGGCGAGCTGGGCAACGAGGGCATGGTGGGGGCCAACACCGCCATTCTGGAAATGCTCCTGAGCAAATCCAAGCAGCAGCCTGCAGCGGAATAATCAAACGAGCAAAGCGGCAGCGCCGCAATACAACGATGAAGGAGAATCCCGATGAATCGCATTGAGCGCATGAAAGCAGTATTTGAAAAGAAAACCCCGGATCATGTGCCGGCCGGTTTTTGGTTCCACTATCCCGCCTCTCTGACAGCCAAGGAAATGGCGGACGCCCATGTGGCCCTGAACAGGGAAACAGGCATGGACATCATCAAGGTCATGGACGACAGCTTCGGCAGCTTTATCACCCAGGGTATCACAATCACCAAGGCCTCCGACTGGCGGAACATCACCCTTCCCGGAAAAAACTGCGGCCAGTACCAGAAGATGCTGGAGGTTATCAAGGAAATCGCCAGCCAGACCGGGGGAGAGGTCATGATTTTCCCCACCTTCTGGAGCCCCTTCAAGATCGCCTCCTTCACCTATGGGGCCTGCGGTTCCAGCGACGCGGTGTTCATGGAGCACTGCAAGGAGGATCCCGAGTCCGTCCTCTGCGGCATCAATGCCATCACGGCGGCATTCGAGGAATGGGTGCCCGATTACATCGCAGCGGGCGCCTCCGGAGTATACTACTCCGGCCAGTTCAGCGAGCCCCAGCGCTTTTCCAAAGAGCAGTGGGAGACACTGGTGAAGCCCTCCGACCTGCGCATCCTGAACGCGGTGAAGAAGCAGGGGGGCTACAACATCATCCACATCTGCGGCGAGGCCGAATTTGACTTCAATTCCTCCCCCCAGTGGTACAAAGGCTATCCCGGCGACCTCTTTAACTGGGCAGTCCACCACAATGACTTGTCCCTGGAGGAGGGCCGGGAGCTCTTCGGCACCGCTATCCTGGGCGGGCTCGACAACCGGGGCGTCCTGGTGAACGGCACGCCGGATCAGGTAAAGGCGGAGGTGGAAGCCGTGATCGCCCGCTTCGGCAAGCTGGGCTTCATGCTGGGCGCGGACTGCACAGTGCCCTCCGACGTGAGCATTGCCAATCTCAAGGCCGCTGTGGAAGCCGCCGCGGCCCTGTAACAAGCCCATTCGGAAAAGGAGCAACGACATGAAATACATCGACATTGCCGGTACCGGCGTGAAGGCCTCCAACATCGTCATGGGCTGTATGCGACTTGCCTCCCTCTCCAAGGGGGAGGCGGAGGTTCTGATTCGCACCGCCATGGAGGAGGGTGTCAACTTCTTCGACCACGCCGATATTTACGGCGGCGGCGAGTGCGAAACCCTGTTCGCCCAGGCCTGCGGCATGGCGCCCTCCCTGCGGGAGAAGATGATCATTCAAAGCAAGTGCGGCATCCGCAACGGCTTTTTCGACTTCTCCAAGGAGCACATCATCAGTTCCGTGGACGGCATTCTGGGAAGGCTGAACACCGAGTATCTGGATTTTCTCCTGCTCCACCGGCCCGACTCCCTCATGGAGCCCAGCGAGGTGGCCGAGGCCTTCCAGACCCTGGAAAAAGCGGGAAAAGTCCGGCACTTTGGCGTCTCCAACCAGAATCCAATGCAGATTGAGCTGCTCCAGAGCGCGGTGACGCAGAGGCTTGCTGTCAACCAGCTCCAGTTCAGCATGGTGCACACCCCCATGATCGACAGCGGCATCGCCGCTAATATGCAGAACAGCCAGGCCGCGGACAGAACAGGCCACATCCTGGAGTACAGCCAGCTGAAAAAAATGACCATCCAGGCGTGGTCGCCCTTCCAGCAAGGCACCTTTGGCGGGCCCTTCCTGGGCGACCGGGAGAAGTACGGCAAGCTCAACGACATAATCGACAGGATCGCGGAGCAGTACGGCGTCACCAACACCGCCATCGCCGTCGCCTGGATCACGCGGCATCCCGCCAACATCCAGGTCATTCTGGGCACCACCAATGCCCAGCGCATGAGGGACGGCTGCTCAGGCTCCGAGCTTCCTCTGACAAGGCAGGAGTGGTACGAGCTCTACGCAGCCGCAGGGAACATCATACCGTAAATGAAATATCACTCCACAAAGAGGCGCTCCCGATTGGGGGCGCCTCTTTTCAACCGCAAAAGCCACTTGCGAAGGGAAAGCCTTCTTGCTATGATACAACACATAAAAACACCCCACACCTTAAGCGAGCTGACAAGGAGGCTTCCCATGACTCTACAGCAGATGATCGACAGCAGCGACAACATTGTCTTTTTCGGCGGCGCGGGCGTCTCGACCGAGAGCGGTATCCCAGACTACCGCAGCGCGGACGGCCTCTACAACCAGGCGTATTCCCATCCGCCGGAGGTCATGCTTTCCCGGGACTTTTTCCGGGCGAATCCATCCGAGTTCTACCGTTTCCACCGGGACAAAATGATTCACACGGAGGCGAAGCCGAACGCCGCCCACATTGCGCTTGCGCGCCTGGAGCAGGCCGGAAAGCTGCGGGCCGTGATCACCCAGAACATCGACGAACTCCACCAGCAGGCGGGCAGCAAGAATGTGATTGAGCTGCACGGGAGCGTCTACAAAAACTATTGCACGCGGTGCGGAAAGCGGTTCGGGGTCGAGGCAATCCTCGAGGCCGCCGACGTGCCCTACTGCACCTGCGGGGGAATCATTCGACCGGATGTGGTGCTCTATCAGGAGCAGCTGGACGACGCTGTCGTAGAGGCGGCAGAGCGGTACCTTTCCGATGCGGACATGCTGATTGTGGCGGGAACCTCACTGGCGGTCTATCCCGCCGCCAACCTGATTCACCTCTACCGCGGAGACAAGCTGGCGCTGATCAACCTGTCGGAGACCTCGGCGGACAGCCACGCTGATCTTATCATAAGGGAAAAAGTGGGGGAAGTTTTGCAGCAGTTGGTTTTGTAGCCTTGCCGGGCTCTTGAAAACCTACCAAACCCGTAGTATGATAGGGAGTAAAGAATGCTAGGCTTTTGAAAGGAATGACCCTGGATATGTTGGTTTCCACAAAGGGGCGGTATGCGCTGCGCGTCATGGTCGACCTTGCAGAGAGGCAGGCGGACGGCTATATTCCGCTGAAGGATATTGCACAGAGGCAGGAGCTGTCGGAAAAATATCTCGAAACCATCCTGCCCGCCCTCATCAAGAACAAGTTCCTGATCGGCCTGCGGGGAAAGGGCGGGGGCTACAAGCTGTCCCGCCCGCCGGAGAGCTACACAGTGGGCAGCATCCTCAAGCTGGTGGAGGGCTCAATCGCCCCCGTCTCCTGCCTTGAGGGGGAGTGCAACAGCTGCAGCAGGGCGGCGAAATGCCCCACGCTGCCCATGTGGCAAAAGCTGAATGAGCTGGTCGAGGACTACTTTGAGGGCATAACCCTGGCCGATTTGTGCGGCAATACGGTGGAGGACGAAACCAGACATGTTTTGCAGCTGGTGAACGGCGGAAAAACCGCTGAGCCCACCGTGGCGCAGAAGGCCGAGGGTTTTGATATCACTGACTCCTTCCCCTTTTTGTTTTAGTCGGCGAAGAAAATTATTGATTTGCCCTATATACCTATTGACATAGTAGGTATATAGGTATATGATGCAGAAAACGCGAGAGGAGTTGATCGACATGCCTTATTCTATCTATTTGTCCTCCTGTTGTCGCCGAATGTGCATCTGCAACGCCGTGACCAAAGCACACGACAATATTAACAGGAGGATGATTTGCAATGTCAGATCACAACTATAAATTTGAGACGCTCCAGGTTCATGTTGGACAGGAATCCCCCGACCCGGCCACCGATGCCCGCGCTGTGCCAATCTACGCCACCACGTCCTATGTCTTCAAGGACAGTGCCCAGGCGGCGGGGCGGTTCGCCCTTTCAGAGAGCGGCAACATCTACACCCGGCTGATGAACCCCACCACCGATGTCTTTGAAAAGCGCATTGCCGCCCTGGAGGGGGGAGCGGGGGCTCTCGCCGTGGCGACCGGCTCGGCGGCCATCACCTACGCGGTGCAAAACATCGCCCTGGCGGGGGATCACATCGTCTCCGCCAGCAACCTGTACGGCGGCACCTACAACCTCTTTGCCAACACGCTGCGGGAGCAGGGGATCGAGGCAAGCTTCGTCGACCCCTCCGACCCGGAAAACTTCCGCAAGGCGATCCGCCCCAATACAAAGCTTCTCTACGCCGAGACGCTGGGGAATCCAAATTCGGATATCGCCGACCTCCGCGCCATCGCCGAAATCGCCCACAGCAACGGCATTCCGCTGATTGTGGACAACACCTTCGCCTCGCCCTTTCTTTTACGCCCGATTGAATACGGGGTAGATATCGTCGTCCATTCCGCGACAAAATTCATCGGCGGCCACGGCACCGTGATGGGCGGCGTGATTGTCGATAGCGGCCACTTCGACTGGAAGAAGAGCGGCAAGTTCCCGGGTCTGACCGAGCCCAATCCCTCCTACCACGGCGCGGTCTTCACCGAGGCGGCGGGCAGCCTGGCCTACGTCACCAAAATCCGCACCACCCTGCTTCGGGATCAGGGTGCGGCCCTTTCCCCCTTCAACTCCTTCCTCCTGATTCAGGGGCTGGAGACGCTATCCCTGCGCATGGAGCGCCACGTGGAAAACGCGCTCCGCGTCGTGGACTACCTGAAAAAGCACCCCGGAGTGAACAAGGTGAACCATCCCTCCCTCGCAGAGGGGAGGGAGAAAGCGCTGTACGACGAATACTTCCCAAATGGCGCGGCTTCCATCTTTACCTTTGAGATAAGGGGGGGCGCGGAGGAGGCGCGGCAGTTTGCGGAGAGTCTGGAGTTGTTCTCGCTCCTCGCCAATGTGGCGGATGTGAAGTCGCTGGTCATTCACCCGGCATCCACCACCCACTCCCAACTCTCGGCGCAGGAGCTGCTGGCCTGCGGCGTCAAGCCGAACATGATCCGCCTCTCCATCGGCACAGAGCATATCGACGATATCATCGCCGACCTGGAGCAGGGCTTCCGTAAGATCGCGGCCCGATAGGCCAAAAGGATGCACACATCCTAATCCCCGATAAAACTAACGATTCAGCTTTCGCTCAGAACGCGTTCTGTTTCCTAGAGTCAAAATACCAGACTTCCGTGTTTCGTGTGATCGCAATTTTGACTCCAAGATCGCATCGCTCGGCTTCACCGGATTTAATCGGGGATTAGGATTATTTGCCACCTCTGTGCTATTCTTGCCCTGGTTGCAATTTCGCCTTTTTTCGGCAAAAATCCTCACAATAAGCGGCGTACAATACTCCCATACATTGAGCACTGACAAAATATGGTGAATTTAGGAGTGTGATTTATTGTGAGGTACACAAACGGGAACTATGAGGCGTTTGCCCGCCCGAGAAAGCCGGAGGGCGTGGACAACAAGTCGGCATACATTGTGGGTGGAGGCCTGGCGGGCCTTGCCACGGCGGTGTTTTTAATCCGCGACGGCCAGATGAACGGCGAGCACATCCACGTTTTGGAGGAGCTTTCGCTGCCCGGCGGCTCGCTGGACGGCAAGATTATCCCCCACGACGGCTTCGTCACCCGGGGCGGCCGCGAGATGGAAGCCCACTTTGAATGCCTTTGGGATTTGTTCCGCTCCGTCCCCTCCCTCGAGGTGGAGAACGCCTCCGTCCTGGACGAGTTCTACTGGCTGGATCACGACGACCCCAACTCCTCCAACTGCCGGATGATCCACAACCGGGGCGAGCGCGTCTCGGACGACGGCGACTTCACCCTGTCCAAGACCGCCCAGAAGGAGCTTGTCACGCTGTTCATGACCTCGGAGGATCAGCTGGAGGGCAAAAAAATCCAGGATGTCTTTGGCGACGAGTTCTTCGCCTCCAACTTCTGGCTGTACTGGTGCTCCATGTTCGCCTTTGAAAAATGGCACTCCGCCATTGAAATGCGCCGATATGTCATGCGGTTTATCCACCACATCAAGGGGCTCCCCGACTTCACAGCCCTCAAATTCACCCGCTACAACCAGTATGAATCCCTGGTGAAGCCGCTGATCTCCTTCCTTGAGAACAACGGCGTGCAGTTTGAATACGATGTGCAGGTGGAAAATGTCATCGTCGATATTGAGGGCGATACCAAAACTGCAACGAAGCTTCTGCTTACCAAGGGCGGTGCGCCCAGAGAGATTTCCCTGACCGAAAACGACCTGGTTTTCGTCACAAACGGCTCCATCACCGAGAGCTCCACCCAGGGCGACCACCACACCCCCGCCCCCGTCACCCACGAGCCCGGCGGCAGCTGGACGCTGTGGAAGAATCTGGCGAAGCAGTCCCCCGAGTTCGGCAACCCCGATGTGTTCTGCGAGAACCTCCCCGCCGAGAGCTGGTTTGTCTCCGCCACCGTGACCTGGCAGAACCTGGACATTGAGCCCTATATGGAGCGCCTGACCAACCGCAAGCTCCGCACCGGCCACATCGTCAGCGGCGGCATCATCACCGTCAAGGACTCCAACTGGCTGCTGAGCTTCGCGACCCACCGCCAGCCCCACTTCAAGGGACAAAATGACCAACAGACCATCACCTGGGTCTACGGGCTGCTCTCGAACACCCCCGGCAACTACGTGAAGAAGCCCATCGAGCAGTGCACGGGCGAGGAAATCGCCATGGAGCTGCTGTACCACCTGGGCGTTCCCGAGGCGGAGATCGCGAACATGGCGCAGAACTCCTGCACGGTTATCCCCGTCTACATGCCCTTTATCACCTCTTATTTTATGCTGCGTAAGTACGGCGACCGCCCTCTGGTCGTCCCCAATGGTTCCAAGAATCTCGCCTTCATCGGCAACTTTGCCGAGACGGTGCGGGACACGGTCTTTACAACGGAATATTCCGTCCGCACCGCCATGGAGGCGGTTTACCGGCTGCTCGACATCGAGCGCGGCGTCCCAGAGGTGTTTGCCTCGGCGTATGATGTGCGGGTTCTTGCCAACTCGATCTACTATCTGTCCGACCGCAAGAAGTTGACCGAGATGGACATGCCCTTCTTCGAGCGCAAGCTTGTGGAGGCATTTGTGCACAAGACGAATAACACCTATGTCGGCGATATACTAAAAGACAACCACCTGGCGTAACTGCAAAAAGCCCCATTCCCTTCAAGGGAATGGGGCTTTTGTTTGTTCTTTCAGCAAGATTTCAGAGATATCCCCTATGCTTGTGATGCTGTGAAACACAGATATCATCTTGAAAGGGGGAATCCTTGTGCACAGCATAATAGCGATTCCCGCGCTGAATCCGGACATGCGTCTGGTAGACATGGTCAGGGAATTAACTCAAGGCGGAGCGACCGTTGTGGTTGTAAACGATGGAAGCAGACAGGAGGCCGTTGCTGTTTTTCAGCAGCTGGAGGCGGTGAGCGGCTGCACGGTGCTCCAGCACGATGCAAACGCGGGCAAGGGCGCAGCGCTGAAAACTACCATTCAATATATACGCGACAGCTACCCCGACAGCGCGGGGATTGTCACCGCGGACGCCGACCTCCAGCACAGCGTGAGGGACATTCTCCGCGTCGCCCGGGCCTTGGAGGAGATGCCCCGCACCCTCATTTTGGGAATGAGGGACTTCAGCACCGTGGGGGTGCCGTGGAAAAGCCGCTGGGGCAACCGCATCACCTCCGCCGTGTTCAAAATCAGCACGGGCATCACCTGCCCCGATACCCAGACCGGCCTGCGGGGTATCCCGCCGGAGCTTGCGGAATGCGCCCTGCTCACGCCGGGCAACCGCTTTGAATATGAGATGAATTTTCTGCTGGAGGCAGCGCGGCGCAAGTATCCCATGCGGTATGTGCCCATCCAGACAATCTATCTCGAGGGGAACCGCTCCTCCCACTTCCACCCCGTGCTGGACGCGGTGCGAATTTACTGGAATCTGCTCAAATTCGCACTGTCCTCCCTCGCGTCATCGGTGGTTGACCTTGGGGCCTTCACACTGCTGTCCACGTTTTTGCTGGGGCAGTCGGCCTCCGGCCTGCTGGCGGCCACAGTCCTCGCCCGCCTGCTTTCGGGGGGCGCTAACTTTCTGATCAACAGGAACTGGGTGTTTGCGCGGCAAAAACGCCGGGGCAGCGCCCCCAAGTACGCGGCCCTCTTTGTGGGGCAGATGCTTGCCAGTTGGCTGCTGGTAACGGTGCTGTCCGTGCTGCCCATCCACGTCACACTGGTGAAAATACTGGTGGATGGGGGATTATTCTTTTTGAGCTACCACATTCAAAAACGGTATGTGTTCCCGGACACGAATCGTTTCGCGACAGGGGGAACACGCTGATTATGGCTAAGCGGTCATTTTTTCAAAAGCCCTACCGCTGGGCGTCGGTGTATGCCGCGGTGCTCGCCGCCGCCTTCGCCTATGTTTTGCTGGATGCCTTCGTCATCCCCAGGGCTCAGGCCCCGGTGGTGCAGCAGGTTTCGCCAGTGCCGGAGGAGGAGCCGGCCGAGGCCTCAGAACCGCTCCCCGCCGAAGATATTGCTGTCGAGGCGGAACCCGAAGTCGAACCCGAAGTGGAAGTGGAGCCGATGCCCTCCGAGCCCGTCATCACTGCCAACTCCTACCGGGACGACAACATCAGCATTGAGATAGAGACCGTGCGCAGGGACGACACAACCCTGTACGTGGCGGACATTGTGCTCTCCGACAGCACGTTCCTCAAGACCGCATTGGCTCAGGACACCTTTGGCCGGAACATCAAGGAGACGACCTCCCAGATAGCGGAGGAACACGGCGCAATCTTCGCGGTCAACGGCGATTACTATGGATTCCGGGACAGCGGCTACGTGGTGCGAAACGGCGTCCTATACCGGGATACCGGCAGCGGCCAGGCCCTTGTGATCGACGCCGATGGCGACTTCTCTGTTGTGCAGGAGGGGGAGATGAGGGCGGAGTCCCTGATGGAATCCGGCGCGGTGCAGGTGCTGTCCTTCGGGCCGGCCCTGGTGCTGGGCGGTGAGATCACAGTGGACGAGGACAGCGAGGTGGGGAAGGCCAAAGAGGAGAATCCGAGAACCGCTATCGGGCAGGTGGGCGAGCTCCACTACATCGTGATCGTGTCGGACGGGCGAACTGAGGAGAGCAGCGGCCTCTCCCTGATGGAGCTTGCGGAGGAATTCCAGTCCCGGGGCTGCACCATCGCCTACAACCTGGACGGCGGGGGCTCCTCCAGCATGGTTTTCAACGGTGAGCTGGTCAACAATCCTACCAGCGGCAGGAGCATTAAGGAACGGGAGGTGAGCGACATTGTCTACATCGGCTACGAGTAGAGACAAGCTGTGGAAGTACGCTCTGGTGCAGCTGGCGCTGGCCGCGCTGTGCATAGTGGTGACCAACATCTACGCGCTGTTCGGGCACGGTGTCCGCTCCGGCGCCATGGATTACATGTTTCTCTACCCCCTCTGCATGGGGGCGATCCCCTACAGTCTGCTGGCATTATTATGCTCTGGGATACAGGAGAGGCGCTGCTTCCGGGCGGCGGTGAACCTCTACAACTCCGGTATTGCGGCATTCACGGTGGGGGGCCTTTTGAAGGGCATTCTCGACATTGCGGGAACGGCATCGTCTTTTCAGCCGCTGTTCCCCCTGGCGGGGGGCATCCTCGCCACCGCGGGGCTGCTGTTACTTCTGCCCGGCAAATCCCGTTCACAATAAATGCTTGCACTTTGTGGCGGATTGTGATATTTTATAGCCCTAGGCAAAAAAGAGGCAGATATGCTTGGTCGCTTTGGAAAGAAACGACTTGCCTTATTGATTTGGTTGAAAGCCAAGTTTTATGAACTGTACTGCGGACGGTACACTTGTGAAATAATCAATAAGAGTAGAACCAAGCGATCCTGCTCAAATAGTCTTGGCATTTCTGCGCATGGCCGCTGCTGCGGTTCGGCGGGGCAATGTGAAGAACGATTATACACAAGTGAAACGGGAGAGAATTCTCCCTGTTTCACTTTTTTATTTCTTAAGTATGCAATGATTAATTCTTTTTGCAATCGCAGCCCGTGAGAATACGTCATTGAGCGGGCGTTTGATTGCCTTAATCATCGCTTACTTGAATGCGCGGGAGGAAGGACATCGATATGGAACAAAAACTGAAACTTTACGGCTTCAACAACCTGACAAAATCTCTCAGCTTCAACATATACGATGTCTGCTACGCCAAGTCTCCCAGAGAGCAGCGGGATTACATCGCCTACATCGACGAGCAGTATAACTCCGAGCGCCTGACCAGCATTCTGCGCACTCTCACCGACATGATCGGGGCCAGGGTGCTGAACGTCTCCAAACAGGACTACGAGCCCCAGGGGGCCAGCGTGGTGCTGCTGCTGGCCGAGGACACCCGCTTTGCCTCCGGCGAGAGCGTCGCTGTCCATCTGGACAAGAGCCACATTACGGTGCACACCTACCCGGAATTCCACCCCGAAACCAGCATCGCAACCTTCCGGGTTGACATCGACATGGCGACCTGCGGCGAGATCACCCCGCTGGAAACATTGGACTACCTCATCGGCAGCTTCGACTCCGACATCATCACCATGGACTACCGGGTGCGGGGCTTCACCCGGGATGTGGACGGCAAGAAGCTGTTTATGGATCACCCCATGGCCTCCATCCAGGAGTACATCGACGGGGACACCCTGATGCGGTACGACGCCATCGACATCAACGTCTACCAATCCAACATCTTCCACACCAAGATGATGATCAAGGAAGTGGATTTGCAGAATTACCTCTTCAACACCGATGTGTATGAGCTGCCCCCCAAAACCCGCCTGCAAATCATGGGCAACCTGCGGCAGGAAATGATCGAGATTTTCAGCGGCAGCAATATTTATTGAGAAGGAATGGTTATAGGCATTGGAGCAAAACAGACAGGCCCGTCAATCTGATACCCCTATCGCCACGGCGCTGCGTGAGTTCCAGTCCATGCGGGTGGTGCCCTTCGATGTGCCGGGACACAAGCGGGGGAAGGGGAACCCCGAGCTGACCGAATACCTGGGGCGGCAGTGCATGGAGCTGGATGTCAACTCCATGAAGCCCCTGGACAATCTGACCCACCCCGTTTCGGTCATACGGGAGGGGGAGGAGCTTGCTGCCGAGGCCTTCGGCGCGGGCCACGCTTTCTTCATGGTCAACGGCACCACCTCCGCCGTGCAGGATATGATCTTTTTCAGCTGCCGCCGGGGGGATAAGATCATCCTGCCCCGCAATGTGCACAAAAGCGTCATCTCAGCGCTGATTCTCTGCGGCGGCGTGCCCGTCTACACCGAGACCGCCGTGCATCCGGATTTGCACATCAGCCTGGGCATGTCGCCGGAGCAGCTGCGCGGGGCTGTCGCGGCCCACCCGGACGCAAAGGCCGTGCTGGTAAACAACCCCACCTACTATGGTATCTGCTCCGATATGGGGGAGCTTTGCCGCATCGCCCATGAGGCGGGCATGCTGTTTCTCGCCGACGAGGCTCACGGCGCTCACCTGTACTTCGGGGAGAATCTCCCCGTCTCCGCCATGGCTGCGGGGGCGGATTTGTCCGCGGTGAGCATGCACAAATCGGGGGGATCACTCACCCAGAGCTCCTTTCTGCTGAGCGGAAGGGATGTCGACCCCGAGGCGCTTCGCCAGACTATCAACCTGACCCAAACCACCAGCGCCAGCTACCTGCTCTTGGCCAGCCTGGATTTATCCCGCAAAAACCTGGCGCTCAACGGCAGGGAGATTTTTCAGGCGGTCACGGCCATGAGCGAGTATGCCCGGGAGGAGATTAACCGGATCGGGGGCTACTACGCCTTTTCCCGTGAGCTGGTTGACGGCGAGTTCATCAGTGACTTCGACGTGACAAAGCTGGTGGTATCCACTGCCGGGATCGGCCTGACCGGCAGCGAGGTCTACGCCCTGCTCCGGGATGAATACGACATCCAGATCGAGTTCGGTGACACTTCCAACATCCTCGCCTATGTCTCGGTGGGGGATCGGCGGCAGGAGCTGGAGCGCCTGGTGGGCGCGCTGTCCGAGATTTCCCGACGCTTTCGCCGGGAGCCTTCCCAGCTGCCTGCCTACGCCATGCCGGGGGTGGTGTCGAAAATCAGCCCCCAGGAGGCCTTTTATGCCCCGCAGGAGTCGCTGCCCATCGAACAGTGTATCGGTCGAATTTGCTGCGAGATCGTCATGAGCTACCCGCCGGGAATACCGATTCTCGCCCCCGGAGAAGAGGTGACGGCGGAGGCCGTGGATTACATTCGTTTCGCGGGGGAGAGGGGCTGCTTCCTCTCCGGCACCCGCGACCCCGAGGCAAAGCGGCTCAATGTCGCGAAATAGACACCAATAGACACAAAGGAAACTAAAATGGATTTATGGTATTCGGAATTTCACACCCCAAACACAAAGCTGTCCATCCGGGTTGACCGGCAGCTGTACAGCGGCCAAAGCGAGTTTCAGCGCATCGACGTCTTTCAGTCCCCCGACTTTGGTCGCTTCCTGGTGCTGGACGGCTACATGATGCTCACCGAGCGGGACGAGTTCATCTACCACGAGATGATCGTCCACCCGCCCATGGCCGTGCACCCCGATCCCCGGCGCATTCTGGTGGTCGGCGGCGGGGATGGCGGGGCCGTGCGGGAGCTGCTGAAATACGAGGACGTGGAGCGCATCGACCTTGTGGAGATCGACGAGGAGGTGACGAAGGTCTGCCGGGAGCACCTCCCCTTCACCGCCTCCTTTCTGGAGCATGAAAAGGTGCACCTCTACTTCGAGGACGGCCTCAAATTCGTGCGTGGGAAAAGCGACGCCTACGACCTGATCATCGTCGACTCCACCGATCCCTTCGGCCCCGGAGAGGGGCTGTTCACCAAGGAATTCTACGGCAACTGCTTCAAGGCTCTGCGGGAAGACGGCATCCTGGTCAACCAGCATGAAAGCCCCTTTTACGAGGGCGATGCCCTGGCGGTCAAGCGCGCCCACAAGCGGATTGTGGAATCCTTCGACACCAGCATGGTCTATCAGGCCCACATCCCAACCTATCCCTCCGGGCACTGGCTGTTCGGCTTTTCCACCAAGAAATACCACCCCCTCCGGGACTTTCGGGGAGGGGAGTGGAAGCGGAAAAAGATCGCGACCCGCTACTACAACACCCAGCTGCACACCGGAGCCTTTGCCCTGCCAAACTATGTGGAGGATTTGCTGAAAGATGTTGAAACCGTATTCTGAGACCTTCTTCGCCTGCGAGTGCGAGTACGACAGGGCGGAAACCGTGCTCTTCGGCGCGCCCTTCGACTCCACCACATCCTTTCGCCCCGGCACGCGTTTTGCCAGCCGGGTCATGCGCCAGGAGTCCTTCGGCCTGGAGAGCTACAGCCCCTACCAGGACAGGGATTTGTCGGATTACCCGGTCTTTGACAGCGGCGAGCTGGAGCTCTGCTTCGGCAACACCGAAAGCGTTTTGAAGGACATTGAGGCGCGGACAGCCCAAATCCTCTCGGACGGCAAGCGCCCGGTGATGATCGGCGGGGAGCATCTGGTCACCCTTGGAGCCGTCCGCGCGGCGGTAAAGACGTATCCGGAGCTGTGCATCCTCCACTTTGACGCCCACACCGACCTGCGGGAGGAGTATCTGGGCGAGCCCCTCAGCCATGCCTCCGTTATCCGCCGCTGCTGGGAGCTGGTGGGGGATGGGAGAATCCATCAATTCGGCATCCGCTCCGGCCTGCGGGAGGAGTTCCGGTGGGCGGAGGAGCACACCAAGCTAGTGAAGTTCGGCTTCGACGGCTTAGGGAACGCGGTGGAGGCCCTTGCGGGAAATCCTGTCTATCTCACGCTGGATTTGGATGTGCTCGACCCCTCGGTGTTTCCCGGCACGGGGACGCCGGAGGCGGGGGGAGTGACCTTCCTGCAGCTGCTGAATGCGCTGCTTGCCCTGCGTGACCTCAACATTGTGGCCTGCGACATCAACGAGCTGGCCCCAGTTTACGACCAGAGCGGCGCATCCACCGCCACCGCCCTCAAGGTGCTGCGGGAGCTGCTGCTTATCGTCACGAAAGCAAATTGACCTGACAAAGGAGAGAACAATATGGGAAAAATCATGATTATCGGCGCGGGCGGGGTTGCCAGTGTTGCGGCCCACAAGGTCTGCCAGAACGATGCGTTTTTTGACGAGCTCGTCATCGCCAGCCGCACGCTCTCCAAGTGCGAGGCAATCCGGGAGTCCATCGAAAAGCTGGTTCCCGGCAGCAAGACCAAAGTGACCACAGCCAGGATCGACGCGGACGATGTCCCCGCCCTGACCGCGCTCCTCCGGCAGGAGAAGCCGGAGGCTGTGCTCAACCTCGCCCTGCCCTACCAGGACCTTCACATCATGGACGCCTGCCTGGAGGCAGGGGTGCACTACATCGACACCGCCAACTACGAGCCCACCGACACCGCAAAATTTGAGTACAAGTGGCAGTGGGAGTATCGGGAGCGCTACGAGCAGGCGGGCCTCACCGCCCTGCTGGGCAGCGGCTTCGACCCGGGCGTGACCGGGGTTTTCTGCGCCTATGCCCTCAAGCACCACTTCGATGAAATCAACTACATCGACATTCTCGACTGCAACGGCGGTGACCACGGCTACCCCTTCGCCACCAACTTCAATCCCGAAATCAACATCCGCGAGGTCTCGGCCAACGGCTCCTACTGGGAAAACGGCGGCTGGGTGGAAACCGCTCCAATGGAGATCAAGCGGGAGTACGACTTCGCCGAGGTGGGCCAAAAGGACATGTACCTGCTGCACCACGAGGAGCTGGAGAGCCTGGGCATCAACATCCCTGGCATCAAGCGAATCCGCTTTTTCATGACCTTCGGGCAGAGCTACCTGACCCACCTGAAGTGCCTGGAAAACGTGGGCATGACATCCATCGAGCCAATCGAGTACGAGGGCAAGCAGATTATTCCCCTGCAATTTCTGGCGGCGGTGCTGCCCGATCCCTCCTCCCTCGGCCCCCGCACCGTGGGCAAGACGAACATCGGCTGCATCTTCCGCGGCGTGAAGGACGGCAAGGAGAAGACCTATTACCTCTACAACGTCTGCGACCACCAGGAGTGCTACAAGGAAGTGGGCTCCCAGGCCATCTCCTACACCACCGGCGTGCCCGCCATGATCGGCGCGATGCTGGTCATGAACGGTGGGTGGCAAAGGCCCGGCGTGTGGAATGTGGAGGAGTTCGACCCCGATCCCTTCATGGAAGCGCTGAACAAGTGGGGGCTGCCCTGGCGGGAGGATTTTGATCCCGTGCTGGTGGACTGATGGGCGCGCCCTTCGACATTTATGCCGTTTCCACCCCCTGCTATGTGGTGGATGCGGGCCTGCTGGAGGAGAATCTCAGATGCCTCCGCAGCGTCGCGGATGAGGCCGGCTGCAAGATTTTGCTGGCGCAGAAGGCCTTTTCCTTGTTCCATTTCTACCCGCTGATTGCCCAATACCTGGACGGCGCGGCGGCCAGCGGCCTGTTTGAGGCGCGGCTGGCAAAAGAGGAGATGGGGGGAGAGGTGCACACCTTTTCCCCGGCCTTCAAGCGGGAGGACTTCGCCGAAATCTGTGCGGCCTCCGGCCACATCATCTTTAACTCCTTTCACCAATACGAAACGTTTCGCGCAGAGGCCCTCGCGGCGGGGAAAAGCTGCGGGATGCGCATCAATCCCCGGTGCTCCACCCAAGAGCATGGCATCTACGACCCCTGTGCACCGGGCTCCCGCCTGGGCGTCACGGAGGAGCAGATGCGGGACGATATGCTGGACGGGCTGGAGGGCATCCACTTCCACACCCTCTGCGAGCAGGACTCCGACGCGCTGGAAGCTACCATGGAGGCCGTTGAGGCGAAGTTCGGCAAATACCTCCGCCAAATGAAGTGGCTCAACATGGGCGGCGGGCACCACATCACACGGCCTGGCTACGACATCGGCAGGCTGGTGCGCCTCGTCCGGCGGATTGCGAAGGAATATGGTGTCCAGGTCTATCTGGAGCCGGGAGAGGCCGTCGCCCTGAACGCGGGCTTTCTGGTTGCACAGGTTGTCGATCTCGTCGAGAACGGCGGCATTGTCAACGCTATTTTGGATGCCTCCGCCGCCTGCCACATGCCGGACGTGCTGGAGATGCCCTACCGCCCCCCTGCGCTGGGCAGCGGAGAAAAAGGGGAAAAGCCCCATGGCTACCGCCTGACGGGTCCTACCTGCCTTGCCGGGGATGTGATCGGGGATTACAGCTTCGACGCACCGCTGGGGAGGGGCGACCGCGTCGTCTTTGGCGACATGGCGATCTACTCCATGGTGAAGAACAACACCTTTAACGGAATGCCGTTGCCGAATATTTACGCCTCTGACCAGGGGGAGCTTCACTTGGTGCGGGAGTTCGGCTACACAGACTTCAAGACACGGTTGTCTTAAACAGGTAAAACCCCCGCAGATGCAATTCATCTGCGGGGGTTTTGCTTTGCAGGTTACTCCTGCGCCGTGATGTTCAGGGAGTGGAAGAGGCAGCGGCTCCCGGAGAGCACAGCCGTTCCCGTGCAGCCATCCAGATAGGGGGAGTTGTTGTCCGTGAAGCTGACTGTCCTGCCGCCGCAGGAGGCCTCCAGCCGGTTCCCCTCCGCCCGGATGGAGAGGGCATAGCGCGTCCCGGCGCTCCAATCCAGAGATGTTTCCGCGACGATATCATATTTCCCATCAGTGTTTTTCATCAGCGCCAGCCTGCCGCCTGGGGCAAGCCCTGCCGCATAAGAGCGCATCGCGCCCTGCACCCGCAGCAGGATGAGGTGGTGGCCGCCGTGAACGGGGGTCAGCTCCGCTTCCAGCCGGACATCGCCAAAGTCCCGGCTGCCGGTGTACAGCTCGCCCCGGTCGGCACAGCTGCCGCAGAGCGCGCCGTCCCAGATGCGCCAGTTGCCCTTGAACAGGGAGCACTGGGAGACCTCCTTGTGGTCAAAAGTCCAAACCTCCATGGGGATCGTGGCGAAGTCGAGGGAGTAGTTCGCCACGCCGCCGATGTCCATGTGGTCAAGGTAGACGACCGCGTCGCCTTCGCCCAGCAGCTCCACCCCCACCTGGCCGACACAGCCGCATTCTGTGGGGATGTGCAGGGAAAGGGACTGCCAGCATTCGGGTTCCAGCGAGACAGTTTCTCCATAGTGGTAGCTGCCGTTGTAGAGGTCGAGTGCATACAGCCGGGCGGAAACGGGATTGTCCGACTTCTCCAGCAGGAGGGAGGCGCTCACCGTCTGGCCGGGGTAGGCCGTGGGGGAGAAAGCGGGGGAGTAGCGATTGTCATTGAAGTCCTCCGGCCGGTAATAGGTCTGCTGGTACAGCCGGAGGGGCTCCCTGGCAGTCAGGTTCCCCCACAGCCGGAGGGAGCGGCTGCCGGTTAGGAAGCGCTCGCCGCTGTTTTCGATGGCGGCATCCCCGCCCTGGGTGCGCATGGCGTGGGTGGAGCCCTCCAGCTCGAAGTGGTAGCGGGGGGAAGTCCCCTCCATCATGCCGCGGTACCGCTCGGGGAAGGGCTCTCCGGCGATGCGGCAGCCCAGGGATGCAAGGTAGAGGGTGTCGTTCGACACATCCCGGATGTTCATGCCGCCCAGTGTGCCGGAGCAGGCGAGGAAGTCCCCGATGGGCTCCCGCCATTTTTTGTAGTCGATCCCCTCCAGCCCTACGGCGACGCCCATGATGCAGCCCACATTGGCCACGTTGCAGTCGGTGTCCCAGCCGCACATGTTGCAGATATTGATAGCCCTGGAGAAATCCCCCTCCCCATAGAGCAGGGACAGCACGACCACCGCGGCGTTGGGGATGATGTGGCAGTTGCCGGGGTAGCGGTCATAGCCGTAGTGGGCCTTTACGAACTGGAAGGTGTCCCACCAGTCTTTGGGATTGGCCTCGTAAAAGGCGATGACATCCCGGGACATCGTGGCGTATTCGCAGTCGGCGGGGATGACGGAGAGCCCCTTTTCGATGATGCTGCGGACATCGCTGTCCTCAAAGGCGGCGCTGACGCAGGCGGCCACAAACATCCCGCCGTACACACCGTTGCCGCCGTGGGTGACCGACGCCATCTTCTCCGCAAAGCGGGCGGCCCTGGGGTAGTCGCAGGGGTTGACCAGCCCCCAGGTGTCGATGAAAATCTGCCCGCCGATCTGCTCCGCAACATCCGCGCCGTTGAGGGCCACCGAGCCGGAATACGGCGCGGGAATGCCGTTTGCCAGGTTCAGGTAGGCGGTGTGCTCGGTGGAGATGCCGTAGCCGCCCCACCAGAAAAAGCCGTGTTCAAATGGGGCGTAGTTGAGCAGCGTCTTGCCCATCTGCTCCGCGGTGACCGCTTCGGAGCAGACGTAGTCGCTCAGCGCCCGGATGAAGAAGATGGGGCCGTTGCTGTCGTCGTCCGCGGCGAAGTTTTTGAAGTCGAAGAGGTAGCCGTCCACCTCGCCGTAGGCTTCGGCGATCTTCTCGTAGCTCCAGCCCTCGATGTTGGAGCCGTGGCGGATGCCGATCAGCTTGCCGTACCACCCGGCATAGAGCCTCTCCACATAGTCCTTCGGTATGGGATATCCACTCATGTTATGTCACACTCCCTGCTATTTAGGCATAATGCGCATGGCAAAGCCGCCGTTGACGTTCATGGGGATAGTGAGGACGTCCCCCTTCTTTACAGTGAGCCGCTCCGTTCTGTTCAGATGAATGTCGTGCTGATGGGCGCACTCCCGCATCCGCGCGGCAAAGGCGGCGTCGCTGTCCGCCTGGGTGGGGGCGGGAAGGGCGCCCACCGCGGGGTCAAAGGGCCGCAGGTCGGAGAGGTCGTCCGCATAGAGCTCGGCGGTGTACCCGCCCTCTCCCAAAAAGTCGAAGGAGATTGTTGCATTGCGGGGGCGTCGGGCGCAGATGCCTGCCACAAACCAGTCGCTGCCGCTGCGTCGCGCCATGGTGACGTAGGAGGCGGGACAGCCCTCCAACACGATTGTCTCATCCCATGCGGTGGGCACGGCCTCCAGGAAGGGCCGGAAGGGGTGCGCCATGACAAGCTCCGCCCCTTCGCCTATGTGGAGGGCGTAGCTGGTGAAGATGACGGGCAGAGCGGTCTGGTGGGCGTCGGTGGTGCCTGTGGTGTAGGTCTTGTACACCACGGGGGTGTAGTCCATCGGCCCAACCGCACCCCGGGTGAAGGGCAGGGTGCAGTTGTGGGCGGCATCGGGGCCGCTGGGGGTGAAGGTGGAGAAGTTTTGCAGGTACTCGCCGCCCTGCACGCCCTCGTAGGACAGCACGTGGGGCCACACCCGGCTGGTGCCGGTGGGCTTGGAGCAGCCGTGGAAGTTGAGCATCAGCCGGTATTTGGCGGCGAGCTCCGCCAGCATATTGTACTGCACGATGCGTTCCTGGGCGTCCGACTCGAAGAAGTCGATTTTGACGCCCTTGACGCCCCAGCCCGACCACAGGCGGAGCTTATCCTCGGCTTCTTTTTGCTCGCGCATGTCCGCGCTGTGCTCCCATACCCAAATGCCGACTCCCTTTTCAGAGGCGTAGGCGACCATCTCGGGGATGTCGATATGTCCCGGCCAGCCGCCGTCGATGAGGGAATATTCAAAGCCCATGGCAGCCGCGTAGTCGATATAGTCCTTCATGCGCTTCGGGTCGGTAGGGGAGTCATTCTCGGTCATCCAACTCCAGGCAAGCCGTCCGGGTTTTATGAAGGAGGGGTCGGCCACAATGGAGGGGGGATTCAGGTTTTCCAGTAGATTGGAGGCCGCGATGTCGCAGAGGCTGCCCGCCAGCGCCACCCGCCAGGGGGTGGAGAAGGGCAGCTCGCCCCGGATGGGAGTCAGCTTATCGGGGGACTTCTTGGTCATCAGCAGGGAGGGGGTTTCGGGGGTGGAGAGCAGGTTGCTGCCGCCATAGGTTCCCGCATAGACAGGGGCCTCGGCGTAGAGGGCCCAACGCCCGCCGCCAAGCTCCGCCAGCAGGGGGAAGGCGTAGGGATTTTGGTGCAAATCCTCCCGGGGGACGGGGTGGTAGTGATCTTCATAGGAGAAGACCAGCTTCTGGGCGTAGAGATTGCCGACCTGCTCCGGTACGGCAAATCCGGTGTACTCCTCCGGGATTTCGACAGGGCCCTTGCCCAGCAGGGTCAGGCGGACAGCGCCACCGTCGTCGTAGGCCCTGGCCTCCGCCAGCAGCTGTTTGCCTTCTTTTTCCAGCAGCAGGGAGAGGCAATTCGCCCGGTCGGGGCAGGAGGATTTCTTAAAGGCTGGGATAGAGTAGGTCTCGTCGATGGCCTCCCGGCCCTCCTCTACAAGGCGGAGGCCGCGGGTGAAGTCGGTTCCGGTGGTGGTTGTCCCCAGCGGGGAGAGCGCAACGGCAGAGTGGCCGTCGACCTCGGTGCGGTAGAACAGCGAGCCGTCACGGTCGAGGGACAGGGTGACCGTCACCCTGTTTTCCGGAGAGTGCAAAACGTGTACAGACATTGGTGCTCCTTTCTGATTGAGAAGTAGATATAGTTTGGGGCCGCCCCCAGAATTCGCACTTGCTCTGATGGACGGCCCCAGCGCTAAACGGCACATCATGAGCGTTTAGCATTATTTAGTTTGATTATATTGCGTCCTCCGCAAAAAGCAAGAGGAATCGTGGGATTCGCTGTCGAAGTATTTGATGGAAAAGTCAGCGGAAGGTCTTGAACTGCGGCAGCCACTCCCTTTGGCTGTCGAACATTTTGTCCACCATGTCCTTGATCTCCTGCATGGAGCAGACCGCGGAGGTGAGGGGGTCAAAGAGGCAGGCGTGGAAGATTTTGCGGGGATCGCCCTCCAGACTGCCCTCCACCGCCAACTCTTCGCAGCGCGCACTGGTGTTGACCAGGACTGCCAGCGGTTCCGGCATGGGCCCCACGTGGACGGGATGGAACCCCGCCCGGTTGGCGAAGACGGGAACCTCCACACAGCAGCCCTCCGGCAGGTTGTCGATGAGGCCGAAGTTGCGCACATTGCCGTTGAACTGGAAGGGAATCTGGTCGCCGAAGCAGGCGTTGAAGATATAGGAGGCGAATTCGTGGCTGCGGGTGAGGTCGATCTCCCCTTCGATCCACTTCTGGAACTCCTCCCTGCGGTGATCGTCGTGCCAGCTTGCACCCTGCTCCTCCATCATTTTCAGGCGATCCAGGCCGGGGTTCCAGCCGGTGCCGTGGGTGCAGTACCGCTCCAACAGGTCGGGGCGCTTGCGGAACCAGGCGTTGTACTCGCTGTTGTGGCCCGAAGACTCGGTGACATAGTAGTCCAGGTGCAGGAACATCTCGTTGCGCACCTGCTCCTCGTTGTAGATTTCGGGGTTGTTCATCAGTTCCCGCAGCTGTGGGTAGGCGTCCTGCCCTTTCCACAGGTACTTGAGGTAGAAGGCCTGGTGGTTGATGCCCGCGCAGACATAGTCGATCTCCTCCATGGGTGCGCCCAGCCAGCGGGCCAGCATTTCGGCGGTGCCCTGCACGCTGTGGCAGAGCCCCGTCACCTTGACGTCGGAGACGCTCTGCATCATGCGGCAGAGCATGGCCATGGGGTTGGTGTAGTTGAGGAAGATTGCGTCGGGACAGTATTTCTCGATGTCCTTCACGATATCCAGCATGACGGGGGCGGTGCGCAGGAAGCGGAAGATGCCAGAGGGGCCCCGGGTATCGCCCACATTGATGGAGACGTTGTAGCTCTCGGGGATTTCGATGTCAAGCTTCGCGGCCTCCCAGCCGCCCACCGCGATGGTGCAGAGAACGCCGTCGGCTCCCTCCAACGCCTTGACCCGGTCTGTGGTGGCCTCCACCGTGGCGGGATAGCCGCCCGCCGCGACGATCTTCTCCACGGCGGCTTTGGCGAGGGCGAGGTTGTCCTCGTCAATGTCCATCAGGACGATGTGGGCGTCCTGAAAGGCGGGAAAGGTGAGAATGTCCCGGCTGAGGTTGCGGGTGAACACAGTGCTGCCCGCACCGATAAACGCGAATTTCTTTGCCATAAGAATGACCATTCCTTTCGCAAAATCACAAGATCAACAAGTTGATCCGCTGGATATATGTCTATGCCTCTCTGGCCAGGTACTGTGTTGTCCACTCGGCTTCCAGGGCCTCCACGCCTTTGCGCTCGTACTCGGCGAGGAGTGCGGCCACCTGCTCCGGGATTTTGCTTGCGTCGGGCTCCATGATGATTCTGGTGAGCTCGGAGGTGATGTTGGCCTCGATCTCGGCCAGCAGGATGCCCTCGGAGGAGAGGGGGTCGATGATGATGACAGACTGGGTGGTGCCATCAAAGGTGTACTTTGTGGCGATGGCCCGGTCTGCCTGGCGCTCGGGGGATTCCTGTTCCCGCTCCCAGTTGTATTTCTGGCTGTTCATGAAGTCAAACACGCGGACGCCGTGGCTGCGGGCGTAGCCGTCCCAGTCGGCCAGCTTTGCTTCATATGCTTCGGGATAGAGGTAGGGCTTGCCGTCCTTGAACTCCATCGTGTTGCCCTCTACGCCGTAGAAGTTGAGGATTTCGCCCTCGGGGCTGAGGAAGTAGTCGATGAAGCGGGTGGCGGCCTCGGGGTTGGCGCAGTTTTTGGTGACCATGGTGCCGGAGGTGCCGGATTTTTGAATGCGGCCGAAGAACTTCTCCCGGTCGGCGTTGCCCTGGATGGGCTCGACAGCGTAGAAATACATTTCGGGGTCGCGCTGGGTCATGGCGGAGTTGGGCGTCCACAGCTCCCAGATTTCGCTGAAGATGACGGCGTGCTTGCCCTGGTTGAAAGATTCCCTGCGGGTGTTGGGGTCATAGGTGAGCACCTCGGGATCGAGCAGCTCCTCCTGGAGGCACTTGTTGAGGAAGGTGAGGGATTCGACGAGGGCGGGCTCCCGCAGCATGAATTTCACCTGCTGGTCGGTCTCGTCAAAGTAGTTGAACATGAATATCTTGCTGCCCCACAGGTTGGTGATGTAGCCAAGATACTGCTTGTCGTCGGCCTGGTAGCCCAGTGGCCACAGCTTGGCGCCGTCCATGGAGGTGAGGTTGGCCTCCTTTATCTGGACGAGATAGTTGTACAGGTCGTCGGCTGTCTTGATTTCGGGCGTGCCCATCTCGTTGTAGATGTCGTTGCGGATGTTCATGGCCGTTCCCACAGAGCCGAAGCCGTCGTCGCTGAACCAGTTGGGGACAACATAGATGTTGCCGTCGTCACTGGTGCGGCTGGCAAGAACCTGTTTGGGAACGGTTGTGCCGTTGGTGATGTTGGGGAAGTTGTGCTCCTCGGCCAGCTTGTTGATGGGCAGCAGAGCGCCCGCCGCCACATACTGGTTGTAGATCGCGGTGACGTTCATGTGCATGACGTCGGGGTAGTCGCCTGCGGCGAGCATGACATTGGCGACCTGCTCCCACTCGCCCTGGGGGGCGGAGCACTTGAATTTGACGCCCGTCTCCTCGATAAACTTGGCGGTGACGGGGTCAGCCCCGAAGTCCACGACCTTCCAGGCGGGATCCATGTTCATGAATTCCAGTTCAACGACCTCGCCCTCGTAGCCGCCGGAGGAGGCTTCAGGCGCGTCGCTCAAGGCTTCGGCCTCCGATGATTCGGGGGCAGTGGAACTCTCGGCAGTGGAGGCGGGCGCCTCGGAGGAGGAGCTGTCGGAAGAGGCCCCCCCGCCGTTACAGGCGGCCAGACTTACCACCAGACAGATGGACAGGAGCAGCGAAGCGATCCTTTTTACCTTTGCACGCATACGTTTTTCTCCTTTTTCGTTTTTTGACACAGTATTGTTACGGGGCGGGCCCCGTATTCCACAGGTTGCGCTAGCCTTTCAGCGCGCCGATCATGACGCCTTTGATGAAGTGCTTTTGGAAAATGGCGTAGATGAAGACGATGGGGACAGTGGTGATCATGACAGTGGCGGAGCGCAGTACCGTCGCACTGGTGGAGAGGCGCTCCAGCAGCTGGGCCTCCGCGGGGTTTTCCGCCGAGCGCTGTGCCAGCGCCACCACCCGGTAGAGGTAGGTCTGCACGGGGTGCAGCTCCATCCGCCTGGTCACGAACATGTAGGCGTCGTACCAGGCGTTCCACTGGTAGACGGCGGAGAAGATGCAGACGGTCGCGATGATGGGCATGGAGATCGGCACCACGATGGTGAGGAAGATGCGCAGGGTGGAGGCGCCGTCCAGCATGGCGGATTCCTCCAGCTCCACCGGAATCTGCTCAAAGAAGGTCTTCATCAGGATCATGTACCAGGGGCTGACAGCGGAGGGGAGGATGTAGACCCAGAAGTTGTTGAGCAGTCCCAGATCCCGGTAGAGCATATAGGTGGGGATCAGGCCAGCGTTGAAGATCATGGCGAAGACGCAGAGGCCGATGTAGAATTTGCGGCCCATCAGGTATTTCTTGGAGAGCCCGTAGGCCAGTATCCCGGTGCAGAACAGGGTGACCACCGTGCCGATAAAGGTTCGGGCGAGTGTGATGCCGTAGCCACGGATGATTTCGGAGTCACCGAATACCTTCTTGTAGTTTTCCAGCGTGAACACCCGCGGGAAGAAGTAGATGCCGCCCCGCAGAGCGTCCATCCCCTCGTTGAAGGAGAGGGCCAGGGTGTTGATAAACGGGTAGATGGTGGTAAAGCACAGCAGCACCAGCAGGATGGTATTGAATACGGTGAATACTTTTTCGCCGGTGGTGCGCTTGATGCGGTTGTCCGGCGAAGCCGCCGCCCCCTTGGATGAAATTGTCATGTGGACATTCCCCCTTTTGGATTCCGGGTGGATGGCGAATGACGAATGCTTACCAGAATCCCATATCGTAGCGGCTGGCGATCTTGTTGGTTCCGTAGACTAGCCCGAAGCTGATAATGCTCTTGAAGAGGCCCACAGCGGTGGCATAGCCGAAGCGGCCCTGCTTGAGGCCGATGTCGTAGACGTAGATATCCAGGATATTGGCCACGTCGTGGGTGATGGCGTTGCGGAAAACCAGAATCTGGTCGAAGCCCGCGTCCAGGATGTTGCCCACCCGGAGGATGAGCATGATGACCACGGTGGGCATAATGAGGGGCAAAGTGATGGCGAATATTTGCCGCAGACGGCCGGCGCCGTCCACTCTTGCGGCCTCGTAGAGCTGCTCGTCGATGCCCGCGATGGCCGCCATGTAGATGATTGCCCCCCATCCCGCTTCCTTCCAGACGTCGAGGATGACCATGAGCGGCTTGAACATGGAGGGCGTTCCCAGAAAATGGATGGGGCTCTGAATGATGCCCATCGCCATGAGCAGGTCGTTGATCACGCCGCCCTGCATGGCAAGCAGGCCGTTGGTGACGCCGAAGATGACCACCCAGGAGAGAAAGTAGGGGAGGTAGGAGATGCCCTGCACCAGAGATTTGGCTCTGTGGCTGCGAATTTCGTTGAGCAGCAGGGCGAAGATGACGGGGATGGGAAAGCCGATGAGGATTTTGGCGAGGCTCAGGGTGATGGTGTTGGCCATCACCTGGGTGAATGCGCCGGAGTAGAAGAAGTTTTCAAAGTGCTTGAGGCCCACCCAAGGACTTTGGGCAATGCTCATGCCGGGCAGCAACTCCTTGAAGGCGAGCTGCATGCCGTAGATGGGGAAGATGCGGAAGACTATGATAAAGGCGAGGCCAAACCACACCATGAGCTGCAGGCTGGTCTGCTTTTTGAGTCTTCCCAGAAAGGGCGACTTCCGTTTCGCGGATGGAGCTGCACGGCCTGTCATCAACATCATCCTTTCGTGATACAAATAGGAGTGTTATATCGCTTGAAGATAGAGCTGAACCGCTTCGTATTCCCGCTCCGGGCGGGGGAGAGTGACGCCGCCGCTGAGCAGGGTGCTGCCCAAGTATTCCGTTCCGTCGTCCAGCCGGTAGCGTCGGTGCGGGTCTAGGCCCCGGATGGGAATGTGTAGGTTTGGGCCGTTAGCGTGGATGCCGTGGAACACGGCGCTGATGAGCGCTTCGCTCCCATCCTCCGCGGCAAATTCCCAGGCCGTGCAGCCCTTGCCCTCGTAGGGGCTGATCAGGCGGTGGTATACCCCGCCGCTGATGAGCATTTGGTGTTTTTTGTAGTGGGCGATTTGCTCCCGGATGACCTTCTTGTCCGACTTGGTCAGTTTGGTGGCGTCCAGCTCGTAGCCGAAGCCGCCGGTCATGGCCACAACACCCCGGGTGTGCATGGGCTCCGTTCGCCCTGTCTGGTGATTGGGAACCGCCGAAACATGGGCGCCGATGGCGGAGAGGGGGTAGAAGAAGCTGGTGCCGTACTGGATGAACAGCCTGTCCACCGCGTCGGTGTTGTCGCTGCACCAAATTTGGGGCTGGTAGTAGAGCATGCCGGGGTCGAATCTTCCACCGCCGCCGCTGCACCCCTCGAATAGGATGTCGGGGTAGCGGGAGGTGAGCTGCTCCATCAACTTGTAGAGGCCCAGCACATAGCGGTGGGGGAGCTCCCCCTGCTCCTCCCGTGAAGAGGGCAGGGAGTACCAATCCGAGATGCTGCGGTTCATATCCCACTTGACGTATTCGATGTTGGCGCTGTCCAGCACAGCGGTGATTTTTTTGAAGAGATAGCTGCGCACCTTGTCCCTGGATAAATCCAGCACCAGCTGGTGGCGGCTGCGGGTGGGCTTTCTGCCGGGAATTTGCAGCACCCAGTCCGCATGCTGTCGGTAGAGCTCACTGTCCTCGTTGACCATCTCAGGCTCGATCCAGATGCCGAACTTCATGCCCAGGGCGTTGACCTTGTCCACCAGGGGCTTCAAGCCGCCTTTCAGCTTTTTCTCGTTGACTGTCCAGTCCCCCAGACCGCGGGTGTCGCTGTCCCGTGCGCCGAACCAGCCGTCGTCCAGCACAAAGAGGTCGATGCCCAGCCCGGAGGAGTCTTCGGCAATTTGCAGCAGCTTGTCGCTGTCGTAATCGAAGTAGGTGGCCTCCCAGTTGTTGATGAGCACCGGGCGGGGTTCCAGCTTGTACTTCCCCCGGCAAAGGTTGCCCCGGTAGGCCCGGTGGAAATTGTGGGATAGGGCGGAGAGCCCCCTGTCCGAGTAGCTGAGGACAACCTCCGGCATCACGAAGGATTCCCCTGTGCCGAGAAGATAGCGGAAGCCCTCGCTGCCAATGCCCATCTGCACCCTGACCTGATCGGTCTGATCCCTCTCGATTTGGGCGGAGAAGTTGCCGCTGTAGATCAGGTTGATTCCGTAGCAGTCGCCCTGGGTCTCGTCCGTATTCTTATCGCAGAGGACGATGCCGGGATTGTGGTGGTGGCTGCTGATGCCCCGTGTGCTGGAAACGGTCTGGATGCCGTGCATCAGAGGAACGCGCTCCATCATGCGTTCCATGGCGTGCCTGCCGTGAAAGTGAAGGAGCTCGAACTCCCCGTGGAGGAAGTCCAGGCTCATGCTCATGGCTCTCTCCAGCACAATTTCGTTGCCGCCGCTGTTGGTGACGATGCAGGCGCGGGTGATGATATCCAGTTCCTCCAGCACGCCGTAGAGAAGAGCGACGTCCACCTTTGAGACGGGGTCGCTCAGGCGGAGAATCAGCGTTTGGGCCTCTCCCTTTTCATTCTCGTAGAGAGCGGGGAGGCCGTCCAGCCTGTACTTGCCTTCAACGATCTCGAAGGACTGGTAGCGAAGATCCAGCGCCCGGCTGCCGTTGGAGTTGCCCACGGTCAGGGCGGGAATGCGGTAATCGCCCACCCCGCTGACCGGGTACTCCATGGGGAGGTGGTCGAGGGAGAAGGTGCGGTCGGTTCCGGCATCGTAGGGGTTGCCGGAAAAGCCCCGATCCACCGGGCGGATCAGGTGGGAGAGGCTCTCGCCGCTCTCCACCGGCCTGCCGTAGTGGTAGTGCAGGAGAAAACCGTAGCTTCCGACGCCGATTTGGTAGGAGGAACGCCTTGTTTGCAGCGTGAAGGTGCGGTCTTTTTCAGAGTAGCATATCGCCATATTATTGCCTCCGTTCTCACTGCAAATGCTTTATTAAGTAGAGGAACTATCCAATCAGGTTCAAACTATTTATGCAAATGATCTCAAAATTGACTCATTGAGCATGGCGTGATGCGATATTGTGCAGTTGTGATAATAACATTAAAAAAGTTAAAA
>JBKEBS010000055.1:0-4026 GCA_047973265.1 Oscillospiraceae bacterium
CCTATACAGTTGAGGGAATAAATGCAGATTTAAGGCATTATATACCGACTTTAGCAAGGAAAAGTCGATGTTTTGCTAGAAGTATTGATTCTTTAAGAGCTGTTATAGCCGTATTCATTGATGCGTATAACAAGTTTGGTATAGCAAAACATAAATTTCGTGAAACGCATAACACTAATTCCTTGCCTTTTTCTGTTGTTGATTTTCTTTAAGTGTTCTTTTGGACACTACCTACAGAACTGCGGACTTTCCTTTCCCGTGGTTTTGTGCTAAACTGTCAAAATGATTGATTTTCTGCGGGATAACCCGGAAGAGGCAATTTCCTGCTTATTTGGAAAGGAATGACTGACCATGGCGGACAAGCAGCTGATTCTCCCCGAGGGCTACGACCCCAAGCTGGATTTATTCGAGACCCAGGTGGCGATCAAGCTGGTGAAGGACACCTTCGAGCGGGAGCTTGCGAAGGCACTGGATTTGATCCGCGTTTCCGCGCCTCTCTTTGTATTCCCCTCCACCGGCCTCAACGACGACCTCAACGGCGTGGAGCGGCCTGTTCAGTTCGACATCTTGGGCCTGACAGAGGAGGTGCAGATCGTGCAGTCGCTTGCCAAGTGGAAGCGCATGGCTCTGCACCGCTACGGCTTTCCCCCCGGCAAGGGACTCTACACCGACATGAACGCCATCCGCCGGGACGAGGATTTGGACAACCTCCACTCCGTTTACGTGGATCAGTGGGACTGGGAGAAGGTGATCCGCCGGGAGGATCGCAACGAGGCATACCTGATGGAGGCCGTGAACGCCATTGCGGGCGCGCTCTATAAAACGCAGGACAAGCTGCTGGAGCAGTTTCCCGGCCTCACCCCCATGGTTCCCGGCAGGGAGGTCTACTTTACCACCACTCAGGCGCTGGAGGACAAGTACCCCGAACTCTCAGGCAGCCAGCGGGAGGATGTGGTGGCAAAGGAGCACGGCATTGTCTTTTTGATGCAGATTGGCGGCGCGCTCAAGAGCGGAAAGCGCCACGATGGCCGCTCACCCGATTACGACGACTGGAACCTCAACGGTGATTTGATCGCCTGGAACCCGGTGCTGAACAGGGCTTTCGAGCTCTCCTCCATGGGCATCCGGGTGGACGCTGAGGCGCTGGACAGGCAGCTCAATGCCGCCGGGGCGAACGACCGCCGGGGCATGGAGTTCCACCGCATGCTGCTGGCGGACAAGCTGCCCCTCACCATTGGCGGCGGCATCGGGCAATCCCGGCTGTGCATGCTGCTGCTGGGCAAGGCCCATATCGGCGAGGTGCAGGTGTCCGCCTGGTCTGACGAGATGGCCGATATCTGCGCCGCAAACGGCATCAACCTGTTGTAGACTTAATCTAAACACTTTGTGAACAAGCCTTGTGCTTTCCTGCAAAAGAGAGTATAATGCCAACAGTATCTTTTTCGGGTTTTTCGGTGTCAACCGACGGCCCGGCTACTTCTGAAAGGAGAGAACGATTGTGAAGAAAGGTGCATTTATTGCGGTCGTAGCTCTTGTAGTCGCAGCAATTGGCGTGCTCATCGCCCTCGCCGCATACTTCAAAAATAAGAGCAGCTACCTGTATGATGACGACGATTTCCTGTTTGACGACCCCGAGGATTTGGATTACTACACTGCCGACGCGGACGATGACTCCTCCGAGACGGAGATTCCCATCGCCGAGTAAGCATTTTGCACGCTGATATTCCTGAGTATCTGACCAGGTCGGACAGCTCCTTTTGGTGCTGTCCGTTTTTCTGTTTTCAGGAAGATGTAAGAGGGTCAAAAACGTCGAGCGCTGTGAAAAGCACTGTGCTATACTGAACATGCTTTCGAAAGCTGCCGACAAGAAACCGCCGAACAACGGCGGAAGATAGAAGAGAAGAAATTTAGCCTCCGAAAGGAATGACCATTGTTATGGCGGAGTATTCGTTGCTCCTGATTTCTGTTGTGACCTACATGGAGACAAGGCTGCGGGAAGGGTACGAGCGGGAAGAGCTGGAGAGAATCGCCGGGTTTTCGTACCGCCACATACGGGAGGTGTTCCGGGAGAAACGGGGTGTTTCCCTTGGCAGATACGTCCTTTCCCGCAGGCTTGCCTGGGCCGCCTTCGAGATCGCCCACACCGAACGCTCCCTCACCGAGATCGCCCAGGATTGGCGGTTCGATTCCTACGACACCTTCACCAGGGCCTTTCGGCGGGAGACCGGGCTTTCCCCTTCCGCCTTCCGGAAGGGCAGTTACCAGGTGGGCAGGCAGATTCTCACAGCGGGAATTTTTGCCCCGGCCATTCTTCGCAGGGAGGGCAGGCTTCTCTCAGCCGCCGAAAGAAAGGAAAAAATGAATATGAAAGAGCAAATAAAGGGAGACGACATGGGCCTTCTGCTGGGCGTTCCCAAGGTGGAGTACACCTGGGGAGAGTGCACGCCCTTTCCCTCCTGTCTCAAGGCTTGCCTCAACTACATGGGCCAGAGCATGGGCTACGCCCATCTGATGGCGGCCTCCGGTGCAGCCTTCCGCCTGCGGTGGAACACCACCATGTGGGACGGCGGCAATGTGGATATCACCTATATTTATCCCACCATGCTGGAGGCTTTTGCGAAATCCTTTGCGGCGGCCGGCAGAAAGTGGAAGTATCTTCGCCGGGAGGATTCCGACAAGCAGGGCTTCATCGACTTCATCAAGGCGGAAATCGACGAGGGCAGGCCGGTTATCGCCCTGGGCATCATCGGCCCGCCGGAGGCCTGCATTGTCACAGGCTACCAGAAGGGCGGGGAGGAGCTGCTGGGCTGGAACTTCTTCCAGAGCCGCGCCGAGTTCGCGTCGGGCATCCGCTTCCACGAGAGCGGCTACTTCATCTCGGACAACTGGTGGGATAACCCGGGAACCCTGATGCTGATGGCGGTGGAGGAGCAGGCCGGTGAAGCGACCGGCGACCGGGAGATCATGCGCAACGGACTGGAAATCCTCCGGGGCGAAACCCTAATCTTCGAGGGGTATGACCACATCATAGCCTGCGGGCAGTACGCCTTCCGCTGCTGGGCGGATTGGCTGGAGGACGACAAAAAGTTTGGCAGCGACCTGATCCTGCCGCTGCTGTTCGAGCGGTACATGTGCCATACCGACGCCATCACCATGGTGGGGGAGGGCCGCTCTTACGGGGCAATCTACCTGAAGGCGCTGGGAGAGCGGCAGCCGGAGCTTGCACCCCTCTGCGGGAAGATCGCCGATCTCTTCGGCCGGGAGGCCGCCCTCTGCAACCAGGATATGATGAAGCTGCACGAGGGGAAGGATCACGAGGAGACGGTGCGGAACTTCGGCAAGCCGGAGGTGCGAAAGACCCTGGCCGGGCTGATTCGCAAGGCTGCAAAGCTGGAGGATGAGGCGACCGCCCTTGTGGAGGAGCTGTTCGCGAAAATGTAATTGCGAAGGGGCCTGGAAACAGGCCCCTTCTTTTTGCGCATGGGTCGATTCTGTTGACGGGAACATATCTTCGTGTTATTGTTTTGTGGTATAATGGATACGAAACAATTGATTGATTTTCACGAGCTGAGGATAGGAAATCACTATGGACAACATGCAGCAAAATCTCTTCATCCCGCCGGAGCCCGCCGGGCCGCTGGCCAGCCGCCTGCGCCCCCGCACCCTGGAGGAGTATGTGGGACAAGAGCATCTGCTGGGCGAGGGCAAAGTCCTGCGCCAGCTCATCGACCAGGATCAAGTCTCCTCCATGGTGTTTTGGGGGCCGCCCGGCGTGGGGAAAACCACGCTGGCACGCATTATAGCGCGGAAAACAGAGGCAAACTTTGTGGATTTCAGCGCCGTCACCAGCGGCATCAAGGAGATCAAGACGGTGATGGCCCAGGCGGAGCAGAGCCGCCGGATGGGGGAAAATACTATCCTCTTTGTGGATGAGATTCACCGCTTCAATAAGGCCCAGCAGGATGCATTTCTGCCCTTTGTGGAAAATGGCAGCATCGTCCTCATCGGGGCGACCACCGAAAACCC
>JBKEBS010000056.1:0-2541 GCA_047973265.1 Oscillospiraceae bacterium
ATCGCCAAAGAAGATATCATCCTTACCTTCAAGTTGATTACTCCAGACATTTGCCTGCAATCCCTCTCCCATCCAGTCGCTGCGGTAGTAAAGGGCTGCGTTGTGAAGAACATGACCAGACGGGAAGGAATGAGAGGCAATAGGGCCTTCCAGTTGCTGCTCTATGCCGTAGTCCGCCTGCTCAATCTGAATGACACTAACCTCTCCGCTTGACACCAGGACAGCGGACACCGTGTCGGGTGCTGAAATGATGTCTTTCAGGGTGGGCCTGTTTTTATCCTCCTCCAGCACCTCGATGTCTTCATCCTGAAAGACAGGCTTCGTGAACGGGGAATTGTCCGGGCGCTCCGCGTACTGTCCGCTTTCGATCAGCTCCTGGAGGTTGTCGGCTACCGCAGACCAGGAGAACCGGTACTCCAGCTCCCCCTCTTCCTTTCGCACCCTTACACGGAGCTCCTTGAAGGTGTCGATGAAGCCGCCGGTGCCGTCCGAAAAGCTGAGGCTCCGACCGCCGATGCCGTAGATGTTTTTTAGCATCGTGAGGAGCTCCCTGCGGGGGTGATTCTCCTCAAAGAGGCGGACAATCTTCGCCTTGGAGTCGGCGGCGGGCTTGTGCAGGATGAGTGCCTCCTGGAGGTACTGCTCCCTCGTCATGCCCTCATCCGCAAAGAGGGAGGTCTGCATGGGCAGCGGGGCTTTGATCTTGTAGAGCGCCCGTTGGTAAGCCTCCGTCCCGTCCTCTTTTTCTTCTTCTTTATAGCCGCCTGGGACATACTCCCCGCTGGAGAGCATGTCGGATACCACAAGCTCCGCCTGGTCCCAAGTCAGGGTGTATTTCCCACCCCGTTGGGTTTCGGTGGCCTTGACGGACAGCTCCATTCCCAAAGGGGACGTTTTGATAGTCGACATCCGGGTGAATAAATTCCATGCCCGGTGGGAGGTTCCGTAGGAGTGTTCCAGGTATTCCGCCCGGCGCTGTGGGTCTGTCTCTTCCGCAAAAAAGGCACCAACGCTCTCGAAGCCGGAAAAGTCGGCGTCTGCTGCGATGATGCCCTTGATCTGTGATACCTGCTCTGGCCGGAGATCTAGTCGTTCAGGGAGAGAAGTGTCTCGTTCATATCCTCTCTGACGATCTCCTCTGCTGTCCTGCTGAGCTGATCCAGCCACCGCACCCGCTCGTTGTAGTTTTCCGGCTCCCGG
Source organism: Oscillospiraceae bacterium (assembly GCA_047973265.1). Lineage (GTDB taxonomy): Bacteria > Bacillota > Clostridia > Oscillospirales > Ruminococcaceae > WRAV01. Next base: position 1,201 of record JBKEBS010000056.1, read on the forward strand.
CTCTCCTTCTTCATCTTCTCGATGATCTGCTCCCGCAGCGCCCACAGCCTGGCGTCCTCCTCTATGAGGAAGGTCATCAGCGTCCCGTCCGCGATCATGGCGTTGTAGGGGATCGGAAAGCTCCCCACCAGCAGTTTCATCATCTGCTGGGCGTAGGGGCCCAGCTGCTGCTGCGGCACGTCCATCTTGTAGGTCTCGGTCTCCGGGTCGAGACGGTAGGCGATCCCGTTCACTGTCTTGGTCGCGGGAAGGGGCTGCGCTTCTCTTCGTGGTATATTCGTGCGCTTCATTCTTGACGCTCCTCTCTATGCTTCTCAGTATGCTCTCCGACACGGTGGAGAATGTATTTCCTATTCTGATAATATCCTTTATATCATGGTCTGTAAAGGACAGGCCGCTCATTTCTGATTCTATGTCAAAGGCGTAGGCCTCGGTGGAGAGGCCCGCCCGCTTCGCCACGATGTAGCCGGTGGCGGCGGTGATGAGGCGCTGCGCCTCGGCCACCGCGTGGAAGTCCCCGCTGAGCATTCCGGCGATGTAGGCCGCACAGGAACTGTGGCCCAGCGCCGCAAGCTGCTCGTCCCGTGTGGCGTATTCGCTGCCATTTGGCAGGGGCATTCCCTCCGGCAGCGCCCAAAGCTGGGGGAGGGTGTCGGAGGGGCCGCTGGTATCTGAAATGTCGAATAGGTCGGAGGTAATTCCCGTAGAACTAGTGGGGTCAAAGTAGCCAGTCTCTATGGCCCCCTTGTTGATGGTGCGGCCCAGGGCTTCCCATTGTTTTTTGGTTGTCACCGCGGTGGGATAATGGATCTGCGCATGGATGAACACCTGCTTGTCAAAGGGGTACTTGTACAGGCTGGCCGCGCTGTCCAGGAAAGACCGGAACATTATGGGAGAAGAAAAAATGCACTCCAGCGTTTTTCTGTAAAGATAACTCAGACTTTCTATGTTCATGGGCCTCATCTACCTTCCTCTGCTATTTACTTATGAATTTATTACTGCCGTCAACTTAAGGCTGGACAGACTTTTTAGCCATAGGGAAGCGCTTCTTTCTGGGCAAAGCACGAGTAGGGGAACGTCCTGGTCGGATGGGTTCAGGGCGAGCGGCGATGTCATCACGCAGACGATCGAATAGAACTTTGCGGATGTCGGGATCGCGGGTCAAGAGAATTTGCAAGAATCTCTCGCGCAGTTTTGCAATTGTACGGGTCTGGCTTGATTTACGCTTGTATTTAAGGTGTTTTCCAGCATCCCGTGCGGCAATGACTTCATCTGCATCGGCGGCACATGCGGCGGCAAACCCGGCAAGATAGACAGTGGCATAGAAATCCTGTTTCACAC
>JBKEBS010000057.1:0-17215 GCA_047973265.1 Oscillospiraceae bacterium
ACATCGTCGACGCCGATGTCCTGCGGGAGGCCCAGAAGCACCCCGACCGCTACCGGAACCTGGCGGTGCGGGTTTCGGGGTTCAGCCAGAAGTTTTACCTGCTGGATACCGCCATGCAGGAGCACATCATACACCGCACCAAGCACGCCAGTTTGTAGAATCTGCTGCGGAGAGGGAACGGTTCATGAAGGCCACCGTTTTTCAAATTACCCGCACCTCCCTGCATGATGGGGACGGCGTGCGCACAGTCGTCTACCTCAAGGGCTGCACCATGGAGTGCCGATGGTGCCACAACCCGGAGGGGCTTCTTCCCAAACCCGAAATACTACACTACCCCCAGCGGTGTATCGGCTGTGGGCGGTGTGTATCGCTCTGCCCGGAATGCCATGAGGTTACCACTAGCGGCATGCGCTTTTTGAGGGAGTGGTGCACGGGCTGCGGGAGGTGCGCGGAGGCCTGCCCCAACGAGGTGCTAATTCTTTCGGGCCGGGAGATGACGGTGGAGGAGGTCTTCGCCGAAATCGTGAAGGACAAGCCCTACTACGACAGAACTGGCGGAGGTGTAACCCTTTCCGGGGGGGAGTGCCTCCTGTGGCCCGCCTTTTGCCGCGCGCTGCTGGAGCGGTGCAGAGGCGCGGGAATCTCTACTGCGGTGGAGACAGCGCTGCATGTCCCCTGGGAGAATATCGCCGCTGCGTTGCCTGTGACCGGAACCTTTCTCGCGGATTTGAAGCACGGGGATGAGGCAGAGCACTCCGCTTATACAGGGGGAAGCCTTTCGCTGATTTTGGATAATCTGGAGAGGCTCACCGCCCTCCACAGCGATGTGCGCCTGCGCATCCCGCTAATTCACGGCATCAACGATGGAGAGGCTTTGGTGGGGATCGGCAGGCGGATCAGAGCGCTGCCAACAAAGCCCAAAAGCGTGGAGCTGCTGCGTTTTAACGCCGCGGGCCTGGGGAAGTACTGGGCGCTGGATGCGGATACATCCAGGGTGCCGGTGGGCAATCCCCAGACTGACGCCGAGATGGAGGCCGCTGCCAATATTCTGCGACAGCAGCTGACCGACACACCGATCTTTTTTCTCTGATGAAAACAACCTGCAGCAGGAAGGAATGATTGCCGTGACGCCAAGGGAACGCTTTATCGCAGCGCTGAAAAGGCAGCCGCTCCAGGGGTTGGTGCCCCACTTTGAGCAGGTGTTTTTCCTCACCATGGAGGCATTCGGGCGGGTGCATCCCTCCCACCGCAACTATGAAAGCTGGAATCAGATGAGCGCGCGGGAGCAGGAGTTACACCTGCGGGATATGGCTGAAATCTACGTCGTGACCGCCGAGAGGTTTGGCCATAGCGCAATCTTTCCCCAGGAAAACCCCGGTGATTTTGAAAATACCGTAAGGTTGCTGAAGCATATCCGGGCGCTGAGCGGCGACAAATACTTTCTCTGCCTTCACGGCGATCCCACTTTTGCGATTCCCAATGGAGAGGAGATAGTGGAGTTTTCCTCCCGGCTGTTCGAGGAGGAGGATGCCATGAAGGAGCTGGCCCGACGCAACCTGGACGCTAGCATCCGCCTGGGGGAGCGGTACGCTGAGACCGGGCTGCTGGACGGTTTCTCCCTCTGCTCCGACTACTGCTTTAACACAAACCCATTCTTCAGCCCCGGCATGTTCGGGGAGTTTGTCGCCCCTTATTTGAAGCGGATTCTGGACGAATACCGGGCCATGGGCTTTTGCTCTATCAAGCACACAGACGGCAACATCATGCCCATTCTGGAGCAGATGGTGCAGTGCGGCCCCGACGCCCTCCACTCCCTCGACCCCCAGGGCGGCGTGAGCATCCCCGAGGTGCGAAAAATCACCAAGGGCAGAGTGGCCCTCTGCGGCAACGTCAACTGCGGCTTGCTGCAAACGGGCACCGAAGAAGAGTGCGTGGAGGATGTGGAGCGCTCCCTGCGGGAGGGCATGGCCGAACCGGGCTATATCTTCTGCACCTCCAACAGTATCTACACAGGCATGCCCCTGGAGCGCTATGAGCTTATGCTCAGCGTCTGGAAGCGGCAGGGGATATACGGCGAACGGAGGGAAACAGTATGAAGCTTGCACAGCGCATTCACTACCACTCCTGGCTGACAGAGGGGGCCTTCGACCACCTGCGGGGGTTTCTGGCGGACAAGACTGGCCTGCTGGACGAGTTAACGATGATGACGGAGTACACCCACCACGGTTACCGCCCCATTGAGGAGGTCGCGGCGGATGCAACTGTTCTCGCCCAGCGGATGGCCGCCCTGCGGGAGATGGGTTTTGCCTCTGTGGGGGTCAATGTGCTGGACAGCATCGGCCATATCGACGAGGGCTATTCTATTTATCCCAGCCCCTTTGTCCCTATTGTGGGCTATGACGGGCAGCGCTCCAAGAGCTGCTTCTGCCCCGTGCACACCGATTTTAGGGAGTATCTGGCGAAAAAGTATGCCCTGATCGCCGCCGCAAAGCCGGATTTTCTATGGGTGGACGACGACATCAAGCTGTTTTGGAACGGCGTGAAGTTTGGTTGCTTCTGCCCCGCCTGCATGGAGCGCTTTGGCGAAAGGGCGGGCTTCCCCTACACAAGGGAGACTCTTGTGGCCGCCATGGAGGAGCCCAACAATGTGGCGCTGCGAGCCGCATTTGTGCAGGATACCGGCGATAAAATCACCGAGCTGCTTGCTATAATCCGCGAGGCAGTGCGGAAGGTTTCCCCCGGCCTCCCCCTGGGATTCATGACTCAGCACCAGGGCTGGAGCACCTACAACGGCATGGCTTATGGGGATTGGTTCGGGGCATTGGATGCCTGTAAGGGCAGACCGGGAGAGGGCTTCTACGACGATTCCACACCGGAGCAGGTCTGCACAAAGGTGCTCTCCACCGCGCGTCAGGCCGCCGAGTACCCCGTGTCCGTGACGGATGTGCAGTATGAGGTGGAGAATTTCCCCTACCACCTGTTCCAAAAATCCCGCCGCATCGTCCTGGACGAGTGCACCCTGGCCATGGCGGCGGGGATGAACAGCATACTGCTCAACACGCTGAAAATTGAGCCGCACACCAACCTTGCGGAACACGGGCTCCTCTACCGGGATATCGCCCTGTGGCGACCCACTTGGGATGAGATGGAGCGATTTTCCAGGGGCTTTGCGGCCCGGGGATTCTATCCCGCAGTTTCCAGCAGGTATGACCGGCTGCGCCCCCTTCACGACGGGCAGAGCTTCTTCACCCTCTACAACGAGACGGACAACCACAACGTGATGCGCACCTATTGCCTCGCCCAGTTGGGCATTCCCCTCTCGATGGAACCGGCGGGCGCATGCGGCGTGATCCTGACCGGTGACCTGCCGGACGGCTACACCGACAGCGAGCTTGAGGTGTTTTTCTCCAAGGCGGTGCTGATGGACGGGGAGGCACTGACGGCGCTGGAGCGGCGGGGGCTGGGCCATCTTGCCGGAGTGCGGCGAAAAATTGTAGACAGCGACAGCGTGTACGAGCACTTCAATGCCGATCACCCCTTGAACAAGGGGCTGGGGGACGAGTACCGGGATGTGCGGCTGGCATTTTTCCAGGGTAGCGCCGCCGTGCTGGAGCCCCTCACCGATGGGGTTCAGGTGCTGAGCGAGCTGGAACGCTACGACGGCAAAGAACTGGGGCCCGCCGCCACGCTGTACCAAAATGATCTGGGCGGCAGGGTTTGCACGCTGGGCTACGCGGCCTTTCACAAGATTACCTCCCTCAGTCGCCGCATTCAGTTAAACAGGGTCTGCCGCTGGTTGGCGGAGGACGCGCCGCCGTCCGAGATTCTCAGCGATGTCAAGGCCGCGCAGTTTGTCCGCTCCTCCCCGGATGGGAAGAGAAGCATGGTGACGCTGCTGAACCTGTCGCTGGACGACACGGGCGAGGTACAGCTTGCGGTGCGGAGCGCAACACGGGGAAATTTGATCCTGCCAGGGCAGGACTCGGTGGAGCTGATAGCGGATTGCCGGGGCGGCGACGGCGTGTTCACATTGCCCTCCTTTGCGGCCTTTGAGACGATGGTGCTTCTGGCTGAATGCGAGTAGCTTTGCGGCATATGATATAGAGAGGAAGTGATTCCGGCAATGGGGAAAAACAATATGTATCCACCGCGGAAAAAGCGTTCTCAGAGCTTTCTGGGCATCCACTTCGACTTCCACGCGGGACTGGCGGACAGGGATATCGGCAGTTCCACCACAGAGGAGATGATCGAAAAGATTGTGGAGCTGGTGGGGCCCGACTATGTTCAGTGCGACTGCAAGGGGCATCCCGGATGGTCAAGCTATCCCACACAAGTGGGCAATCCCGCCCCCGGCATTACAAAGGACGCCCTGCGCATCTGGCGGGAGGTGACGGCGCAGAGGGGCGTGTCCCTGTATATGCACTACTCCGGCGTGTGGGACGAGGCCGCCCTGATGAAGCACCCCGAATGGGGGCGGATGGATGCAGAGGGCAATCTCGACACCAAGAACACCGCCGTGCTGGGCCCCTATGTGGACGAGCTGCTGATTCCACAACTAAAGGAGCTGCGGGGGGAATACGGTGTGGACGGCGTATGGATTGACGGCGACTGCTGGGCCACCTGCCAAGACTACAGCCCCGCCATGGTGAAGCGGTTCCAGCGGGAGTGCGGTGTGAAGCTGGAAAAGCTTCCGGTAACCCTGGGAGATGCGTATTTCCAGGAGTTCACCGGTTTTGCCCGCAGGAACTTCAAGGCGTACGTGCGGCGCTATGTGGATGCCCTGCACGCCTATGACCCGGAATTTGAAATCGCCAGCAACTGGGCGTTTACCTCTTTTATGCCGGAGCCGGTGGATATCGAAGTGGACTACATCTCCGGCGACTACTCCATGCAGAACAGCGTTAATGCCGCCCGCTTCGAGGGCCGCTGCATGGCGCGCCAGGGCAAGCCATGGGATTTGATGGCGTGGGCCTTTTCGCAGAAATGGGGAGAAGGTGCGGAGAGCATCAAGATGACCCAGCAGCTCCAGAGAGAGGCAGCGGTTGTCCTGGCCATGGGCGGGGGCTTCCAGGCCTACTTCATGCAGGATAGGCAGGGTGGCGTGCGGCTGTGGCAGCTGGAAATGATGAAGGAAGTCGCGGCGTTCTGCCGGGAACGGGAGATATTCTGCCACAGGGCAAAGATTCTGCCCCAGGTGGGGCTGTTGCTCTCCACCGCCGGATTCTATAAAGAAAACCAGAGGGTGTTTGGAGCCTGGGACGGCAACCTGGAGCCCATGCAGGGAATCCTGAATGCCCTGCTGGACAACCAGCTTTCAGTTGAGGTGCTGATGGATCACCACGCCATGGCGGACATCGACGCCTATCCTCTTATCGTGATACCGGAGTGGGAACATTTTGCGCCGGAGGTGCGGGAGCGCATCCTCGCCTATGTGGAGAAGGGCGGAAAGCTCCTGGTCATCGGCGCCGGGGCGATCGCGGCATTCCGGGGGGAGCTGGGTGTGGAGCTCTCCGCCCCTGTGGGGCCGCCGGCGGCCCGGTGGCTCCAATTCGGCGGATGGCTGTGCGGGCTCAAGACTGTGGCTGCCGATGTCATGGCGCAGGAGGGCACCGAAATCTTCGCCACCCTGCACGGGGAGGACGATCCCGCGTCCCCCCATTCCCCCGCAGCAACGCTTCGGCCATATGGGAAGGGCGTCATCGCAGGGGTGTATGCCGACATCGGGCGGCGCTGCAGCGAGGGCTGCACGCCGGTTTTGCGGGATTTTGTGGGCGCTGTGGCCAGACGGATGTTCCGCCCCGCTGTGGAGGTGACGGGCTCGCGCACGGTGGATGTGCTACTCACAGATATGGACGGGGTGCTGTCCCTCAACTTTGTAAACACATCCGGCCCCCACGCGGACGGCAATGTCTATGTGGTGGATGAAATTGTGCCGGTGGGCCCCCTAAAGGTGTCGGTGCAAACAGACAGCAGGCCCAGGGAGATTGTGTTGCAGCCGGGGGGCTTTCCGCTGCAATTTGACTGGGAGGATGGATGCGCGAGTTTTTGCATCGAACGCCTGCACATCCATGCCGTTGTGCAGATATTATTTTGACCCCATCTGAAAAGAGAAAGGAACGGTGTTGATAATGGAACTGCTCAGCTATCCCCAGTACATCAGGGAGTTGGACGCCACCCGGGACAGCCGCATGGCCTGGTGGCGGGAGGCGAGATTCGGCATGTTCGTCCACTTCGGGCTCTATTCAGTGCTGCAGCGTCACGAATGGGCCATGGCCGCCGAGGGAATCCCGGTGGAGGAGTACGAAAAGCTCACAGAGGGCTTTCAGCCGAAGCCGGGCGCGCCCCGGGAGTGGGCGAAGCTGGCAAAGGCGGCGGGGATGAAGTACATGGTGCTCACCACCCGCCACCACGAGGGCTTCTCCCTGTGGGACTCCAAGGCAAACCCCTACAACAGCGTCAACTACGGCCCCAAGAGGGATATCGTGCGGGAGTTCGTGGAGGCCTGCCGGGAATACGGCCTCAAAATTGGATTCTACACCTCACTTATGGATTGGCACCACCCCGACGGCGGGCGGGCCGCATTTGACAGCGCCGCCCGAAAGCGCTTTAATGATTACATCTACGCCCTCAACGAGGAGTTGCTCACCAACTACGGCAAAATTGACATTTTGTGGTACGACGTGGCAGCCCCTATGGAGCACTACGAGGGCTGGAATTCCCTGGAGATGAACCAGCGTCTGCGGGCGATTCAGCCCCACATCATCATCAACGACCGCAGCCGCCTGCCCGAGGACTTCGGCACCCCGGAGGAGCACATCACAGCCTCCAACCGGGACTGGGAGGCCTGCATGACCTTCAACGGCATCAGCTGGGGATATTTAGATTCCGCCCAGGTTCTGCCCTACAGCTACAATGCCCAGCAAATTATCCGCATGCTGCAAAAGGTGACGGGCGGTGGCGGCAATCTGCTGCTGAACATCGGCCCCGCGTCGGACGGCTCCATCCCGCCCGAGGCTGTGGAGCCTCTGACGACCGTGGGCAAATGGCTGGAAGAAAATGGCGAGGCCGTCTACGGCAGGGTGGATTCCTGCGGCTACTGGGCAAGCGGCATCGCCTCCCCCAGCCGCAAGGGAAGAGATGTCTATTTCTGGAGCTGGGTGTGGCCGGAGGGCGGCGTTCTGCCGCTGGGCGGATTCCTCAACCAGCCGGTATCAGCCTCCCTGCTGGCGGACGGCACCCCCCTGGAGCTGTCCCGCAAAGACGGGCGTGTCATCGTAAAGGGGCTGCCCCCATCATCGCCGGACAGGCACGCCAATGTGGGCGTGATCAAGCTCACATTTGCAGAGGAGCCGGAGCACAGCAGCCTCTGTGCTGTTCCCGCCCTCAACAAGGGCGACATATCTATTTTCAAGGGATAGTAATTGCAGCGCGGCAAGTCTAGTTGAGGGGGTTACATATGGCGATCGGCGGACTGGACATTGGCAGCACAAGCGCAAAGCTCACCGTGCTGGATCGGAACGGCGGGTTGCTCTACAGCATGCAGGCGGAATATCCGGTTTCCCGGCAAGCTGGCGAGCACGAAATGAATGTGGAGGACATCCTTTCAGCGGTGGGGCAGCTGGTGAGGGGCACGGCTGCCGCTGTGCCCGAGCTGACGGCGCTGGGCGTCACGAGCTTTGGCGAGAGCTTTGTCCTGCTGGATGAAGAGGATAGGCCGCTTCTGCCCGTCATGCTCTACACCGATTCCAGGGGGGAGGAGGAGGCAGCACTTTTGCAGGCCCGGCCCGGAGTGGAGGAAATCGCTGAGCGGGTCGGCACTTTGCCCCACTCCATGTACTCCCTGCCGAAGCTGATGTGGATTAAAAGGAACCGGCCGGATATTTACGGCAGGACAAAGCGGGCCTGCCTCATCGGGGAGTACATCGTCTATTGGCTCACCGGGAACAGGCTGCTGGACTATTCGCTTGCCACCCGCACCATGGGCTTTGACATCCGCCGGAAGGAGTGGGATACGGAGGCGTTTCGTGCCGCTGGGATCAATCCTGCACTGTTTGCCGACCCCGTTCCCACCGGGAGCAGCGCGGGCAGGATTCTTCCCTCCCTGGCGGAGGAGCTGGGTTGCCCGGGGGAGCTGCAGGTTGTGCTCTGCGGGCACGACCAGATCACAGCCGCACTGGGTGCCGGGGCGCTGGGCGCGGGCATGACCACCGACGGAGGCGGAACCGTGCAGTGCCTGACGCCGGTCTTTTCGGAGATTCCGGCCGGGGGCTTTCTCCAGCGCAGCCACTATGCGGTCATCCCGTTTCCAGGGGAGGACAATTACTGCTGCTATGCCTTTTCCTTCACCGGCGGCTCGTTGATCAGGTGGTTCACAGATGGCTTTGGGGAGCGGTTCCGCCTGGAGGCGGAGAGGGATGGCATCACGGTTTACGATGCGCTGGAGCGGCAGATGACTGATACCCCCACCGGGATACTGACGCTGCCCCACTTCGCGGGGGCGGCCACTCCCTACATGGATACCGGCTCCCAGGGCGCATTTGTGGGGCTAGGGCTGTCCCACAGCCCCGCCGACCTCTATCGATCCATTATGGAGGGAATCACCTACGAAATGCGGCTGAATAGGGACGTGCTGGCCCGCGGCGGCATTCACATCGGGGCGCTCAACGCCACCGGAGGCTGTGCGAAGTCAAGGCTGTGGCTGCAGATGAAGGCCGACATTCTGGGCATCCCCGTCACCCGCATGGGCGTGGATGACGCGGGGACAGTCGGCAGCGTCATGCTGACAGGTGTCGCAACCGGGGCGTATGAAAGTATGGAGGCCGCTTGCGACATCCTTGTGAGGAAGCTGGAGACCTTCTTCCCCCGCGAGGAAATGCGGCGGCAATACGATGCCGTGTACCGCAGATACCGGGGGCTGTACGAGGCGGTTCGCCCCCTCTTTATGGACGTGTAAGGGCTTTTGTGATATAGTCAATTAGCTTGAAAGCACTTATGAGCAGATGGCTTTTCGGAAGGGGATTACCACCATGCCTGTTACCCTGCGCGACATTGCGAAAGCTCTGGGCGTCACGGAGGCCACCGTATCCAACGCAATCAACGACAGGGGGAAGATGAGCGAGGAGACGAGAAATCGTGTTCTCGCAGCTGTCGAAGAGATGGGCTACACCCCCAACAGCAGTGCGCGCCGCCTTGCGAAAAACCGCAGCCAGACAATCGGCGTGATTGTGCCCAATATCGAAAACCCCTTTTATGGCAGGCTGGTAAAGCAGATCACCATGCTCTGCAAAGGCTACGGCTACCACACCATCATAGCGGATTCCTTTGAGGACGCGAAAACGGAGCAGGAAGCCGTCTACCGCATGATCTCGGACAGAATCGAGGGCCTGCTGATCTCGCCCACCAACTACAATGTTCCAACCGCTGACTACGTCCCCCTGCTGGAGCAGAACAAAGTGAAATTCTGTTATGTGACCACCAGGATTCCCCACACGAATTACCCCTTTGTCATGACCGATCTGATGGCGGGAACCTGCATGCTTGTGGAGCACCTGCTGGAGAGCGGCAGGCGCAGCATCTACTCCTTTGTGGGCCGCCAGGACAATCCCATCGCCGTTTCCCGCATGAGGGGCTATGACATGGCGTTTGCCGCCAAAGGGCTGGAATACCAGCAGGATGTCTTTGTCAACTGCTCTGCCTACGACTACGAGGAGGGCTTCGACAAGGCAGTGGAGCTGATGGAAAGCGGGAAAAAGGTCGATGCCATCATAACCAGCAACGACTTCATGGCGGTGGGCGTGCTGGAGGCCCTGTCGCAGCTGGGGGTTTCAGTGCCGGGAGAAATCGCGGTGGGGGGCTACGACGACATGTTTTTTGCCAAGACCTCCTCGGTGCCGCTCACCACAGTGCGCCAAGATGTCGACCAGATCAGCAGAATCGGTGTGGACGCGCTGATGAAGATGATCAAGACAAAGCAGGATTACACGCGGGCCACCTTTTTGATGCCCGAGCTGGTCGTCAGAAGGTCGACGGAAGCGTGAACAGACCGATCAATAAAAGGAAAACAACCTCCGGACGGTTACATCCGGAGGTTGTTTTCCTTTATTCCCATGGCGGCGCGTTCAGAAACCGACCGGTGAACTCCTTTATGGTGTCCCAGTACAGCTCCCCGCCCACCAGGTACGAGGTGCCGTGGCTGGCTCCCGCCACAAGCAGCTTTTCCTTTTCCACATTGGCGGCGTCATACACGATGTCCAGCATGTAAGTCGGCACAAAGGTGTCCTCGCTGCCGTGGATAAAGAGCATGGGGGTCACTGATTTCTCCACCTGGGCCACGGCGCTGGCGTCGAAGAAGGAATACCCAGCCCGCATCCGGGTGACGGCGTCGGCAAAATTCAGGATCGGGAAGCCGGGCAGGCCCCAAATGGATTTGAGCTGGTAGGCGAACTCATCGCGGACAGAGGTGTAGCCGCAATCCTCCACGATGACCTTGACATTCGGCGGCAGCTCCTCTCCCGACACCATCATGACAGTTGCGCCGCCCATGGAAACCCCGTACAAGACAATTTCGATGTCACCCTGTTCGGCCACCAGGCGGTTCAGCCAATCCACAATATCCAGCCGATCCGGCCAGCCCATGCCGATGTAGTCGCCCTCGCTCTCGCCGTGCCCGCGGGCGTCGGGCAGCAGGACGTTGAAGCCCATCTCGTAGAAACTGCGGGCAGTGGCGTTCATGGTGGCCCCGCTGCCGCCATAGCCGTGGGCGATCACCACCCAATTGTTGCTGCCTGCTGTGTTGAGGATGAAATAGGCGTGCAGCTTTAACCCGTCCCGCGACTCCATATAGGCGTCGGTGCGGCCGACGGAGTCAAACCAGGCCTTGTTGCTTTCCGCGTTGGGGTTGGGAATGTCGATGGCATTGTCGGTGGGCTTGGTGATCGCCGTTTTGTCTGAGCCGCGGGCGAGCGCCAGAGTGTAGAAATAGTTGCCCGCGACAAACCCGGCAATCAGAATGACAGCCAGGAGAATCAGCAGCACAATGGCCGCCACCTTGATGAATTTGAGCATTGAAGGATGTCCTTCCCGTAATGTGATAGACTGCGTTGCGGCGTATTGTATGTTGCTTACTCAACAATATACAACAGAAATGCGGATGTCGCCAGCGAAAAATGGCGGCAGCACGGGAATGGACGGCAAAAGCGCCAGCAGAGGCAGAAAAACGCAAGATTACATAGCCTCCCGTCCCATTTTATTCGGCCGCGCTTCCGCCAAGCCTTTTCACAATTCCATTCAAAAAGTAGGGGAATAAGTCTGTCGTGTTGGCCAAAAGCATGCACAATACCCCCGAGCAGCCCAGCGGCAGGAGGGCTCCCCTGTTTCCGGTGAAATACAATACGAGGAAGACGATGGCGACCATGGACGCCATGCCGTTGAAGATGAGGCACAGCGAGCTGTTGAGCCGCGGCTCGTCGAGCACCTCGGCGGCTTTTGCGATAAGCCCTGCAATTCTTTTTGCCATTTTTCTATCTCCCTCTCTTTTTCACATCAGCGGAGAAAACACGCGGATGACTGCATCGAATAAATGCCAGAAAAAGTTTTGCCGCAAATCGTTCGGACGAATCTCCCGGCACTGCTCCAGCGTTGTCAGAAAGTCCTCCTTCACCTGGGCCACCGCAGCGGTGCGGTACATGAATACACCGCACTCAAAGTGGAGGTAGAGGCTTCGGAAATCCAGATTAATGGTTCCCACAACCGCGAGATCGTCGTCGCTGACAAAGCTCTTTGCATGGCAAAAGCCAGGGGTATATTCAAAGATGCGAACACCGGCCGAGACCAGCGGCTCGTAGTGGGCGCGAGTCACGCGGAATATAAGCTTTTTGTCGGGGATACCGGGGGTGATGAGGCGCACGTCCACGCCCCGTTTCGCCGCCATGCACAAAGCGCTCTGCATTTCCGCGTCGATAATCAGGTACGGGGTGAAGATGTAGACATAGTCCGTTGCCTGGTGCAGGATATCGTTGTAGACGTTCTGGCTGACTGACTCGCCGTCTATAGGGGAATCGGAAAAGGGCAGCACAAAGCCGTCGCTCTCTATGGCGTTCACGAAATTTGGGTCGGGCCGGTATTGGGCGATATCCTTGCTGTCCTTGGAAAAGGCGTTCCAGAGTTCCAAGAACATTTCGGTGAAGTTCCAGACCGCAGCGCCCTCCAGCTTCACGCCGGTATCCTTCCAGTGGCCGTGCTTGACCTTTTCGTTGATGTACTCGTCGGCGAGATTGATGCCGCCGGAAAAAGCCACATTGCCGTCGATCACCGTGATCTTGCGGTGATCCCGGTTGTTCATGGCCAGGTTGAGAAAGGGCATGATCGGGTTCATGGGAATGCACTTGATGCCCTTGCCGCGCAGCTCCTCTGCGAAGCCCCTGGGCAGGGTCATGATGCTCCCCAGATCGTCGTACATCACCCGCACATCGAGCCCGGCGGCGGCCTTTTCGCAGAGAATGCTCTCGATGCCGCTCCACATAATGCCCGGCTCAACGATGAAATATTCTATAAAGATGAACTTCTCGGCCTTAGCCAGCTCCACAAGCATATCCGCGTAGAGGGCCTCGCCGATGGGGTAATACTGCGAGCGGGTCTGCTCCCAGACCGGGAAGCTGCATTTGTTTTGAAGGTAGTGCGCGATGCCCGCGGTTCGGGCATTCCCGGCCCTTATCTTTTCCGCGACGGCTTCGTTGGGCTGCATCAGCGGAAGATAGCGCTCGTGCTCCGCGTCGATCCGGATGCCGAGCCGTTTGGATGCCCGGCGGTTGCCGAACAGGATGTAGATGACGCCGCCGACCATGGGGACGCCGAGGATGATGACAATCCAGATTGTTTTATAGGAGGGGTTGTCGTTTTTAGAGATCAGAAACAGCAAAATCAGAATGTTGATGACGGTGTACACCGCGCCCAGCTCCGGCCGGTAGGAGAAGAGGAAAAACAGAAAGCACACCAGAAAGGCGAGCTGCAGTGCAATCGCAGAAACGCTGTAGAAGATCGGATTGTCCAGCTTTTTCAGAAGCTTCATGCGATTGTCCCTCCTTTATATTTCACAATGAGAATCAGCAGGCCTTCATGCTCGGATAGATGACACTCATGAAATCGTTGTGGAAGAAGCGGTCGCAGAACGCCGCGATGCTGTTGGTGGCGGGCGCCCCCTCCAGCCGCAGATTCCAGCGCGACACCGCGACGATGGAGAGCACCGCGAGGAGGAGTATCACGGCGGCCAGCGCCCAGGTGAGGGGCCTGCCGACAGAATTTGGAATCTTTGCGATTATTTTCTCCATACCCGGCTGAATGAACTTGACCCAGGCGATTGCGAGGACGCCCCAGAACGCGGAGTACAGCAGGCAGACGCGGCCGCCGATGTTGAGAGGCAGGTGGGAGTAGTCCCAGGACATGGTGCCGAAGGCCTTTTCCTGCACGAAGGAGCAGAGGTGCTCTACGACGGTTCCTGCAACCATGCCGAAGAGAAAGATGTGCAGGGGCTTCGACTTGTTGATTTTCTGCAGCCCCACATAGAGCGCCAGGGCGCCGATTCCGTAGATGACGTTGAACGGCCCAAACAGGAAGGTGGCGCGAACCTCAAGCCTTCCGTTTTTGACCAGGCACCACAGGGTTTCCACCAGAAAGCCCATGACTGACCCCAGCGAGAAAATCCAGAACAGCTTATAAAAATTGATTCCGCTGGCGAAGTGAGGGCGCGAGATTTCCTTTAGTGTGCAGGGGTGATGCCCTATAGAAGTTGTCGCAGTCATGTTCGTTACCGCCTTAACCATATTTGTGAGCCGCAGTTGTTTTCTGTACCTGCATGATATGGCAAGGGTATTGGGCTATTGTCAAACTTTTGTTAATGACTTATTAATTTGGGCAACAAAAAAAGAAAGCCCGAAGGCTTCCTCTTTTTTCTCATGCGGACAGGGTCAATATTTCCGTCTCATCCGTCCCCTCAAGGGTGATATCCTCCGCCTGGGTGATTCCGTTGAGCAGAATTTCCCGCAGCTTCAGGACATGGATGTCGGTCATTGCGTTTTCCCCCCGCGCCAGTTCGTCAAGCGCGGCTCCCGCAGCTCCGTAGAGCGTGATAAATGCTTTCTTGTAGTTCATGATAGACATTCCTTTCTGTGGTCAGAATGTCAATAGCAAAGGAAGTAAAAAAGGTAATATCTTTTCCCACAGGCATAGTATACCAGTTGCCGCCGTGGTAATTTGTATTATTTTGGCGGTGGATTGGTGAATTTTTCATCCTTATATGGTGCTGCCGGTTTCGGAGGGCACGCTCTCCCGCAATTCCACCTGAATCGTCCGGTCGCGCAGCCCGCGATGAATGGTGATTTCCAGGCTGTCGCCCACCTCGTTGTTTCGCAGAATCTCCTTGATATCGGCTGAGGAAGAAATCCTTGCGCCGTCAACCTCCAGGATGCGATCCCACTGACGCAGGCCGTTGTCGTAGACAGCGTTGTAGACATAGACCCCGTAGTCGGAAACCCGGTAGCGGTAGAGATCCTCCGCGCTGTTCACCTCCACCACCGTGATGCCCAGGGAGGGGCGGCCTGTGACATAGCCGTTTTCAATCAGCTGTGTCACCACCGATTTGGCGGTGTTGGAGGGAATGGCAAAGCCGAGGCCCTCGATATCGCTGCCGGAGGATTTGGCGTTGACCACACCGATCAGGTGGCCGTCTGCGTTAAAGAGCCCACCGCCCGAGTTGCCGGGGTTGATTGCCGCAGAGGTCTGGAGCAGCACCATGGCCTCGCCGTCGATGGTGATTTCCCGATCCTTGGCGCTGATGATGCCCTCGGTCACGGTGCCGCCAAGGGTTCCCAGCGGGTTGCCGATGGCCACGACGGGCTGGCCGACCCGAACCTCATTCGAGTCGGCGATGATAGCAGGGGACAGCCCCTCTGCCGACACCTTGAGCACGGCAAGATCTGTCTGCTTGTCGCCGCCCACCACCTGTGCAGCCAGCTCCTCTCCGCTGTGCAGGCGAACCTCGACGGAGGTCGCCCCGTCAATGACATGGTAGTTTGTCACGATGTAGCCGTCCGCCGACAATATCACCCCGCTGCCCGCGCCGCTTGTGATGTAGCTGCCGTAAAAGGGGTGGGTCGCCTTGGATTCCGTGGTTACCTCAACAATGGAGGAGGAGGCAAGATCCGCAACCTCCTCCACAACAGATGTGTGGGAGGCGATCTCGCCGGACACAGCGCTTTCCGGCGCTGTTTGCAGAACTACGGAGACCTCCGTGACATCTGGCCGGTAGAGGAATTGCTGGTAAATCGCCGCGCCGCCCAGCCCCGCAACCAGAGCCAGCACGATAACGAGCACGATTGTGCCGGTTCCCAACCGGACTTTCTTTTGATTCTCTTGATCGTATGGATACATTTGGAAAACCCCTCTTTCAATGTGAGCAGTAGTGTCAGTTGTTTTGTGTGCCGGATTAGTGGTTCCCGGCCATGTGGATTTGCTTTCTACTGCTATTGTAGGCGAGGTTGCCCGACATGACAATCTACAAACATGGGGAAAAATCCAATACTGGACAATCGCGAAACAATTGTCCAGTAAACGAAAGAAGGGCCACGACCTATGCAGCAGGATATCGCTTTGCTATAATGGAGCTGACAGTTGCACACTTTGCGGCTGATGTGCTGGGGAGGAGGCTGATCAAGATCAAGCATCTTGCAAACAAAAGATTCCAAAAGCTGTTCTTCAAATACTGCGGCCTTGTCATGGCGGCAGTGGTGCTGCCGCTCATTGCCGCCGTACTCTCCCTGTATTTTTTCAGCAACAGGCTTTTGCTGTCCGAAACGGACAACGCCAACTACCGCGGGCTGGAAAATACAAAATCCACTCTCGACGCCATTTTTCTGGACACAGAGTCGATGATTTACAGGCATATAACCACAGAGGATGTGCAGGCCTTTGTTTCCGCGAACAAGGACATTCACCCCGACTACAATTATATTTCCGCTGCCAACCGCATTCTCAAGCTGATGCAAGCGGGACGGCGCTCCTACCTCGACCATGACATCGCGATTTACTCTGATGTGAGCGATTATTTCCTGGCGACGCAGTCGGGTGGGCAGAGCGAAATCGGACACCTCTACCCAGAAAAGATCGACCACTACTCGTCGGCAACACTGACAGAAAAAGGGGATTACTTCTCTGCGCGCTGGAGCGCCGCCTATCCCTGGAGCGACCCTGTTCCCCTTCTCACCATCTACCGCCCGATTCCGACCCTCTACAACACCCCTGGAAGCTTTATCGCGGTGGACATCGACCAGCGAAAACTGACCAACTACCTCATGGACGCCACCAGCAACCACCAGGCGACGGTGCTGATTGTCGACGACGAGGGGGGAATCCTCTACAACAGCACTCTCTTTCCGGACGACAGCGACTCCCGGCAGATTTCAGGCTACTGGAATGGGGAAGAGGGGCTGAGCGAAGTGTTCTTCGACCAGCAGGAGGGCTCGTTTACACTTCGCAACAGCAATTCCGCAAGCCGCCTTTCCTGGGTCAAGGCGTCCGGCTACAACCTGAAGTATGTCCAGATCGTGCCATTTGACGACTACATGGTCGGTATGCGGGAGCTGCGCAGGGTTCTGGTTCTGGTAATTCTTATCGGGGTTTTCATAGCGGTGGGAATCGCCTATTCAGTGACTCGCAGGATGTTTCGCCCGCTGGGCGATATTCTCCACGCCGTGGAAAATCCCGCCGAATTCAGTGGCGCCAGCACCAAAGATGATGAGATTCAGTTCCTGCTCATGAACATCCTGGAATCCTTTCAGAAGAACATGACGCTGGAGGAGGAGATGATTAGCCGTAAAATTGCGCTGCGCGGTGCGAGGGCAAAGGCGCTCCAAGAGCAAATCACCCCACATTTTCTCTATAACTCCCTCCAGAGCATTCACTGGCTCGCTATAGCGGAGACACAACTGGAGGAGAGCCGCACCAGTGCGGCCATCATCACCCTCTCCTCCCTGGTGCGCGCCTGCATGGAGGAGTCCGGCAACCTGGTTGCAGTGCGGGAGGAGCTGGACTACATCCGGCACTTTATGTCGATGGAGCAACTGCGCTACGGTGAGGGGATACAATACCATATTGCGGCGGAGGAAGAGGTGATGGAGCACAAGATGCTCCGGCTCTCCCTGCAGCCGCTGGTGGAGAATGCCGT
>JBKEBS010000058.1:0-14638 GCA_047973265.1 Oscillospiraceae bacterium
ACCTGAACGCTCTCGACGAGGGCGATGACGCATAGATTTCGTCCTTTCTTCTATGGCTGAAACACCCTGCTGTGTATCGGCTTATTTTTGTTGCGCAATTTCTGCCTGCAAATTTTTGTCATTTTGGGCTTGACTTTTTATTTGCAGGCTTTCCGCTTGTGAGCCCGGCCTTCCGGACATTGACGACAACGGATACCATAAGGTAGGGAGGAACCTCACCGGTAACCTGATTGGTGTAGGATTGATAGCTCTGTTGTGAGGAGGAGAGGGAGAGGGTGATGTCATTGGCGGCAAAGGGAACGATAGAGGAACCCTCACCGCGCATTTGTGTCCAGTATTGGGCGCCTGTGATTTCATCCTGCATCACGGCGGTCTCCCAGCCGATGGGAAGATATTCGGCGTCAACGGCCTCGGCCCACCGGTATTCCGCCCCTTCCAGCTCATCATCGCTCAGGGGAGCGTCGGGCTGGGAATCGTAGGTGGTTTCGGTAAGCGTCCAATAATAGACCCCGCTGCCGGAGTCCTGACGCTGAATCAGCTCCCAGCCAAAGGGGAGATAATCAAAGGAAATGCGCTGCCGCCAGCGGGGAGTATCGCCTGCATCCAGGCTGTCCGCGGTGATCTTGGAGGTGGGGAGGCTGTCAAAGGGGAAATTGCCCGGATCGTTGACAGTGATCTGGAATGTTTCCAGATTGTCCCTGGCGGTGGAGGGCGAGATTGCGCCGTAGACCACCTCGTAGTCACCGGGAACGTCCTTATCAAAGCCACCTGCCTCCTTGACAGTCAGGCTCCGGTTTCGGCTGCCGTCCCGGTTTCGGGCAACGAGGTTGGTTTCCAGAGTGAAGGCGAGGTCGCCAGTGTTCACCTGGTCGGTGATCAAAATGAACTCCACGTCATTTTGAGACGACGAAGATTCACCCAGAGAAGGCGATTCCGGGCTGTTTGGGCTTTCATCTGGGCCCTCATCGGAATAGCCCAGTTCATTCAGCATAGCACCCGAATCGCCTAAATCTGGGCTGTCCTGGCCTGCCCAAGCCGCAATGGGAACCAGCAATAGGATGACAACCACCACAACGCTGATGATTCTGTTTCGTACACTGTTTTGTTTTCGACCCATTCTCTGCACCTCTACCTGACATAGGATTTGAATACACACAAGTATTTATTAAACTAACCTTTTTTACCACTGTGTGTGTCTACTATTAAATTCAGTGTGCTTTTTTTGCAGAAATGTTGCATGGTTTGACAGAGAACAGTGCGGATATTATCAAACTCTAGTATTATAGAGTTATTGTTGTCGATTTAAGTGCAGCGGTTTTTGGATACAAACAATAAATACACGCAGTATTATATAGCATTTTTCAGAACACAGTTGTTCCCATTGCCCAACGAAAAATGCAGCCGCCTCACTAATTCAAGTAGATCAGTGTGGCGGCTACATTAATCACTCAAAGCTTCACAAAAGCTGATATTCTTTCACTATTCTGCCGATGCGCCTCTTCCATGACGATTAGTTGCTTGCGCACCTGATCATGGGTGATCGGCATTGCTATCCCCTTTTCGAGGAAGTTGTAGAGCGCGTTGTAAAACGCCAGACCTTTGAAATTGAAGTCGTCGATCTCTTCGCCGGTGGCCTCCCAGCTGCCTTCGTGGATGGTCAACTGCTCCCGGCAGTACTGGGGCTCGCCCTTTTCGTTGCGCAGTGGCTCCAAAATCAGGGGGCGTTCCGGTTCGTCTGCCTCTACGTAGTATTTCCATTCCAGCTTTTGAGTGGTTCCCTTGAGAGTGCCGTGGCTGCCCTGTATCAGGTAGGTGTAGTCGGAATAGGCATTGCAGCTGCTGATTTCAATCTCCGCCACCGGTACATTTTCAGCTTGCAGCATAACTTTGGCGTAGTCTTCGGCGTCGCCGCTGGTCTGTGCCCGATCGAAAAAGGCGCACACGCGGAAGTCGTCGGGAAAGCCCATCAGGTCCAGAGCCTGGTCCACCGGATGGGGACCTGTGTTGAGCAGGCTTCCGGCCTGCATGGCCTGGACAGTCTGCCAGTCCCAGCGCCGGGCAAAGCCACTGTAGTTTAGCCCGGCCTGCACGATGCGCCCCAACACACCGGAGGCGATGACTTCCTTCACCTTTAGATAAGAGGGAGCATAGCGGTACTGCTGGAATACCTGGTAAAAACATCCAGCTTTGTCAGCTGCCGCCAGAATAGCATCCAGCTCAGCGGGAGAGGTGGCGGCGGGCTTTTCGGACAGCACGTTGAAGCCGTGGTTCAGCAGATCAAGGGAGATGGGGTAGTGGTCGCCGTTGAAGGAGGCATTGACCACAAAGTCGATGTCCTTTCTATCGAACAGTTCCCTGTAATCGGCCAACGGTGTTGCGCCGGTCTCTGCGGTAATCATCTCCCGGCGCTGTACATCGGCATCCACGATAGCGGCGATTTTGTACTTCCCCGGCAGCTGTTCCAATAGTTTGCAGTGAATGTCCCTGCCGCTGCGGCCATATCCCACAATGGCGACATTGTATTGTTTCATGGCAATCAATCCTCTCCTTTATCGCGTTACTTCTCTATTCCCGCCAGATAAGCCAGGAAGCCGGGCAGGGCCACTTCTGGCCCCGGCAGCTCCGGGTGCCACTTCTTCTCCCACTCAAGGGAATACCAGCCTGTGTAGCTGTCCGCTTCCAGAGTTTTCACAATATCGGCGATGGGAATGTCCCCCTCTCCGACGAGGCAGAGCTCGAAATCGTCTCCCCTGCGTTGGTGATCCTTAATGTGGGTGTGGCGGATGTAGGGTCTGATGCCCCCATAAAACTCCATCCAGCTGTCCCCGTAGGCCCGGTCACTGTGCTCGATATCCCATAGGATACCGAATTCCGGGCAGTCCTTCAACTTTTCGATCAGGGGGAGCACAGATTCCAGCGTGTTGAAGTCGCCGTGAATCTCCAGCAGAATATCCACGTTCTTTCCTCTGGCGTACTCACAAAGCACTCGGATACCCTTTGCCACCTGGTCAATTACGGCTTGCCGCTGATTCTGGTCTTCGATTTTATCGCCGAACACCCGAATAAAAGGGATTCCCGCCCGGGAACAGACATCAATGGCCGCCTTGCCCTCTTCCGCTGCCGCGTCGCATCCCGCAGGGTCGTGAAAGCTGGCAGAGGTGCCGAAGCCGACCAGTTCCAGTTTGTTTTCGGCAAAGTATGCTCTCGTTTTCTCCAAGTCCTCGGGAAAAAAGAGGGGGATTTCCTCTGCGCGCATCTTGCCGTCAACACCGCGGATTTCGATGCCGTCAAAGCCCATCCGGCGGGCCTCTTCTACAATTTTTTCAAAGCTCCAATCGGGGCAGCCGAGAGTTGTGAAGGACAGCTTCAAGGTAATCATTCCTTTCCTGTCGCGTTTTAATGTAGCATGGATAGGCAACCGGCTACGCCATTGTCTCCAGCATGGGCGTTGTTACCTCGTAGCGGAGCGGCTCGCCCTTTTGCCAGCGCGCCAGTTCCTCCAGCATGCAATCCGGCATGGCGAGCATCTCGGCCGCGGCATATCCCGCGATATGGGGAAATACCAGGACATTCGGCAATGTGAGGAAGGGGTGCTCCGGCGCAACCGGCTCCGGCCAGGTCACATCCAACAGGGCGAAGCGCCGGGGTTCCTCCCGAAGGGCGCGCACGAGGTCAGCTTCCACCACCTGGGCCCCTCTTCCTGTGTTCAAAAATGCGGCGTTGTGCTTCATGCGGGAGAACAGCGAGTAATTCAGCATGCCGACAGTACGCTCGTTGTTGGCAATGTGGTTGGAAATTGTCTGGCACTCTGCGAATATCTCCTCCAGGCTATACAGCCTCTCCAACCCCAACTCTTTTTGCCGATTTGGGGAGAGGAAGGGGTCGTAGACCATCAGCTCCAGATTGTAGTCCCGCAGCATGCTGATGACCAGGGAACCGATCATTCCAGCACCCAAAATACCCACCTTTGTGCTGTAGCTGCCTGGAAAGTCCACCGTGGCAATTTGCTTTCCCGCGCCGAAGCCGTTGTTTCGGTAAGCTTCCGCCGACAGAAAGGCTCCCTTGTTAAGGAACACGATGGATGCCACCGTGAACTGCGCCACCGGGATGCTCATGGCGCCCCAGGCGCTGGCAATGTGAATCCCTCTTTTTAGAAATGGCCGGGCAAAGGCCTGCACGGAGCCTGCGGCATACAGCACCAATCTCAAACTGGGGAAGTGTTCAGCCAACTCCTCCTCTGTGAAGGGGATCATATCCCAGGTGGCGAGAATGACCTCCGTTTCCCTTAGGAAGCTCCGATACTTCTCCAGGTTGCCATAATGGATCGTCTCAGGACACAGCTCCAGCAGCGGGCTGAATTGTTCTTTCCTGCCTGAGGCAAATACGTAGTCCAGCCTGTCGGAGCCCTCCTTGCAGACAAAGCATCCTTTCAAGGATCGTCACCTCCGGCTCTGATTTTGAACTTCAAACAGCGTTCCGGTGCGGAACTGCTCCCGCACCGGCCGCCATCTGTATTGTAATTCGGGATTAGTTGCTCATCAACCGGTCATAAGCGGCCTGCTGAATGGCAAAAAGCTCATCCATTCCCATAGAGGACAGGGTTGCCATGTAGTTGTCGTACTCCGCATCGATGTTGGAGCTGTCAAAGACCCATTTCTGGAGCTGCTCTAACATATAGGTGCGGCAGGGGGGATACTTGGAGGTGTAGGTGGCCAGCTCCTCCTCGGTGTAGCTGAGGGCGGGTAGCTTGCTGTTCAGGCTCATCACCACATCGGCTTCATCATAGAGGTCGATGGTCTTTGCACCCTCCTCGTCCATCATGAAGTTTTCATAGGAGGCGTCGTGGAAGTAAGCGACATCCTCAACCTGTCCGCCGATCTTGCGCATATAGTCGTTGATGGGGGTGGATGCGGTCAGAACTTTGTCGGTGTAGGTGGGCACGCCATCCACCATGGTGTAGGTGTCGCCCTCGATGCCGTATGTGGAGAGGCGGCGCCCCTCTTCGCTCCACCAGAAGTCCATGTAACGAGCGGACTCCTCGGGGTGCTCGTTGTTCACGGAGATCGCCCAGCCCGCACCGGTCAGCTTGTCCCTGGACGCCACCTCCCAGCGATCCCCATTGCTGTCCACAGGGGGAAGGAAGCCGACCAGCTTGAAGCCGGGGACAACCTCCTGCATTTTGGGGTTGTAGCCGCTGGTGGAGGGAATCCAGTCATGGATGACCGCTCCGTTGTTTTCCGGGAAGAGCATATCGCGGGAGGTGCCGCCCCGGGTAAATATCTCGGGATCGATCAGGCCCTCGCTGTACCACTTGCTCACAGCCTTGATTGCATCTTTTGCCTCAGGGGTGTAGAGTCCAATCTCCACTTTGCCGTCCTTATCCAGGTGCCAGTAGTCACTGACGCCGTACAGGGACATAACGCTGAGCACCTTGTTGTCCAGCGGGCCGGAGAGGCGGGTAAAGACGCCGATTTCATCTTTTTTGCCGTTTCCGTTGGGGTCTTCGTTGGCGAAGGCTGTGAGGACATCGTAGAGCTCATCCACAGTGGTGGGAACATCCTTGCCGACCTTATCCAGCCAGTCCTGCCGGATAAACCACGCCTCGGAGATGAGGTTCTCATAGATGGTTGGAATCTGATAGATGTTGCCGTCCGCCGCCGTGATGGCGCCGCGCACATCCGGGTTCGCATCCAGCACCGCCTTGAAGTTGGGCATCTGGGTTTCGATCAAATCGTTGAGGGGAACGAACGCGCCCTCAATGCCGTACTGGTTGATGTCGTCCCGGTTTCCGCCCACCAGGTCGGGGATATCCTTGCTGGCGATCATGAGGTTGAAAGCCTGCTTGGAGTCGCCCTCCATAGGGGAGGCCGTGCCCTTGAGGCTGACATTGGTGAGACGGGCGGCCTCTTTTTCAATCGTCCAATCGTCGCCCAGCACATAGATATTGCCCCAGTGGACATGGGCTGTGAGCTCCAGGGGCTCGTCTGTGACGAGAAAAGAGGTGTCCCCACTCTCTGAGGAGGCTTCCGGTGCGTCCGATTCCGGCGGAGCGCTCTCCTCAGACGTGGCGGAGACCTGTTCTGAGGAAGGGGAAGAAGCGGCTTCAGAACCGGAGGGCGCGGAGGAGCCGCCACCTCCGCAGGCGCCTAAAATCAGGGTGAGGCATAGGGCGAGAGAAAGAGCCTTGATGAGATTTCGTTTCACGATATTCAATCCTTTCTTCCTAGCTGCATGTTTTTACTATACCAGGCTGCGCGCCGACGGGACAGCGCGGCAAATCTGGAACGATTGGTTGGGGGCCATCGTTAACCCTTTACGGCCCCGACGGTGAGGCCCTTGACGAAGAAGCGCTGGATAAAGGGGTAGACAGCGATCATGGGGAGGATTGCGATGATGACAATGGCGTAGATCAGGGTTTCTCTTGTAAAGTCGAAGGCGCCGCCCATGTCGATGGAGGTGAGCACCTTGTTCTCGATGATCAGCTTTTTCAGCAGTACCTGGAGGGGAATCTTATTCACGTCCTTAAGCATGATCATGGCCCAGAAATAGCCGTTCCAGCGATCCACCATGCAGTAGAGCCCCACGGTGGCCAGCATGGGTTTCGACAGGGGAAGCATAATCTGCAAAAAGATACGGAAGTTGGAGAGGCCGTCAATTTTGGCAGATTCCTCCAGCTCCTCCGGGAGGCTTTCAAAGTAGGAGCGCATGATGATGATGTAGAAGGCGGAACAGGCAAAGCCGAAAATGATGCCCGCCCGGTTGTTGAGGAGGTTCAGGGAATCCATATTGAGGTAGAAGGGGATGATCCCGGCGCTGAACCACATGGTGAAGGAAACCAGCAGACCGATGAGCCTGCGGCCCCGCAGTCTGCGGCGGGAGAGGGAATAGGCCCCCATGGTCATGATGCACAGGCTGGCAAGGGTGCCGAAGACAGTGTAGAAGACGGTGTTTGCGTACGAGCTCCAGAAATTGGCGATGGTGCCGATCAGGCCATAGGCCTTTAGTGTGACGCCGACGGGGTAGAACACCACGTTGCCGCGGATGACCTGGGTTCCTTCGCTGATGGAAGCGATAAACACGTAGTAAAAGGGGTATAGGGTAGCAAGCATGACGAGGAAGAGCAGGAAAATATTGAACACATTAAAAATCTTTTCACTGCGGGTGCGCTTGAGCATAGCTGCGAACATTCCTTTCCCGGGTGAAGGATACCCACCAGATTTGACGAGGAATTTACCAGAGGCCGCTGTCAGTGAACTTGCGGCTCACCTTGTTGGCGCAGAGCACCAGTACCATGGCTACCACTGAGTTGAAGAGGCCCACTGCTGTGGCGTAGTCGTAGCGCCCCTCCAGAATACCCACCCGGTAGACGTAGGAATTGATGACATCCGCCGTCTCGTAGATGCTGGGGTTGTAGAGCAGGATGATGGCCTCATACCCCACATTGAGAATGCCGCCGAGTTGGATCAGCAGCATGATCACAATGGTGGGCATCAGCCCCGGCAGCGTGATGTTGAGGAATTGCTTCCACCGTCCGGCGCCGTCTACCCGGGAGGCCTCATAGAGTTCCTCCGGGATCGAGGTGAGGGCGGAGATGTAGACAATGGAGTTGTAGCCTGTGCTCTTCCAAATGTTCATGATAAGGTAGATGGGGACAAAGTATTTTGGAATGGACATAAAGTAGATAGGGTCGATCCCAAAGCCTTCCAGTACGGTGTTGACAATGCCGCTGGTGGGGGCGAGGAAGCTTGTGATCATGCCGCAGACCACTACAACCGAAATAAAGTGGGGAATGTAACTGATGGTCTGTACCGCTTTCTTAAAGCCCTTGGCCCGCAGCTCGTTGAGCAGCAGCGCAAGGATAACAGGGGCGGGGAAGCCGAAGACCAGGGTGGCCACGCTGATGGTCAACGTGTTGCGGATGACCCGCCAGGCATAGGGACTGGCAAAGAATTCGCGGAAGTGGGAGAGGCCGACAAAAGAGCTTCCCGCGATGCCCTTAAAAGGGCTGTAATCTTGAAAGGCGATGAGGAGGCCGGAGAGGGGTTTGTAGGCAAACAGCATGTAGAATAGCAGCATGGGGATCAGCATCAGATACAGGTCGTATTCATTGCGCATGTAGACGCCGAGGCGACTGCGCTTTTTAGCTGGCTGCGCTGTGCCCTGCTGGGGGGATAGTTTCATTGTAATGATCATTCCTTTCTGGAGGAAGATAAAACTGTATAATCTGACTGAGCCCATCCTATTGGATTGGGGATTTTATGTCAATTTTCAATAATTACTGTGACCGAATTTTGACATAAAAGCCAAATAATCCTCAAAAGTTATGATTTTCTCCCCCAGCGGAAGCTCTTTTCATAACTTTTGAGGATTATATGTCCAGAATCTATGGCTTTTTCAGTCTTGCACAAAGTAAAAAGTCTCTCTCAGGAGGATATTGGCAGCAACAGGCAGAGAAAAGCAGTAATTATGTGCGGTCAATACTGTTGCCGCCGCGCCGGACATACTGGCCGGGGGAGGTGCCGCTGTATTTCTTGAACGGGCGGATGAAGGTGTTCACATTGGCGACACCAACCCGGTTAGCTAAATCTCCCACCCGGATGCCCGGCTCCTCCTCCAGAATTTCCAGGGCGCGGCGGAAGCGCGCCTCGGAAAGGTAGTCCTTGAAGTTGGCGTCCATGGTGCTTTTGAACAATGCGCTCATGTAATTGGGAGAAAGGTTGAAACTCTCTGCAATTTCCAATAGCGAAATGTCTTTGTGCAGATTGTCCGCGATATAAGAGGACAGCGCCTCCCCCATGTCCTGTTCCGACAGACGTTGGGATTTTCGGATCGCCGCCAGTGTGCGGTCAAACAGGCCATCCACGTAGCGGTGCAGTGTATTTGCATCGGTGCACTGCCGGAGTTCCAGGTAGACAACCTCCCCATCCGGCACTACCTGTTCCGCCTCCACGCCCGACTGCTGCAACACCCGGTTATAAGTGTTGAGCAGGGCAAACAAAATCAGATCCCGGGATTCCTTGTTTGTAAAAGCGGGCTCAACATATTCAGAAAAGAGGTAGCCAAGCAGGCGTTTTGTTTCCTTCCCATCCCCCCGGGCGGCGGATTCAATCAGTAGGCGCTCGTTGTGGATGGGATAGATGGCCGTCTTGACGGGAAGCGCCCGATACTCTTCGTAAGTGTAGATGGTGCGCTCCCCAATGCGGTTGCGATTTTCAACAATGCGGTTGACCTGGATATAGCCGGCGCGAATCCGCTCCAGCCCCTGATTGCAGGGGCCGATAAAGATGGAGAGGTGCAGGCCGAAGGCTGCATTCACCGAGGTGACGATTTCGCCAAGAGAGGTGCGAAGTTCATTGGAAGAATCCTGCACCAGAATACAAAGACGTCCGGAATAATCCAGGTATTTTTCGCAGCGGAATCTGTCGCTCATCTGTTGCCACAACAATTCTGCTACATCGTCCGTGATGCGGCTGTTCCAGGAGGGCCCGGAATCAAAGAGTACCGGAACGGTGGATTCCGTTAGCCAGGACAAGCCGTGTGCGTCAAGTTCCCTATAAACCTGCTCTTCATTGTAGTCTCCACGCAGAAGGCTGCCGACAAGTTCCGCCCGCAGAGCGCTTCCGGAGGTATCCAGCTTTTCCACCAGTTCCTGGTTTTCGTGTCGGATTCGGACAACCTGCCCGGCAATGTAATCGAGTTCCCCTTGGCTTGTGGGAGAGGGGTTCGCTTCCTCATAAGAGAGCAGGGTGTTCACCAGCCTGTCGATGGGCCTGTAAAGGCGGTAGGAAAACGCAGTGATCAATGCCAAAGCGATACCGCAGGTGAGAACCAGCAGCAACCCTACCTGTAAAACGGTCACTGCGATCTCCCCGGCCGCGGAGGGGCTGTCCAAATAGTAGTAATAGGTGATGCTGAGATAGGAGGAGGGCATCCAGAAATACTGTATTCCATCTGACTGCAAGAAAGAAAGCTCTCCGGGCCAGCCGCCATCATTGGGAATGGGCACAGTCCTTGGCGTCCGCAGGTCGGTGACAGTGCCGTCCGAGATAAAATCCACCTGCATCTCCGGGTCTACCGGATAGAGATTGAGATTGTCCATTTTTGCATACACCGTCACTACCAGCCGGGTATCTACATAATCCTTTTGGGCAAGGTAGAGGATGTGGTCGTCTGTGAGCAGGTAGGTGCTACCCATCTGCCGTTTGTTGTCCAGGCCCTTGACGGCGTCGCGGTAGACGCGGGGATCAAGCCCCATTTCCTCAAGCAGAGCATCGAGCCGTTGTGTTTTCTGGTGAGTGACTGCCGTATCATCTCCCAGCTTGTGAACGAAGAAGCCATAGCCGCCGGTTGTGACCAGGCTGTTCACCAGGCTGGCATAGTCACGCATCTCCTGGTGAAGCAGCGTCATCTTCTCATAATAGGTCTTGCCTCCGCTGAAGGCGAACAGATCCATGCTTGCCATCGATTTGATATTTTGTGAGATAAAAAAGATACTGTCAAAGGCGTTTTCGCTACTGCGCACATACGAAGAGAAGCTATCATTCAAATACTGCGTGCGCTGCTGACGGGCGTCCCGCTGCATAAGAATGATGAAAACAGAGAAGAAGAGGAGCAGCATGGCGCATATAATGACGGAATAGGTGATTAGAATGCGGGAAAAGAAGCTCTTTTTCATGGAAACCTCCAAGACTCGGAACCCAGAGTCCGACGGATTTTAGTTCATTATAGTGAAAATATACCAGAATAGAAAGAGGGAAGCCATGATGAAAAAGGAAAACTCAAGGTTAAACAGTCAAGATAATTGTGTTGAAATTATTCATATTTAATGTAGAATGATAAGGAGTATATGTTTGCATTGACAAGAGAGCAATGCGGCAACCCATCGATCCGAGAAAATCAAAAACAGGAGATCGAATTATGAGCGAAAAAGATGATATTAACAGAAAATCTCTTGATACAAAGCTGATGCAAGAGAAACTGAAAGGGGATGTTTTCCCCCAAAACTGGGATGAATTTCTCAATGATAGTATCAGGGTTTTTTTTGACGAACAACTAAATAAAACAGGGCAAAAGAAAAGCGAGATAATCCGGAATGCGAACCTTTCCCGCGTATATGGCTATCAGCTTATGGAAGGGCGAAGGCGTGGAAAGCGCGATTATTACCTCTTGATTGCGATTGCCATGGCGCTTGATTTGAAAACCACCCAAAGAATGCTGGCAGTTGCACAATACGGGGCACTGCATCCTCTCATCAAACGGGATGCAGCCATTATATTTGCCATTAATCACGGCTACGACAACATTAAAACTTACGATTTTATGTTCTCGGTGGGACTTTCTCCGCTGGATGATGGGACTGAAAATGAGTAGATTTTTGTTGTATGCACAACGCAGACACCAGATAGTGTTGATAATGTTATAGTCTGATAGATAAATGAGGGGCGGTTGCTTCTTTATGGATACAATATATGAAGTGACAAGTTGGAGGACTAAATGGACAAATCAGTAAAACAGATAAGAGTTATACTGTATATGTGTCTTGCAATTACTATAGTATTTACCAGTTGTAAGTCCGGTGCAGCGATTGAACCTGCTGCAACGGAAATCTCTAAAATTTCGTCAGCCGCAGGCTTTCTTGCTGCCAGAGTTGAGGACAGCGAAGGCTTTATTGCAAGCAATGACAGTGCGGAAGCTTCAAATCACGCCTATTTGTACGACAATGCGATAGCGCTGATTGCACTGTCCAACGCCGGAGCCGACTGGCACGCACAAAAGATCGCCGATGCAATTGTATTCGCTCAAGGGCACGACAGAGCATTTGACGATGGAAGACTTAGAAACACTTACGTAAGCGGCAACCCCAAAAGTGATTCTGGTCGTTCGATTACAGCCAGAGAAGTGACCATACGGCTGCCTGGATTTTGGCAGGACGGGCGAAGGCAGGAGGACTCCTACACCGTCTCAACATCAACGGGGAACATGGCGTGGGCAATCTTCTCCCTCTGCACGGCAGCAGAAAATGCTCCTGCTGAAAAGAGGAATGATTATATTGATACCGCAACACGGGCTGCTGACTTTGTCCTCACATTACAGTCCCCAGACGGCGGATTTACAGCGGGATATGAGGGCTGGGATGATGCCCAGGTAAAGGTTACCTATAAATCCACAGAGCATAATATCGCCCTTATCCGCGCATTTTCCGCCCTTGCGAATGCAGTAGCGGCAAATGACCCTGCGAAGTCCGCCGAGTATCGGGAGGCATCCGAACACGCCAAGGCCTTCGTGCTCTCCATGTATGACAAGAAGCTCCAATGCTTTTATACGGGGACTGAGGATGATGGGAAAACCATCAGCGAGGGCGTGATTCCCCTGGATGCAAATACATTGACAGTCCTCGCACTCGGCGATGAGCTTGAAGATGTATACAGCATTCTCTCCTTTGTGGAAGACAGAATGGCTGTGGGAGACGGGTTTGATTTCAGTGCCGGTGATTTGGACGGCATTTGGAATGAGGGCACAGCGCAAATGGCTGCCTGTTACAGCCTGTTTGGCGCTACCGATAAATATGAGAGAACCATGCAATATTTGAAAACACAAATTGCCAGGGACGGGAGCATTCCCGCCGCCGACAGAGATGGGGTTTCAACGGGATTTGTCGTCGTCGGTTCCGATGTTTTGTGGGAGTACAACAACTCTCAGAGTATCGCAGCGACAGGCTGGTATGCCTTTGCGCAGATGAAGATCAATCCTTTCAAAATAATTGCCGAGTAAGGAAAAACCCATGCGAAGAAAGCAAAAACCCAAACAGAGAAGAATTCCCGAAAATCTTGGGAACAGTGTGTGCGGCGTATGGCCGTGTGTAGCTGCGCTTGTTTTCGACGCCGTAATACATGCGGGTTTGTTTATTTCCTATGGGCCGTCCGTTTACAGTCTTGTGCGCCTTTTTTTATCATTTATCTTCTTCATTTTCCCTCTTCATTATATCGCGGATATTCTTTGGTCTCTGCGGCCGTCCGTGTGTGAGATTCTGTCGGGCAGGTTTCAAGTCAACAGAAAGCAGTACATGAACACTGCGCGAAGAGAAGTTGACCGGGATGATCTTTTGCCTGTTACGGTCAGCATACCTGTCTACATGGAAAACAATGATGTAATCTTTGAAACGATTCGCATGAGCCTTGCCGCAATAAAGCGCTATCGTGAGTTCAGCGGCCAAGCGGCAAATGTTATTGTGTCCGACGATGGCCTTGCACCGATGCTTGGCGGGTTCTGTACCAAGGAAAAGACGGAAACACTTGCCCACGCTATCGTATATAACCCGTCATCACTTTCACCGCAGGAACTGAAAGCTGCGGAAAGAATTCGGTTTTACAGAAAATACGGGGTGGCATTTGTTGTCAGGCCCGCAGGCGGACGGGCAGGCCTGTTCAAGAAATCCTCCAACCTGAATTATACGTTGCGTCTCGGCAATGCAGTCGCCGAGGGAACTTTGTTGGATGAGCTGCTGCAAGAGGGCGGTTCCTTTGAAGGTGGCTATGCTGAGGGTGATGTCAGGACAAATGAAATTATCCTGCTCTTGGATAAGGATTCCGGCGTAAAGGAGAGAATCATCGAGGCCATTGTTCCCGAATTCGCGGTGGATGAAAAACTCGCCTATGTTCAGTGCGCGACAAGTGCTGCAAACATGTACGACAATTATTACACCTATGCCACCGGACACCAGATCAACAACCTGTTCCACAATATCTGGCCTTGCAAGGCTTTACAGGGCTTTTTTGTACCGCTCGTAGGCCACAATGTGTTCATGCGGAAAAGCCTTTTGGAAAAGAGCGGGTTTTGGGCGGAAGACAGGGTTTCGGAGGATTATGACAAGGCCATTTGCTTTTACAACCTGGGCTATCACGGAAAATACGCCCAGATAAAGGGCCTGGACTTTACAGAATATGTCAGCAGGACTTTCACCGAGGAGACAGGCAAGCAGCACAGGTATTCGTACGGGCTTTTCGAGATGATGTTTGAGGGAACACTTGCGCCCGGAAAAACGAGAAAATGCGATATGCTGTACATGATAATGTACTTTTTCTCCGTGATTAATCAGATAATGCTGCTGCCCACTGTGCTGGTGGAGTGCTATTTTGGAGACATCCATCTGCTGTGGGCGGGCTTTATCCTGTGCAATGCATGTTTTATTTTACTTCCGTGTATCAGAGGCCTCATCATGAGCAGGCGCCTCTTAAAGGAGCAGTCTGAGAAGCTGGCACATACCGTGCTGGTGGCAGTTTCCTTTGTCGGCCACTCTTTTTCGATGCTCTCCGGCGCGTGCAGATATTTTGCTAATAAGATTAAAGAAAACAGGACTCCATTCCCATCCACAAGTGTTGACAAACTTGAATACCGTTTTACGGATGGCGTAAAACTGCTTGTTGAGTATATTCGCAAGAACAAGTGGTTCATCCCAGTCGCGATCCTCTGTCTTGACAGAGGCATATTCATGATTACAAGAAAGGGCATTGAACCGGTGACCTTATACATCTATGTCTATATCTTGTTCAGCGCTGTTCTCGTCCCCATTTTGCTGACTCCGCAGCTCTTTTCCGGCTTTGGCATAAAGCAAAGAGTTGCCAGGCCCGCTCAAGGTGAT
>JBKEBS010000059.1:0-18567 GCA_047973265.1 Oscillospiraceae bacterium
CGGAAGTAGATGTCACATGCCCGGCGCGTTTAAGCCAGCTTTTGAGCGTATCAATGCAGATGCCCAGATCCGTAGCGACCTGTCGAGCTGGATGATGTTGCTCAACAACCATCCGAACCGCGCCCTCCCTAAATGCTTCATCGTAACGCGGTGGAGCTTCACCTTTTCTTGATTTGTTTGACATGTTTTTTGCCTCCTTCTTTCAGTATACACGATTGGCTGCGTGTCTACCATTTCGAGAAGGGGGACAGCGGCTTGTGATGTTGCTCGACTTTTTCTTCATTCTTTTCCTTTCCTTTTGCTCCGGCAGGTCATCCCGATGGAGCCCGGTGCTTTTTTCGTTTTACACCAGAAATACCTGCCGGTGTCCAGAAAAGTTGCATCCCGATTCATAATTATTTTTCATTCACCAGGAATCCGTTCAGCAAGCGGATAAATTCCTCCTGACTCACCCCGGCGGCGGAAAAGGAAATCGTCCAGCCATCCCACTCCGCGAGGCCATAGTAGGTGTCGGAGGCCTCATCGTATCCCACAGCCAGCGGTTCGCCGTCTATCGACGAATCCACATTGCCCGGCGACAGTGGGGAAACCACCAGGCTGCCGTCACTGGCAGCTGTCAGTTCCAGCTTGCCCTCACCGCTCTCGGCGGCATAGGTCAGCTTTGCCGCGGCTGCCTCCGGCTCCTCGGCGAAGCCCCCATAATAGGCGGTTGCCCCTCCTTGGGGCCCGCTATAGCCCTCCGGTGCCTGGAGCAGCTGCGAAAGATTTGGGTATTCCTCCACCATCCGCTCCGGCGTCCAGCTCTCTTTCAGAGGATAGGTCGGGGAGAGCTGCAGGGGATTCTTCATCCCCCTCTCCACCTCCTGGAAGTGGAGGCTGCCATCGGACAGCTCCACCTGGGAGAGGTGCTCCCCCGCCACAAGGTCGGTGAGGATGAGCCCATCACCGGGCGAGAAGAACGCCCGCATGCCGAACAGCAGCGCCACCACCGCAGCAAGGGATGCAACGGCGGTCACAACCGGCTTCCAGCGGGGAGCCGCCTTGCTTTTTTGCACCTCCCGGCGAATCAGCTGCCGGGTCTCCTCCCGGAGCTCGGGCGGCGTCTCTATCTTTTCCATCGCCTGTCTGTAATCATTATCCTTCATCGCTGTCTCCACTCTCTTCGGGGTCTTCCCACACGGCTCGCAGATCCTGTCTGGCCCTGCGCAGCCGGGACTTCACGGTGTTCTCGTTCACGTCCAGCAGCGCGGCAATCTCCTGGTTGGAATAGCCCTCGTAGTAAAACAGGTGGATCACCGCCTGGTGGTCGGGGGAGAGCTTCTTCACAGCCTCCAGCAGCTCAATCTGCCGGAGGTCGAGGCCGTCCACCACCTCCTGGTAATCCTCCAGTGCCGTCGTCTTTTTCTTCCATGTGCTGGTATGGGCGCTGTTGCAGCAGTTGAGAGTACAGCGAATCAGCCAGGCCTTGGCGTGCTCCCCGCTTTTCAGCTTGTGGGCGTGCTTCACAAGGCGCAGAAACACCTCCTGGAAGACATCGTCCGTGTCGGCGGCCGTTTTCATCTGCACAAAGGCGATGCGGTACACCATGTCGGCGTGCTGCTCAAACAGCTCCTCCACATTTGGGGAGAAGCCGGGGTCCTGCTGCACCAGCAAGAATAACATCTCAATCATAATACCGCCCACCCGGCCAAAAAGTTGCATTGCCCTGTTTCCCTAATATAGTCCATCTCACGTATTATATGTTGAATAACGATGGCTGTCAAAATAATTACCGCTTACCCGTTGACAAGCCGTTTCTTCATCGCTATAATGTGACTATCCAGTCACATGACTATATGGTCACAATTCAAATAGGGAGTTCTTTCTCATGCCGAAGCAGACCTTCTTCAACCTGCCCGAGGACAAGCGGCGGCATATCCTGGACGCCGCCGTGGACGAGTTCGCGGAGCGCGGCTACAAGCTGGCAGGCGTTTCCCGCATCGTGTCCAGGGCGGGCATCGCAAAGGGCAGCTTCTACCAGTATTTCGAGGATTTGGACGACCTATACTGCCACCTGCTGGATGTGGCCATCGCCCAGCCCAAAACAAGGGTGATGGAGCAGGAACAGGACAAGCTGGCCGAGCTCTCCCTGACCGAGTTCCTGCGGGTCGCCTTTCACCGGCAGCTGGAGGAGTTTTCCGAGCGGCCCAAGGTCATGAAGATCGCCCTGGATTTTCTCAGCATGCAGGGGGAGCCCATCTATCGCAAGGTGATGGGGCGCTACCGCTCGGATATGGACGGCTACTTCCTCCCCTATATCCGCTACGAAGTGGAGGAGGGGGAGCTTGACCCCGCCGTCAACCAGCAGCTGCTCAACTTTATGCTGACCAGCATCGGCCAGTACCTCACCTTCCTGCTGGCCTCCGGCGAGGCCACAGCGGTCAGCCACGACCTGGTGGAAAAGCTGGTGGACGATTTGGAGTACATCTTAAAGCACGGCATTTATCGTGGAACAGGAAACGCGCAATAAGGAATAGGCCAAACAAGAGCAGTTGCAGGGGAGTCGTCATGATGGAAGCAGTCCTCAAGCTAAACGGACTCACAAAGGAATACCACATGGGGGAAGTTGTCGTTCACGCCCTGCGCGGCGTGGATCTGGAAATTCGGGAAGGGGAGTTTGTCGTTATCCTGGGCCCCTCCGGGTCGGGCAAGAGCACCATTCTCAACATAGCCGGGGGCATCGACACCCCCACCGCCGGAAAAGTGCTCTACCGCGGCGAAGATATCGGCAAATACAGTGCCCGCCAGCTCACCCAGTATCGCAGGGGAGCGGTGGGCTTTGTTTTTCAGTTTTACAACCTGATGCAGAATCTCACAGCCTACGAAAATATCGCCTTCGCGGCAGAGCTCTCCGCCAATCCCATTCAGCCGGACGAGCTGCTGCAAAAGATTGACATGGCGGATCGCGCGGGTCACTTCCCCGCCCAGATGTCCGGCGGCCAGCAGCAGCGGGTGGCCATCGCGAGGGCCATCGCCAAGAACCCCGACCTCCTGCTTTGCGACGAGCCCACCGGCGCGCTGGATATCTCCACCGGCGTCGCGGTGCTGCGCATCCTGCGGGAATTTAACCGGGACTACGGCAAGACGGTGGTCATCATCACTCACAACGCGGGCATCGGCCTGATGGCCGACCGGGTACTCACCATCCGGGACGGGCTGGTGGCGGAGGAAACCGTCAACGAGAACCCCGTCTCCCCGGAGGAGGTGGACTGGTGATTCTCCTGCGACAGGCCCTGCGCAGCATCTGGCGGGGACGGCGCTCCTACCTGGCCTGCATCGTCCTCATGTCGGTGGGCATCGCCTGCTATGTCTCCTTTCATCTGCTCTTCCTCAATCTGACCGCCTCCATGGAGGGACTGTACGACAGCCAGCGCTTCGGCGACGGCTTTGCCAAGGTGGGCGCGATCCCCCTCTCCGCGGTGGATCGCCTGCGGGACACGCCGGGCATTGACCGGCTGGACGCCTCTGTCACCGCCGACCTGCGGGTGGACGACCCTGACTCAAACCGTGTCGTCACCCTACGGGTGAGCTCCTGGGAGGAGGAGCGGCAGGAGCCCCTCAACGCCCCCCTGCTGGTGGAGGGCAGTTTCCCCGCCCAGGGGGAGATTCTGCTGGGTGAGGCCTTCGCCAACGCGGGCGGCTACCGCCCCGGAGACACAGTCACCCTGCTCTACAAGGGACAGGAGGAGTCGCTCACCGTCTCCGGCCTCGCCCAGAGCCCCGAGTACGTCTACGCTATACCGGATACCGGGCAGCTCATGCCGGACAACGAGAGCTTCGGCTTTGGCTACATGGCGCTGGAGCAGCTCTCCTCCCTCACCGGGCTGGCGGGCAGCGCCAACAGCCTCTCCTTCACCCTGGCGGAGGGCTTTTCCTACAGCACGGCGGAGACCGCCTTGAAGGAATCCCTCGCCCCCT
The DNA here is from genome assembly GCA_047973265.1 of Oscillospiraceae bacterium. Taxonomy (GTDB): domain Bacteria; phylum Bacillota; class Clostridia; order Oscillospirales; family Ruminococcaceae; genus WRAV01. The sequence goes on from JBKEBS010000059.1 coordinate 3,958, forward strand.
ACGGCCTCATCTCCCTCTTTCCCCGGAATGACCAGCCAAGCCACGGCATGCTAAAGCAGGAGATCGACAGCATCGGGGCCATGTCGGACAGCCTCCCCATGGCCTTCATCCTGCTGTCCGCCATCATCCTCTACATCATGATGCGCCGCATCATTGAGCAGGAGCGCACCCAAATCGGCACCATGAAGGCCTTCGGCCTCACCGACCGGCGCGTCCTTCTGCACTACCTCACCTACGGCGGCATCACGGGCCTGCTGGGCGGCCTGCTAGGCGTCGGCATGGGGGTGCTCATGACCGGCGGCATCACTGAAATGTACCTGGAATTTTTCAGCCTCCCCTCCCTGCGGGTGCCGCCCGACCCGGCGCTTCTTCTGCAGGGAGCGGCCATCGCCCTGGGCACCGGCGTCTTCGGCGCGCTGATGGGGGCGAGGAGCATCCTGAAGCTGGGCCCCAGCGAGGCCATGCGCCCCGCCTCTCCCCCGGCGGTGAAGGGTGACCTGGTTGGCAAAATTCCTTTCCTGCGCCGCCTGCTCAGCTCCCTGGGGTTTATGGCAGTGCGCAACATCGCCCGCAACAAGTTCCGCAGCGGCTTTGTGGTGCTGGGCGTGGCCTTCGCCTTCGCCATCACCGCCCTCATGTCCTCCATGGGGGATATGTTCGACATCATGCTGCTGGATCAGTTCACCAAGGTGGAGCTGTACAACCTGAAAATCACCATGAGCCAGCCCTCCTCTTACACCCCCGCGCTGGAATCCGTCTACAGTTTGGAAAGTGTGCGCCGCGCCGAGGGTCTGCTAGAGCTCCCGGTCGAGCTGCACAGCGGTCACCTGAAAAAGAGCGTCGTACTGGTCTCCATGAAATCGGACTCCTCCCTCTATAAAATCTACGACGGCGACAGCGGCGGCACCTATCCCCCTCCTCAGGGGGGAGTGATTCTCTCCACCGGTCTCGCCGACGACCTTCACGCCGCCCGTGGAGATGTGCTGCTGCTAAAGACCCCCTATACCGGGAACGAAACGTTTCGGGTTCCGGTGCTGGGCACGGTGCAGACCAGCCTGGGGGCGGTGGCCTACATGGAGCTGGACAGCCTCTGGGGGCTGCTGGATATCCCGCCCACCCTGAGCAGCGTGATGGTGGACACCGATTCGCCGGATGTCCTCCGGGCCTCCCTCATCGAGGCGGTCAATGTCTCCTCCATCGGCGACCGGGAGCAGACCAAGCGCAGCTACCTGGATTTGCTGGACAGCTATATGTGGATGATCAATCTGCTCCAGGTGGCGGGGGCAATCATCGCCTTTGCCATCATCACCAACACCGCCTCCATCTCCCTGTCGGAGCGAAAACGGGAATACGCTACCATGCGGGTCATGGGCATGCTGCCCGGCGAAATCGGCAAGGTGGTGGGCTTTGAATACTGGACGCTGAGCCTGCTGTCCCTGCCCTTCGGCATTCTGTTTACCGGCTGGCTCAAGCGTGGGGTGGCCGCCATGGTGGACAACGACATCTTCACCATTCCGCTGCACACCGAGCCCTCCAGCTATGTTGCAGCCGCCCTGTTCTGTGCGGCTGCCGTGCTGCTCTCCAACCTCGCCGCCCGGCGCAAGATCGCCAGGTTTGACATGGTGGAGGTCTTGAAAGAACGCGAATAATCTGAACGTTTTGCGTTCAGATTATTCGCTGCAAAGTTAACCCATGCTCTATTTCGATATGGAAAGGAATGTCCGAGTGATGAAGAAGATGGCGAAGATCGTGCTGATTCTGCTGCTTGTGGCGGGGGTGGCAGTCGGGGGAATCCTCTACGCCCTCCAGCCCCTTTCGGTGGAGACTGTCCGGCTGGAGGACGGCCCTGTCTCCCTCACCTTTACCGAGCAGGGCACCTATGCCTACCAGCGCAGCTTCACGGTTTACCCCCTGGTTTCGGGGGAGATTCTGGAGACGAGGGTGGAGAAGGGGGATTCCGTCAAGGCGGGGGATGTGCTGGCGGTGGTCAGCGCCTCCGACTACGAGGATCAGATTGCCCAGCTGGAAAAAACCATCGACGCCTACAACGGCCAAATCTCCAACCTGTGGCTCCAGGAGCAGCAGCGCAAGGACGAGCTGTCCGGCTCGCTGGAAAACCTGCAGGGCCAGATGACCTCTCTCGAGGCGGAGATGGCCAAGAACGAGGCCACCAGCGGCTCCCTGGAGGGTCAGCTCGCCATCCAGCAAGACATCATCTGGTTCAACTCCTCCCAGATGCGCCGCGCCCAGGAGGATTTGCGGGATGCCCGGGACTACGGCGACGACGCTGAAATCCGACAGGCACGCCAGGCCTACACCGCCGCTATGAACACCCTCTCCCAGAGTGAGCTGCTGCTGGAGCAGATGAAAAACGGCGATGTTCCCCAGGACATCTACGAGGGTCAGCGCCAGTCCCTCCAGGCCCAGATGGACACCGTCGGCTCCCAGATGGGCAAGAGCTACTCCGGCGGCATGCACCAGATGTACACCGCCCAGATCGCCGCCGCGGAGCTGAATATCGAGCAACTGCGGGAGAAGACCGGCCAGGCCGAGGTCAGGGCCGTGGTGGACGGTGTTGTGACCTCCTTCCCGGCGGGGGATCAGAACCTGCTGGGCCTCCAGAGTCCCGCCGCCGTGGTGGAGAGTCAGCCAGCCATTGAGGTGTTTGTCCCGGTGCGGGAGATCGGCGGCGTAGCCGTAGGCGACAGCGTCACCCTAGTCCTGGACAGACGGGAGGGCAAGGAGGAGCTGCCCGGCGCCGTGTTGGACATGGAGGACACTGCAGAGGTCAGGCTTTCCGCCCTGGGGGTGGAGGAGCGCAAGGTGAAGGTGCTCGTGCAGCCCGAGGGCGGCGCGCTCCAGATCGGCTACGATGTTGATGTGCGTTTCACCTCCGCCAGCTGGGACAGCGCCCTGACCGTTCCCAAGACGGCCGTCTACACCAAAGACGAGGAGGATTTCGTCTGGGTGCTGCGGAACGGTGTTCTCGAGGAGCGCTCCATTGTCAAAGGCCAGGAAACCCGCGACGCCTACGTGGTGGAGAATGGCCTCTCCCCCGGCGACGAAGTCGTGCTGGACGCCAACGACGAGACCCTCTCCGCCGGGAAGAAAGCCACGGGCAAGTAGCTGCATCCAGCCTTTCATGTATCATTTCAATTTACATTTCGTTCACGAACGCATCGACGATTTTCATCCTTTTTTCAGGCTCGCCCTGTACTCTCATAACTGTAGCAGGCGGATTCCCCGCCTGTACAACACTGTAGTATAGCGGTTTTTCCCAAACAGCTCAGGCTGTCTGGGAACAGAACCGGCATAAGGAGTCTGAATAAAATGAATATCAAAGCAAAGCTGGCTGTCCTTTTGGCAGTGCTGCTCACCACTGCAACCGCAGCGGGCTGCGGGGCTGCCTCCACTACCGGTAGCTCCTCCACAGGAGCGGCGACATCTTCCTCCACTTCCACCTCCACAGCACAGAGCGCCCAGAGCAGCACCGAGGCTGCATCTACGGTAGAGCTCTCCACGCAGAGCGCATCGGGCGCCGGTGAGGATTGGCAAAGCGCCTCCTCCACCACCATCGCCTTAAACGGTACCACCGCGGAAATCACCGGTGCGGGCGCCGAGGCCGCGGAGGGCATCGTCACCATCTCCAAGGGGGGCGTTTACGTCCTGTCCGGCAGCTTCACAGGCAGCATCGTTGTCGCGGCCTCCTCCGGGGATGATGTCCAGCTGGTACTGAACGGCGTAACCCTACAGGCCGACAAAAACGCTGCCATCTACTGCTCCCAGGCGGACAATCTCCTCATCACTTTGGCGGACGGCACCACCAACAGCGTCACGGATGCAGAAAACTTCGCCTATTCCGACGTCACCAACGAGGAGCCTGACGCAGCCATCTTCAGCAAAATCGATCTGACTATAGATGGCACCGGCAGCCTCACCGTTGTCGCCAACTACAACAACGGCATCGGCACCAAGGATGATCTCGTTGTCGAGAGCGGCACCCTGGACATCACCGCCGCAAACCACGGCATGCGGGGCAGGGATTCCGTGACTGTGCTTGACGCGGACATCACCATCTCCTCCGGTGCGGACGGCATTCAGTCCAACAACGACGAGGACACCTCCAAAGGCTGGATCACCCTTTCGGACGGCAGCTACCAGATTACAGCGGGCAATGACGCTGTCCAGGCCGAGACCGCCCTCACCGTGTCGGGCGGCAGCTACACCCTGACCACCGGCGGCGGCAACACCGTCACTCCCGCCGACACCACCGGCAGCTACAAGGGCCTGAAAGCGGGCACTATCCTCACTGTCAGCGGCGGCACTTTTGTCATCGACAGCGCCGACGACGCCGTTCACTCCAATGCCGATATCTCCATCACGGGCGGCGATTTCACCATCTCCACCGGGGATGACGGCGTCCATGCGGACGGCAACATGACCATTGGCGGCTCCGGGACGAAGATTGAAATCCTCACCTGTTATGAGGGCCTGGAGGCCAAGACCATGACCATCGAGGACGGCATCGTCACCATCGACTCCACCGACGACGGCATCAACATCGCCGGGGGCAACGACTCCGGCGCGGGCGGGCGGTTTGGCGCGGACAACTTCGGCTCTGTCAGCTCCGACCAGTGGCTGCTTATCAGCGGCGGCACCATCACCGTGCGGGCGGGCTCCGACGCCATCGACATCAACGGCAACGGCGAGATGACCGGCGGCACCGTCGACCTCACAGCCGCACTGCTGGGCGAGGGCCAGACCCTGGATGTGGACGGCAGCTGGACCAAGACGGGCGGCGAGCTCACCGAAACCGGCGGCAGCGGCCCCGGAGGCCCCGGTGGAACCGGCGGCATGGGCGGCGGACGCGCCCGCTGACAACACTTCTTCACCGCAAAGAGAGCCCGCTCCATATGGAGCGGGCTCTCTTTTTCACATTCGGCTATTATTGCACGATCCGCTCCGTCATGGCGCTCTCGCCCGAGCTGCCGTGGACGATGTAGGTGCTGTCCAGAATCGCCTCGGCCTCGTAGGTGCGCTGTGCCATGTAGGAGATTGTCACTTCCTTCGCCCCGGTGTAGCGGTAGACCTGGAAGTATATCTTCTGGCCCTCGGTGGAATACCAGTACCACCAGTCGTTGTAGCCCCACCGGCCGTACTTCGCCCTGTCCACCTGGTAGAAGCGCATGTTGGAGGGCACCCACTCGCTGATGTCGTAATAGCCGCTGGGGGCGCCGTCCGCGAACTTCACCTTGATGGTGATGCGGTAGCGGCCCTCCTCCACCTCCTCGATATCCCGGGTGATGTCGATCTTGTCGGAGGGAGTGAAGCCCGCCTCCTCCGGCTCGCCGATATAGTAGACATTGGCGGTGACGCTGTCGGGCACATTGGTGAATTTGAGGCTCTCGAACTCGCTGCGGGTAAAGGACACCGTCTTCTGGCCGTTGTAGCCCAGATTGACCGTGACCGTCTCCCCGTTGGAGGTGTAGGTGAGGCTAGTGGGCTCCACGGTGCGGGAGAAATTGACCACATAGTACATGCACTCGTAGAGGGAGTTGTACCGCCAGCCGCTCTTGTCCAGCTGCAGGGAGATGGCGTCGGCGTCGTCCTGCCTGCCCAGCTTGATCGCCGCCACCCAGGAGGCCGCCGTGGCCGCTGTCTGGCTGGCCTTGGTGTCGTAGTAGTAATACTCCTCCAGAATGCCCTCCAGCACGCCTGTGGTGGAGTAGTAGAGGCCGTCCCCGTCCTTTTTGAGGTTGGGGGTGATGTACTTGTCGTACATCTCTGCGGCCAGCTCCTCCTCGCCCATGTAGGCCAGGGCGGTGATCATGTAAGCTCTCTGCACGGGAGTCGCCGTCGCGCTGTTCAGCATCCCCTTGACCGCCACGCTATTTTCCTCGCCCAGAACGGCCAGGCCGAGGTGTGCGGCAGCCAGGCGGGTTTTATCCTCGGTGGAGCTGGTGTACCGTTGGAAGTACTCTACCATCAGCGGCTTGTTGAACTGATCCTCCGCCACCATGAGCACCTTGAGGGTGATCATCAGGTCGGAGTCTCCGCCGATGTAGTGGCCGATGCCGCCGTCGCTGTTCTGCATGTTGGAGAGGTCGTCGCTGGTGGTCTGTACATACTGGGGAATATCCCCCGGATCCATGTGGGCTGCCAGCGCCTTCTTCGCCGCGACGCGGGACATGCGCTGGTTGGAGGCCATGCAGTAGTGGCCCAGCACCGAGCTGATGCTGCTGTAGAAGGCTTGGTTTTCCTTGTCATAGAAGGACATGGTGACCGGGTAGCGCACTGCGTTCACGTCGATGGGCTGGGCGAGGTCGATCTCCCTGCCCACCACCATCTCCAGGTTGCTGCTGACGATGTAGAGGGGGGTCTCCACCGCGTCGGTGTAGCTGCCGAACTTGCCGGTCACCGTCACGATATACTCGCCCTCGGGCAGCTTGCCGAAGTTGATCTCGTTGGACTGGTAGGCTTTGTTTGTAAAGTTCCTTGTCTCATCCACCCCGTCGCCCTTGATGTTGGCCTGGTAGGTGATGTCGCTGTTCTCGTCCAGCGCCACGCCGTGGCCTTGCACCAATATGGCGATGTCGTCCCCCTCGATGTACTTGGAGGAGATGACAGGCCGCAGGAAGAAGGGCATGGTGGTGATAAAGTTGGTGGTGCTCTCGCCGCCGTAGAGGTTGTCACCGATGGCGGCGCCCGTCACCCGCCAGCTGGTCACATTGTCGGGCAGCGTAAAGCTGATTGTCCCGTTGCCGCTCTGGTCTGTGCGCACCAGTTCAAAGAAAGCCGTGTCCTTAAAGTTCTTGCGCAGGTTTTCGATAAACTGAAGGGCTCCCTCGTCGCCCTTGCCGCCCCCCTCGCCGGTACCGTACTCGTGGCGGAAGTCGCCCTTGCCGGTGGCGTACTTGGGTATGTTGTTGTTGTAGAAGTACAAATCGCCGTACAGGTCGCTCAGCACATCGATGGACTGCTCAACCAGCGCGAAGATGGACTCGTCCACGATGCTGACACAGGTGGTACCCGCTACCCCTTTCCCTTTCTGGTCGGTCACCTTGACGGTGAGCTTCACCGTGTCGCCGGGATTGTATATCTCCTTGTCGGGGGTAACCTCCACGTTCAGGCGGATGCTCTCCTTGTCGAAGCGCACCACCGTGTTGCGGATAGGGAATACATCTGTGCCGTCAAAATAGGCGGCGACCAGGTTGAAGCTGTTGGCCATGTCCACGCTCTGGGTGAGCTCCAGGGTGTTTTCCGTGGTGATAGCCCTCTCCACCACGCCATCCTGGATGATGGTGTAGAGGATTTTGCCGTTGTTGTAGGCGGGCTTGTCCTGGTAGTAGAGCTCAAAGTGCATCTTCTCTCCGTCTCCGAAGTAGGCGGAGTTGTAGGTGAGGTACTCATAGTAAGGACTCAGGACATTCTCCCCCGCCTCGTTGGTGAGGACATAGTTGAAGCCGGGGGAATACTTGGTCTCCTCTTCCTTGCTGGGCATGCCGTTGTCCCAGTAGGCGTAGGAGCGCACCGTGCGCCCATAGGAGTCGGTGATGTACATGGTGACATCCATGTAGACATAACGCTTTTGGTTGAAGGGCACGTCGATGACGTCCTGCACTGTGACGACGCCGTCCTTGGTGTCCACCTCGATGGTGCGCTCGCCCTTCTGCCAGGCGCCGGTCTTGTCGTAGTAGCGGTAGACCACCTCCACGGTGACCTCTGTGTCCACGCTCTCGCCGCGGAAGAGATCGGCGTATTCCTGCCCGCCGCCGTAATAGCCCCAGTAGCCGCCGCTGAGACCGTGCTCCGCCAGCTCCTCGGTGGTCTGAACGGCGTCGAAATTGATCCTGGCTGTCTCGATAGACAGGTCGGCGTTGCCGCTCTCCCGCCGGGTGAGGGAACCGAACAGCATGGTGTCGGTTGGGTAGTAGAGATAGGTGCCGTCGTGGACAATCCGCTCGCCGTCGTTGTCGATGCGCACGGTGTAGGCGTTGATGGTTGGCATCCAGTCCTGGGGCTCTGTCGGGTCGGATTGGTTCGCCGCAAAGCTGGCTGTCGCCACGCCCTTGTTGTCCGAGGTGAGCTTCTGGGGCTCCAGGGAACTGCCCCAGCGGCTCTTGTAGAGAATCAGCTGCAGGTCGTAGTTGGGCAGAGGGGTGCCGTCGTAGAAGGTGGGGTTGACGGTGAGCTGCACGTCCTCGCCGGGGCTGTAGATGACTTTGTCTGTCTCGGATTCGATGAGGAAGGCGGGCTTCTGGTAGTCCTTCACCTGGATGTACTCCCGGACGACTGTCCGGTATTCCACACGGGTGGCGGGCTGCTCCTCCGCATCCTCTTCTGCGGTCTCCTCCTCCGATGAGGTTGCGGCGCCGGAATCGACCTCCTCAGAACTTTCGGAGGTCTCCTCGCCGGATGATGTCTCCTCATCCTCATCTTCTTCCGTTATCTCCACAACGGTGGGGACAGAGAGCACCAGATCGTAGTGGGAGCTCTTGATGGACTCCAGCGTCATGCTGCCCTGGAAGCTGCCGTCGGGATTCAGGGTGAAGTCCTCCACCTGCATCTCGGGGGCCTCGTAGGTGCCAAAGCTCACCCGCACCGTGGTGGGGGCCCGGTCGCCGGTGTCGGTGTAGGGACGCACATAGCCCCAGAAGTTAATCTCGTCGGTGGGCTTGTAAATGGGCCTGTCAGTCATGAAGAAGCTGTAGTAGCGGTCTCTCGGGGCGCTGGAATAGCCGTTGAGCACCGAAGTGCTGTCCACATAGACCACATTGCCGTCCGCATCGGTGATGGACAGCGTCTTGTTGTACTCGTCGTTGCCGCTGTAATAGTAGCTGTAGCCCTCTTCCTCGATGTAATTCAGTATCGCGATACCGTCGGCGTCGCTGATTCCTGTGGCGATGGGCTCCATGTCCACATTCTTGTAAAACTCCACCGTATAGCCCTCCAGGGGCTCGCCGGTCACGCTGTCGTTGAGCCACATCAGGGTTTCGGTGCCGGCGGTCTGGGCATAGACGGTGTACTTGGTCACCGCAACCGCCTTGCGGAACTCCGTGACGTCGCCGTTTTCCGGGTTGTAGGCGAGAACGCGCACCAAATAAGCCCCCAGGCCGGGATTGTCCAGAGTGATGCTGCTCTGCTCGTTTGGCAGCTCGTGCTCTGTGACGGAGAGCTTCTCCAGCTCGACGAAGTTGTTGGCAAGACCCTTCACCTCGTCACGGTAGGCGAGGAGGTCGGAGTATTTGTAGAGCTCCACCTCCAGCTTGGCGTTGTCCTCCACGCCCTCCAGAATGGTGTCGAACTCCAGCAGGATGCCCGCATCCTCGTGGAGCATGATGGAGGAGGGGTTGGTGAGTATGGTGCGGAAGCCCCGCTTTTGGGTGTGAATGTTAAAGCTCTTGTTCCGGGGCAGCTCGTAGCCTTCCTTCCTGCTCTCCAGCCCCGCGGAGATAATCAGGCGGTAGTCGGTGTCGTAATCCAGGGTGTACTGGGGTGTGACGTACACGCGGTTTTTCGAGACCTCCAGATAGTACTCCACCTGGGGCTCGAAGGAGAGGTGCTCCCGCAGGGCCTCCTCTGTCACCGAGTTGGAAAAGGTCAGGGAGAAGCCTTCGGTAACATCATGGTTTGCGAGGTTTAGCCCTTCCAGCTCCACCTCCAGCACAATCTTGTCCACGCTGCCGGTGAAGACCTGGCCCCGATAGGGCTCGGTGAACACAAAGTGGTAGGCTACATTGGGCGGGTCAAGCAGGCGGATGGCATAGGTATCCCCCTGCTGTTTGGTGACCTGAAAAGGCACCTCCGGGGTGATGGTCAGCCCCTCCTCCACCTGCTTTTCGCTGAGGTAGGGCGCGCCCCTGAGATGAATGCGCTGCTCGTCCCGGTAGGAAGCGGTATCAAACTGGAAGGATGCCGCAATTGCCTCGGAGCGGTTGTCGTTATAAAGATTCCAGCCGATCACGCCGCCCACCGCCGCAATGATCAGCAGCACGAGGACGATAAGCCAGACAATCAGCTTGGACTTCTTCTTTGGCGACTGGGGAGGCTGCCCGCCCGGCGCCGCAGTCCCTTCCGGGAGTGGATAGGCCGCATACTCCGGCGGATAGGGCTGCGCCTCGTTGGAGGGGTCAACCTGGACAAAGCTCTGTACAGGCTGCTCCTCCGCTTGCTCGGGGGATACGGGCCACTCCCCCTCCTGTGCGCCTTCGTTCTGCTCGTTCATGTTCTTGTCCTTCTCTTCCGCCATGACTCACCCGCTCCTTTTTTACACACATAGATAAAATAATGATTTAGCATGTTGTTCAAGCCGTTCTACTGCTTGTTTTCCACCAGCGGCAAGAAAATCAGCACCTGCACATCGTCGTTGAAAAGGCACTGGACACCCTTTTCCCGCAGCACCCGCAGGTCGGGCCGCAGTGTGCCAAGCTCCTTTTCCAGCGCGTCCAGAATCGAAAAGGTGTCCTCCAGAAACAGCACCTTCACCGCACGGTAGTCCTCTTCAGAACCTACTACCTTCACTTCCAGGTTGACGCCCCAGTCCTCGGCTTCCTCGGGAGCCTTGGCGGCCAGCTGACCGGCGAACACCTCGCCAAGCCGGTCGATCGTCTGCTGGCGGGAGGCGTTCTCGGCGATAAATCCGTTATAAATATAGTAGTTGAAGCGCTGTGTGCCTACAGGCGGTGGCTCTGGATACTGTGCGGCATCCCAGATGTGCACCCGCTCAGACTCCTCTTCGGAGATGCAGAGGTAGTGACGCCGGAGAAAGTTGCCGTCGTCGTCCTTAGTCAGGTCGATGTAGTACCACTCACCCTCTACGCTCACAGCGTTCCAGCTGTGAGGGACGCCGCTGAGGCCCGTCCCCGCCATATAGACACAGGGATAACCCCCCTGCTGTAAAATGTACTGCAAGCTGCGGGTGTAGCCCTCGCAGACGGCACTGCCGTTGACCAGCCCGCCGTAGAGGGTGTCCGCATCGTCGGGGAAAAAGGTGTGGCTGTAGGCGATGTACCTGGCAAGCCGGTCATGGGCGCTGTAGACCCACTCGATGCCCTCTCCCTCAATTTGCTCCAGCAGAAGGGCGGTATTCTCCCTGATTTCCCGATCCCTCTCCCGCACCTCCTCCACCGAATAGCCACGTGGAATCTCCAGGTGAAAGGCCCCCTCGCCGGGGTCGTAGACCGCCTCCGCCCAGTAAAAGCGGGGGTTGTCGCAGCGGAAGTAACGGCTCACGGCCTTTGCCCTCTCCCCGTCGTAGGGATAGGGGATGCGGGCCTCCAGGTCGACGGATTCGGCGGCGGCGCAGAGCTGATCATAAACCGCCTGCTCCTCCCCGTCCAGAAAGCTCCTGCCGTAGAGGAAAAAGGGGGCTTCCTCCTCTTCTGGAGCGTCGGAGGATTCGACGGAAACGGATTCCGCCGGAGCAACCTCTTCGGACTCCGCCGGCGAATCACCCCGACAGCTGGAAAAAAACAGAGCCAGACCGAGGAGCATTGTGCACAGTTTCAATATATTACGCTTCATTCTTCTACTATAACAAAGGGAATGAGCGGATTCAATAGAGGTGTCGAGAAATTCTCCGGTCTGTAACAAAGCTGTAAAAGACCACAAAAAAAGGCCTGATTGCAAATCAGGCCTTTTTCCCGGGGTGCTGGGGAAAGAAAGGTTATTTCATGATGTCGATCTTCTTGATCTCTCCGGCGTCGATTCCGAGCTCCTCCATCATCTCCCGAACCTCGCCGTTGCCCTCCTTGAGGAACCCGGCCATGTCGCCGTCCAGATACTGCATCAGGGACATCAGCTCGCCGATGTGCTCCTTCTCCTCGTCGCGGATATCGCGGAGCACCTTCTTGGCGACCTCATCGTCGATGGCCAGCGCGTGGGCCTCGTAGAGGAAGATTGCCTCCAGCTCGGAGGCGATGTCGATGCGGAGCGCCTGGATCAGCTCCTCCTTGGTCATTTTCTTGGGCACGTTGCCCCCATAGGGATTCGCAAAACTAGGCATACTGTTTTCCTTCCTTGTGAATGTATTTGATGTCTTAATTGTAGCTCCATTCTCACAGATAATTGGGTGGAATTTGTCGAAGTGTGTTGTTTACTTTTGGCATGATCTGTATTAAGATGGCAGGGACAAATCCCGTGCAGAAAGGACTGATTCATCATGCCACTCATCGACATGCCGCTGCAAGAGCTCCAGCAATACCGGGGCACCAATCCCCGCCCCGACGACTACGACGCCTACTGGGAACGGGCGCTGGCCGAGATGAAGGCCGTCGACCCTCGGCTCGACCTCAGCCCGGCGAAATTCCAGACGGGCTTCGCCGACTGCTTCGACCTCACCTTTACAGGGGTGAGGGGTGCGCGCATCTACGCCAAGTACGCCCGCCCAAAAAAGCTGGACGGCCCCGTGCCGGGGCTGCTGCTCTTTCACGGCTACTCCGGCGCGAGCTGCGGGTGGACAGGGCTGCTCCAATACGTTGCGGCGGGCATGGCGGTCGCCGCGCTGGACTGTCGCGGGCAAGGGGGCCGCTCGGAGGACACCGGCGGCCACAAGGGCACCACCTATGAGGGCCACTTCATGCGCGGCGTGGAGGGTAACCCCGACGATATGCTGATGCGCCACATCTTTCTGGATACCGCCCAGCTTGCTGGGATTGTCCACGACCTGCCCGAGGTGGACGGAAGCCGCCTCATGGCCCACGGCGGTTCCCAGGGCGGCGGACTGACCATCGCCTGCGCGGGCCTTGAGCCCCGCATCACCCGCCTTGTCCCCATGTGCCCCTTCCTCTGCGACTACCAGCGGGTGTGGGAGATGGATTTGGCCAAGAGCGCCTACGATGAGATCACCTACCACTTCCGCCATTTCGACCCCCGGCACCTGCGGGAGCGAGAATTCTTCACCAAGCTGGGCTACGTGGATGTGCAGAATATGGCGCCCCGCATCCGTGGGGAACTGCTCATGGCGACGGGACTAATGGACACCGTCTGCCCTCCCTCCACCCAGTACGCCTTCTTTAACAAGGTGCTGACCGAAAAAGAGGTTGTGCTCTACCCCGACTTTGCCCACGAGGACTACCCTGGATTTTCCGACATCGCCTACCAGTTCCTCTGCAAGGAATAACATAAAAAGAACCGGCTGAAATAAATCAGCCGGTTCTTTTTGTTTGATAACGAGTTAACTGGAAAATGCTTTCAGCACCTTCATGGCGTCGCGGAGATTGTCGCTGTAGCTCCGGTCGTCGTGCATGCCGGCCTCCAGGCTCACGGTGTCGTCGTAGCCCGCCTTTTTCAGCGTCTCGAAATAGGGGCGGACAGCGTCTTCGTCGCCGGGCAGGGGAAACTTCCGGGTGACTGGCATCGCCAGGTGGGAGTGGTACAGCTTGTCGGGATGGCGCAAGACATTGTCCATATCGTTGGTTGCCATATCGACGTGATAGTAGTCAAACAGCAGCCCACAGCCGGGATCATTCACCCTCTCCAGCGCGTCCACCGCCTCACCGATTGTGGTGAGCAGGTTGGTCTCGCCGGGGTTGAGGTGCTCCAGGGCGACACGGACGCCGTTCTTTGCGCCGATTTCGGCAACCAGCTTCGCGCAGTCGCAGAACTGGCCGAAGGCCACAGCGTGGTCGTAGCCCTCGGGGACGCGCCGTGCGCCGCCGGAGCCGAACACCACTGTCCCCACACCCAGCGCGGAAAGCTTGGGCATCAGCTTTTCAAGATAGGCAGTGATGACGGCTTTGTCGGCCTCTTCACCCACCACCTTGATGTCGCCGGGGAAGAGCACGCAGGCCCTTGCGGCGGTGAGCCCGGCCTCTTTCAGGGCCGATGTGACCGCTGCGATCTCCTCCTCCGATAAATCGGCGCTGGACACCGCGTTCACCTCGACGTAGTCGTATCCGGCCGCTGCAATCTCTCCCAGTTTTTCGGCAAGGCTGCCGTCCCGCAAAAATTCAGTGGCGTTGAGACATATTCCAAATTTCAATGCTCCGCTCCCTTTCCGCTTTCGCAGTATTGTCAGGAACAGTATACCACGAAAATGTCGGGTTGGCGACGGTTAATTTAAGCTTTTTGCACCGCTTTGCGAATCAGCATGATGAGAATCGCGGCAAGGAAAATGATTACCGCCAGCCACAAAATCTTAGCGGAGAGAGCCAGCGCTGCAAAGCTTATGAGAAGATAGATTGCGACGCCGACAAATAGAATGCCGAGAATCACCGAGAGAATCTTCCAGAGCATAATGCCCCTCCTTTCAAGCAGAATTTCAGGATATCCTGTTAGTTTAGCAGTTGCACTTGTCCTTGGAGTGGCGCTCCTTCATCTCTTTCCAGTCCTTTTCCAGTCCGTCCTTCTGCCACCAGAAAACTGTCCCCCTTCTCGAAATGGTAGACACGCAGCCAATCGTGTATACTGAAAGAAGGAGGCAAAAAACATGTCAAACAAATCAAGAAAAGGTGAAGCTCCACCGCGTTACGATGAAGCATTTAGGGAGGGCGCGGTTCGGATGGTTGTTGAGCAACATCATCCAGCTCGACAGGTCGCTACGGATCTGGGCATCTGCATTGATACGCTCAAAAGCTGGCTTAAACGCGCCGGGCATGTGACATCTACTTC